>NZ_JADYWO010000004.1:0-374107 GCF_015864775.1 Pseudoalteromonas sp. NSLLW218 | reverse complement strand
CGCTCGACTTGCATGTGTTAGGCCTGCCGCCAGCGTTCAATCTGAGCCATGATCAAACTCTTCAATTAAAAAGTTTTATGTCTTTCGACAGCTCAATGAATTCTGAATTTTTGTTTTTGTTGCCAAAAACGAATTGACTGTGCGTTATTATTTTCACTTTTAAAAAAAGTAAAATCAAAACAGCTCAAGGCTGAATCTTTTAATAACATATGGTCACTCAGTTTCAATTGAGACTCTAATTTGTTTGCCTCACTACCTAAGTAGGTTGGCTGTTAGAACTCAATCTGTACGAGTGCCCACACAGATGATTGCTTTATATTTTTAAAGAACATTTTGAGTCGCTTTAGCGTCTCAAGGGGTGCGAATAATACACCCTTTATTTTTCGAGTCAATACTTTGTTTTAAATTTTCTTTTGGAAGATTTAAAACCGAAGTTTTATTTAACTCTCTGAGTAGTTGCTGCCTTGCTATGCTTCGGCGTTTCCCGTCTCAGTGGGGTCGCATTATAGGGAGATTCGAGCGGGGGTCAATGTTTTATTTCAGCTTTTTGACAATTAAATGAATTTAGTATGAAAGCTATACAAATAAAGGGCTGCGACGCTTTTTCTGCCTATTAAATAATCTATGTATGAGCGGCAAAACTATATGCATACATAAAATTATACTATTTAGCTCTGTTAGGTTAAGCCAACTAAAGTTAGTCAGTTGGCTTTTGATAAAATATTGCGTATGTCATTAATTAAAAGCTGTAATTAAAGCCTGCGTAATAGCGCCTACCCGAATAGCTCGAGTTAAGTAATCGTGCATCTGTATCATCACCTAAACGCGTTACCGATTCCGACTTAGTTAAATTAATAACAGCAGCTGTTAAGCTTAGCCCTTCATACAAATTAACCGATGCATTAACGTCAACTTGCTCGTACGGATCTTGATATACATTTAACCCACTATTAAGACCTAATACTGTCTCCCCTCGTTTGTTATATGAAGCGCGTATATTAAAAGCATCACCTTCATAATAAACAGAGGTGTTGTACTGATACTTTGCACTACCTATTAATGCCGACTGACCAAACTCTTCACCATTTACTGTTACATCTGCTTTGTTGGTTTTGTTATAGGTGTAGTTTGCATAAAAACCAAAACCATTATCAAACGCATGCTGAATAAATATCTCCGCGCCTTTAGATACTGCATCGGTACCATTTCCCACAGTACTATACGGAGCTATATTAATGGTTCCTGCATCTACTATATTATTTTTACCGGCAAAGCTTTGCTCTGCATCTATTACCAGTGGCACAACAAAGTTATCTACTTTCTTATGAAAAAGTGCCAATCCAACCCCAGAACCCTCGCTGTAATAATACTCAATAGATAAATCAGCTTGTACTGATTCAAATGGTTTCAAATTTTTATTACCGCCACTGCCGCTAAAGCCTGGCTGTTCATTAAATGCAGCTCTATCATCTGCCCATTCGTCCGATACAAATGTAATACGCTGCTGCGCACCTAAATCGCTGTAATCAGGACGAGACATTACTTTTGCTATTGCCCCACGAATAACTAAATCATCTGTTGCATCCCACGCTATATTAAAGCTTGGTAATATTTGAGTATCTTTGTTTTGCTGAGTGACTAACTGATAGTCTTCTACAAAGCGTGCGTCACCCGTTACTGGCTCGCCTGTTTCGTCATTTGTATGATCTAATTGGTAGGTATATAAGTCAGTAGATGAAGTAAGTGTTTTTGTTTGCACAACACGCACGCCCAAATTACCTCTTACTTCACTAAACTCAAAATCGCCTTGAATATAAAAAGCAGATATTTTCTCTTCTATATCGTAAACAAAATTATCTTCAATGCGCGTATAAGGAACATAGCTAGCAGTGACCATATCGCGGTATTTATTCCAGTCGATACTTGGCATTTGGTTTATATCAAACCCGCCTACTATATTGCTCTCACTTGCAAATACATTTTGAGCTAATGGCATTCCACCATTCCACTGGTAACTATCAAAACGCGTAATACCTTGCTCGCTTGCTTCGCCTTCAGCTATGTTGAAATTGGGATCTAAAAAGAAAGTATTACCAGTTTCACGATGAAGCGTGGAATTACGGTATTTGACACCGGTTCTAATTGTTTTAAAAAAGCCCCAGTCAACATAAAAATCCACATCAGCTTGGTAATAATCTTCCTCAAGCTCACTGCGTACAAAACTTGAATTTGAAGAGCCCGCATCACGACCGCCTCCAATTCCACTTTGTAAGTTAGTTAATGTATTAGGGTCAATATTAAGTGATACATTATTTTGCTCTAGTGACCAACCAGCCGTTTGAGCAGCATTTTGAATAGTAGTGGCGTTTTCACCCGCGTTTGAACTTTTATATGCGGCTTCCCAGCTTTCTTCCGGCCCCCCTTCTGATTTTGTATTACCAATTACAAAGCGCGCTTTAAAATTATCACCTTCATAAGTTAAATTAAAATCAAAGGTATCGGAGGTGGATTCTTCACGTACATAACTGCCGCGCATCCACGGAAACTGCATATCACTTTCAATACCGCTTGCCATCACATCGTATTGCATACCAGTAACAATACTCCCCGACCCATCAAGATTTACACCAGTTAAAAAATCAGAATTTAAAGACCACTCAGGTATATCAATCACAGATTCTGTTCTGTCTTGACCGAGTGTAAAGCCAAAGTAATTAAATCCAAGCTCTAAACGATTTGTTGGTCGCCATTGCGTACTAAATTGAATTCCTTCGCGCTCACGTTTTTCGTTAAGAACTGAACCTCGCACAACTTGCGGAAACCAAACACCATCGTAACTATTACCGCCTGCATCATTAATAACATCCCAACCATTATTGTTATCAACTGCGTTACCGTTTATATCTGTAGGTTGCCCAGTGCCAGTATAGCGCCACACATTGGCATCAGTACCGCCCGAAAGCGTTCTGTTTGTTCGCTCCTGATATGTATAGCCAACTAATATACCAAAATTTTCGTCGTCATTTTTCCACGAATATAAACCCGTAAACTGCGGTTCGTACTCTTTTGTAACATCAGCGTAAGTACTCTCTACATTAAATACACCTGAGTTTGCATCCATACTCAGAGGTTTTCGGCTATGCATTAATACAGTACCACCAACCCCACCTTCATCTAAGCGTGCTTCTGGCGATTTATAAACCTCTACGCTTTCAATCATTGAAGACGGTAACAAAGCATAATCAAACGAACGCGAAGGCTCCCCCGGGGAAGACGCAATAAAATTACCATTAAGCTGTGTAAAGGTAAGTTCTGATGATAAACCACGAATACTAACTGATGAACCTTCCCCGCCGTCACGCTCAATTACCACACCGGGTACACGCTGAAGCGAATCTGCAACGTTTTTATCAGGGAATTTTCCAATATCTTCAGCGGTAATTGCATCAACCACAGAGCTAGACATACGTTTTACATCTAAGTTTTCGGCCATACTTGAACGGATACCACGTACTTCTATTACTTCCATATCTTTTGCGTGCTGCGAGTTTTCTTGCGCTGCAAAAGCACACGTAGAACTCAAAGCAGAAAATATTGATATATAAAGTGATGACTTACAAAACGTTGAAAAAGGAAAAGGGTATATACTTGCTACTATCATGTGAGGAGCTGTTCCATTTAAATCTGCTTATATAAAACTAAAGCGAGAAGTTAATCCTTTTACGTAAATTATTTACGAAATGGCAAAAATTTTTCCAAATTCTACACAGCCAAACTTAACCGTTTGTTAATAAAAAATATTAAATTAAATCAACCTCTCATATAACTGTATTAATACCTATTAAATGAAAGTTAAAATCCAGCCCACACATTAAAGCAGCTCTCAATTAAAAAACTAAGAGCGGCTTTGTGGTATTTAATAGCTTAATGAAATAACTACAGCGCACAAATCATCATTAAGTGTATACAAAAACGAAGGGGGTAATTTGATGTGATAGTCGGCAGTTTATACTTTAAAAAGAAAAACTGCCGGATGATATTTGAAAAGTAACAATGCTAAATAGCGTTGGATTTATTAAGCGAAGCAATAACCTCTGAAAGTTCTGAGAGTGTAGGCTTTCCTCCTAGATAATTGGTATCTATATGGTAACTATTGCCCACCCAAAAAGGTGCTTTAGTTGAGTTATGTCCATGTATTGTAAAGTCGACTCCATGACTTTTAACTACCTTATTTTGTTTAACTACTTCACGATCCCACAATAGAGATTGCACAATCACCGACTTATCATCAGGGTAGTTTTCCCAATCCCACGATTGTGCAAATGTATGAGACAACCCAATTTTATAGCCGCGATATTCAAGTACTATTGAAAGCGGTTTAGTTAGTAACTCATCGCACATAACACTGAGCTTTTCTCTCGATACCGACTTGTGCCAATTGCCACCATTGTCAGTCCATAATTTAAAAGCCGCTTTATCATTACTTAATAATGATTCCAACATTAAATGCTCATGATTACCTAATATCATACATGCCCTAATGGCTTGTAAGTATGTAAATAAGTCATATGTTTTATCCCCGCGATCAACAAAATCGCCTAGGCAAAACAAAGTATCTCTTTCAGGGTTAAAATTTACGTTATTAAGTGCGTTTTTTAAGGCAGGTAAATTACCATCAAGATCGCCAATTACAAATACTCGGCACTCATCATTAATAAATATTGTTCGTTTTGAAGATACAGCCTGAATAGCGTTAATACCTATATCCAAAAGAGACTCCTATAGAATGCAATCTAAAACTTAGATTAATACTTGAGTTTATAAAGCCTTAAGGTAACACAACATAGTTGATAATTAATGAAGGTAATGAGATTTGATTGAAACTAAAAATGCATGACAGCGGGCTTTAGCTACAAGCTAAATAAGTAATGTAGGTAGTGCTTTTAACCTATAGTAAAAGCGGCTTAGCAAAATACCTGAACAAGTTATAAGTTAGTCAACAGCACAAACTTATCAGCCAGCTCGTCTAAACTTTCACGCTTATTAGGATCGGGCTTTATACAGTCAATTGGACATACACTTACGCAGGTAGGTTTATCGTAATGCCCCACACACTCAGTACATTTGTTTGCATCTATTTGGTATATTTTAGCGCCCATATAAATAGCCTCATTAGGGCATTCTGGGTCACACATATCGCAGTTAATGCATTTACTATTTATTAGTAGTGCCACTTTTTAGCCTTTCCAATTAAAATCATTAAAAAACATAAAGATAGAGTTAAACTAAATGTTTTTTGACTACTTTTTATACAAGCCCAGTTCAATAAAAAACCTTTATTTTTCATTTAATCGTAGCACACATTCGTAACACACCATTTTATTTTTAGGTGTAAATTGCAGCCACGAATTATGCCTATTTTTCTCTGTTGCTTCGTTGATCTCAATCAATAAAAATCGCCGCAAGGCCTTTATTTATATAGGTTACAAAAAAGTGAAAAACTCTTTATCAACACTTACCAAGGCTCAGTACACTAAGGCAAAAATAGAATGGAATCAGCTCAAACCGCCGTTTTCTATGCAGCACATAAATCGGTGTGCTACGCTGGCTCAAAATATCATATTTTTTGAAGAAAAAAGCGCAGATAAACAAGGCCTTAAACCTAGTCGGACTAAAAGATTATCGAAATACGAAGCACAACACCATATTCGACTAATTTTCACCAAGTCTGGCACCGCTATTTTCTACTCTAACTTCCCTAAATCATCTGGCATAGCTAATACCAAGTTAGGTGAAGCACCTGAATTAACAATAGCAAAAGCGCGTAAGCTCACTGAACAAATGAAATATGGCATTTTAAATAATCATAATATTAAAACAGTGTTTGATGCTTATGAACAAAGCCTAATAGAGCGCCATAACAACGCACCCACCAAGTTTGCAGCTTCATCGCTCAGAACATATCAATGTAGAATAAAAAAGCTTAGGCATCATTTTCCGCTTAAGCGTGCATTCCAGTCTCTTACAGCAGGAGAGTTAGAAAAGATTGTAGATATAATTATCCAGACAGAGTCCAATAACCAGGCAATCGAGCTTTTTGCACAGATTAGAAGAGTATGGCGATTTGCTAAGAACAAATTTAACTCAGGGAATAACCCAGCAGCTGATATCGATGACTTTTACGTATCTGACCGTGTAGAAAGCCCTCGTCCTTGCCAAGTTTATACAGACTTAGATTCGATAGCTGAATTATGGATAAACCTCGCAGCAGCCCCTAATGTGCATCAGAAAAATGCTGCTCGATTTATGATATTAACAGGCATACGCCCTATCAATATTCCACAAATGAAGTGGGAGTGGCTCAATAGTATCGACTTCCCAACATTAATTACCTTTCCCGCATCTGTTGTTGGGGTTCGTGGAGAAATGAAAAACCAAAAAGAATATAAGCTGCCCTTAACCAAAGCCATGCGCGCCATTATTTTAGAGCAAAGAGCCTGGATGGAAAATGCGCTCCCTAACTGTAACCCTGTTCACATATTTCTTCAGCCTCGCGATCTTAACAAACCATTTGCTAAAAGGTCGCTGGACAAAATCATCAAAGATTACTCCCCTGTTGATGCAGTAAAAGGAGATAAAAGAAACATTGTAATGAAAGGATCTGCGGGAGCATTTTGCACAATGTGCCGAAGCTTTTTTAAATCCAACGCAAAAGCGATTATGGTTGCCAACGGCTATCATTTTAAACACGCTGAGGAACTCACAAGACTCGCGCTTCATCACCTAAGAAAAGAAGACGATCCAAACGGCTTGAATTATGATAAATCTGAAGAGCTATTTGGCACTTCAACAAAGCTCAAATTTAATGTATTCAAAATTCATGAAGCCAGTATTTTAAAAAGAGCGAAAGAACTCGAAAGCCAACAACTCAGACTTACAGGTATGCAAAGTAAACAAGCTAAAAACCTAAAAGAAAATAACGATAAAAAAGCCTTGAGAGATAGAATTAAAGCTCATTTAGTTCACAAAGGCAGTTATGTAAACTTCATTAATCAGCCACTTGGTGATACGAGTAGAGTAGCAAAAGATTTGATCTTAACAGCAGAGGGAAGAGCTGTCGTTGAGAGGTATTTAAGTGACCAAGAAGCCAAAGCCAAAGCAAAAAATAATTAAAAAAGTTTAATTTCGACTTACCAAAGTTTTTGTAAAAAAAATTAATTTCATATCATTGCCTTATTAGAGCGATACCTCGTCAATTATTTGATGATTTTAACTTTTTTAAGGTTTTTCTATTAATGGCAACATCAGTATTAAATTCAATAAAACCATGTGAGGTTACGATCGAAAGTCGTGACCTTTGCATGGCTGAATTTAATGCATTTAAGCCACCGTACAATGACGAGTCAATGGAAGAGCTAGCCAGTCTTGCGACTATTATATTGGCGCAAGAAAAAGGAAGAAGACTTTCAAAGTATCAGCTTAAAGATCAAATAAGAATTGTATTCCAGCATGATGGCATTATTAAATTTTTTACTCATTTTAAAAAAGAACATGGCATAAAAAACACAAAGCTTGGTGATTCTAATAATATGAGTTTTTCAGCAGCGAAATTAAAAGCAGCTGAAATATACAAAAAGAACACCTCTAGTCACACATTTGAATTTGTAGTGAGCAAACAAATAGAAAACTTACAGTCAATTAATAAGCATAGCCCTAGCAA
Organism: Pseudoalteromonas sp. NSLLW218; assembly: GCF_015864775.1. Lineage (NCBI taxonomy): Bacteria > Pseudomonadati > Pseudomonadota > Gammaproteobacteria > Alteromonadales > Pseudoalteromonadaceae > Pseudoalteromonas > Pseudoalteromonas sp. NSLLW218. Next base: position 366,387 of record NZ_JADYWO010000004.1, on the reverse strand, counting down.
GTTAGCTGAAACCACAGTAACAACATACACCTCTTACCTTAATGCAATTCAAAATGCCTTTGGTAAAAATACGTTATTTCAAACTATTACGCCTGAGATAATAGAAGCAACGCTTGACCAACTGTTAACAGAGAAAAGTGGTCCGCATGTGGCTAAGCTATGCGAGCAAATGAAAAAGCTGTGGGTGTTCGCAAAAAATAAATATAATAATGGCACTAATCCATTCCTAGAAGTAGACAATAATTATATATCTTCTAGAACGGCGAAGCCTATTCCTTGTAAGGCATATACTGATATATCTCTAATTTCTCAGCTATACATAAACCTAAAAACAGCTAAAAATAATACATTAATAAATGCGGTACTACTGATGATGTTTACTGGGCTAAGACCCATAAATATTTGCAACCTTCGTCTATCGTATATAGATGATTTAGATAATCCTAAATTTTTAACGTTTCCTGAAACAACTCATACCACTCGCGGTGCTATGAAAAACCAAAAAGAGTTTAAAATACAACTCACACCCGAGATGAAAAAAACAATACAACAAGAGTTAAAATTAAACCCAGACATAAACCGCACCTACTTATTTTGCAAGGTTAAAGACGACTCAAAACCCATTAGTAAAGAGAGTTTAAACCGAGCACTTAAGTATCATGCACCAAAAAACATGGTAGCGGCCTCGCGAGATAACATAAATATAAAAGGCTCAGCCGGAGCATTTCCAACACTACTGCGCAGCTTTTTAAAATCACATATGAAAGAAGTGCTAACTAAAAAAATTGGGTCATCAACAATTGCTGAAATTGAGTCTAAAAAAATGCTTCATCACTCTGTTTCAGACCACGATCCGATGAGTAAACATTATGACCACTCGAATAAAATATATGACACTGATATTAAGGCACTTTATAAAAACTTTTCCCTATTTGAGAAGGAAATACTTAAAGAAGTAAAAATACAGGCTAAGTTAAAAAACAAAACGACAAAAAAGTCATTTTTTAAATTTGATAATTCAAATACATTCATCGTCAAAGTTAAAAGCACAATAAGTGCTTATTCCACTATCTGGGGTAATATAGTTCAGCAAACCCAAAAGCTTAAAAAGAGCCGCCCTTTGCAAATATTAGAGTAGCGCTTACATATTGCAATACAACTTTTTCTTTGCTTACAAAACCTATAAAGAGCTTTTACTAGGTGGTGCAGATTGATTTCTTATAAAAGCAGGGATATCAAAAATATCAGATGCTTTTGGCTTAGTGGCGACTACTTTAGAGCTTGACTCATTTGTAGTGTCATCAAGTATCATTTTTGAACTCGCGCCCGTAGCAATAACCAGTAGCTCATAATTGGTTGCTAAGTTTTCAATTTTTGAAACACCACAAATAACTAAAGCGTTTAGGCTTACCTGCTGGCGCACTGTATCGGTAATGAGGTTATAATTACCCAGTGAAATTTCATCTTTGCAATTTACTTGTATTATTACACCGGTACTTGATGACATATCAACTTGATTAACTAACGGGTTATTGAGTGCACCATCAAGCGCAGTAGTGAGCTCGCTTTCTTCATCGCATTTACCAACACCTAGTACTGCATCACCCTGACAATCCATAATTTTGGCAAAATCATTTAGATCAACATTAATCAGCCCCTGAAAGCAAAGCATATCGATTAATGATTTTATCAGTGAATGGAGTATTTGGTTGCTATGCTTAAAGGCGTCAAATAAACCAATATCATTACCTAGCACTTCAATCAGTTGATCGTTTGGGAGAGTAATAACAGCATTAGCATGCTCTTTAAGCTCATTTAAACCTGCTTGCGCAATATTGCTTCTAAACTGCCCTTCACTACTAAAAGGTAATGTAGCAACAAATATAATGGGCTTACCTTGTTCACTAGCAAGTTTTGCAATGTAAGGGCTAGCGCCAGTCCCAGTACCGCCACCCAACCCTGTTGCACACAGTATTATATCGCAGCCATTAATAAGCGTTAAAAGCTGCTCTTTACTCTCTTCTGCCGCTTGTAGTCCAACTTTAGGGTCAGCTCCTGCACCATAACCATGAGTTAGCTCAGCACCTATTAGTACTGCTTCATCACTCTGTGTATGCTCAAGTACTACTTTATCGGTATTAACACTGTACAAGAATGCCTGATCAGACTCGCGTTGCTCAAAAATACTGTTAAGGGTATTACAGCCACACCCACCAATACCAAATACGCCAATCGATAAACCATCATTTTGCTGAATTAATTGAAACATAACTACTCCTTAAACTTTTAAAGGAGCATAACAAATAGGTGCGTCAATTTTTGACGCACCTAAGCTAATTAGAGTTATTGATAGTTACTAGTAGCCGCTTTAAGCTTAGAAATAACTCTTTGCCTCAGCTTTTCCGGCTTAATCACTTCAAGCCAATGAGCACATTTAAGCAACTCATCGGTTAATTGCTCGGTATCAATAGTTTGGTAGGTAAGTAATACGTTTTTTTCATCATTACTTTGCTTATCGGTCATCTCGCCAAGCTCAATAAATCCTTGATTGACAGCAGAGTGTTTGGGAGCTTTTACAATAAGCTCAATACACTCTTGGTTCATGCCTTTATTAATCGCACTACGTAACGACTTTAATTGCTCGGCACTTGGCTCACGTCGTGTCTTTTGCAAAATGTGTACATTACGAATGCGGTAAACCGGCATCTGGTAACACTTATCGTGAAGCGTCCCCACCATAAACTGCGCCATTAACACACCGCCTTGATCAACTATGTTATAAAAACTCAACTCAGCAAACTTTAACCAATGTGCCTCATCGTAAAGTACTCTATAAAGCTCAGCGCTCACTGCACGCTTATGCTTAATCACATGCTCAATTTGCTCAACTAGCTGATTATCAATATTCACTTTTAACGACGACTTTGGAAGGATTGAAAGCCAGTCAGGTACATGGCCATTAAAACGTTTAAGAGCATGCTCTGCTTTAATATGCACTGACTGCTTAACGTCACTCGGGACTGATTGTGGTAATAACTGCTCCAACAACAAATAATGCTCAGCGACTTCACTGCTCATAACTTTTGCGTTACCACCTCGCCACTGCGCGTTAATAGACCAACCATACGGTTTACTGCGCGTGTCTTTTTCTAGGCCAAAACAACCTTGGTCGTAAAGTGATTGTAGATCCCGCTGGAGCATGCGGGTTGAAATATCAAAGTCACGTTCAAGCAATTTTTGCTGCAGCTGTTGAGTAGAAATAGAGCTTGGCGCTATCGGTACAAGCTCTAGAATAGATAAATGGCGGCATGAATTCATTAAATTATTTAACTACTTTTTTGGTAAATAACTATAGCCTTGCTGCATTGACGGTATAGGATAACCATCACTGCCAACTAATAACCGTCCGCGAAGATGATGCTCATCCAGAGCTTGGCCTACAAACTCCCATCTATTTGGCTTCCCTTTACTCGCTCTAGTAGAAAGAGTAGAGCCAGCTTCAAACCAAGCCTCAATTTTATAAACTTGAATTACAACCCCATCGACTACTGCTAATGCTATGTTGTACTCATTTTTTTCTCTAGTTTCCGCTGATACACCATGCCAAAACTGTCGGGTCATGTCATAAATTTCAGGCTCGGATAATGTAGGTGAATATGTTTGATTTATATAAAATAAAATACACTTTTCTTTTATATCATCAACTAGAACTGGCTTCACCGAATGTAACCTTTCAAGCTCTTCAATTGTTAAGCGCCCTTTAACTACGCCATGCCCTCTGACCACATTTGTCAGATTCTCTAAACCCAGTGCATCAATTATAGCTGCCTCAACTTCAAAAGCTGTTTGTTCATCTAATCCATATCTTAATATTTCAACTCTAGGCTCTTCATTAACAGCTCTAATTTCTGCTATTTTCCTTGCTTTATTAGACTCTTTACCTATTTCTTTTAGATGATCAAAAGCTCTGTTATTGTAAGACGCCTTTCCGACATAAAAGATCTTATCATTACTTGGGTCAATTAACCCATATACATAACAACCGAGTTGCTCTTTTACTAATTTTGAAAATTTCATTTTTAAATCCATCCTTTATGATAATCATATACTTGGTAGAGAATAGCCGAGCATTATCTTTAAGTAACATATGCAACCTAGCATATGTAATACAACTACAAAACTTTAATAAGTAAGTACTTTATAGTGTTATACCTCAAACAAACCCAATCTTCTGCTTCCCACCTTCTTTTAGGTCGTTTTGCTCTTGTAAAATCGATAACATTCGCTCTTGAGTCATTCGTTTTTTTGAAAACTTCATTTGCCTTTTTACAATCGCAAAGTCACCTGGTGTGAGCTTTGTAAGCTTGAATAACTCATGCATTAAGTGCTTATTTAACACTCCCGGGCCTAATGTATCTTTAAATAATTGCTTAGCCTGTACCGCAGTTAAATTGGTTAAATTTAAATTAAAATCAAATCGCCTCATTACCGCTTTATCTAAATTTTTAGCAAAGTTAGTTGCGGCAAAAAGTGGGAGTTGAAATTGCTCCATATAGCATAGTAATTCATTAACTGTTTGCACTTCCCAATTTGCCGTTGCTTGTTCGCGGCTGCACAACAAACCATCAGCCTCATCAATAAATATTGCACTTCCTTCTTGTGTAGCTTGTTTAAATAGTTGAGCAATATTTTGCTCACTTTCGCCAACCCACTTACTAAGTAAATCTGATGCTTTGACAGATATAAGTTTAAAATCAGCTTTTTCGCATAAGTAATTTACAAAAGCTGTCTTACCTGTGCCTGGCGGGCCTGTTAGCAGGGTTCGTGAACTCGAATGTTCAATTACAGCTTCTTCCACCTGTTCGAGTGACGCATACTCAGACTCTATATTCACCATTTCAGGGTTAAACTTTTGCGCTGCTTGATAAGTTAATTCGTGAGCAGAAAAGCCGCATGCAGTTAAAGTATCTTGAATATTCTCTTCTATGCAGTCACGCGCGGTTTGTGCTTTAAATCCGCATAACCTAGCTACATGAACAGCTTTAGCAATATGAGCTGGCAATAAGTTTTGTTGGGCAGATAATTTACTTATAAAACTGTTACCAACACTCAAACCTTTAACATATTTGCCAATCATTTTTTCTTTAGTGGTTTTGTTTAGCTCAGGAATTTCGTAAACAATATTAAATCGCCTAATAACGCTCTGTGGTAAATCTTCTAGATGGTTAGTGATCCAAATACTCACTACAGGGTGATTTTCAATATAAGTATGAAGTAGCTCTTTAGAGAAGCTTTTAGAGAATAAATCACGCTCAAAAATGTTTTCACACTCATCCAGTAACAGCATTGTTTTTTTACGTTTACCTACCAACTTACTCACCACATTAAAGTGCTCTAAACGCAACTCAGAACTTGCACTTCGGCTATCGAGCTCGTTTGTTGGGCTTATTAAATTACTACCTTTAGCTTGCACCTTAAGCAACTGCGAACCACACGCTTGCGCTATATATTTCGCCAATGAAGTTTTACCCGAACCTGGCACACCATAAAATAGAATACTCAATGCTTGATCACCCGTCTTAGTCGCATTTTGCGTAGCTTTTAGTAAAGTATTTAAATCTAAGTGAGATAAATCAGCAGCGCTAAGCTCAGAAGCTTCACAAGGAGTGACCAAGTTAGATAAAATATCACTTTCACTATTTAACTTACCCTCGAGAAGACTTTTAGCAATTGCGTTTGGTAATATTAAAAACTCATCTTCCCCAGCAAATATCTCCATATCCATTGAATACATGCCAGATTCAATAATTAACCCAATTTGCTTATTAAGTAGTGCTTCATCAATATCAAGCACATAAGCTATTTTTTCTAAAATAACGCTTGCGTAATCGTCGCGTAAGTATTCGACAAGTTCGCGCAATGGCTTACTGAGCGTCATACAGCAAGAAAAGATAACTAATGGAGTTACCGCTTTTGGTAAACCAAACGCTTTACAAAATATATGCACATTTTTTTGTAACGTTTTAGACATTGTGGTTATTGCTAAATGATCTATTCGCGTAATTAAATCATCAACATCTAAACCTTGTAAATTTGCATAGTTAAAACCAGAAACGCTACATAAAGCCTTTTTAAATAGCTTATCGTGCCAAAGCTCTTCTACGTCGAATTCTTCTAATAATTCAGTGGTAAAGTGCGCAACTATACGCTTTAATTGAGGAGTTGGGTTCATGCTATGTACCTATTTATTTATAATCAATAAGTACATAGTAATTAGGTAAAGAGCTTTGAGTTCACGTAATAGCATAAAATCAAAGTCACCGTAAATAATTCAAATTAAACAGCTTTAAAGTTCAATTATCCAACCTTAAAAATAAATTCAATGTAAATTCTCAACATACTGTTTTATATATACTTTTGTTTGTATTTTTAAGATATTTTTACGTATACAATTATCGGAAACTTAACATGGATGAATATAATCTTAACCCAGGCTCATCAGAAAACCCTATACTTATTAAAAATAAGCACCAGAACAATAGCTTATCAAAAGAGTATGCTACTCGAGGAGAAGAGTATGTTCATCGCCCTCTCTTACAAATGCATACTAAAAACAACAATGGAGAAAATGCATTCGCCTTTGATAAAGCTCCTGAAGGATATGAATTCTTCACACCAAACGTTATCACCAACCCAAACTTGCAACTACTAGACATAAAAGTAGCTTTATCTTTATTTGAATTACTCGATTGGCGTGATAACGGTGAAGGGATTGTTTACCCTTGTACTTCAGAAGACTTTGATCTTGAAAGTTACGGTGAACTTGGAGAATACATTCACTCAACCGACGGACAAATGATAGATATAGATCCAACACCGCTTTATGAGCACCTATCAGTTATACTAAACACTACTGTTAATAATAATGAATTAAATAAAGCACTAGCACGTCTCGATAGCTTCCACTACATAAACTTAACTCCTATTAATGAAGAAAACTCTAAACTTTATAAGAAAAACAGGTATCTTAGTAGTAATCCTAATCTAATACTTGTCGAAATTAACGATATGATGGATATAAAAAATTTAACTAACATTTGGATTTAATGTCTTTTTAGGTGCTTATAATTAGCTTAAAGGCGCAATTTATAGCATTTACATTTTTACAAATGTCCACAATTTTGAAGGTAATAAAATGATACTCATAAAAGCAGGAACTAGATTTGACATCGATGAGGTAGCGCATTATGTATACTTACTCATCAGAAGCCGTCTTAACGACGATATAATAATAAATGAAGTCGAATTTAAAAAAGTAATTTATCAAATCCAAGCATCAATTGGCGACTTTGATTTATGGAGTTTAGTAAATGGGAGGTTTAGGTTTGGTGTACATAAATACCCTGTAGCTGGAGAGCTTTGTAAAAAGAATAAAGGCGCAGGTGTTTTCACTTTAAAAATAACAAATAAAAAAGCAGCTCTTTACATTGCTGGAGACGACAAGGTAAAAAAAGTAGTTCATGAAGAAATGGAATTAGATGGCGAGTCTAAACATCAGATAGAGTTAACAGATAATATAAATACAGATCATGCTATTAGTTTCATAAAGCAAGCTGTAAATACAGATAAAGTGCAATCACGCTTAATTACTGTTGACAATACAAACCCAACCGATATTTTTTATAGCTATCTTTCTCTTGATACAATAGCTTTGCAAGAAATAGAAACACTTGAGGATAGAGACACAAACGATAAGATTCGCCTTGTTTATGTTCGAGTAGGTCAAGGCCCGTTTAGAAAACAACTTTTAAGTATTTACGGTGAAACTTGCTTTATGTCAGGTAAATGCCCTGCGGAATCACTGCAAGCTGCTCATATAATTCCACATGCTGATACTAACCACAAAGGTAACTTTGAAAATGAGAACGGCCTGCTTTTACGTTCTGATTTGCATAAGCTTTTTGATGATGATTTGATTAAAATTAATGATAATTTTGTGGTTAAGGTAAGTAATAAACTTAAAGATTATGACTTATACTACGAGTTAAATGGTAAACAGTTGGCGCAAACAAACAACTCAATTAACTTTGACAAACTAAAACAAAACCTGACTTTTCGAAATACTTTGTCAAAGTCAAAATTAGATAAAGCACTTGGTAAATAAAATTATTCATGTAACAGCCCTATGCAACTACCTATAAATTAATACCTTTACAGTTGCTAAGGGCTGTTAATTAGGGAATCTAGCACATTGTATACTATGGAGCTTTAACCTCTAATTCACAGGCAATCTTAATCTGCTCTATATGCTTGTTGTTCAATTCTATTTCCCTATCAATACGCTCTATTTCATCTTGTAGATTGCGTTTTTCTGAGTCTAGCTCTGCATGGGTTAACTTCATTTCAAAGGGTATTTTTTCTATTTTCAACGATTGTATCTTAGCTTTATAGGCCTTCGTTCGCTCTCTGACTAGCTCGTGTACTTTATTTTTAATTTCTAAGTTTCTATTAAATTCATTTAGACCTTCATTAACACTACCTAAAAAATTACTTGTGCCTAGTAGCGCCTGAGTAGCTGCAGATTTACTATCATCATAAACTTTCTGTACCTCAGCCTTTGGTTTTGTGCACTTCATGATTAGGCCTGAAATGACCAAAAGTGGTAGAGCTATATAGGTTAGATAAACCCCTACATAAGTAACAGTAAATAGTGTTATCAAATAAAGTGCTAATGTAAGCCAAAAAACGAAGCTTGCTTTAGAATGCATATAAATTAATCCTTTAAAATTAAAATTTCTTATCTAATTTGACGCTGAAAATTCTCAAAGTTATTTAAGGCGTCGAATGCAGTAAATACAGTCCAGCCGTGTCTTCTTAATATATTAGAATTACTCATATTAATAAGCACCGCTACTTTACGCCTTGGCCAGCAAAGATCGATTGAAACAAATGTTTCTTTATCTTGAATAACAATCCCTAGCTCAGCACCTGGTAATCTAGTCGACTCACATTTTTGCAGAAGGCCATCTAATGCTGTATCTGCACACTCTCGCAGATTATCGTAATTAAACACGTCAAACTTATGTTGTTCTCGTCTTAGCTGGTTAATTTTAAGAATATCTGAGTTGCTTACATATATATGATCATGATGTGGCTGCTTTTTATGGCAATCTGCACAAAGTACTCTCAAATTATCTCGTTCATTTTCTGCTTTATTCCCATTGATATGATGAGTATGTAAGAGCCTTTTTTCAGATTTAAGGTCAATGCCGCATTGCTCACATGTGTAATTTAAATCGCTTCTTAACTTAGCCGAAATTGATGGCCAATCTGGCGTATAACCGCTTGTGTGTTTCTTACTGTTAACAGGCAAACTTTTAAAGTAGGAGCTATAAACTTCGAAGAATTGTTCAAACGAAAAACTATTAAATACTTGATTTTTAACTTGAGGACTTTGAGTAGAGTAACCCTTGTAATTAAGAATTTTTAAGCAGTTTTTACATACACCTAAATCAGCTTCCCCCTCTGTATTAGAGCCTCCTCTGTAGCTTGAGCCAAATACAGGAAAAAAGCCATCAACGCGATTAATTACATCATAGCGTTTAAACCGGCCAGTTTCTCGCATCAACTCAAGAGTAGAACACTCTGCCACATGGATACGTCGCCCTAATTTACCATTAGACAACACGGCTTCAATGTCATCTCCTTGATCAGGTATATAAAGCATAACCTGATGGCCATCATAGTTTAGTACACCGTTTGACCCATCAATTTCATCTAACTGTACATCTTTACCTAAAATCATCCCTTGATTAAGATGACTGCCAATGCTCTCGAGTTCAGAAGCATCACTGGTAATAGAAAAGTCTGTAACAACTTGCCCTAAGGGTGCTACCGATCTATGTAACGCACTAAAATCAACTGTTAGCTTCATTACTGCGCCTCCAGTATCCGTTTTATTTGAATGTCAGCATTAGTAATAGCCCTAAAAGATACCCGCCTTGACCTTGCAGCATCTTCAACACCATTCTCTTTAATTAAACGTGAAGATGAAAAACCAACTGCAGCAATATTAGCTTTAATCCAATCAGATTCATTAGGCATAAGTGCATAACCATACTCTAATACAGAACGTGTTCGTCCCTGAGATAGTCGCATATTATAAAAGTATGCTTGCGCTTCTGTAGAGCCTCTTAAACCAACACTTGAAGTATGGCCCTCAATACGAATTTCATCTAAAGAGTCTCTAAACGGGGCAAGCACGTTGATATAACGGGGGAAAAAGTCGTTTAATATTTCTTTATATGCGTTGCTTAATCGAGTTTCATTATTAGCAAATAAAACATCTGGAGATTGAAAGTTAAACGCTAAAGTTTCTTTGTCTATTGTTGCTCCCCACTTATCAAGGTCTTTTTCAAATTCGCTTTCTAGCGCTTCATATATGGCAACTTGATTTTGTTGGTAAGCAACAGCAACATCTTTAATCTTGTCGTTTTCTTTTTGAGTTATCATCATAAAAACAATAGCTATAAACAAGAATACAACCATTAGACCAGCCATCAAATCTGATACTGTTAACCAATGGTCACCACTATCTTGAGAGGTGTTTTGAGAGCCAAATATCTTTTCCATTACATTACTCGCTGACTTACAACTTCATTCATAGCTTTAGTTAGCTTAATGTAATCATCAACAAATTTACCGCTTACCTGTGCAAGTGCTTTACCCATTTCGTTCATTACACGGCTTATTTCTTGCTGCATCGCAGTATCAATAAGTTTTAGTTGTGAGTCTACGGCTTCGCCAGTCATACCAACCAGCTTTTTAACCTCATTTTCCATTGCATCAAAGGTACGTTTAGCTTGGTTAATTTGCTGTGTAGCTGCATCGTCAATAACTTCATTAAGGCGTTGCTGAAGTTTTTCAGCTGACTTAACCACAGTGTCACGCACCTGCTCTGTATCTGTTACAAGGTTTTGATTAGCTTGCTTCATAGTTGAAGTAATGTCTTTAGCGTCTTCCACTAATTTTTCAATCATGTCTCGCATATTGTTATTTAGGTCAGTCACCGTATCTTGTAGGTGCTGCTTAATTACTTCAGTTTGCGACTGTAAATGATCAGATGTTGTCTTTAAGCTTTCGTTAGTTCGAGCTGTATTATCTGTAAACTCATTGCCTGCAGTTTGGATTTCTTTACCAATCTTATCCGAGCTTTCAATCAAACGCTCACCAACACTATTAATGCCTTTCTCTGTTTCATGAGCAAACTTGTCTAATAAATCATTAGATGTCTGAACGTGAGCTTTTATGTAATCGTCTGATTGCGTAAGAAGGGTTTTATAATGGTCACTCGCTGTTGTTACAGCAGCCGATATATCGTTCACTGTAGCTTCAACTTGTTTTTGAATTTGCGGGACGGCTTCAACAGCTTTATCGCGCATATCTTTAAAGGCCTCTAAGTGGCGTTCAAGCTCAGCTAATTGATGTTGATTAACTTCCATAACACCTTTTAATTCACCCATCGATTGAGGAATTATTTGGCTTTGCTCACTAATATGAGCAACAGATGATTCAGTTGCAGAAATTGAAGCAACACCATGAGCATATTGGTCACTCATTTCTTTAAGCTGAACTTTATAGTTTTCTTGCCATTCAACTAATTTAATTACCGCTTCATTTAATTGTTTAAAGTTATCACCAAACTGCTCTGTTAAGTTGTTATTAAAATCACTAATCACCTGTTTTAGCGCCTCAATAACTTGCTCTGTAGCTGACTTTGATAAAGTATCTGCAAAGTCTTGTAGTTTAAGCCATAGCCTTTCACTAAACACCTCAAAGTTCTCTTGTTGTTTTACAGCTTGTTCTTGGGCAATATTTATCGATGTTTTTGCATTATCATTAATATCACCACGTAATATTTTTAATTGCCCAAACAGTGTTGACTCTTCATTACCAACAATCGCCTCTTTTAAAACTTTTGTTTCTGCAACCTGCGCTTGCATAGCACCTAATATCGCCTCAGGTGTTGCATGAGAAATGCTATCTTCTAGTTGCTTAGGTTTTAAGAACGAAAACGTAGACAGTGTTTTAAACACTAAAGATAAAAATATACCCGCTAAACTTGTAATAAATGCCGTTTTTAAACCTGCTAGTAATAACGGAATACTGGCTTCTATATCATTTTGATTAAACTCTAATAAACCAAGAACTATACCTAAAAAAGTACCAAATATACCCATCGTAGTTAATAGTGTTGGAACAAACTGAACAAACTCAACTTGCCTAGCCTTTTTGGTGTAAAACAAACCTGAACCAAAAACAAAAAGCATTAAAATTAATACTGCACCGCTAACAACGTTTGTATCAAAACTGCGTAGTAAACTTTCTAGTATATCCATATGATTTATCTTTTGTACTCTCGTAATTAAATAGACAACTACTTTGAAACCTCAAAGCAGAAAACACGCATTAATGGCGAGGAAAAGAATTATAAAGAGGTATAAAATTAAAAGTGGGGATCTGATAGTACTGCTCGGCTTTTATCCATAAAATCTTTAAGTTCCCTTTCGCCATCCACAACTAAAATAAAGCAATACTTTAGTCGTGGCGAGATAGTATATAAATCAACTGTGATAAGCAAAAAAATAATCATAAACAACTAAAAAAGCAGGTTATACAACCAAGTTTTAAGCTTATATTCAGCAGCATTTATTGTTCAGCTAATATTAACCATTAATTATCAGCCGTGTTATTAAGTAACTCGACTTATCGCTGTAGCTCATATTTTTATTGCGGATAAAACCTTTAACATGGCCGATTCATGTTTTTCGATATTTTTTCGACCTAGTCCCACGGGGCCCCAGTCATCGTAACTCATCATAATCGCTTGCTTTAAACTCTCGGCACGATTGTTCTCACGATAGAAGGATTTTTTATCCTGCGGAGAGTAATTGCTAAGCCTCGAGTTACTACTTGGCGAAATTAAACATAAATTTCCAAAGCGATCGACATCCTCCATTTTGCTTGCACCTGATGGATCGGTTTGCGGGAAGTAATGCTCAACAGAAGTTCTGAAACTAAACTGAAAATCATCAAAGTGCTTTTCAAGCTCTTTTTTACCTTTACCATCAAATGTTTCACCATCTGATAAACGCCTCCACAAAAGGTAATCCAACCGATTAAACACAAAGTTCTGAACCCCCGTTCCTTGATGTAATACGCCTAAGCTCTCTTTATTAAGCTCTAAACATTGACCGCCGGTGATTTCTTCAAAATAGCGATCGCTTAAGCGTTCAAGCTCAGTTAAGTAAACCTCTCCATCAATGCTTAAATCCGCATCATGTGTAACATTCCTATTCAAAATACTTAGCGCATCATTTAACCAGCGCTTATAAACTAAGGCTGGGTTTGATACATGAAACATTGCTAATATCATGCGCAGCTTTTCATTTAGTGAGTCTTGGTTTTTACCAAAAGAGGTATTATAGCTAGAGCTTGTGCTAGTACCGCTCGAATTAGCGACTAGAGTTTGTAGGCTCCACTTACGCTTTTCATTATGTTGGTCTGGCTTGATGATGTAGCTATCAAATAGAACTCTGTACTTAAGCAACTCATATACAAAGGTTTTGGTCTCAACTCTCAAGCCATTATCTTTACTGATAAACGCATCAAGTAATTTTTTATCATCAAGCGATACCCCTTTAATCTCAGGCATCAACTTGAGTACATGAAGTAAGAAATTTGAAAAGTCGATAACCGTGCCAAAGCGCTCTTCTTTCTCGCGCTCTTCATCATCGGTATTTTCACTGGGTGTTTTGTTGTCGATAATTTCGCGTAGTGTCATTGCATCTTGTTTTTGCTGTTTACTCGTATGCTTTGCTTGAATCGCATCAAAGCTTTTTGGCATAGTTTGCCAATTGTCACCAAATACTTCTTTACGCAAATCAGATTGAAAACCCATCTGGGTATAGCGCGACATATTCGAGCAAGCATCCCAGATGGTTGAAAAACAGTTTCTTTCATCATCATTGCTCAGTGTAGCCATGAATTTCGCTTTCAATACTTCGTGTTTTTCTAGTTGCTCACCACGGTTATTCATGATCTCAAAGTAGTGATTAAGATCGGTTTGCGGTGGCACAACGACTCTCAATATAGTGACGTTATCTAACAGGTATTCGCAAAACTGCTTAATTTTAGCCTCTGTATCTAGCCCTTTGGTTTTGAAGCAACGCTGAATAATGTTCAACGCAGCATGAATGTTAGGCTCTTCAGGCTCGCCACTTGACTTACCTATATAAATATCTTCTAACGCTCTAGAAGATTTTGGTCGACTATCAAAAGTTAGATTAATGTCTACCCCTGCTAGATCACTCTCACCCAATACTTTTCGATGTTTTAGATACGCCAATAAAATAGAGAGCGTGGTATGCCTTTGCTGTCCATCAATGGTTTCGTATATCACATTTGATTGCTGTGAGTGAGTTGTGCGCTGATACACAACAAGACTACCTAGGTAATATTTTGCTTGTTTTACGCTAACAGTTTCACCTGGCTGAGTATTAAGCCCTGCGGCATCACTAATATCTTGAATAAGCTGCTCGATCTCAGGCGCACCCCAAGCGTAATTCCGCTGATAAATAGGGATAATATATTCAGTTTTCTTATCGAAAAGCGCCCTAACGGATAACTGTTCTACTTGGTTCACATCACTCATTGATACTTCCCGATTTCATTGCTTCAATAGATGCCTGCACGTCCTTAGCATTATTAAACTTAGGCTCTTTGATACAAGGTGGTTGAAAGTTCAACACCTGTTGAGGGTGGACGGCTTTGCGAATTGCTCTAAATAACCCACTACGGCTTTTCGCGTGGTTATCAACTGATTCCATACCGATGCGTTGCAATTCAAGGCGTAAATAATATGCCCAGCGATAACAAATCTGCGTCGCTTTTTCTAACTCCACATCACCAAATTTGTCGAAGTAATACATCACGGTACATAAAAATAAATTACGCACATAGCTATCCCCTTTACGGTGACTGCCACTGTACCTAGTGTAATTATTAACGAATGAAGCAAGTCTTGCCTCGTTGCCAACAAACAAGCTTGTGTGAATGGCCATATAATGCTGAATATACTCAAAAAATCGCTTACCGTTGATCATCACCTGTTCTACTTGAAATGGATAACTCTTGGTTTGCTTGTCCCATTTTCGCGCAGGATCGCCATTAAAGGTTTCAACCGCGTAATCGAGCGCCAGCATTGCATCCACATAAGCGTACTGGGTGTTATCCAGGTTGATCCCCTTGAATACATCAATGTTATGACGACTAAACGTAATGCCATAATCACCGTCAATCCATCGGCGCATACGGAACAAGAACTCCCCCATGATGGTGTGCAAATTGGCTGAATCATCATCAGGGTTAACGCCTTGCTCCCAAAGGCTTACATGGTGCAAGCGTTCTGTTTGTGTCGTGGCGTCCATCATTTCACGCAGGTGATACGCTTTGAGTAAATCGTGCGGCGCAAGGGCTTTACCACGGGCATTCTGAGAATCAAAAAACTGAAACGCTTCACTCAAATCATCTAATGTCACTTGAATAAGCTCGCACTTGTTAAGCACAAAATTAAGCAATTCCTGCTTTTCGGGGGCAGTCAAACTTGCTACTCGTTCAGAAATGATCTGAGCATTATTTTTGAGGTTGTCGATACTGACTGATGATTCAAACTTATGTTCAAGCAAAGTGGATGAAATAGCTTTCTCAGCCCCATCAAGAATGGTGCAAAGCAGCGTTAAACTGAGCAGCCGCTGCTGCCCATCAACGATGTTCAGTGTCTGTTTTTTATTCTCATTCACTGATTCTTTATCTTGATGCAATACAACAGTACCGAGCCGATAACACGGCTTAGTGCGGTGATTAAAAATATCATCAATTAACTGATTAACGTGCTTAGGCTGCCATTTGTAAGGCCGTTGGTACTCAGGAATCGTGAGTTGTTGCGCTAACAACTGCGCAATAGTTTGTGGTTTGTTGAAGACAATTGCCATAGTTACAACGCCTTTGCGATTATGGCATCGGTGAGGTGGAGTTTAGTCGTTTGTGCGTCGGTTAAACGGGCTTTAAGTTGATCGCACAGCGCCATTAGTTCATCGACTTTAGTCACGATGCGTTTCAGCTCTTCTAAAAGGGGAACTGTAACTAGTAATGAACCTATATGAGTTTGATTAACCGTTTTAAAGGCAAGTAGAATAAACTTACTGATTATATCGGTTTCGCTGAGCTTTCTTTTATCCATAACTTAAACCATCCCTAAATACTACGCTATGAGTGCGCACAACTCGTTGATTCAACGTGTTTCGTGCTGTTTAGTGATGCTATATAAAATAGGGTTAATAAGCAAAAATAAAAGGTAAATTAAAACGAGAGACACTGTCTCTCGTTTTTACTTTGGGTTTATTTTTTTAAGGCGTAATACGATCATTCATTGTTTAAATATAACCATTTAACACTATGAATATTTGCATTTATTTTCCGCAGCAATTTTTATACTTTAAATTAGAGCCACATGAACAGGGTTCATTTCGTCCTAATTTAGTGGTTTTAATACAAGGCTTTTGCGGTTCTACTTTTACTTTGTCACCTTTAATTTCCTCTAGTAAACCAGAAAATAGCTCTCTTATTTTTAAGTACTTTTCATCAAGGTACAAAACTGCATCTAAGTTACCAGTAGCAATTGCTTGGCATAAGTAATTTTGAGCTAGTTCGTCATCTTTTTTAACTAACTCACCTTTGTAATAGATTTTACCTAATTCAAACATTGATTTATTACAGCCTAGCCCTACTGCTTTTTTAAAACTCTCAACTGCTTTATCACCATTAATTGAGCTAGCTTTACCTGAAGAATATAAAACACCTAACCTCTGATATAGAAAAACAGTATGCTCAGCCTTTTTGTGGTTAAGGTATTTATGTGCTTTTTTATAGTCTTCACCTAAATAATGGCACCAACCTAAATAAGCGTAAGCGGCGTAAAAGCCTCTTTTTGCTAATGCGTTTAGTAATATTATTACCTCAGTAATATGTAGGTTATCTACTTTATTGTTGAAACATAAAAGAGCATATTTAAATAGAATTTGATGGCTTTGCTGAGCAATACTAATTTGTTTATCATCAGAGCTAATAACATCCGTTATCGTTTTTTTTGAGCAAAGTTGAAAAGCACTTTTATAAGACTCAGCCGCAAAAGCATACATAGTCTGTGCGCGTGCAGTGAAAGATTTGTCATCTAAGGCTTCGTTTTCAAACACTTTGCCCATTTTTTCGTAAAAAACACCTAAACTTAAATACTTTTTATAATCACAAGAGATTAAACAGTTAAACCATAAGTCTTTATGTTCTTGGCCTCCCACATCTATTAGCTCATATTGAGGTAAACGCTCACCAAGCCCCAAGCTCAGATAAGCACTTTCTAATAAGTCTAAGATTTTTGTTCTTGAGGCTAACGCCTTTTTTAGTAATACCTCGTTACTTAACTCCTTATTGTGTACTCCATCATTTGTTAAGTCTCTAACACCATGAAATAGCTCTCTATCAGCTCCATGAATTGCGCAGATATCTGCTAGTTCATTTATTTGCTCCCATAAGTTTTTATTAGTAAATTCATAACTATGGCGCTGCGCATATAGTAAGCATAAGGTCTCAAGTATTTTACGAAACTTAAACAGACTAACATCAGGGCTTACGTTCATTAGTAATAGTGCATTTTTGTAATCTGACGTAATAGACTCTTTAAACAATGCAGCAAATTGTTCATCATTATTTATAGTGCTCATGCTAATACCCCCTGTGTATACGCGGCGTTATTTTTAAGCTGATACTCGCTATTACTAATGAGGCTAACTGTATTATCCTTTTTATATCGGCTAGTAAACGTCTCCCAGTTTATTTCACAGACCTCTAATGCTTGCTTCACACCTACATCTAAAATTAAATCACCATAAACATATCCATTTTGAGTTGCGCTATTTTGATAAAAGCGTCCTTGAGGGTTAATCATTAAATAAGAATTTGTCATTGCTTCGTTATCTTCCGCCACCATGACTTCTTTCAATGAAGCGTGACGTTTTACAAACCCAGAAAACTGATCATCAGAAACTAATAAGTTGTTATTTAATACAGGCAGCACCTGAAAAACTTTCCACTTTTCGGGTTTGATATCTGCTATTAGCTGCTCGAATGATTCTTGGTAATTAAGGCTATTAACAACAGTGTTTACCTTTATTGTAATGGATGGATTAACGTTACGAAGCTGTGTAATTGCTTTAATTAAATCGTGACTTCCAAAAGACTTCCCTTTACGATCTATTCGGCCAATATCTTCACGTGCAGTTAAAAATTGGCTGTCAAAGCTGATCCCAATCATTGAAAAGATGGCACCATAGTTGTTTATAAAAGAGTCTGTTAGGTAATGGCCATTGGTAATTAGCGATAAATTAAAGCCTAGCAACTTGGTTTTTATAATTAACTTTTCAAAACGTTTTTTAAGAATTAACGGCTCGCCCCCTGCAAAATTGATACGCACACTTTTATAAGGGAAAACCGCTTTTACTTGGTTGGTATTATCGTCAAAAAAGTAATTAGCTAATTTTTCAAGCATTAACTCTGCGTCTTGGCCATTAGCTTGTATTTCGCTGGGACGATCCCACTTTGCATAGCAAAATTTGCATGAGTAATTACATACTTCTGTAACGTGATAATTAATAACTAATTCATCGATAGAGTTATTCATGTGAACCTCCTAACACAAGGTTCAATAACGTTGTTTTAATAGCTGAATCAGCTAATGAAAGTTCATTGGTTTCATTGAGTAATGAAAAAAGAATTAAATGGTGCATTATAATCTCCTAATATCACAGCGGAGTGCGGTGACTTCAGGAGCAAGTATCAAACTGTGAAATTCACAAAAAAGGAAAGGCAGTAAATATTTTAATATTTATTTAGCAATAAACTATATTCTTCGTATTCTGCTTTTTTAGTGTTGTATAGAGTTACTAGCCATTGGCCATGTTCGCTAATAAACGCATCTGGGTTTTTAGTAATTAGTTTACCTAGAACACCAAACTCGCCTTCGATCACAGCCTTAAGAGCTAAATCATATGGGCTCGATTGCGTATCAAACTCAATAGAATTAGCAATCATCTCCAATGAACTATATTGGCCTTCATTAAATGGATATGGAATTTGATCTTGTGACCAATCTATATTTTCATCTGATAGAAAAAGCCTTAAATCACCAATACGCTTATCAAGTGCTTGAAAGAGCAATTTTTTAGCCTTCCACTCCTTGGCAAATTGATCAAAACTTTCAGTATTGATTTTTTCGCCATTGAGCCAATTTACAACTAATTTTTTATCTTCAAACAACGTATCTAGAATAACCAGGTTACGAATAAATACATGATTACCTGCTTTAATAGGCTTTGGCACATAATCGACTGACTCTGATTTTTTATCTGCCTCATCAAGTAGTTTTGCTTTGAGGTTTTTATCTTTAACGTAATAATTTAAACGGCTTCTCAACCGCTCTGGTAGCAAGTTGCGGTCAATTCCTAAAGCTTGACAGGCAACCGCTGCAATACTTTTATTTTTACCAGCCATACTGCTCACCATGACAACCAAGGCGTTGCTCTACTTTATGAACAGTTAAAGCCCCTCTAGCAATGTATGCGTAATTAATTTTGTAAGTATCTACTTTACACCGTTTTGCTACTCTATAAATTGCACCGACACACATACCTGCCAAATTTGCCTCTTTGAGAGATGTACTTAAAGAGCTGAGCAGCGACTCCTTTTGTTCTAAAAACTCTGAGCAAGACTCTTTAAGGTTAACCTTGTAGTAGAAATCATACCCAGTGCATTGACCCGCTAAATGTGCTTCAGTCACAGAGGTTGAAAGCCTTTCTAATAGCGAGCGCTGTTGCTCTTTTTTTTCTTTACATGCAAGGTCTATATCAACGTTTGCTAAACTGCTGGCACTGAAAAGAATGAATACAACTAATATAAACCCTTTAAACATTAGCTGTGCCTGCTTCTGCTAAGTCTTTTTCAACTACTTGCTTTGATGGTTTTTCGTCAGGCTTAAAGTTAATTAGACACGAAATAAATAAGCTAATTATTATCATGTCATCAATCCAATAAGCGTTGTATCTACTCACAATAAGAAAAGGAATAATGCCTAGTAGGCTTACTTTTATTAGTACGTTTAGTGACTGAATACCTAATAAGCTGACACTAAACCGAAAAGGAGTGATAGCTAATTTTTTATATTTCCCAATTAAATTGCTCGCTGTTTTAATATTTATAATCCAAAACCAGCCTACTAGTAACTTAACAAACAAATTATCCTGAGTTTTAACCAATACTAAGAGGCTAATAACCCCAAGCACTAAAATAACTATTAGCGTGATTAAGAAGTGAAATAAAGAATGAGCCCAACTGCTAGGTTTTGATAACTGCTCTATTTGGTTAGCTCTTGAAAAAAAGTAAAACTTTGCTGAGTTTCTAATTAAATCAGGCTTTTTTAGCTGAGATAAATATTCAAAAGCAATCATTTGTTTAGCTTTATATGTTGCAAAGCCATTGTCTGATAATTGAAAATCTTCATTTTCGTCTAATAAGGTATTTTTTTTATCTAAATACACTATTGAATCTAGCGCGGTGGTAACCTTTTCATCACTTTTATCTAATCCTTTGGGTACTTCAAATCCTGTGTCTTTTTTTAGGGATGCAAGGTTTACTCGCCATTGCTGTATTAATTGATTCTGGGAGAGAGGGTTATCTTGAGTTTCTGCTTCTACTGTTTCAGTATTTTTACTAGTGTTCGAAGGCTCATTATTACTTTCCATACTTCTATTAATATCCTTATACAAATAACTAAAATGAAGTTTTTCTACTGTTAAAACTAAAGCTCTTATATTTTTTATACTTTTAAGCAGAGTGACAGTTAGGCACTTTAATCCATTAAAATCACTTCCTAAGGTGGATTTAACATGCATAACCTGATGATACCGCAAAGATTGAGACTTTATAAAACTTAATTTTAAAAATATGAATGGGTTCTTAATTACTAAATTATGATTTCACTTAAGCGCGCTAGTGCCACTCTACCGCTTTTACTAGCCTAGCCAACTTATAAAATGGCTATTTTTATTTATTAAAACTTCATTCAATCAAAAGGGGCTTCTAATAGAAGCCCCTTTGCTCTCATACAAACAAAATTTATTTTACTAAGTTTTTCAAATCTGCAGCAACACCGTTATACTTTTTCCAATTTTCAACAGACTCTATAATTTCTGCATTCGGAGACAATAGGCCTAGTGTAAACTTTTCATCACGCTTAAACAGACCTAGTGAAATATAATCATCTACGCGAAGCATCCCCGTACGATTATAACTAACACCATCTGAGTACACTAATGAAGTCTGGTTCATTTCAAATGCTGGTCTGAACGGTATATCTTGAACATATGAAAAACGCGCATTAACTGCTTCGCCACTGTCATATTCAACAGAAACACGCTCTTCAAAATCAACTTCAAAAGCAACGCCATCAAATTCACCTGCACTATCATCCGCTAAGCCCGTATAAACAGCATGGTACCAATCACGATCTCGAAGACCCATACCTACATTCACAGCTGCAGAATAGTTATCCATCCACATGAAGCCACCACCATATCTTCTTCCGTTTACTATCTTTTCTACTTGAAACAATAGCGCGGTACCCGCATCTGATTTATGACCATAAACTAAGTTGTAAGTTAAACTGTAATGATCTTGGTTTGATATAGCCATCAAACCATCACGCGCAACGGTAAAGTTATAACACTCAGCATCCACATCTGCGTTTAAAGGTTGCCCTGAATCAACATACACATTTTTTATACAAAACTGCTCCCAAGAATTCTCAGCTTTAATAGTTGCTTGGCCATACTGATCACCATCAAGGCGGTCAAAGTGGTATACATTCCAATCACCCACAAACGAAGATAGCGTGGTATCTTGGATGAAATCACCCTCTACAACGTCAACCTCTACGCTAGGTACCTTTAAATAAAGCAAACCATTTTCATCAAGCTCAAATGAAATCTCACTGGCAACAACACCCGACTCAAGCGCTGCATAAACAGTATCAGTAGCAAGAGAGACGTCATACGGCACATCCGTTAAGGCCACACCTTCTTGTAATAATTTAATTGCATAGTCAGATGCCAAGCCAACCAAAACAGCCTGTGCATTGCTATCATCTAGCGCCGTGTAGTCACCTTCAAACACACTCACATCAACCGACCATAAATCTGCGATTGCTTCAACAGAGTAACCAGAGTCTACAGCCATTGTTGTTACAGGGCTTACATTCGCTGAGCCAGCTTCTGCATACATAGTGTATGAGTGGCCCACAATGTTGCCCTCATTTACGTTCGCTGTTTTCTCTGACACTGCATCAACAATAATTGCTGTATCTGTGTAGTCACCTGACACTGTAAATGTACCTGATGCTGATGTTAGGCCTAAAAACTCAGATTCTTCACACACTAAGTTTTGGTTTACGTCTGCACAAACGCGAGCATCGCTTAGTGGTCCTACAGTACCAATAACAAAATCAACATTGGTAACAACACCAGTTGATGTGTCACCAGTCGAGTCCGGTACCTGCGTTTCAGAGCCAGAACCAGAACCACCACCACAAGCCGCAAGTAGACTACAAAGAGATAAGGTAATTAATTTTTTCATTTTTATATTCCAATATTTTTAAGGTAGGTAAGCAACTGAGGTGCCTGAAGATTAAACTTTGATTTTTAGCCTATTTTTTGTTTGTAAGCGCGCTCCACTTAGAGCTCTCTTTAAACGACTTACAACAACTCAGCTGTTGGCTACACTTTTAAGATGTTCTAGTAAAATTCCCATTAACTTTTCATCGTATTGTGATGTCCCGTCAGGGCTTACAGAAACAGGATGACTTAAACGATATTCAACTTTTGACTTACCGCGATACAAAAAGATTTCCAAATCTACATTCGCAACCGTACCACCTGAATTAAATGCAAAACTATTCTTGTAAACTCGCTTATTTGACTTGTTTTCATTAGGTCGCTGCTTTAACTTCCTCTCAAAACTTGTTTGAACAGATGCAGGGTCAAAATCAACATCAAATGAGCCACTTGAATAAACATATCTATCAATATCTTTACCCGGTTTATCCATCACATTATCGAGTAACTCTTGAAGTGTTTTGTCGCTTATTGGGGAAGATATTGGAATAAACAATGCGTCAGAAGCATCTTCTGCAGTCGCAGTCATTGCAGGTAAAAGGTTAACTTTAAAAGATTCAGTTGTTTCTTCAATTTGGTAAGGAAATGCAGTGTGAACTTTTGAAAGGTAAGTACTGCCTGAGCGAAATTTATCCCCGCGAAAGTAGGTAATCTTCACTTCAGAATCAGTTAGAGAAACTTTTTTACCCCATATTGATTTTATGTCTGCCGTTTGCCACTTTCCACATTCGATATCGCATTGCGTATATCCAGTATGAGCTGAAACATGCTCCCTTAAAGCATTTTTCACAGTCCCTAAAGTGACAACATTACTTGCAACGCCTGGTAGTTTTTTATATTCAAGTGTTTTATTTTTAGCCGTTAGACTCAACGGGATATCCCTGATATCGGGAGTTGACTTACAACCCGAAACAAAAGATAAAATAACAGCGATTACAGCAAGTCTTTTTAAGTTCATTATTAATAATTCCTTCTTATTTAAAGTTTAATTAAATGCGATTTTGTAAACTTATATACAATGGTTTTGAAGCATGTTTTTTCACGAAAGGAATATCTATGATTTTTTAAAAGGGAGGTAGTGAATAAATATAAAACAGTGTGATTTAGTGTGAAATATCATAATTATTAAATAGTTATAAATATCATGGATATTGTTGAAATAATCAAAACAAATGGTTAAACTCCCCGAAAAAATAATAAAGCTCGTCCTGTGAACTATAAAATCAATGACTTTTTAATCTCACCAAATATCAATTCAGCATCAAAAAACAACGAAAAATTTGAACTGACCTCTCAAGAAATAATTGCACTTAAGCTGTTTTTTTCATCCGATGATGGTTTTGTTGATACGCAAACTCTTGAATCAGAAATTTGGGGGGAGCGCATTGTAACCAAAAACTCTCTTCGCAAGCTAATAAGTGATCTACGTTTAAAATTTGGTGATAGTGAGTCATTTAAAAACATAAGAGGTAGAGGCTACAAACTCAAATTTGAATCGATTGAACCCCCAAAGGTTGCTCAAAAAAAAGTAAATAATTATAAGTACTTGTTCACTTTACTATTTATTATTTTGATATGTATTGTGGCAATTTTATCTTATAGCTATAAGGGGAAGATTGAAGCGTTACCGAAGGTTTCTACCCAAACCGTTTTTGAATCTAAAGATTATATTTTGGACTATGCAACTCATAACAATTCGCTATTTGTTACTGCGCGAGACAAAAACACATCAAAATTATACAAAGTTTTAAATCGTCAAAACACAGTGTTAATGTCGGAGAGTTATTCTGGTGCTTATCGCGGCTTAGAAATTCATAAAAGTGGCCGCACAATAATGCATGTAGTTGAAGATTCAAAATGCAAAATTAAAATCTTCCAAAAGCCTGTTGAAGACCAAATAGATGAGATTCCCTGTAACAGGCAAAATGCATTTCCCTCTTTTGATTGGATTGATGAAAATAGGTTTTACATTACTTTTAACGTTGATCCGAGTTCATCAATTAAACCTTTTATATATGACCTGAAAACTAAACGATTAGAAGAGGTTTTTAGTACCAATTTTGAGTCAGAAAATAATAAAAATTTTATTGATGCATACATTAAAGGACACAATGATGGCGTATTTTCATTAAGAGAAAATCATTTAGATAAAATGTCTTTGACTTACTTTGAAGGTAATAATAGGAGAACACTTTATAAATTTAGAGCTAAACCTTATTCCGTTGCAGTTGCACAACAAAACCTATTCTTTGTAGGTAATAATAATGAACTATTTATGTTGCCCTTATCAGATGACATATTATCTCAAGATATAAATTTATCGCTATTGATGGCATCACAAGCTACCAAGATTGATGACCCTTTAGTTCTTGAAGAACAACTCTATTTCTCTTTAGGTAACGTTTCCAAGGAAGTTATATATAGTTCATCTGGGGATTTTACTTATAGCTTAGAAAATGGTGTTAGAGACTTCACCTATACTGATAAGGTGCTTACAGTTTTAGCATTAACCAATAGTGGTTACGCAATAGAACAACTCAAAGATGGACTTGTATTTAATACTTTTTACTTCGATTCAAACCTCAGCCTCAGACATATAGCTTTTTTTAAAAACGAAATATTCTTGGCTGGTGCTGATGGTGTTTATAAGTTAGACGAAAATAAGCTGATTCAGATTAGCAATAGAAAAACTATCGAGCTCGTGTCTAACGGTAAGTGTATGATCGCAGAGGGTGACGGTATTCATTTATTTGAACAAAAAAAACATACCTTCATGAAAATAGTAGAGCAGGGTGAAAGAGCATTTCAAAGTGAGCAAGGGTGTTTATTTGTTGATACTCTAACTGGGAATATTGTTAATGAAAAACGTGAAATAATAAGTAAGCAAACAAAGAAAAGACTATTAATTGAGCATAAAGGAAAACTTGCACACAGATACAATGTCAAAGAACAAACACACATTGTAGATATTAAAACCGGTAAAGTAATAGAAAGAACGAGAGAGCGAGCCCGATATACAAAGCTTATTTCCTATGAGGACGATATTCTTTATTTAGGAGGAGCTGATGTTAATACTTCTATTTTGAGGTTGAAATTAGATTAAAAGCTTATCAGCTATAATCACCCTGAGCTTTTTATAGCTAAGGTATTTAATTTCCGTTGCGTGAGTGAAAATATTGAAATATTTTGGGTCAGTAGCATGTTTTAAAAGTGCGATTTTATTGCCTAATTTTACTAAATCAAAAATACCACGTTTTTCTAAAAGCACTCGCTTTTCATTATTTAAAATACTGAGGTGGTGAGTCGAATTAACCACTTAGAAGTTAAGGTAATAATCACTATCAGCCGCGCTGGTAATAGAATCACTTAAAGATAACATGAACTAGATTGCTGCATTATTTAAATCATAAAACTAAAAAAGCGCCCTGATTAGCTCGGAGCGCTTTGTGTTTAGGACAAATAAACAGGTTTATACAAGTTTAATGAGGAGATGCTTAAGCATGACTTTCATGCTTGGTGTGTTACTTATTCGATAGTATTCGTAGTTATAAATACCGGTTATCATTTTGGTACAAAACAGGCTGAGTACAAATAACCACGTTATTTTACCTGTTGTTTGAAACAATATATGAAGTACCGCACTCCCGATAAAGCTAATTGCGGTGTAAACTACTTCAATACGGTACTGCTTAAAAACGTTTGGCCGCTTTAACATTAGAAGCTATCATCAAATGCGCTGAATGAATCAAAACTATTACTGCCAAATGATTCATCAATTTCAATTATAGTTTGATTACTGGTGTTTATACCCACCACATTGCCGCCAACATCTACAATATTAGCGCTCGCATTTGTAATAGGCAATCCTGTAGAGGGATTAATAGCAATATCAGTAACGTCATTATTTTTCATTTTTTAAACCTTCTTAATTATTAATTACACTTCACAATTTAATGATTTCGTGATAAAAAACAAACTGTTTGACTGCGCAGCTCAGCAACAAACAGTTTGAATAAGGCATTCACTCCTCTTCTATTTTTACTTAATTTTTTTTAAGCAAAAAACCTTTCCTATTTATCTAAAAAATTCATTAATAAGTTTAATTTGAAGGCGGTTTTGTCTGAAAGACGTTATTAAAAACGCATTTTTCGGCACGAAAAACTGCAAAAAAAAAGGCGTCTCAGAATGAGGCCAACAAGCGCGTAATGTGGCATAAGCGAAGCTTAGGACACATGGAGACAGCGCGAATGTACAGCTGGTCTGTACTAACCGCGATAGTGTTTCGCATCAGCGAAATTCGATTAAAATTTTGCAAAAATTGATATCGAACCATCTATTTTCGTAGAAAATTACAGCAGATGAAAAATGCAAATTATGGGGCACCCATTGCATTGTCAGGCGCGGCAGTATGGCGGTTAGTACAGAGCGTAGCGAGGTGCATTCGCGCGGGGTCTAAAACGCTAGCGCGATAGCGCGTTGAGGCGGCTCGTTGCGGAGCAACACCAGAGCTGGCGGGCGTTTTAGACCCTAAGGTTGAACAACGAAGTTGAGAAGCCATCCGCTGAAGGCGGTTTTTCTCAATGGTTTCATCCCTCGTTTCATTAAAAGAGCAAACGTACAACGTCTTGCAATGAATACCGTAATATTTTTGCCTAATTGAAATAAAGAATAACCTATAAAGTAAGACCTCCTCTTAAAGAGGAGGCCTTACTTTATAGGTTTAATTCACACAAATTTTCTACGTTTAAAAAACACGCTTATTAAAAATAAAAAATAAATTGGATAATTTTACATAAAACGCAATTAGCTCGTTCTTCGACATCCTATTTAGAAATTCCGAAATATCGCAATCCTATAGGAATTTATAAATATGAGTGACCAAAAACATACCCAACAATTTTCACAAAACAGTGAATCAACAAACACACCTAATCCATTACATCAATTAAGAAAAGCCGATAGCGTGCTTAGTATTGTTCAGGCCGATATTCCTCAACCATGCATTATTGTGCCTTCGATATTAACAGCCGGAGAGGCTACGCTGCTTGCTGCCGGAGCTGGCTCTGGAAAAACCTATATTTCTCAGTATATCGCTGCGTGTGTCGCTGCTGGCATTACTAGCTTTGGTAATGAGCCGTGCGAAGCTAAAAAAGTTTTGTATATTGATGCTGAATTAGGCTTGCATCAGATACAAGCACGTTTTGGCAATATTTTTAACGCGATAGGTGCTGGACCTGGTGACCAATTTTTTAGAGTAATCCATAAAAAAAGCTTTAAAGGGGGAATACCCAACCTTGCAACGCCTGACGGTTTTGATGCACTCGCCAGTGATATTGAATGGGCCGATGTAGTGATTTTCGATAACCTATCCGCACTGTATACATCCGCAGAGGAGCTCAATCAAAACGACTGGAACTACTACAACAAATGCATTGACGCATTGCGAAACGAAGGTAAGGCGATTTTGATACTGCACCACACAGATAAAACAGGCAAAAACTACCGTGGCCATACTGAAATTGCGCGTGCTGTTGATAACGTGCTCATTGCAGCAAAAGATTTAAAACTGAGTACTAATGCAGTGACTGTGGTTGATATAGCGCAGTCTAAATCACGTAACGGCGCCAGTAGTGAAAAGCTTATGAGTATCGCGTTTGGTGATGTATATAACGAGGGACGATTTTTGATGATTCGCGCTAAATAAGCAGTCAATTTCGCATACTCGGGAGTTATATAAATTATGACTCCTGATTTAGTGAACACGAATGCAAAACGATAACGACTATACTCACCAATACGCCCGCTATTTTGACATTAACATGCGTTATAACCCAGGTGCTAACAACTATCAAAAAGGTATGAAGCGTACTGCTCTAACAGTCCTTATTGCGGTCAGGTTTTCAGTTACTGCGCCCGTGATTATTCGCTGGCTCTGCAATATTAGTCAACCTCAAGCGCTGAACCACTTAAATAAGTTGGTTGATGAAAAGCTGTTAACGATGGCCCCTACACATAGAAGTCCCGATGGGCGGGTTTATATTCCAACTTACTCAGGAGCTAAATACGCACAAGAACAAACCAGTATTGATACTTACTTTCGCTCAAAATCAAACCCCGCACTGCAGGTTAACCACAACCACATAATGCACGACCTGATGAATACATTTGTTGCCCTTCGCGGATTACATAACCATACCTCAGACGGCGTTTACAGGCCGCTATGGACAGGATTTTTATCTGAGCCAGAATTTAAACGACTTTATAATCAAAGCAGTGCGCGAATTGTAGACGGTGTGGCCGTATTACCAGATAGAACCGTCGTTGCTATCGAAATTAAAACTCATTTAAAAGTAAATCGACACGTCAGACTATACTGCTCAAATACCTCGCCTCACTTAAAGCAGGCCACTACCAACAGGTATTTATATTTTCACAATCTACGCAAATATTTGAAGATATAAAAAGATTACACACCCAGTTACTGACAGAGCTCCCAGAGCGCATAAATAAGAGAACCCAACAACCATTCATGACTCACAAAGATGCTGCGTTATTACAATCTGCGATTGTGTATCGCACAAAATTTTGCGATGAAATTACAGCGTTATTTTATTCATAAAAAAGAGCATCAAAATGATGCTCTAGAAGTTAATGGCGATTAGACCACTGCGCAATAATATCCAATGTCAAATGGCTTGCGTAACACGCTAAAATCAATAGTACATACGAGTTAGCTGCCATATCTGTAATTAATGGTATATCACAGACCTTTTTGTAATGAAGCCAACCCGATAACGCAAATGTGTAGCCGCTTATGGAGCACACATCTGAGAGTGTTCGAACTATCACCCCGAACTGCCATTTTATTGGTTTATTTTTCATAATATCTCTTATGTATATGACCTATTTTAATTAGGTATGCACAACTAAGAGGCATTGTTGATATTTCGCATAGAATATCAAAACGATAAAATTTGAATGTAAAAAAGGAGTGAATATTATTCACTCCTTTTTATTTTTAACCTGTCTACATTAGGTAACTAAGACCACGCATTCGGGCCCTGCCGCCAAAACAATCGCTATATTGTTTTCTCCCTACATAACCCTATACGTCATACAGAGTATGAATATTCATTTAAATGCAGTGAATCACCACAGAGGCTCTTCAGGTAGGTAAGCCTGTTTAGCGCCAGGCTCGGTGCAATTTTTTGGAGTAATGAACATGCAGTGTGTAACTTATTTTTGGCTCTATACATATAACTAGTAGCGTTGCAGGGAAATAAAAAAGCGAACCACGTGGTTCGCTAAAGGTTTTTAGGTATTTTCTAATATACCTAACCAATGGCACTCTGCAGCTGCAAAATACTCATTGGGTCTTAGCATAAATAGTTGCTCAAATTCTGCAGTAAATAAACTGCAGAAGTTTGTTATGTCTTCAGTATGTACGAGTAAAAAGGCATACATTTCAATACCCTCCAAATACCGCTCTGAGAACTCAGGATTAGCAGCTAGTAACTGTTGAGAAATACTAATACCCAGCACACTCCCCACGCTATCTCTGTGTAAATAAATGTAATTGGTGAAGCTCAGTTCAAGTTCTTGCTTATCAACAACATCAGTTAGTAGCAAAATTGTTGAACTGTCATCCCACGGTGATTTGCTAGCGCGTACATATTGGCGAATAAACGGTGATTTTTGGTCTTTCATGGTTTTTCCTAGTTAATTGTCCTAAAATTAACTAGGCATAAGTGAGGGAAAAAATTGAAAGCTATAAAATAAACGACGTAAATTTGCAAAACACACCAAAAACATTAAGGTTGGAGTATTATTCCAAATATTGAGGGTTAGAAATGAGCGATTTTATATGGTTATTACCGGCTACTGTGCTGAGCATAATTTTAATTAGGCTTGTTAAACAAGCTAAAAAAGTAGATTAAGTAAAAACAATACTTAACTTTTGGGTATAACCGACGGTAGTTAAAGTGACCTATAAGTCACTTTAAGGCCTAAAATACGGCTTAATGTTCCCTAAAAGGCACTTTATAGTTGTGTCATAAAAAAGAAAAATCTAAGTTTTGCTTTTATTAACTCTCAATTCTCTTTTCCAAATTAATTCTTTAACCTACAAAACATAAATATAAGATTCAAAGACTCTATAAGTCTAAAGTTTTCAACTATTCAGTTAATACAATTTGCCTTTTAAGACTGTTTTTAAGATACTAGCTTAGTGTTAACGAGTTACGTAAAGTCGTAGCACAAGCCATAGCACAACAAAGTAACAGACTGTTTTTAAAGACTTTAATTGAAAACCTTATAACTATCGCAGTTAATGCATTTGTTATTTATGAGTAGAGCCATTTTTTAGCCTCGTTAATTAAAATTCATATAAAACAAGAACTGAAGAAAAATAGAGCATTTACAGCTTTATTTTAAATTATATGATTAACAGCGTTAAATTATGCATTTTATTGACTTTTTCTTTGTTGATCTTTATCAATAAAAACTTCTGGCTTCTCTAATGAAATTTTAAAGCGTCGCTGTTAATATTATCTACATCCTAAACAATAAAGTAGTTCTGATGGCAGCTAGTTATTCTCTCGATGATTTACGTTACTTTTGCACCATAGTAAAACTAGGTAGCTTTAAAAAAGCATCAATAAGCCTTGATATGTCACTATCAACTTTGAGCCGTAGAATACGTTTATTAGAGCAAGCTCTGCAATTAACACTACTAAATCGAGATGCCCATCGAGTTACACTTACGCATACTGGCGAGTTATATTACGATCGCTATCGTAAACTGTTCGATGAAGTAGAGTGTATAGAGCAAGCACTTTGTGATGAGAAAGAGCAACCTAAAGGGAAAATTAGGATCTCTGCACCCATTTACATGGGTAAACACTTTTTAAGTGCTATTTTTTGTGATTTTTTACTGCAATATCCCGATATTCAACTAGATTTACGCTTTTCAAATAACCTTATTGATATTGAAAAAGAAGGGATTGATATAGCGTTTAGAGTAAGAAATCCTGCTATTGATAATTGGGTTATTAGGGAGCTTAAGCTTACTCACAATATATTATGTACTCACTTAAATCATGATTATCAATCCATCACTCATCCTAAGCAATTAGAAGATCACCCAAAAGTTACGTGCGTTGGGTTGGTACCGTGGCAATTAAAAAATCAGCACACGAACGAGGAATATAGCTTCAACCCAAACACACATGTTCGATTGGAAGTTGATGAAATTCAAATGATGAAACAAGCAGTTGAGTCTGGTGTGGGTATTAGCTACATCCCTGATTATATAGCATTACCACTTATTAAAGCCGGAAAGC
Source organism: Pseudoalteromonas sp. NSLLW218 (assembly GCF_015864775.1). Classification (NCBI taxonomy): domain Bacteria; kingdom Pseudomonadati; phylum Pseudomonadota; class Gammaproteobacteria; order Alteromonadales; family Pseudoalteromonadaceae; genus Pseudoalteromonas; species Pseudoalteromonas sp. NSLLW218. The sequence continues at coordinate 334,211 of NZ_JADYWO010000004.1, read as the reverse complement.
TTAAACGCATTCTTCCTGATTGGCAAAGCAAAGGGCAGCCATTTTCTATGCTTTATCGCGACAGAAAACAAATCCCTTATCGAGTGCGTTTACTGATAGAGCATACACTGCAACACTTTACTAATATGTAGCAGTGTATGCTTTTTACAGCAAAGTGATTAAGCTCATTCGTCTTTTAAAAACTAAGCCTTAGTACAATTACACCTAAAAATGCCGTTGTTAATCCTATCACTTCTTGGCGTGTAAAAGACTCTTTTAGGATGATGCGTGAGTACAATAAAATAATTAAAATATTCATCCCCGAAATTGCCGACACTAGCCCCGTGTTACCAATTGCAAAGGCCGATATTATTGCAACCATGCCTGCTACATTCGTTAAACCAATAAGCAACCCGCACGAGAACGTTTTACCAGCAGACCAGTGCCCTTGAGAAACGCCTTGCTCTGCTAACATTTTTTTGCGCTTTACTAACCAACTAATAGCAAAGAGAAAGCTACCAAACCCGAACATCGACGTTAAAGTGGCGAATGTATCTGCCTCAAGGAGTGTTGATTGCTTACCCATTAAATCATTAAATGCAAAGGACAGAGCAGCCAATAATCCCCATTGCGCACCTTGTAGATTACTCAATGAGATATCGCTGGAGTAGCGAATAATATAAAGACCGCCAAAAATGATAAAAAAGCCGATTAATTGAATAACGGTTAAGGTTTCTTGCCATAATAAAAAGGCAAACAAAAGGACAAATAAAGGCGTTAGCCCCGATAGAATACTAATTAAAGACGCCTTTCCGACTGAAAATCCTTTATGCAAAAATCCATTAGCCGCAAAAGATCCAAAGCCTAAAGCAAGCCCAACCGTAATATCTGCCCAGCCGTACCATGTATGTTCAAATATTACAGTACCTAACGCGCTGATTATGAACCCTACAAAAAAAACACCGAATAATAATAGATTACGGTTAATCTTTTTTTGCGACGTCCATTGGTACATTATCCCTCGAGCACCAAAAAAAACAGTTGCGAGTAATGCAAAAATTATCCACATACTAAAATGATTCCTTTAAAAACAACAATAGAGTAACTGTGCTGAGCGCTTTAACAACACGTGTTAAATTTGTCAGGTTAGTATATTTACTTTTTAAATTTTATAAATAAGCATTACTGGCAATATAGGTTTCATGAATGGCATTTACATAAATGCAGGTAGGCAATTTTCGTAAAGCGCGTCATAGGCATAACTGCTCAGCTCCACTCTATAAATTATATAAGGTAATAAAATAGCTTTGAGCAGTTACTGAAGAGGCTAACTAGGGCGTGTTGACCTTTCGTGGGTGAATTTGCAGCAGTATGTTTGGTTTTTAGGCAAGGCAGAGCCTATGTAGTGTGGTTATTCCCCATGAATAGGCGATAACGCAGCATAAATACCAAACATGCGCTGCCCTTTGGGTTCTTTCTAGGGACGATTAACTCTTTGTTGCTCGGTTTTTACTTAGCCCACTAGGTTACAAACCTCGTGCCGCGATTAAATCGTCCCTAGATTGAACAAATTTCAATCCACAAAGATCAACACGCCCTAGGTTGTTTAAATGGATTACGCGTATCTTGGTGCTCATCAAGGTTACGCATTAAAATGGCGTGATCTAAGTTAATCCCCTCATCTAGTGCGATTTTTACAATGTGACCAGAACCTTTAGCATCGCTAATAATTTCACCCTTTTTGTTTTCCATATATTCAAGCTTAAAAGTAATGTTACCTTGTGGTGTCATAAGCTCTAAGGAGTGGCCTGTACAAAATTTATTTTTAACGTCAATTTCAACTAAGCCATTTTCGTCGCGCCCAAGTACTTCTCCCACAAATTGCTGTTTAGTTGATACAGAATGACCGTACTCATAGTTTTGATAATCTTGATGGGCATGGCGTTTTAAAAAGCCTTCGGTATAGCCCCGATGTGCTAGATTTTCGAGTGTTTTAAATAAGTTAGTATTAAATGGTTTACCCGAAGCCGCGTCGTCTATTGCTTTACGATAAACTTGTGCTGTGCGCGCTACATAATAAAATGACTTAGTACGCCCTTCTATTTTTAAACTATGTACACCCATTTTTGTTAACTGCTCTACGTATTGCACAGCGCGTAAATCTTTTGAGTTCATAATATACGTGCCGTGCTCATCCTCGAATGCAGGCATATACTCTCCAGGGCGACCTTGTTCCTCTAACATAAATACATCGTTACTCGGCGCACCTTCGCCCAGTGTAGGAATAACCTGTTTGGGATCAATTTTATGTACCATTTCGCCGGTTTCGTTCTCAACACCAGGTTTTACATCGTAATCCCAACGACATGCATTAGTGCATGTACCTTGGTTTGGGTCGCGCTTATTTATATAACCAGAGAGTAAACAACGCCCCGAATACGCCATACAAAGCGCACCATGTACAAATACTTCAAGCTCAGTATTAGGGCACAAAGCACGAATTTCAGTTATTTCTTCGAGCGACAGCTCCCGTGACAAAATAACGCGCTCAATTCCCTGCTTTGCCCAAAATTGCACACTCGCGTAATTTACCGCATTTGCCTGTACCGACAAGTGAATAGGCATCGTTGGCCATTTTTCACGAACAAGCATAATTAAACCAGGATCTGACATAATTAGCGCATCGGGTTTCATCGCAATAACCGGTTCTATATCACGTAAATACGATTTAACTTTAGCGTTGTGCGGTGCAATATTAGACACCACATAAAACTTTTTATTTTGCGCATGCGCTTCACTAATTCCTACTTGCAGAGTATCTAGGTCAAACTCGTTATTGCGCACACGCAAACTATAGCGAGGCTGCCCTGCATAAACCGCATCTGCGCCATAAGCAAAAGCGTAGCGCATGTTTTTTAAACTGCCTGCGGGGCATAGTAATTCAGGAATAAAAGGCGTTGAAGAGGTAGTTGGTAACATGTGCGCTCCATACATCGAACTGGGTTTAAGCCAGTTGTATGATTAATTAATTTATAAGCGCGGCAGTATAAGTTCGATTAGCAATTTGCTTTTGATCGAGATCACAAAACTGCAATCAAACTGGTTTTTAATAAAATTAGGATTTTTCACTTAAAACGCGTATAATTCGCGCCCGTTAATATTCACACTTTTACTTAAAATTATTGGAGCATAAAGATGGCTTTAGAACGTACTTTTTCAATCGTAAAACCTGATGCAGTAGCTAAAAACCACATTGGCGCTATCTACAACCGTTTCGAGTCTGCTGGCCTTAAAATCGTTGCAGCTAAAATGGTTCACCTTTCACAAGAGAAAGCTGAAGGTTTCTACGCAGAACATAGCGAACGTCCTTTCTTCGGTGCTTTAGTATCTTTCATGACATCTGGTCCAGTAATGGTTACAGTTCTTGAAGGCGAAAACGCTGTTCTTAAAAACCGTGAAATCATGGGTGCTACTAACCCTGCTGAAGCACTAGCTGGTACTTTACGTGCAGACTACGCTGATAGCATCGACGAAAATGCTGTTCACGGTTCTGACGCTGTTGAATCTGCTGCTCGCGAAATCGCGTACTTCTTCGCTGATGAAGAGCTTTGTTCACGTACTCGTTAATTCGAATTCGTTAACAAAATGAAAAGGGCTTTCGGGCCCTTTTTTAGTCATTACGTAAAGTATTAATTAGTAAACTCATGATGTTTTACTTAATGATTAAAGTGAGTGAATTGTGTACAATTCGTCCTCGTAAATTTTTATCTCCACCGTCACCGATTGAGGTTGTTTCATGACCGAGCAAAAAAAGATTAACTTATTAGATTTAAACCGAGACGCAATGCGCGAGTTATTTGCATCGTTCGGTGAAAAGCCGTTTCGTAGTGACCAGGTGATGAAATGGATTTATCATTTTGGCGTAGATAACTTCGACGAAATGAGTAACGTAAACAAAAAACTTAAAGAAAAGCTTAAAGCCGAGTGCGAAATTGTAGCGCCAGAAATTACAGTTCGCCAACAAGCAAGCGACGGTACTATTAAGTACGCACTTATTTTGGAAGGCGGCCAAGAAGTAGAAGCTGTATGGATCCCTGAAAAAGAGCGCGCTACTTTATGTGTATCATCACAAGTGGGTTGTGCTCTTGAGTGTACTTTTTGTTCTACTGCTCAACAAGGCTTTAACCGTAACTTAAAAGTATCTGAAATTATTGGTCAAGTTTGGCGTGTAGCTAAAGATATAGGCCTTGATGGTCATAGCGAAAAGCGCCCTGTAACTAACGTTGTAATGATGGGTATGGGCGAGCCTTTACTTAATCTTAAAAACGTAGTGCCAGCAATGGAACTAATGATGGACGACTGGGGCTTTGGTTTATCTAAGCGCCGCGTAACATTAAGTACTTCAGGGGTTGTGCCTGCTCTTGATTTATTAAAAGAGAAAATTGACGTAGCACTTGCTATTTCACTTCACGCACCAGACAACGCACTGCGTGACATTTTAGTACCGGTTAATAAAAAGTACCCTATTGAAGAGTTTTTAGCCTCGTGTCGTCGTTACATCGATGGTTCGAAAGCCAATAAAGACGTCACAGTTGAATACGTTATGCTTAATGGCATTAACGACAGCACCGATCAGGCTCATGCACTAGTGCAAACGTTAAAAGGCACACCTTGTAAGGTCAACCTTATTCCGTTTAACCCGTTTCCGGGGAATGAATATACGCGTTCAAGTAATAGTCGCATTGACCGCTTTTCAAAAGTATTACAAGCAGCGGGCGTTACCTGTATTGTTCGTCGTACTCGCGGGGACGACATTGACGCAGCCTGCGGACAGTTAGTAGGTGACGTAGTTGACCGTACTAAACGTTTAGCTAAAAAGAAAATGCGTGACGATAACGCGATTAGCGTTAATATCCACCAAGCATAATCTGTAGCCACCCTACAGGAATTAGTCACGTAGGGTGGTTAAGTTGTTTATTTTTAAATAAATGATGCAAGACTAAAGGTTTTAGGTAAGATAGGCGCCATGGACTAAAAATAAAGAGATAAGGTAATGCGATCTATACTTGCTATAACACTATCCACACTTGCCTTAAGTGGCTGTGTTAGCGAAAGTAGTTATAACGGCAGTAATAAACCCGTCGTCGAAAATAAAATTAACAATACTGGCGCAGCACGAACACGAATTGCTTTAGCCCTACAGTATTTAAAAACGGGTAACAACTCACAAGCCAAATACAATTTAGAACGTGCAGCAGCATTTGCTCCTGACCTACCTGAAGTACATTACTCTCTTGCTTATTACTATCAACAAGTAGGCGAAAACCCGCTAGCTGATAAAGCCTACCAAAAAGCACTTGAAATAAAGCCTGACGATCCTAATACCCTTAATAACTACGGTGTGTTTTTATGTGGTATCGATGAATACGATCGTGCTACGGATCAATTTTTAAAAGCCATTGAAGTACCAAGCTATATTCGCGTTGCCGAAAGCTACGAAAATTTAGCCTTATGTGCCATTGAATTTGATGATTTTGAAAATGCAGAAAGCTATTTTCAACAAGCACTTAATCACAGTTCTCAACGTACATCTACGTTAATTAGCTTAGCTGCACTGTATTACGCAAAAAGTGACTTATACAAAGCCAGTGAACTTTTAAAACGCTACGACAGTACGGGACGAGTATCTTCTCGTGCATTAATGCTTAGCTACCTTGTAAAAAACAGAATGGGCAGAATAGAAGAGGCTGAAAAAATCTCCAGCACTATTTTACAAACTTATTCTACAAGTGACGAAGCCTATGCACTAAAAGAAAAAAGAACACGTTTTAATGAGTTTGAAATACTGCGAGAAAAATACCGTAAAGCGCAGTTAAAAGAACTAAAAAATGATGAAAGCGGCGCACACGTTAGTTCGAAGCCAAAAATAAAAGTAATTAGAAAAAAACGTTCATCACAAGACGGTTCAACAAGCTTAGTAACAAACAATGAGCAAAAAACAGATAAAAAACTCGCAACAGTAAATAACCAAGATGTAAACCCGGTTATAGCAAGAGAAGAGCAAGTTGAGGCAGCCCAAAATGCGGCCACTAAGCAAGTCGACAAAACAGCCGTAATAGCAAAACAAGCAACAGCTCAAAAAGTGGAAGTTCCTAAAGTAGTGACTTCTAAAGCCGTTGTGCCAAGTAAACCTACCGATACATCGGCTGTTATGCTTGCACTTACTACTGAACACGACTCTGCTGATTCAATAGGAGCAGTTTCTGAAAAGCCAAAGCCTGCTTACGAACCTCAAAAAGAAGCTATATCAGCAAAGCAACCAACTAAAGCTGACGACGAAGTTACAATAATTTCGTTTGGTGCACCTAAAACAGGCCAGTTTAATTCGCAGCAAACTAGTAACTATCGTAATTCAGCCCCCGCAGTTACTGCACAAAAAAATAGTAGTGACGTGGTATTCTACGAAGCGACTAAAAATACAACTGTATTTGAAAATAGCAGCTATCAAAATGATGCCGATATTGAATTTAAAAGTTACGAGGCAGTACAAAAAACAGAGCTTCCAATGCTTAACCCTAAAGTATCGCCTTTACGCGTGCCATTTCACGTAATTGCTGTTGGCGAAAACCTATTTAGCATTTCGGTGCGATACAATGTTAAACTACAAAAACTCCTCCAATGGAATGGTCTAAAAGAGTCGGATCGGGTAATGAATGGAAGTAAAATATACCTAAACGATCCAAATATTTATTACGAAATTAAAGCTGGTGATTCCCTTTACGATATAGCTACCCAGCGGCATGTATTAATTGATGAATTAATGCGATGGAATAAATTAAGTCCTGATATAGCACTAAAACCAGGACACAAACTTTTACTAGTGGATCCAGACTCATACACATTATGAATGAAGAAAATACGCAAACACAGAGCGAACAGCCAACTGTAGGCCAAATATTAAAAAATCACAGAGAACAAGCAAACGTTAGCATAGCGACTATCGCTGCACCGTTAAAGTTGTCTGAGCTGCAAATTAAACGCCTTGAGAATGATGAATTTACATTACTAGGCCCAATAACTTTTGTTAAAGGCTATATAAAAAACTACTGCCGAGAATTAAAAGTAGATAGCACACCTATATTAGCGATGATGCCAGCACCACCGGAGCCAACAAAGCCCGCTAATATGCAGAGCTTTTCGCGTCGAACAGAAAAAGAAGCTAATGACAGCCGTTTAATGTTTTTCAGCTATTTAATTTTAGCGATTGTTATTGGCTCATCTGCTTTATGGTTTTGGCAAAACGCCACCCCCATTGAAGAGCAAACGAGTAACATAAACGTTGCCAACTCAAAAATGAGCGAGCGCCAAGCCGCTCAACCCAGTATTTCAGAGCAACAGCAACAAGCCGAAATTGACGATGAATCATTATTAGAATCACAAAGTACCTCTAGTGAAACATCAACAAGCCCAGAAGCAGTTACAGAAACGGCCCCTATTGCCTCTAACAACGCAAGCCAAGAAGATGCTAGCAGTACAATTGTTATGAACTTTAACGGCGAAAGCTGGGTTGAAATTTACGACGGCGAAGGCGAAAAAATAGCATTCGGCGTTAAAAAAGCAGGCTACATTATGACCGTAAGCGGAACGCCTCCTTTTTCAGTTGTGCTTGGTAAGCATGACGCTGTAGACATTACTTTAAACGGCGAACCTGTAGATGTTTCTGCATTTCCTAAAAACCGTTTAGCCAAATTTACATTACCACTAGCAGAGTAGTCGCTATGTTTTCAGAATCTCCAATTAAACGCAGAAAATCCACCCGAATCAATGTAGGTAACGTCCCTATTGGTGACGGCGCCCCTATTGCTGTGCAATCAATGACCAACACCGACACCATGGATGTTGATGCAACTGTTGCACAAATACAGGCAATACAAGATGCCGGTGCCGACATTGTCCGTGTATCAGTACCGACTATGGACGCTGCAGAAGCGTTTAAAAGTATTAAAGAACAAGTGACTATTCCGCTAGTAGCCGATATTCACTTTGATTACCGTATAGCCTTAAAAGTGGCAAAATACGGCGTTGATTGCCTGCGTATAAACCCAGGTAATATAGGTAGCGAAGAGCGTATAAGAGCCGTGGTCGATTCTGCACGCGAGCATAACATTCCTATTCGTATTGGTGTAAATGGCGGTTCCCTAGAGCGCGACTTGCAAGAAAAATACGGCGAACCAACACCAGAAGCCTTATTAGAATCAGCTATGCGCCATGTAGATATATTGCGCCGCCTTGATTTTGACCAATTTAAAATATCGGTAAAAGCATCAGACGTATTTTTAGCGGTAGGTGCGTATCGCTTACTAGCTAAAGAAATAGACCAACCACTGCACTTAGGTATTACCGAAGCGGGCGGCATGCGCTCAGGTTCTGTTAAATCAGCAGTAGGTTTAGGTATGCTACTTGCCGAAGGTATTGGCGATACACTGCGAGTGTCGCTTGCTGCCGATCCTGTTCAAGAAATTAAAGTCGGCTTTGATATTTTAAAATCGCTACGCATTCGGGCTCGCGGTATTAACTTTATTGCTTGCCCTAGCTGCTCACGTCAAGAGTTTGATGTAGTAAGCACCATGAACCAACTTGAAGAGCGTTTAGAGGATATTATTGAACCGGTATCGGTTTCGGTAATTGGCTGTGTTGTTAATGGCCCAGGTGAAGCACTGGTTAGTGATATAGGACTTGCCGGTGCAAATCGTCGTTCTGGCTTATATATTAATGGCGAACGCCAAAAAGCGCGTATCGATAACAACAATATTGTTGAACAACTCGAGGGTTATGTACGCGACTTTATAGAGAAAAAGCAGAGCCAAACACCGATTGACATAAAAATAGTCGAATAAATACCGCATAAAGCGCCAAACAGCGGTGTTTGGCGTTTACCTTTATAATCAGAACGCTATAATAGCGGGTCAATTTTTAGCATTCTTGTTGTGTAAGCATTTTTCATTACACAAAAAAAAACAGCATTTAGGATTTATCAGTGGCAAAACAAATTCAGGCAGTTCGCGGTATGAACGATTGTCTGCCGGGCGATACACAAGTTTGGCAGAAAGTAGAAAACATTTTACGCGAGACAGTAGCATCGTTCGGTTATCAAGAAATTCGTTTTCCTATTGTAGAATCAACCGACTTATTTAAACGCTCTATTGGTGAAGTTACCGATATAGTAGAAAAAGAAATGTACACCTTTGCCGATCGCAATGGCGACTTATTAACACTTCGCCCTGAAGGCACCGCAGTATGCGTACGTGCTGGCAACCAAAATGGCTTACTATATAATCAAGAACAACGGCTTTGGTACATGGGTCCAATGTTTCGTCACGAGCGTCCACAAAAAGGTCGTTACCGTCAGTTTCACCAATTTGGTTTAGAAACATTTGGTATTGCTACAGCAGATATAGACGCAGAAGTTATTTTATTAACAGCGCAACTATGGGAAGCTTTTGGTATTACTGAACACGTTCGTTTGGAGCTAAATTCTTTAGGATCTAACGAAGCGCGTGCAGATTACCGTGATGCGTTAGTAGCCTACCTTGAGCAACACATTGATGTGCTTGATGAAGACTCAAAACGTCGTATGTATTCAAACCCATTACGCGTACTTGATAGCAAAAACCCAGACGTACAAGCAATTTTAACTGATGCACCTAAATTGTCTGAAAACTTAGATGCTGAATCAAAAGAACATTTTGAAAATTTATGTGAACGTTTAGACGCTGCTGGCGTCTCATATACGGTTAATGAAAAGTTAGTACGTGGTTTAGACTACTACAACCGCACTGTATTTGAATGGGTAACCGACAGCTTAGGCGCACAAGGCACGGTATGTGCTGGCGGACGTTACGACGGCTTAGTTGAACAACTTGGTGGTAAAGCAACGCCAGCAGTTGGTTTTGCAATGGGTCTAGAACGCTTAGTGTTATTGCTACAAGCACTTGAGTGTGTAGGTGACATTCGTCGTAATGCTGATGTATATTTAGCAGCTATGGGCGACAAAGCAAGCATTCAAGCTCCTGCAATTGCAGCGCAACTACGTAAAGACGTACCGGGTTTACGCGTTATGGTACATGCGGGCGGCGGCAACTTTAAAAAACAATTAAAACGTGCTGATAAAAGCGATGCACTTGTTGCAGTGATTATTGGTGAAGATGAATTAGAAAAAGGCGTTGTGACCATCAAGTATTTACGCGAGCGTAAAGAACAAGTCACATTAGAATTAGAACAAGCTAAAGCGCTATTAGCTGAGCTTATTAACGGCTAAGCGAACATTAGAGGTAAGAATGGATATTTATTCAACAGAAGAACAACAAGCAGAAGCCATTAAACGCTTTTTCCGTGAAAACGGCATTTCACTTGCGCTAGGTATACTTGTTGGCCTAGGTGGCTTATATGGCTGGAAAGCATATAACCAAAACCAAATTACTACCGCTGAAAAAGCATCAGATTCATATACAGCGCTTGTTGAAAGTGACGATGTATTATCTTCAGCTGATGCGTTTATTAGCGAAAATAAAGACACAAACTATGCAACACTTGCAGCATTCGTTGCTGCAAAAGACGCAGTAGAAGCGAAAAAATTAGACGTAGCAAGCGAAAAGCTAAGCTGGGTTGTGTCTAATACGCCAAATACAGAATTAAAAGCAATTGCGATTACACGTTTAGCACGTGTTCAAATTGCGCAAACTAAATATGACGATGCATTAACGACATTAAATGCACCATTACCTGAAGCGTTCAATGCAAACGTTGCCGAGCTTAAAGGCGACATTTACACTGAGCAAGGTAATAAAGATCAAGCACGTACTGCATACCAAGCAGCAATAGATGCGGGTGGATTAACAAGTAACCCACTATTACAAATTAAGTTAGATGACCTAGCAGTAACTAGCCCAGCGGCATAAGGTTTTAGGCATGAAAAAATTTACAACAGCAGCCCTTGCCCTATGTATGGCAACATTAATGGGTTGTTCATCAAGTGATGATGAAGATGAACTCGTACTTCCTGAAATTGTAAACCAATTTGAAACTGACGTTGTTTGGCAAGAATCTGTAGGTGATGGCGTAGAGCATTATTTTTCTCGTTTAACACCAGCAGTTTACAAAGATACTGTGTATGTTGCTAGCCGCGAAGGCCAAGTAGAAGCGCTTTCGCTTGATAATGGCGATACAAAATGGGAAACCGATGTACGCCAAGATTTATCGTTTTGGCCTTGGGCTGATAACGGTAATGCAAAATTATCAGGTGGTATTTTGCAAGCCTATGGTAAAATTTATATTGGTTCTGAACACGGCTTTATTATTGCCCTAGATCGCGAAACGGGTGAAGAAGTTTGGCGTAAAAACGTACCAGGCGAATCACTGTCTAAACCAACAGCAGGCGATGGCTTAGTATTTGTAAATTTAGGCTCTGGTAAATTGTTAGCCCTTCACCCAGATACAGGCGAAGAGCGTTGGAGCTTTGAACAAGAAGTTCCACCACTAACATTACGCGGACAAAGCTCGCCAACCGTTGCTAACGGTGGTGTATTAGTAGGCCTTGAAACAGGCAAGCTAAGTGTATTAATTTCAGACAGTGGTTACTCAGCATGGAGTGCAGAAATTGCGGTTGCTAAAGGCGCATCAGAATTTGAACGCCTAGTTGACGTAGACACTCAACCACTTATCAGCGGTCCATACGCTTACGCTATAGCTTACAACGGCAACTTAGCTGCTGTAGATATTCGCTCTGGCAATGTTGTATGGAAACGTGAGTACAGCAGCTACCGCGAAATTGCGATGGATGCACAAACAATTTATTTAGTAGATAGCGATGGTGTTATTTACGCATTAGATAAAAATTCAGGTATTGAACGTTGGAGCCAACCCGCTCTACGTGGTTGGTACCTAACAGGCCCTGCAGTTGCAGGTAGCCACTTAGCTTTAGGAGACCAAGAAGGTAACCTACATTGGCTAAATAAAGAAACTGGCGAGCTAGTATCTCGTGAAGACTTTGACAGCTCGGGCTTTTTTGTTGAGCCAGTTGTTGCCGACGATAAGCTAATTTTATACACCCGTGATGGTGAAGTTAGTATGGTAAAAATACCTAACTAACTAGCTAACACTTAAAGGTTTTTTGTAAGGCTTCGCACTGCGAAGCCTTTTGTTGTTTTTTAAAGAGGTAGTTTATGCTTCCCGTGATCGCTCTAGTTGGGCGACCCAATGTGGGCAAGTCCACATTATTTAACCGTTTAACACGTACTCGTGATGCACTCGTAGCCGATTTTCCAGGTTTAACACGAGATAGAAAATATGGCCAAGCTAGTTACGATGGCTATGAATTTATCGTGGTAGACACGGGCGGTATTGATGGCTCAGAAGAAGGCATCGAAATCGAAATGGCAGATCAATCTCTGCTAGCCATTGAAGAAGCCGACATTGTTCTGTTTTTAGTAGATGCTCGTGTAGGTATGACCGTAGCTGACCAAGCCATTGCTAATCACTTGCGCAAACAAGAGAAAAAGTGTTTTGTTGTTGCCAACAAAACCGATGGTATTGACGCAGATTCAAATTGTGCTGAATTTTACCAATTATCATTAGGTGAAATACATCACATTGCAGCTGCACATGGCCGTGGTATTACATTATTACTTGAGCAAACACTTCAGCCGCTTATTGCTGAACTAGCCGCGCAAGATGAAGAAGTAACAGGTGATGACGAAGAACTAATCGACCTTTACGAAGAAGGCGAAGGAGATGATACCGATCATCAAGCATTTGCAGATAAACCTGTAAAGCTTGCTATTATTGGTCGCCCTAACGTTGGTAAGTCAACACTTACAAACCGCATATTGGGTGAAGATCGTGTAATTGTATATGATATGCCAGGTACAACACGCGATTCTATTTACATTCCAATGACGCGTAACGACAAAGAGTATGTGTTAATTGACACCGCAGGTGTTCGTAAACGTAAAAAAGTCAGTGACGTAGTTGAAAAGTTCTCAGTAATTAAAACACTACAAGCAATCGAAGATTGTAACGTGGTTTTACTTGTTGTTGATGCGCGTGATGGTATTTCTGATCAAGATTTAAGCTTACTTGGTTTTGCGCTTAACTCTGGTCGTTCATTGGTTATCGCCGTGAACAAATGGGATGGCCTAGACGACTACGTTAAAGACCGTATTAAAACAGAACTCGATCGCCGTTTAGGTTTTATAGACTTTGCACGCCTACACTTTATATCTGCATTACACGGTACAGGTGTTGGTCATTTATTCGAATCTGTTGACGAAGCTTACGAGTCGGCAACTAAACGTATAAGTACAGCAATGCTGCGCCGAATTATGGACATGGCTCAAGCCGATCACCAACCGCCACTTGTTCGTGGTCGCCGTGTTAAGCTTAAATATGCGCATGCCGGTGGTTATAACCCACCACGTATTGTAATTCACGGTAACCAAGTTCATGATTTACCAGATAGTTATAAACGCTACCTGATGAACTACTACCGTAAAGCGCTTAAAATTATGGGCACCCCAATCAAAATTGAATTTAGAGAAGGTGAAAACCCATTTGCTGGTCGTGTTAATAAAGTAACACTGTCGCAAAAGCGTAAAATACGTGCATTTGCTAAAGAAAACCGTAATAAATAAATTTTAAAAAATTAGTTTATTACAAAAAACGGCGTACTTATTAGTACGCCGTTTTTTATTACTCAAAATTAAGTAATGCCAATTGCACTAGCCGTTCAACTGTGGTGCCTTGAAAATTTGTAGGCGCTTTAGGATAATACTTTGATTTTGGCGGCTTAATAGTTATAAAACCATGATTGGTTGCCATTTCGTGGGCTAACAGCTTACGCTCTCGGGGTGTTAAATGGTTTTCGTGTATTTTTGCCAGCTCGCCACTATCAAGCCATATTCCTGCACAACCTGGGCATTCGTCTATTTCGACGGCCTCTACTGGCGAAAAATACCTGCGCATCATCACAATGTTTTTGCACTTTGGGCAATTAACTCGTAGCGATACATCGTATTCAGTCTCACTATAATTACTCAAATGTTTTAGCAATACTTGGCTATGCTTTAGCTCTGGAGAGCTAAATTTAAATATTTGGCTGTTATCAAAAAACACGCCACCTTGCGCTGAGGTGTAAACAGTGATCCCGCCAACAAGTAAAGGTTCAAGTGGCGTATCGCTACGAGGACAATACATTTAAAATTCCTTTTTATTTTATATTTTTATTATTTATTCAAGTGCTTTGTGAATAAGCCCAACAAGCGGCGCCGGTAGAGTAATATTACCTGTAAGTACAAACTCATGTGCTTCATCAGACATTTTTTGCCATGTACGGCGAATAATACCAATCCACTTTTCTTCATTATAATCTGGCTTTGCATTTGCAAACCCAAGCATGTAATGCTCAATAAATACAAGGCTTGCTACATCTTCTACTAATTGGCTGTCTGGGTTACGTTTAATATCTTTTTTAGCAACCGCATCGTAAACACGGTTTTGCTCAGCCTCACCGTAACCAGCTTGCTGCATAAGCGTAACAACACTACTTGCATGAAATATATAAAGAGCACTGCGCCACTGATGATAGCCCTGCTTATTCATTTCAAAATCGCTACGTGGCGACTTCCAACGCTGAATATGCTGTGCACGCACTGCAATTTGCATTAGCTCATCGGCATCTGGTTTAAAACGAGTTAGCATTTCGCTCATGCGTAAGGCGTATAAACTTTCTTTTGGGAAATTTTCGCCATTGTGCTGCTCAGTATTTGGGTCTTGGTTATTCGCTTCATCAATCAGCGCTATTACTTTATTAAACATGACGACCTTTATTATAATTAGTTTTAATCATTCTAAACGCTGGTAAAACAATAAACTAGTGCCCCACTCACTTCAGCGGTGAAATTTGTTCAATCAAAAAGTAAAACCAATTGATACAGATTATAAAATTAAGCGCATTAATAAAGTTAACTTGGTACTATATTAAGTACAAATTAAAAACAAAAAAGCGCGACAAATAACAATTAACTCGCCAATAACGGATGACTATGTTTAAAAAAAGTATTTTAGCTATTTGTTTAGCTGTTGCACCACTACCAAGCCTAGCCGACAGTAACACTGATTTAAAAACGATTATTGATAACCATTGGCAAAATGCAAAAGCCGAAAAAATATTCTTTCGTACCGATCCAGACGGCTGGAAACCCAGTGGTACATTGCCACATTGGACCGAGCAAGCCATTGCTAAGCGCCAAGCTTACAACAACAGTGTGTTAAAAAACTTAGCTAGTATTGACCCTAAAACGCTCAATAGCGAGCAGCTAATGAACTATCGTTTATTTAAATATGAGCGAGAAACAGAGCAGCAAAGCTACCTTTTTCAAGATAAGTATTTTCAAGTTAACTTTTTAAGTGGCTGGCATACTTACTTTGCCGAAGCACCGGCTAATATGGCGTTTTTAACGCCTGATGATTACAACGCATTTTTAGTAAGCCTTGCCGACTACCCTCGCTTTAATCAAGAAAACATTAACTTGATGAAAGAAGGTATTGAAAAGGGTTACACGCACTACTGCAAAACATTTGAAAATTACAGCCAGAGTATTAACGCTCATATTGTTAAGCAACCTGAAAACAGCGCCTTGTACGAGCCCTTTACACGCATACCAAATACATTTACAGCAGAGCAAAAGGCAACATACCAAAACAAAGCAAAAGCCTTAATTAGCTCAAAAGTAGTTCCGGCTTATCAACACTTTTACGACTTTTTTGAAAACGATTACATGCCTAACTGTAGAGCAGAGCCGGGTATTTCAAGCGTTAAAGGCGGGCTTGAGTATTACAAATATGCAGTTAATTACTACACCACAACCAATGCCACACCAAAGCAAATACACGAGCTTGGCTTAAAAGAAGTGGCACGTATAAAAACACAAATGCAAAACATCATTGATAAAGTAGGCTTTGATGGCTCTTACAGCGATTTTTTAGAATTTTTAGCAACCGACGAGCAATTTTACGCAACAGACGCGCAAGACTTGCTTGAAAAAACAGCCTTTATTACGCAAAAAATGTATGGCAAGTTACCAACCTATTTTAATCATTTACCACGTAATACCTTTACTATAAAAGGCTCAGCGAGTCGCGGCGCGTTTTATATGCCACCTGCTGATAACCGCTCCCCTGGCACTTACTTTTTAGCCTCAACACCTAAATTGCAACCTTTGTATAATTTAGAAGCGCTAAGCCTGCACGAGGCAATACCAGGGCACCATTTACAAAACGCTATTGCAATGGAGTTAGATGTACCCGAATTTAGACGCACACTTAGCCACTCAGCATTTGGCGAAGGCTGGGCACTTTACACCGAACGTTTAGGTAAAGAAGCCGGCTTTTATCAAGACCCATACAGCGACTTTGGTCGTTTAGGTTACGAAATGTGGCGTGCCGTGAGACTCGTTGTTGATACCGGTATTCATGCATTTGGCTGGAGCCGCCAAAAGGCAATTGACTACTTGGCAGATCACACTGCTTTGCCACAAAGCGCGGTCGAGGATCAAATAGATCGTTATATTTCATGGCCAGGCCAAGCGCTCTCTTACAAAATGGGCGAAATAAAAATACGCGAACTGCGTGCAAAAGCCGAAAAAGAGCTAGGCCCACAATTTGACATACGCAGCTTTCACGACACCGTTATTGGCCAAGGTTCGCTCCCTATGGCTGTACTTGAAGACGTTATAAACGATTGGATAGCAAAACAAAAATCGGCTATTTAAAATTAATGAGGGCGGTATTATTTGCCGCCTTTTTCTAAACGGACTTTTAATGAAACACCTACTTATTTTTATATCACTCATTTTATTTAGCAGCCAAGTTAATGCGTTTTGTTTAGATGCATCAAACTACATAGAGGGAGTAAAATATGGCGTTTGTGGGGAGCAAACTGATTCAATTTCCCTTACGCCTTATTTTATTATATGGATGCTTTTAAATGTGTTATTTGGGCAAATGCTTAATAAGCCAAATATACACGTGGGATTTAAATATTTACTTTTCCTATGTGCGTTCCCACTGAGCCCGTTAGTACTATTAATGAATTTAACTGGAATGGTGGTATTTCGGGTTTATCAAAAATATGCAACTACTTCTTCAGCCAAAACAGCTCAGCCTAACCCTGATGACGCAAAAGCTGTTATTGAAAAACCGAGTATTAATCAACTAATAATTGGTGAGTACACTTTTGACAGCATGCAGCAGTCTTTAATTAAAGAAGATAACCTCTACACATTAGAGCCCAAATGCATGCAGGTACTTAGCTATTTAATAGAACAACAACCAAGAATAGTTAGCCTTGAAGAGTTACACAATAATGTATGGGAGAATCAAATTGTAACCGACACCGCAGTAAGGCGAGTTATTAGCAAACTACGTGTAGCCCTTAACGATAACGACACAAAAAACCCCACATATATAAAATCTGTAATGAAGCGAGGTTATCAGCTTATAGCTGAAGTAAAAACACAACCCATTGAATAATATTGATTTATTAAAGTTATAACCGAGGTGATATCGTGGTTATAACTTTATAATACCTAGTTAACGGCTTTGTTATCGTTATTTTTTGCCAAACGTTTTAATTTGTTTAGGCGCTTTAGAGCGACCCATAAAATTAAATAACTAAGGAAAAAATATGAAACATTTACTGCCGCTAACACTATTATTAATTACAACATTAGTTACCATCAGCCTAATTGGCAACGCGCAATGTATAGAAATAGGTAACGCATCTATTGCCAGTTTTTCATTTGGCATATGTGATTTATCAAGCGCTAAAACAACGCTTTCACCGTTAGTTACCATTTTTTGGCTAGCAATGAATATACTTTTTGCGGTAATACTGCCTAAACCATCTATTGCTAAAAAGTACAAAGTCGCTTTGTTTATTTGTAGTTTACCGCTTAGCGTATTTGTGTATTTAATTGCTTATGTATCTACTAACCTAACTAACAAAACCAAAACCGTTAAATAAAACTTAAGCAGGTGAGTAAGTAATACTTGCTCACCTGCTTCATTACTAAAACTTGCAGCTAACTAATCCCTACCCGCTTTTGCTTCGTAAACTTAATGATTACAAAAACCTGAGCAAACCTATGAGCAAACGTATTTTATATTGGCTACAAAACGATTTACGAATAGACGACAACCCTATTTTAAGCGAACTTGCTACTGAGCAATGTGCGCTCGATATTGTATTTGTAATAAACCCACACTGGTTTAAAAATAATAACTACCAACAAAAGCCATATGGCGTGCACAAACAACAGTTTTTAATGCAAAGCTTATTTGAGCTGCAACAAGCGCTTATTGAACGCGGGCAAACACTGCACGTACTTGAGGGTGAACCTGTTAGTGTTTTAAAGCAGCGTATAGCTGAGCAACATATTGACGAAGTAGTGTGCAGTGAACATGTTGGAACCTATGAGCAGCGCCAACTTGCGCGACTAAAAGCACATTGCCCACATGTCATATTTAAAACAACTCAACAAGACACTCTATTTCAACAAAGTGATCTCCCTTTTGATTTAAACGAGCTGCCTAAAAGCTTTACCCCATTTAGAAAAAAAGTAGAGGCGGTAAACATACCTATAACAACCTCAACTCTGCCTAAAGGTTTACTCCCTCAACCTATAACATTATGTGCGGCCAAACCAATTGAGCTTAGTGAATATACTGATGACAACAACGCGATAATGCCCGGCGGATTTAAAAGTGCGCAAGCTCATTTAACGCAATACTTTTCAGGCTTGCTACCAAGTACCTATAAAACAACTCGAAACGAACTTGATGGCTTTAATAACACCACAAAATTTAGTACCTGGCTTGCCTTTGGTTGTGTAAGTGCGAGGCAAGTTTATAAAGCTGTTGAACAGTACGAACATAACCAAATAACAAACGAGTCTACCTACTGGATTAAATTTGAATTGCTATGGCGAGAGTATTTTAAATGGCATGCACTCAAAGCAGGCAACAGCCTATTTAGTTTTAAAGGTCAAAAGCAAACAAAACCCCTTACTACGTTTATACCAAACCGCTTTGCTGCTTGGTGTAATGGCTCAACACCCTATCCATTAGTCAATGCCATTATGAATGAGCTTAATACGACCGGTTATATATCAAATAGATCAAGGCAAATTGCCGCAAGCTGCTTAGTTAACGAGCTTGGCCTTGATTGGCGCTATGGCGCGGCTTATTTTGAACAACAATTGATTGATTACGATGTAGCCGCTAATTGGGGTAATTGGCAATATATAGCGGGTGTAGGGGTCGACCCGCGTGGTGGTAGGCACTTTAATATTGAAAAACAAACCGCGCAGTTTGATCCGCACGCTGTTTACACTAATAAATGGCAAGGCAATGAAAATACCAGCACACAGCTGGATACTTTAAACGAAGTTGATTGGCCAATTTAAGCCGCCAATCAACTTTTACCAAATAACGTTTAAAACAGCTCAGCAATGCATATATTAATAGCGTAACCACCCAATGTTAAAAACAAAAATAAACACAGCGCCAGTAGCAGCGGTTTAATACCGGCTTGGCGAATTGCCCCAACATGTGTGCGTAAACCCAAAGCCACCATAGCAATAGTGAGTAATATATTATCAAAGCATACAATAGCGCTTGTAACCACTTGAGGAATAATAGAGAGTGAATGCACACCACTTGCCACAATAAATAACACTGCAAACCAAGGGATGGTAATACCCGTTTTTTGCTCGCCGCCATGCACGTTATTGTTTGTTTTTGCATGCTTTTTACTTTGCCAAAACGATAAACCCACTAAAAATGGCGCAAGCATCATTACGCGTAGCATTTTTTCTATAACGGCGGTGTCGGCTGCATTGGCGCTTACAGCTGTACCCGCTGCAACCACTTGTGCTACTTCATGAATGGTTGAGCCAACAAAAATACCGTACGCATGCTCACTCAGCCCCATGTAATCAAACATAATTGGGTAGGCAAACATGCTTAGCGTGCCAAACACCACCACCGTTGCCACCGCTACCGATACTTTATGTGCCTGAGCTTTTATTACAGGCTCGGTTGCCATTACAGCTGCTGCGCCACAAATAGAGCTACCTGCGCCAATTAATATTACTGTTTGCTCATCAAGCTTAAATACACGTTTGCCAAGTTGAATTGCTAATATAAACGTACCGCTGAGCATAACAATATCGGTTAGTAACCCACTCCAACCAACGCCAGCCACCTGTGCAAAGGTAATTCTAAAACCAAATAAAATAATACCCGCTTTGAGTAAAATACTTTTAGCGTAATCAACACCTACATCGGTACGCGTAGCTATACGCGAAAACACACTGTTGCCCACAATAATACCAACCACAATACCAATAGTAAGTGAGCTAAATTGCGCAGTTTGCATTATTGGTAATTTACTCAACGCAATAGCAATACCCGCAAGTACAATAACCAGTAACATGCCAATCCACCAGCGCGTATCGCCGTATTGCTTAGTATTAATACCCAAAGGCTGAAACCCATTTTTAATAGCGCTAAGCATAATATTCCTTCAATTGAACAACGTTAAACTGTTGACTTCATTTTAAGAGAGCGCAAAATATAACTCCAATATATTAAAATCATGATTCGATAACTTAAGGTTATGCAATTTAAGGTTGTTCAATGAATTTACATGCACTTAGGGTGTTTTATACAGTGGCTAAATTAGGCAGTTTTTCAGCAGCAGCTGAGGCGCTTTTTATAAGCCAGCCCGCTGTTTCTAAGGCGCTAAAAGAACTTGAGCATCAGTTAAACATTCAACTTATTGAACGTGCATCTAAGGGTAAAAAGCTCACCTTAAGCGAGGGTGGCCAAGCCTTATATGATCATGCACGTAGCATTTTTGCCATAGAAAAAGCCGCCATTGAAGATATTAAATCGCGCACTGGGCTAAAACGCGGCACGCTCGTTATAGGTACCAGCACCACCATTGCCAGCTATTGGCTACCGCCCTACTTAGCTAAATTTTGCGCGCAGTACCCTGATATAAAAGTAGAAGTACAAGTGGCTAATACAGCGCAAATTGAGCACGCCATACTTGAATGCACTATCGATTTAGCACTGGTTGAAGGCACACCTACCGAGCCGCATATAATAAGTAAGCACTGGCAAAACGATTTAATGAGTGTTGTTATACCCAGTAACTTTAAGCCCACGAAAGACTTAAAAGCATGGTTAAACAAACAGTTTTGGCTACTGCGCGAGCCAGGCTCTGGCACTTTAGAAATGTCGGTTAAGTTATTAGCAGAGCATGGCGTACAAGCAGAGCAAAGTATGCAATTGGGCAGCAACGAGGCAATAGCAAGGGCTGTTGCTCAAGGTATGGGGGTCGCTTTATTGCCAAATGTAGTCACTGAAGATTTAGTGCAGCTAGGTAAATTAACGCGCCTGAGCCAAAAAAATAACGAGCAACTCTCTCGGCCGCTATACCAACTGCATTATAAAGACAGACCGTCTTCGCATGCTGCGCAAGCATTCGAAAAAAGCTTGTTTAGTGAATAATGTTTATATTAATAAGTGTATACGCGATTTGTAAGTCGCGTATATGCGATTATTGGTAAGCTTAGCCTCTTGTTGAGTGCTTTATTGCTCGATATATTTAAATGTATTCGCACCATCAAAATATCTGATATTTACTGCTTTAATAATATCTGAGTTTACCATTCTGGCATTTATTGCAACTCTATTTGTACCATTATCTCGTTTTTGAGTGTAATGAGTGGTGCAACCACAAAACGAGCACGAGTGATACGAACGTAGTTTATTACCCCATAGATATATAGCATTATTTGATTCTTGTTTTATTACTACTTGATTCGCTGTGTAATATACCCACAAAGCTGCAATACGATAACATATGGAACAATTACAACTGGTTACTGATTTCGGTAATTTTTTTGTGGTTATTGCTATATTTCCACAATGGCAAGTTGCTTCGATCATGTAGCCTCCTTGGACAGTTAACACTTTAGTATTTACACACCACGCAGTTTATGTTGCATAATCGCTTATTGAACTAACAAAACTAGACCGCCACTAGGCAGGTTTAACTGGAGATCATCCTAATATTGTTCAGCCTCTATCTAGGGTCTTATAGGACTCCCCGTAAATGTCAAAAAGAAAAAGTTAAAATAAATTTAGATGCTAGCTTATATACGGGCTCAAATTATTTAAACAGGACAGCCACTCTAATTGAACAGAAAAAAATCTCCTAGATTCTAATTGGAAGTGCACCACCCACACATTAATTTATTAATAAACTATTTATTGCAACTCACCATCTAACTTATAAACAGATTAGCTAAACCGACAAGCTCTAATATAAATAGCTCTATTTATAAGTCCTGAGTTAAATCTTGCGCTAACGTACCCGTTGGTTTTTCAATTACGCGTACTAACTCTTTACCATTATCTTTTACTATAAACGTAGGGGTGTATTGCAAGTCGTTAGCCTGTGCAATACCTGCATCGTCTTGCTTGTTGTAACCTACGGCCACATATTCAATGCTTGCAAGTTGTACTTTAGATTCATCTAGTAACTTAATTAAACGCGGCACTTCGCGCTCACTGTCGTGGCACCATGTGCCAAATAATACAATTAGCTCCTTGCCTTCTAGCTTTTGCATTAGGGCTATATCTTGCTCGGTTGGTGTAAACGCTTTGTATTGCTCGTTAAATTTGTCGTAGTCGCTTAGCAGTACATCAGTGGTAATTCCGCCCGAAAATGGTGCTTCAGCAGCACAGCTTAATAACGGCATGCTTAAAGCACACAATAAAATTAATTGTTTAAACATAAGGTTGCTCTTAATTAGATATTAAATTAGGTATTAAATAAAGCATTTAACGACTATACCCAATATTGAGTGTGGAGTGAACAACTCAAGACCGTTACTTTTTATCCATAAAAAAGTTAACTTGCGATAAGTTAGTTAAATATTCTCTCCTTACGTCTTTATTCTCGGCTAACTTATCTAAGTCACCAATTAAGGTAACAAGCTTGGTGTGTGAGTGACGGTTTGTTTCTATAAAATCATCTTGCTTGTCATCACTCTCATCGCGCTCTTTTTTATGCATTGAGTAGCTGTTTTCGTTTTCTTCAAGCCAAATATCGTCAATTAAGCGAATGTCGCTTTTACTAACTGTTTGCTCTTGCATCGCCATTTGCAGCTCATATTGGTTAGTTTGCGGGTTAAACGCATACATTTTTGTATCAACATCAACCTCGTGAGACTGATCGAGCCCCACAAGCTCTTTATTTTTAACCGCAGACCCTACGTTATAACTCTCTTCTTTGTTGTAGTAATCAGGGCGACTGTATTGATAATCAAAATGGCTACTTACATTTTTACTTTGCGTTACACCGCTAAGATCCCCTAATTGGGTTTGATCAGTCGCTTGGCTTAGCTCAATGGTACTTTTAGGCTGATAGTCGCCGTTATCCAGCGCATAAGAAAATGTAGCATCAAAATCAGCGAGCTTAGAAATCCCCGCTCCTAATGTATTCGGCGCTTTATTACCTAGCCCTTGATAACGGCTATCGTTTGCGACCATGTTATCAACTAAATCGGCTACCATAGCGCGCCCGTCATTAAAGTGCTGATCTGCAAGCGACTCCAAATTGCTATAACGCTCAGCCGCCGACGACATACTCGCAAAAGCGCCTTTAAATAATGCAAAGCCCTGCAGCATTGCTTCGTCGCCTTTTCGCCCAAATGCCGACTCTTTATCGTCTTTGGTACTGTTTACTCGGCTATCTTCTAAGCTTTGATCGAGCGACGCTAAATACTGCTGCATTTGCTGCGTGTCTTTAGCGCCAATGGTTGACATATCGAGTGCAAAATCAATATCGTTTTGCCCACCTGCGGCTTTAAACACAAGTGCTTGCTGGTTTGATGCTTCATCAATGGAGTAACTTAAATCAAGCGTGTTCTCTTTCGAATCAAGATCTTTATTTTGCGTTGTTGAAAACGACACATCAAAGCCTGTTAGCTGCTCTCTATTAAACCCTGCTAAAAAATCTAAACTCATGTCTGTTTGGTTTGGCACTATAAGAGGATTAAATGAGTTTTCACTCACTTTAAAAAATTCATCGGCCATTTCGCCAACACCACTGAGCACCTGCGTAAGTGCTTTATGCTCAGCCTCAGATAAATCGCCATTTACTTCGTAACTTAAACTAAAGCCATCAACGGCTTCGCCTGTGTTTTCATCGTACCCTTGCGATGAGTTAAAGGTAATGTTTATAACATCACCTTCTTTAGTTTTTACCGAGAGCTCAAACAGGTAGTTATCGTCATCCTCGTATTTTGCGCGATTGAGGCTTTCCATGTAGGGATTAAGTGAGCGCTCAACACGTTGCTGACTTGAGGCTAAAAACGTTTCTTGCTCATGCCCAAGCTGACCTAAACTCGATAAAATATCGCTGGTATTTGCATAAGCACCCTGAATATTTTTAACCGACGTATTTAATCGCTCAATTAATTGGGTACTGTTTTCGTTTTTTAATAACCCCTCATGCTGAGAGCTTATTACGGTGCGCAGGGCGAGTTCTTCATCGGAGAGTTTATAGTTAAGCGTGCTAGGCGTACTTGAAATAGTAAATAGCGAGGTAAGTTGCTGTTGTAAAATATCCCCTACTTTTTGATTGCTAACTAGTGCTTCGTCAATAGCTTCGTTATTTAGCTGGCTTAATAATTCATCGGATATTTTGGGGGCGTTAGTTTGTAAATCATTAATAGCTTGAAGGTCGCTACCGGTTAGCAGCGAAGGACTCACAGAGGTTTGGTTAGCGCTATTAACTGATTGGGCAAGTAAAGTGCTTAAATTAGACTGGCTGCCAAGTGCATTATTAACCATGATTATCCTTAATCTCTAAACCCTATTAAGTAATGTATCGGGCGCTTAGTTAAAAGCTTTAGCTTAAGGAGATATTTTTTACCTATTATTTATACAAACAATAGGCCTAACTCTTAAGGCCTATTTTATTCGCTTACTATCTTCATCTGTTTCTTTTATTCTTTTTACTAAAAAGTCGACCGCCGCTTTTACCTTTGGTACTAAATAGCGCTGCTTTTGATACAACAAATAAACCGCCATAGTCGCATTTTGGCTTATCGCTAATTCATGCTCAAACTTAAGCTCTTGCAACTGGCCAGACTCAAGGTATGAGTCGAGCGCCCACCGAGTAGACATTAAAATGCCCTCACCATTACACGCTTTTTTAGCCAGCCACGAACCGTTATTTGAAATAGCGACCGCAGGCCCAGAAACGTCGTGCCATTGCTCATCTACTTTACATAACCACGGCGTTGGCCCCGCTGGCGTTTTAAAATAAAGGCCATTATGGTGCTTTAATTCCATAGCGTTATTTGGCACACCGTATTTTTGTAAATAGCAGGGTGACGCGACAGGAATAAAGCCATTATCCATTAGTTTTATTGCTAGCACGCGCTCATTTGGCGCGTAACCACCACGAATCGCAATATCAACATCGTCACGCCCAAGTGTCGATAACTCATCACTTAAGCTAACATCTAATATAATTTCAGGGTATAGCGCGCTAAATTCATCTAGCAGTGGCAGTAATATTTTGTCACCAAAACTCACCATTGAGCTTATACATAATCGCCCCATTGGTGTTGTTTGATAACTGCGTACAGTTTCGTGGCTTTGCTCTAGCTGATTTAATATTTGCTGAACATCGTTATAGTAAATTTGCCCAACTTCGGTCAATTTAACTATGCGGGTCGAACGCTTTAAAAGCGTCGCCCCTAGGCTTTTTTCTAAATCAGCAACCCGCCGCGACAACGACGAAGGCGGCACATCAAATGCTTTTGCGGCTTTGGTAAAACTGCCCGTTTCAACCACTTTAATAAAATACCGTATGGCTTTTAGTTGATCCAAGTCGCCTCTCCATTAAATAAAATGCTTTATTGTCTTAAAGACAAAAGTGATTCGCATTTTCCCCTATATATAAGCAAATTAAAACAAGTAATAATGTACTCAACCTAAAGACAGGGACTTAAATTGCATTTTTGGCAATGAGTATCTTCACGTTAATGATGGAAAGCTGACTTATGATTACTTTGCACGGTTTTGCTGCTAGCAACTATTACAACCTAGTTAAACATGTACTTTTACACAAACAACTGCCATTTAAAGAACACCTTGTTTACGGCGGTAGTGAAGAGTTATTAGCAATCAGCCCTGCAGGCAAAGTGCCTGCAATCACAACAGCTAACGGCCTTAATATTTCTGAGTCGAGTGTTATTTGCGACTTTATTGAAGAGTCGTACCCACAAACCCCGCTATATCCTGAAGATGCAGGTGAGCGCGCAGTTGTACGTCAAATTATGAAAATGGCAGAGCTTTATTTTGAACTGCCAAGCAGACGGTTCATCCCTTATGTATTTTCAGGCGCTGAAGTACCTGAAACAACTAAAGCCGAAGTACGCCAAGTATTAACGCGTGGCGTAACCGCTTTAAGTAGCGTGTGTAAGTTTTCGCCGTGGATTGCAGGCGAGCAATTTACAATGGCAGACATTTATGTTTATTACGTAAACACCATAGTTAGCGCCTTTGGCTCAAGCCAGCTTGATTGGGATGTATTAGCACAAGTTCCCGGCATGAAAAAGTGGAACGAATCAATGAGCCAATTAGCCATTGCCCAAAACATAGAGGCCGATCGCCAAGCGAATATGGCTGAATTTATGCAAAAAGTGAAAGCGCAAATTCAAGCAGCAAACGCTAAATAACGCGTAGCTATAAAAGCAATCTACTCTAAATTTTAATTACTAACACCGTATCGCCAATACAATAATGTGATTGGCTTAACAAATTTAATTCTTTGCAGGAGACACTTATGACAGATAAAAATATCCAACTGACTTCAACTATCAGCGAAGACAATAAACTAACACTTGCCTTAAAAAACATCGAGATGCCAAAGCCAAATGCCGATGAAGTGGTTATTCGCATTGAAGCTGCACCATTAAACCCATCAGACTTAGGCGTTTTATTCAGCGCAGCTGATATGTCTACTGCAAAGCAATCGGGTACTGATGAAGACCCAGTAATTACTGCCGATGTTCCAGCTCAATTTATGCCATCACTTAAAACCCGTGTAGGTAAAGCAACACCCGTAGGTAATGAAGGCGCGGGCACCGTAGTGGCAGCAGGCTCATCGCCAGCCGCACAGGCATTAATGGGCAAAACAGTGGCTGTTATTGGTGGCGGTACGTATCGTCAATTTATATGTGCCAATGTACAAAGTTGCCTAGAGTTAAAAGAAGGGACTACCGCAAAAGAAGGTGCATCATCTTTTGTTAACCCACTCACCGCACTCGCCATGGTAGAAACCATGCGCGCTGAAGGCCATAAAGCCATTATTCACGCCGCAGCGGCTTCTAACCTTGGCCAAATGCTAAACCGTATTTGTATTGCCGATGGCATTGATTTAATTAATATAGTTCGCAAACCAGAACAAGAAAAATTACTGCGCGATATGGGTGCAAAATATATTGTTAACTCAAGCAAGGACTCTTTTCTTGCTGACCTAACAGCTGCAATAATCGAAACCGGTGCAACTATCGCGTTTGATCCTATTGGTGGCGGCCAGCTAACAAGTGACATACTTAACTGCATGGAAGTTGCAGCTGCGCGCGATATGAAAGAGCACACGATTTATGGCTCTGACACATTTAAACAAGTGTACATTTATGGCGCACTAGATCGCGGCCCTATTACATTAAACCGAAACTTTGGTTTTGCTTGGGCTGTAAACGGGTTCTTGTTATTTAATGCTTTAGGTAAATTAGGCACAGATACAGTAATGAAAATGCGCAAACGCGTTGCTAATGAAATCACCACTACTTTTGCGAGCAACTACACGCACGAAGTTTCATTAGCTGAGGTATTACATTTACAATCAATTGCCGCTTATTCTAAACAAGCTACAGGCGAGAAGTACTTAATTAAACCTCAAGCGTAATTAAATATTCTTCGTTAAAAATTAAAAAGCAGATGCTAATTAGGTATCTGCTTTTTTACGTTTAAATACACGCACGCTATTATTGTGAGCCTTGCAGTTAACGCGTCCTT
Organism: Pseudoalteromonas sp. NSLLW218; assembly: GCF_015864775.1. Taxonomy (NCBI): domain Bacteria; kingdom Pseudomonadati; phylum Pseudomonadota; class Gammaproteobacteria; order Alteromonadales; family Pseudoalteromonadaceae; genus Pseudoalteromonas; species Pseudoalteromonas sp. NSLLW218. The sequence continues at coordinate 306,002 of NZ_JADYWO010000004.1, read as the reverse complement.
AAAGCTCGTCACAAAACCATCATAAAAATGTAATTTACTGAATTTTTACACATTGTTTGCACCTTTTATTCTTATAGTTTATCCACTTTAATAAAATAATAAGCGTGCATACATGAATATAAAACCTTTTATATTTTATTCAGTTATTGCCTCTACTACATTATTGTATGGCTGTGGCGGTACTGAGCAAACTACCGACACCAGCACAGAGCAAAGTACTGATTCATCAACAGCAATCACGTCAACTGGCCTAGTTATTAACGAAATTGTCGCAAGCCCAAGCGATACAACCTACGATTGGATTGAGCTATACGCCACTGAAGATATAGCCGACTTATCGGTATTTTCACTTGTTGATGATAACGCCGACAGAGAGCCTCAAGCTTTACCCGCAGTAGCACTTTCCCAAGGTGAGTTTATTGTTATTCAAGCCATTGATGAAACCGATACACCGCCCGATAACGGTTATTACGTCACCTTTAAACTAGGGAGCGACGATGCGGTTACGTTATACGAGGACGGCACTGCTATCTCTGTACTTGATTGGGAGGAAGGCGAAGCCGCTGAAGGGTTTAGTTACGGCTTATACACCGATGGCACCGGCACCGCGCAAACACTAACACCCACAGAGGGCGCAGCTAATCAAACAGCAGATACCTCTTCACTTGTTACAACCTTAATTGCTGAAGACGCCCCACTTCGTATAAACGAAGTAGTAGCAAAAGACAGTAGCGGCGGTGAGGACTGGATAGAGCTTTATGTAACAAGCAGTAGCGATGTTTATTTAGCAGACTACACCCTAAGTGATGACAATAACGAACAGTTTGCTCTACCCGATATTACGTTATCGCCGGGTGAGTTTTACCGTATTTACGCAAGCACCGATGATTTAGGCGATCTGCCAAGCGTAGCGTTTAAATTAGGCTCAAGCGATACCGTAAGCCTTTACAGTAACAATGTAATTATAGAGCAGCTATCGTGGAACAAAGGCCAAGCGCTGAGTGGTTACAGCTATGGCCGCTACCCTGATGGCAGCGATGCAACAACCGTATTAACTCCAACAGAGCTTAGCCAAAACAGCAAAGCAACCCACGGGCCACTCGTTATTAACGAAGTGGTGGCAAGCGCCGCAGACGATGGCAACGACTGGTTTGAGCTATACAACAACAGCGCAAATACTATTAACTTAGCTAACTACCAAGTTATTGATGAAAGCGACGACATAGACCCCGTTACCCTGCCCGACATAGATTTATACGCAGGTAGTTACATTACTATTTATGCCACCGAAGAAGATCCAGGTACTTACTACGTCCCCTTTAAACTAGGCAAAGAAGACGAGCTAAGCTTAATACTCAACGATGAAGTAATTGACTACATTGACTGGGATGAAAGCGATGTAGCCACAGGCTTTAGTTACGGCCTAAGTAGTAGTACCGACTTTACTCATGCATTTTTAACACCTACCCCAAGTAGTGATAATACAGCAGCAACCGCATTTACACCCACGGCTGTTAATACGCTTTCTATTACAATTACTGACGAAAACTGGCAAGACATCCTAGATAACCCTCTTGATGAGGAATACCACGAAACCGCTATTACCTTTAATGGTGTAACACTCGATAGCGTGGCTATTCGCACTAAAGGTGGCTCAAGTTTAAGCAGTGTTGCCAACTCTAGCAGCGACCGTTACAGCTTTAAGGTTGATATTAACGAATATGTGTCGGGTCAAAAGTTTTTTGGGCTAAAAAAGTTCACATTACAAAACTCGTTTAACGACCCGTCGTACATGCGTGAAGTAATCGCCTACGAGCTAATGGATGAAATGGGCGTGCCAACGCCAGAGCATGCTTACGTTAACTTTTATGTAAACGGCGAGCTATTTGGTTTGTATTTAATGGTAGAAGCCGTAGATGGCGAATTTGTTGAAAAACACTTTACCAACAGTAATGGCGATTTATACAAGCCAGATGGCACAGGCAGCGATTTATTATGGCTAGGTGACGACATACAAAGCTACACCGATATAAACCTGCAAGCCAACGAAGACACCACAGATAACGGCGCCTTTATTAACTTTGTAGAATCGCTCGATAAAGGCGAAACCAGCGCCATAGAAGTAGACACACTTTTACGTTATATGTCGGTTAGTACTTCACTGTCCAATTTAGATAGCTACCACGGCCCGCTTGCACATAACTATTATATTTACGATGACGATGGCGTATTTAGCATTTTGCCATGGGACTTTAACGAATCATTTGGCACCTTTAACATGGATTGTAATGGTGTAGATGTAAGAGAGCTCTACATTGATGAGCCAGTAAGCGGCGCATTAAGCGAGCGCCCATTAATCGCTAATGTATTTGCCGAGCAAAGCAACCTCGATACGTACCACAGCTATTTAACACAGCTTATTAATGGCTCACTTTCAAGCGAAACATTTAACGCACGCGTAAATGAAATAGCCGACCTAATTCGTGAGCACGTAGAAAACGACCCAACTAGCTTTTATGGCTCAACCTACTTTGAGCAAAACCTTACCTCTACAACAGGGCAGTTTTACGGCTTAACGTCGTTTATGCAGTATCGCGTAGCAAATATGGCCGCGCAACTTGATGGCACATTACCCTCAGCGGGCGATGGCAGCGGCTTTTGCGCTAGATAAACAACCCATCCTTCATGCGGTGTCAGCACGCTGGCACTGCACTCTATTACTTTGCAATTTAATAATCTGAGAAAATTATGACAATTCAAGCACGTTTTAAGGATGAACTTTTTGAAAAGGATACTTCAATTGCACCTGTAGCATTGGCTGCAATAAACACTAAAAATAAGCAGGCCCAACCTGAAAAGCCAAATGCTGAAGGCTCATTATCAACATTAATTAACGAGTTACTCACCCCATTTGAAGGCTACGGATTAAACGATCTTAATAACGCTAATTTAATGAACCGTGTAGATAGCAAATTTATGCTGCCACTGTCTTTTTTACCTGAGTTACTAACTCACTTACAAGGGCAGTACCGCGTACTTGATATACAAGGTAAGCGTTTGTTTTCTTATTATAATCAGTACTTTGATACGCCCGAGCTTGATTTATATAAAGCCCACCATAACGGTAAGCTTAATCGCTACAAAGTGCGCCAAAGGCGCTACGTTGATACCGCCACCGAATACCTAGAAGTAAAACTAAAAAACAACCAAAGCCGCACTGTTAAAACACGCATCAAGCTCGAAAAAAACAACGAGCAAGCCCATTGTACTGCGTTTATGAAAGAGCAAATGAAAAACAGCTTTGCACATTTAAACGTAACCCAGCAAAGCGGCTATAACCGCATAGCCCTAGCCAACGAAGAAAAAGCCGAGCGCTTAACGCTTGATTTTAACCTGTGGTACAACACCCCAAAAGGCGATAACAAAATAACATTACCGGGCTTTTTTATTGCCGAGCTTAAGCAAAGTAAAAAAACAAAACACTCGCCATTTTATAAGCTTATGAGCAAACACCACGTATTCCCTGCCTCGTTTAGTAAATACTGCATTGGCTGTGCTTTGCTCTACCCCGAGCGCTTAAAAGTAAACCGCTTTAAACCTGTTTTAGCCCGCTTAAAACACCTTAACCGCACTAACCCACTATTACCTTTAGAGAATAATTAAAATGACCAAATTAGATCTTATTTTTCTTTCCCGCTTTTTAGTTAACATTCTATCGCTGGCTGTACTTTGCTATGGCTGTTACTTTCGCATAAGTAAAAATGCAGTGGTGGCAGGCTCGTTTATTTTATTTGGCGTAGGCGTTTTTATTATTACCTTTTTGCTGCACGGCGTTGATATGTCAATGGAGTTTGCATTTGGCCTATTTGCCGTATTTACCATGCTAAGGTACCGCACTGAGTCTATTTCGATTAAAGAAATGACTTACTTATTTCTCGTTACTGCCATTGCTTTACTCACCTCTGTAGGGCAAATGAGCTTAATTGAGCTAAGTATTCTTAATGGCATTATTTGCTTAATTGCCTTTTTGATTGACTCAAGCATATTTGTAAAGCGCTACGAAGTACAAAGCGTTTGCTACGAGCGCATAGAAAACATAACCCCACAAAACCAAGCCACACTTATCCATGATTTAAAACAGCGCACAGGGCTAAACGTAGTTGCCGTAGATATAGAGCACATCGACTTTTTAAGAGACGTAGCGCAACTAAAAGTAAGTTACTTAGCCGAAAAACAAACAAAGGCAGCCTAACATGACCTCTAAACAAACGATTACTTATGCGGCACTTTCAGCACTTTGCTTTGTAAGTAACGCAAGCTTTGCCAAAATTAACGACGATATAGACCTAAGCGGCTATATTATGCTCGACTACAACAAGTTTGATACCTCATTATTAGAGGGGCAATACGAAAGCAACGATTCAGAAAGTACCTCTGAAATACGCCGCGCACGCCTAAGTTTTAAATCAGACATCAGCAAAGATTGGAAAAGTAAATTTCAACTTGGCTTTGCCGATGGCGAAACCGAAATAAAAGACGCCTACTTAGAATACTCTGGCTGGAAATATGCCGATTTAACCATAGGCCAACAAAAAGAAGGCTTTGGCCTAGAAAAACTAACCAGCTCTCGTAATTTATTAATGCTCGAACGAAGCATGATAAGCGAAGCGTTTTCGCCAGGGCGTAGTTTAGGTATTAGCCTATCGGGAGACATAGCCTCAGTAAATTGGCAACTAGGTTATTACAAGCCCGATGAAGACGAAGCAACGTCTGCTATTACAGGGCGCGTAGCTTGGGTGCCATGGCAGCAAGATACCAACCTATTACACCTAGGCCTTGCATTTAGTGAGAGGCAGTACGACGGCAACGAATTTAGAGTAAATGAACCTCTTGAAGTTTATACCGCCGACTCATTAATAGAAGGCGATAAAATTAATGCCGATAGCCTCTCGCAGCAAGGTATAGAGCTGTTATGGCTTAAAGACAGATTGACCATGATGGCCGAGTGGCAACAAGCACAAGTAACTAGTATTGAAGATACAACTAACGATTACGAAGGCGGCTATTTGCAATTTGGTTATCAGCTATCGGGCGGGTATCGTAAGTATAAAAACGCAAAACTAGGCGCAAGCTCAGAGCTAGGCTGGGAGCTCACTGGTCGCTATAGCCTACTTAAACTCAAGCAAGAAAACCAAGACGCAAAAACCTACGCTCTTGGCGTTAACTACACCGTAAACAAAAACATAAAGTTTATGGCCGACTACATTAAAGCCGATTACTTTGAAGCGGGCGGCACTATCACATCGGGCAACGCAATCTCATTAAGGCTGCAATACTCGTTTTAATGCGCTTTGCGTGTTTAGTCGGTTAGCCTAAAATTATAAAGCCCCTGTGTTAAACGTTACGTTTAACACAGGGGCTTTATAATTGAGCTGTTATAAACTCTCTAAAGGTAACTTATTAGGCTGGTACTTATCCCACTAGCTTACAAAATACTAATTGCAGTAAGGGAATTTAAGCTTGTGAGCTTGCCACACTCCTCGTTCATTAATGATAGCCGTTCAATAAAAATGAATGGCCAAAATTAGTGAACAAATGATGGACCACGGGATAATACAGGCAGCTATTGAGAAACTAAACTTGCAAACGAGTTTAGGCGCAGAGTATAAAACTTTTAAAAAAGAATGTACTGAGGGCAAACTCGCTTTGCCTAATGTTAAAAGCAATTTAATTATTAAATGCAAAAAGCACCTAAATACAACCACCTTACAAAAGTATATTGCTGAATTAAAAATAAAAAATCAGATAACCAATGCCCTATTAATTACTGAGTACATCAATCCTAATCAAGCAACTCTATTAAAGGAGCAAAATACATCCTTTATAGACCGAGTTGGTAACACGTATATTAATTGCCCCCCAATTTATATTGATATTCAGGGAAATAAGCCCGAAAAAGCCCACAATGAAATAGCCTTAGCCAAACAATTAGGTAAGGCATTTCAACCCAAGGGTATGAAAGTAGTATTTATGTTTTTAGTGCAACCGGAGCTGGTAAATAAACCCATGCGCACAATTGCAAAGGTGGCCGAGGTTGCACTGGGAACGGTTAAACAAGTAATTGACGATTTAATATATCAAGAATTTATAGTTCGAAAAGACCAACACACTAAAACAATCAACAATTCAAAAGCTTTACTAGAGAAGTGGTTAGACGCCTATCCTGTAACTGTTGAAGCTAAATTAAAACAAGAAATCTTCACTACTGATAACACGGAGCTACTACAAAAACTTGAACTAAATAATGTAAATGCGGTGTGGGGAGGCGAATATGCTGTTCAACAATATGATGATTATTTAAATGCAAAAAATTATCTAATTTACGTAAGCCCTGAACATAAAAAAGTCATTTTAAAAACTGCACGATTACGAAAAGTAAAAGCAGAAGATGATATAAACGATGCAGTAACAAAAGTAGTTTTAGTGGAGCCATTTTTAGCTATAGAAAAACTTGTTGGGCCAAAGATCAATTTAGCACACCCGTATTTAATTTATGCCAATTTATTAGCTAGTAGAGACGCAAGAAACATAGATGCTGCAACGAGGTTTTATGAAAAGCACATCGCTTAATGTCGTTGGTAAATTACCACGAGGGTTAGTTGGCCTTTATCAAAAAATAAACGCCCATACTGAAGCATTAGGGATCCCTTACCTAGTCATAGGTGCTACCGCCAGAGACATTATACTCCATCATGGCTACGGTGCTGCAATTGAGCGAGGTACAAGAAATATTGATTTTGGTATACAAGTCCAAAACTGGGATCAGTTTGAACAGTTAAAGGAGCATCTGCTAAAAAATGGTTTTACACCTGATCAAACAAAAGTACACCAGCTAGTAACTACCGTTCCTAACGGTGAGAGCTGGGAGATTGATATTATTCCATTTGGAAATATTGCTGGTGATGGTAACTCTATTACTTGGCCGCCACAGCATGATATTGGAATGTCAGTAACAGGCTTTAACGAAGCATTTAAACATGCCCTAGACGTAAAAATTGCCAATAACCCCAATCTTAATATTAAAGTTGCATCGCCTGCTGGGATGCTATTGTTGAAGTTAATTTCATGGCTAGAAAGGGAGCATGGCGTTAGGCGTAAAGACGCAATGGATATTTTTTATCTCACTAGGGCGTGTTGACCTTTCGTGGGTGAATTTGCAGCAGTATGTTTGGTTTTTAGGCAAGGCAGAGCCTATGTAGTGTGGTTATTCCCCACGAATAGGCGATAACGCCGCATAAATACCAAACATGCGCTGCCCTTTGGGTTCTTTCTAGGGACGATCAACTCTTTGTTGCTCGGTTTTTACTTAGCCCACTAGGTTACAAACCTCGCGCCGCGATTTAATCGTCCCTAGATTGAACAAATTTCAATCCACAAAGATCAACACGCCCTAGGCACTACTCAAAAATACCTGATATCGCAGACTCACTTTATGAGGATGACTTTATGGACGCGCAAAACTATGATGAACATAAAGCGAGCACAATGAAACTAGCCACTGATGCTTGCAGCATCGCTAACATAGAAGTTCTTTCATTCATTAATGAAAAATTGTTCAATATTGAGTCCAAAGTAGACAATTTAGTACTAGATATAAGCAGAGCAGTTCAAATTGAATATAGTGATGCTGAAGAGCTTTTAAATATTATTTCTGAGCAGCTAAATACTGCTTAACTGTTTCAATAGCTCCTTTGTTTTATATATAAAGTAATCGCTATTAAAACCGCCGGATGCAATTTTTTATTCCCATAAGTTACTAAAACAGCTTTGCTTATGTTCTTTCTCATTCAAGCTTGGAATTAGGAGCTATATACGGCGAGGGTTTAATAAGTGATTTTCCAATAGGAATTTGGAATATTTCCCATTCAATGCTGGAATTAAGCTAATTTCTCAATTAACGCTGGAAGGGATCACCCGTACGTTGCTAGCCTCTCAAGTACAGTAAAGGTTTAAGGATATAGTTAACTTGATAGGCGTACTCTGGCAAACTTCGCTAGTGCGACATCAGCAGGCACTGGTAAACCTCGAAGTATGAAGTCAAAATTTGACTCCTTTGACCCAAAAATTGTTGGCTAAAATAGGCGACGTAGGAGCAAAAGCCCACTGTTTTTAGTCCTTGTTGATTTTCTTGTTAGTATTCTTTGCTTTAATAATGAATTTCATAGCGCCTAAATGAAAAAACGGCAACATAACATATGCGAGCAAAAGAGAATCAAAAAACAGTATCCAATGAAAAACTACAGCCTTCTCTTCGGAATTACAGAGATCGCGAGATAATATCTCAAAGCAAACTCCATCAGGTGAACCTAGAATATAAACTCCGATTACAAAAAGTACTAAAGCGATCAAAACTCTTTTGAACATTTCAGCTTTTAACTTTTTGCTAGCCTTGACTCTCAGCTGAAACCTCCTTGAATACAACGCCCTGTTAATGGGCAAAATTATGTTGGCTAAAATGTGAAGCGGAGCGAAACCAAGCCAACGTAATTTTGTCCACTTTAAACAGTTTGTTAGGTGACGTTTTATGTAGCCTCAATCACGGGAATACCGAGTATTTCACTAACCAAATCATCAAGTACCAGGTAATTACTTAAACCCCATGTCCCCACTACCCCCTTGGCATTGGAAATTTCATCTCCTTCAGCATCGAGATATTTTTTGAATGGCACATCAAAGTAACAGTATTTTGTGGTTATTTGCACTACAGGCTTGTTATCAACAATCGGCATATATCCACGAGAGAAACCCAAGCGATTGATAAACAATGGAGCAAACATCAACTCATTAGAATACAAATCGATTACCTTCTCAGGTTCGTTTAAGACTGCATCAAATACGTAGACTTTTATGCAGTTTCCAAAACCACCTGCTTTTGCAGTCAAAGAAACGATCTGACCAAAGACATACCTATCATCAGAATACTTGAGCCTAAATATATCCCCTTCTCTTAGCTTTTTTCGATAAGGTTTTTGTACTTTCATGTTTGTTTCAGGTAATGCCACTCAGTCACCTAACGCTTTGCCAAGGGGCAAATGCGAACGTTGTTGGGCAAAGCCCAGTGAGAATTTGTCCCAGCCGCGTTTTTTGCGGCGAACTTAGGCAACTTGTTAAGTGCCTGTGTAAGATACCTGCGTTTTAGCAATATAATCATGTAAACAACGTCTCTCTTTGCCAAAAATAAAAGCAGGGTTTACAAATCCAACAAAAAATTGACCTACTAAAGGTATGACTGAACATAAACTCATAGGTAGAATTCTCAACAGTAGTATTTTTTGAAGGTTAGCCTTACTTCCATCTAAATTTTCTATTCGTATAGACATCATGTTCTTACCGATCGTTTGTCCAAAGTGGTAGAGCAAATAACCTTGCAATATTAGAATCATTACTAGCCCGTAGACTAAAGCAACTACTGTGACTAACAAAGTTGGATCTTTTAAAGCTTCCATACCGAAATACATAAATAAAGGGATTGTAGCTACCATGTGAATAACAGCATCAATTAGTCCTGCCCACAGACGGTCTAGACGTGCAGCTTTTTCACCTACATTTCTTGATTCATCTACTTGTTGATGATCTTCTATTTCTTTTTCTTGAATTAGAGCATCAATTTCTTTTGCTCTTTCTGGATACATATCACGGTCAATCGACTTTGCTGAAGAATAAAGGTCATTGAGAGAATACTGTGAGAAGTCAATTTTTGAATCCATGTATAGATTACTCCTTGGCACTTAACGCCCCAATAAGGGGCTGAAAATAGCTTGCTAAGATGTGTAGCGAAGCGGAACCGAGCAAGCTGTTAGCAGTCCCTTCTTAATTGGTTTGTTATATACCGATTACTCTGTTTTTAAAACAAAGCTGATGTTCTCAGATGATAAAATTGGTACCAACTGTTCTAGAAAGTTAGTAAGCGTATCAGTTTGAGTATGACCAATTATTAGCTCAATTCTCTTAGGTAGAGCATATTTATGAGGCTCTTCCTTTTCTAATTGCCCATCAAGAATGTAACACAAATAGTGATTAAGCTTATCTTGAAGCAACTCTATATTTGTATCATCAACCACTTCAGATTGAATAATTGAAAGAACACACATTCCCTCATTTATGGAACTGATATCTATCTGGTTTTGAAAATTTATGCCGTATTTCATCTAGGTATATAACAATTTAATAGTGCGCTCGTCGCGCATATTTCTACCGACTTAGCGCTCATTTATCTACTTTATATAGTTTTAACAAATTACCTAAGGTATTACTATCACTAAGTTTTCTAAAGCTTTTAGGTAAAGTTAAATAACCCAATTTGCGCGCAGCGCTCATTTTCATGAATATATGCGCAAAGCGCAGTTTAACCAATCAATTAACGACGATATTTAGCCAATCTCAATGACCTGTTATCGCTCATAAACGCCTTACTACATTTTTAACATAAGATAGCTTAGCTTGTGAGGGCACTCTTTTAATATGTGCTACAACATTCAACCGCAATGCATACCGTATTAAATCAAAAAAATAAAGTATGGAATATTAATTTAGGATCTTTATTTAATGCTTTGATTAGTTTAAGCCTAAAAACCAAATTCTATTCCCTATGAAGAAAACCCTATGAAAAACCCAAATAAGGAACAACAATACCATCACTACAAGCCTTGCCACATAGGGCTCTTTATTCCAGATGTGTGACAAACCATTCCAAAACCGAATGAGAAAGAACATATAGCGATCTTTTTTGATCAAAATACAGCGATTATCCGATTAAGTGCAATTTGTCATAAAACTGCAATCAAAATAGATGATAATTTAAACTCGAACTGTATTTTTTATAATCTAGAAGTTGAAGTAAATGAGCACACCAATGACGCAACTCACATTTGCGTTACAATCGTTTGAAGATCCTCTCTCTGCGGCTATGGGCCACACAATGGAATACGAGCAGTTAACCTTGCAAGCCAGTGCTATGCATGAAATAACGCTGCAATGCGTATTGCCGGATGACGCCCACGAAAACGATATTATTTCGCTGAGCGCAACGTATCCCAGTGCCCGTGATGCGCAATACTTTACTGAAAAAGCACTCACTAACGCCGACTTAGAGCGTGGTTATGTGTATTTAACATTAAGTAAAATTACTCAAAGCCACTGCTTAGTAATGCAATTAATGCTGCATGGCTTAAATGCCACTTTAAAAAATAGTTTACAGTTCGATATGCAAGTAAATGCGTTTGAAGCAGGTTATAAAAATCAGCAAGCACTTAAAAGCCAAACTAAGCCACATGGCGTTAAAAAATACTTTCGTAATATGAGCTCAAGTTTATTTTCGTTTTTTTAATATGTTGATATACGAACTTATAAAACCTTAATCAGCAAAACTCACTTTACCCATAGTAACTCCCGCAATACCTTGTTCAGTATTACTTAGGTGTTGCTGCTCACCTGCTAGGCATTCGTTGGCTAAAATGGCAAATAGTACGGCCTCTTTAGCATCGGGATTTATGCCTAAATCATCGGTATTTTTAAAAGCCTCAATACGTGGGCAAAGCGCTGTAAGTTGCGCCATTAGTAACGGGTTATGAATACCGCCACCACTTGCATACACCACACAATTTTGTGCGCGCTGTGCACACTCGTTTAATGCATTTGCTATAACGGTTGCAGTAAAGGTATTTAAGGTGGCCATCACATCTTCATGGCTTAAATAGTGAGTATTTGTAAGCTGCTGCGCGGCGTTTAAATACGCTAAGTTAAATACTTCCGGCCCTGTGGTTTTAGGCATTGGGAGTGCAAAAAATGCGTTATTACATAATGCATTTAATAATGGCGTATTTACCTTGCCTGCTTTTGCTATTTTAGCACCATCGTCATAATGTAGCCCTGTAAAATGTTGCTGTACGTAGGCATCCATAATGGTATTACCGGGGCCAATATCGCTACTAAACACACCGTTTGCATCGCCATTTTTTGGTAAAAACGTTAAGTTTGCTATGCCGCCCATGTTTAGCAAAACCCGACTCTCAGCAGCGCTCGAAAAATACAAATAATCGCCATACACAGCCAGTGGTGCGCCTTCGCCCCCTGCCGCTATATGTTTTTGCCTAAAATCACCAATGGTAGTAATACCCGTAGTAACCGCTATCTGGTCACTGTCGCCAATTTGTAAGGTGCCATTAGTAAAGCTTTTGTGGTTATGCTGCGACTGCGGGCAGTGGTAAATGGTTTGCCCATGGCTCGCTATTACATCAATACTTGCCGGGTTTACCTGCCAAGTATGTAAGCACTGATTAACTATATCGCCATGGAGTTTACCTACCCACGGATGCAGCAAGGTAACAAGCTCTAAATCGCATTCCCGCTTAGCAAATACCTGCTTTATTTTAGTTTTGTAATCGTCGTTGTAGTCAACGGTGGTAAAATTTAAAACCTCAATGTGTGTATTTAAGCCCGCGCCCGTTACTTTGCAAAGCGCTACATCGAGCCCATCTAACGAGGTACCACTCATTAAACCAATAATTAAACGGCTTGGCTTTTGGGCACTATTATAAAGGGCGGCTATGTGTGGGTGCATGAAGGTATCTTAAACAGGTATCATATTTTGCTTATATTAGAGGACTTTAAAACAAAGTAATAGCCGTAAAGAGTTTAATTTAGGTTCTGATTGTTTAACGTTTAAATGATTGTTAAATTAGTATGCATACTAAAAATTTATGAAAAAATATGATCACCCTCAGAGAGTTTAAAGCCCAAGACGCGCCTTTTATTATTAGCACCTTAAATGATGAACAGGTTACGCGTTATTTATCGTCAAAAATTCCGTTTCCGTATACGCAAGCCGATGCTGATTGGTGGATAAACCAAGGTTCTAAAAATGGAATGGTTAAGGCCATTGTTGTAAATGGGCAATTTGCGGGCTGTATTGGTATAACTCCCGGCGAATTTGAATACAGCCACAGTGGCGAAATTGGTTATTGGCTTAATAAAGCCTATTGGGGGCAAGGCATTATTACTCGCGCTATTGAACTTATATGCAATGAAGCGTTTGCAAGCTCACACTTAAACAGAGTTTTTGGTGCTGTGTTTGCTGGTAATACCGGCTCTATGAAAGCACTTACTCAAAACGGCTTTGAACAAGAAGCTGTGCTTAAACAGGCTATTTATAAAAACGGTGATTTTTACAATAATCATATATTTAGCAAGCTTAAATAAATCGTTTAGAATAAATACTTTGTAAAGGTTGAATTATCAACCACCCGCCCAAAACTCCTTTATTAAGGTACGCATTGTACATATTCATACTGCTTAGCCGCGCATTATTGTTTAGCTGAACACGATTTTAAAAGCGTAAACATTCGGTAAGTAGTTTATTTATATTAATAGGAGATCTTATATGTCTACGACTAGTCGCCAACTTACTCTTGAATCACGCCCTAATGGCGCTCCAACAGATGAAAACTTTAAATTAAAAACGGTAGAGCTTCCTGCATTAAAAGACGGCGAAGTTTTACTACGCACTATTTACTTATCACTAGACCCATACATGCGTGGCCGCATGAGCGATGCTAAGTCGTACGCCGATCCGGTTAATGTGGGCGATGTAATGGTAGGCGCTACCGTATGCCAAGTAGAAGAGTCTAAAAACGATAAATTCAGCGAAGGCGAATGGGTACTTGCCTACACCGGTTGGCAAAGTTACGCCATTAGTAATGGCGAAGGCTTAATGCAATTAGGTAAAGAGCCTGAAAATCCTTCATACGCGTTAGGTATTATGGGTATGCCAGGCTTTACAGCCTACATGGGTTTACTTGATATTGGCCAGCCTAAAGAAGGCGAAACCGTAGTTGTTGCAGCTGCAACAGGCCCAGTAGGCGCAACGGTTGGTCAAATAGCTAAAATTAAAGGCTGTAAAGTAGTGGGTGTTGCTGGTGGCAGTGAAAAGTGTGCACATGCCGTTGAAAAACTAGGGTTTGATGCGTGTATTGATCACAAAGCCGATGACTTTGAAGAGCAATTAGAAAAAGCCTGCGACAAAGGCATAGATGTTTACTACGAAAATGTGGGCGGAAAAGTATTCGACGCCGTACTACCACTATTAAATACCGCAGCACGCGTACCATTGTGTGGTTTAGTATCGCAATATAACGCAACTAGCTTACCAGAAGGCCCTGACCGTTTAGGTATGCTAATGGGTCAATTGCTTACTAAGCGTATTAAAATGCAAGGCTTTATCATTTTTGATGATTACGGCGACCGTTACGACGAGTTTGCACAAGACATGCAAAAATGGCTAAAAGACGGAAAAATTCAATACCGTGAGCACATGGTAGAAGGCATCGAAAATACAGTAGGCGCGTTCAACGATATGATATGCGGTAAAAACTTTGGTAAAACTGTGGTTAAAATTAATAACCCACTTTAATTTTAAACGGCTTGTAAGGCTAAGCCCTTACAAGCCACAAAAGGACTGACATGATCAAACTACACCATTTAAATAAATCCCGTTCTAAACGTGTAATTTGGCTTTTAGAAGAGCTAAATGTTGACTACGAAATCGTCGCTTACCAGCGCAATAAAGACACTTTCTTAGCCCCTGACGAATTAAAGCATATTCATCAACTTGGTAAGTCACCAGTAATTGAAGACGGCGGCCTAATTATTGCTGAATCAGGCGCTATTACCGATTACCTTATTACTAAATACGGTAACGGTAAATTTGCTCCAAAAGTAGATACCGCTGAATACGTTGACTACCAACAATGGCTGCACTTTGCAGAAAGCTCAGCAATTTTACCGCTTTTACTTAAAATGTTTGTACTTAAAGACGGCGCTAAAACACAGTTTTTAGAAGGCTATGCCGACGCCGAAACAGCTAAAGTAATTAGCTACTTTAACGACCGCCTTGAAGGTAAACGTTATTTAGTGGGCGATACCCTAACGGGTGCTGACTTTATGATGTCGTTTATTGTTGAAATTGTTAAAAACTCAGGTCAATTAGCGCACTTTAAAAACCTCGTTAAATACGACGAGCAATTACAAAGCCATGAGAAGTTTCATACAGCTAATGAACTAGAAGCAAAGTACGACTAACTACTTTTATATAATATTTTTATATAACACTAAGGGGCATTTAGCCCCTTTTTTATGCCTGTAAATATGCCTGCAAAATAACTCCACCAAAGTTACGCTTGTAAACTAAATTAACAAACAATCCCTTATTGCTAATAAAACTTTAATTAATAAGGCATAATGCTGCTATTATTTTAGAATAATCACTAATAATACAAGCTGCTCTTGCGCGTATTGACTCACACTTGGGATCAACCATGACCATAAACATGCGTTTAACGACCGGTTTTGGCGTAATTTTATCAATGATGCTTATTTTAACCATTATTGGAATTTCGCGCGTTAGCCTCATTAATAATAATATTACCCACATGACCGACGTAAACTCGGTAAAGCAACGTTACGCAATTAACTTTAGAGGCAGCGTACACGACAGAGCAATAGCCGTGCGCGATGTAGTGCTAATTACCGATCAAAGCAGTTTAAGCACCGTGTTAAATAGCATAAAAGAGCTAAACGCATTTTACCAAACCTCAAGCCGCTCTATGGCCGAGCTAATAAGTAATATGAATAGCGAAGAACGCGCTTTAATTAATAAAATAAATCAAATAGAGCAGCGAACTCAGCCTTTTATTCAAGGTGTAATAAACGCTAAAAACGCAGGAAACCTAAACGAAGCTGAGCGTATTTTATTAACCGATGCGCGCCCTGCGTTTACCGAGTGGCTAAATGTTATAAATCAATTTATAAACCTGCAAGAACAGGCAAATCAAGCCACCACTATCGATACCCGCGAAGTAGCCAGCTCATTTAAAACATGGATGATTGCGCTTACCGCGCTTGCAGTTTTAATAGGTGCAAGCGTTGCGTATGTTATTAGCCAACTAATCAGAAAGTCTGTAGGCGGCGAGCCACAAGAAGCCGCCGAAGTAATTGCCCTTATTGCCCAAGGCGACTTAAGAGGCGATGTACAGTCGTGTTGCCCAAATAGCATGATGGCTTCTGTAGGGGTGATGCAATCTAAATTAAAAACCATTGTAGATAGCATTATTAACTCATCTGAAGAGCTTTCTACCCACTCTGCAAGCGTAGCGTCTGGCTCGCAGCAAGCACTTAGTGCCGCTGACGCACAAGTTACTTATACAAACTCAGCAGTAAGCAGCCTAGAAGAAATGAGCCGCAGTATTCATGCTGTAGCCGATTCAGTTAGGCAAACAGAAGATAACTCAAAAATAACCGCGCAGTTGTCACAGCAAGGTAGTGTTGCAGTACAAAAAGTTGCCGCCGAAATTGAACAAATTTCAGTGACCGTAAAAGCTACAGTTACCCAAGTAAACGTGTTGCAAGAACATGTAAAACACATTGGCGATATTTTAAGTGTGATCCGCAGTATTTCCGATCAAACAAACTTACTTGCACTAAATGCGGCAATAGAAGCCGCTAGAGCAGGCGAAACAGGCCGAGGTTTTGCTGTTGTTGCTGACGAAGTAAGGCAACTTGCCCAGCGTACTGGTGATGCAACAGGCGATATCGAAAAGATGATTTTGCAAGTACAAGAAAACACGCAAGCGTCGGTAACAGCTATGGAAACCACAGTACCGCAAGTAGAAAATGGCTTAACGCTTACTCACGAAGCAAACGAGCTACTGCATCAAATACAGCAACAAGCTAATGACTCATTAAGTAACGTGCTCGAAATTGTTGAATCAACATCAAACCAAGTAGCCACCGTGGCGCAAATTAGTACCGGCGTAGAAGAAATTGCCAGTATGTCAAAAGAAACCAGCATGTCGCTTAACAGTAACGCGCAGGAAGCCGTTGCATTAGCTGACCTTTCAAACACGCTTAAAAAGTATATTAGCTACTTTAAAGTTTAATTGTTTAGCGTTTTACAGTAATTAAAAAGGGGCTTTAAGCCCCTTTATTGTTTATGTACTTTAATAATAGCGGACTATATACCCGCTAAATCACGCTCGGTAATACACTCACCCGACGCCATTTCAAACTCGCGACATACTAATGGGCGGTTTTCGTAAATAGAGCACATAAGCGTATTACGGTCGAGTGCTTGGCACCAACCATCGTCAGCGCGTTTCATTACTTCGCTGCCCCATTTATCGTATTCTATATAGTTAAAAGGCACGCCGGTGTCGGTTACTATGCGCACTTCTAATTGGCAACAACAGGCTTGGCAGTTAGCACAGGTAACTGGCTCTGGGGTAGTAGAAATATTTTCAACGGGAATAACAATATGAGGCATAGTGGCTTACTTTTTTGAATAAGCCACTAGGATACAGTAACTAATTTAACGCGCTAGTAGTTTTGCTTTTATATCGCTGTAACGCATCTGCTCGCACAGCGCAAAACCACTCAGTTGGCGCACTTTATTACGCGCAAATAACGGCACACTCATCCCCGCTAAAAAGCGGCATTGGGTTTCAATACCCACATTATGATTACCTTTGCCCGCCATATGCGCTAAAAACTCATCTACCTTTTGATAAATAAGTTGCTCGTCAATATATGCAGGCTCTATAGAGTACTCAAGCTTAACCGCATGCCCTCTGCATACACTACAATGCCCGCATTGCGCTGGCGCATTTTGATCGTCAAAATAGCGCGCTAAGTTATAGCTTAAGCAACTTTGTAGCTCAAAAAAGCGAACCAATGCAGCAATACGTTTAATTTCGGCCTGTTCTTTATCGGTAAAGTAATCATGAAGTTGCTGGGCAAGTTCAGGGTTATTTATAACCTCTGCATGCACTTTGTATACTTGAGTAATACGTTTGGTTTCGAGCGTTATTAGGTTTTTTTCGGCTAGGTAATCAAGAGCAGCCACTACGCGTTTTCGATCAACCTGCGCGGCTTGCGTAAGGGAGTCAAAATTTAGCGTACCCCATATTTTTTTAAAATCGGTATGGCTAAATATTTGTGTTAAAAATGCTTGGCGTTGCTCGTCAAACTGGCTTAGTAGCTCGTTTTTATCAACCAAAAATTTATATTTAAAATCGGCGTAGTAGGCATATTGCGGCGTTATAGCGCCTTGCATTTCAAGCTGTACGAGTAAGGTTTTAAGTGCTAGTTGCCTAATATTACTTTCGCTCGATAAGCTATATTCTTGCATTTCCCATTGCTGGTGGCTTTGACGAATATCGTTAATTACGTATTCAATACCGCTAAGCTCAGGGGTGTCGCCATATACAAAGTTTTCAACCGTATTTAGGCCGTCTAGGTTAGCAAGCGTGAAACAGTTTGATGGATTACCATCGCGCCCTGCTCGGCCAATTTCTTGGCTGTAGTTTTCAATCGATTTTGGTAAATCGTAATGTATAACAAAGCGAATATCCGATTTATCAACGCCCATACCAAAGGCTATGGTTGCCACTACTACGTTAATTTTACCCGCCATAAAGTCATCTTGAATTTGCCAGCGTAGCGTATCTTCAAGCCCCGCATGATAAGCAACAGCATGCACACCTTGCGCACTTAGCACATTAGCGACTTGCTCAGCGCTTTGCTGTAGCGTTACATACACAATACCAGGGCCATTTTGCGCGCGCACAATATTGGTAAGCTCGGTGTTTTTATCGGCGGTTTTAACGCTCAGCACGCTTAAATCTAAATTAGCGCGGTAAAAGCCCGTTTGCACAATACACTCAGGCGCAATAGCAAAGCGCTCTGCCATATCGCGTTTTACTTTTTTAGTGGCCGTTGCAGTAAGTAACAACACTAAAGGAATATTAAGCTCTTCGCGGTAACGCGGCAGTTTAAGGTAATCGGGCCTAAAGTTATGGCCCCATTCAGATATACAGTGCGCTTCGTCGACCACTAACATCGAAAGCGCCACTTGGCTTATAAACTCTCTAAAACGCTCGTTTTTAAAACGCTCAACCGACACCATTAGTACTTTAATTTTACCATTTCGCACATCATTCATTACGGTGCTGCTTTGCATTTGATCTTGGCTCGAATCAAGGCTGGCAGCATAAATACCTTTGCTATTTAAAAAGCTAATTTGATCTTTCATCAATGCAAGTAAAGGCGAAACCACTAAGGTTAAATTTGGTAAATGCAACGCAGTTAATTGATAGCACAACGATTTACCCGAGCCGGTCGGAAATATAGCCAACGACGATTGACCATTTAAAAGCTGCTCTATAGTTTGTTGTTGCCCTGTTCTAAACTGGCTAAAACCAAAGTGCTGCTCAAGTGATTGAATTAATGGCGTGGTCATAAATGTCCTTTTCGGTGTTTTTAACAGCAATTTAACTGCACAGCTAAACGATAAGAAAGTGAGTATAACTTATATGCCTTTATTCAGCATTTTTTGCTGACATCGGTTTTATTTAGGCGCAAACTAGGCACCATAAAATGAGTAGTAACTACTTGTTGCCAAAATAATTTATTGATACCCAAGTCACCTTAAAAATCTAATAAAAAATACAGATCACTTGGGTATATTATTTTTAAGGGCAACGTTATGAGTATTACAATACCTAAAATCGTCGTTATTGGCGGTGGTGCTGGCGGATTAGAACTTGCAACCCAATTGGGGCATAAGCTAGGAAAAAAGAAACAAGCAGATATACTGTTAATAGACAAAAACCGTACCCACATATGGAAGCCGTTACTGCACGAAGTAGCGACAGGCTCTATTGACCCTGATTTAGATGGCGTTGTGTATTCAGCCCATGCCGCAAAACATCATTATCGTTTTCAACTTGGTACTTTTTGCAATATAGACCAAAGCAATAAAACAATTACCCTCTCCCCACTTAACGACGAGTTAGGCCACACTATTTTACCTGGCCGTACAGTTCGTTACGATCACCTTGTTATTGCCATTGGCAGCGTAAGTAACGACTTTAATACCCCTGGTATAAAAGAGCATTGCTACTTTTTAGATTCAAGCCAACAAGCAGAGCGCTTTCAGCACTCATTACTAGATAGCTTTACGCGCCTTCACCAAGACGACAACCAACAGCAATCACTTAATATTGCCATTGTTGGCGGCGGTGCTACGGGTGTTGAGCTTTCAGCTGAGCTTTACCATGTATCTGAGCTATTAAAGCTTTATGGCTTAACAAATATGTCGTCTAAGCGTTTGCATATTCATTTAATAGAAGCCGGCCCACGTATTTTACCTGCATTACCAGAGCGTATTGCCGTAAGTGCCAAACGCGAGCTATTAAAGCTTGGCGTAAACGTGCGCGAGCAAACGCAAGTAAAAGAAGGCACCGCGCAAGGCTTTATCACCAAAGATGAAGAACACATTGATGCCGATATTATGGTGTGGGCGGCAGGCGTAAAAGCACCTGATTTTATTAAAGACTTAGGTATTTTTGAGCTTACTCGCAGCAACCAAATTCAAGTAAACGAGTTTTTACAAAGCACCGTAGACGAAAGCATTTTTGTATTAGGCGATTGCTGCGCATTTACCCAAGCGGATGGCAAGCAAGTACCGCCACGCGCACAATCGGCGCATCAAATGGCGCAGTGCGTCGAAAAAAATCTTATCGCAACATTAAAGCAGCAACCACTACGCGGCTTTAAATACAGCGACCATGGCTCGCTGGTTAACTTATCGAGCTATAGCACCGTGGGTAACTTAATGGGTAACCTAACCAGCAATACCTTTTTTATTGAAGGTAAAATTGCCCGCTTTATGTATATATCTTTATACCGTATGCACCAACGCGCCATACACGGCAGCGCAAAAACCTTTGCATTATGGATAAGCGAAAAAGTGCTGCGTGTAGTGCGCCCAAAAATGAAATTGCACTAATAAATTAAGTACGCTCAGCAAACCACTAAAAAGCTTTAAAAGTTAATAAGTATTATCTCTTAAGGCTTTTTGCACTTTGCGTACCTAAAGTAGTACGATGTGAGAATATTTTAATAACATCAAAGGATTGGCGGTTATGAAAAAGCGACTTCTCGGACTTATAATTATAGCGGCTTTGGCAGTATATCTATTTAAAACCCAGCCTAACACAGCCGCTGTAGAGCAGACCAACGTGGCTGCACCAAATGCCACTGAGCCTAATTTAGTTAATAAAAAGCAGCCCGTAGAAGGCACACCGCTAAGAATAGTCACAGATCTAAAAAAAGATATTCGCCTTTGTAGAGATCAATCACAGCAACAACATATAAAAATAAATAATTTAAACCAATCGTTTGTTTCATTTTTTGTGAGTGAGCTTAAAAAAGGGACGTCGGTCCCCACGCTTTTAAAGTATGCAACCCTATCAGGAATCTATAAGCGTCAATATATTGCCTTTTTAAGAGATGCCATAGTTGCTGAGCAAAAGCAGCAGCTTAATATTACTAGCTCTTTAGACGAATTAGCTAATTGGCAAGGCATTGAGGCAATTAAAGGCTTCACCAATGAAAAAGTAAAAGAAATGATTCAACAGCTTGGTGGTAATAAACATAGCCCTTCAGGACTTACTCTGAGTGTACCCCTTGATGAAAATGTACAAAAAGAAACCCTTTATGCTTTATTAAACAACACTGATACATTTACCACTTACTCTAAAACGTTTATTAAACTTGAGGGCAGTGAAGTTATTTCCCCGGCGACATTGTTTGTGCTTAATGCAAATAAATTTACGCCAAAAGAGTTTGAGCAGGCAATTTCATCTAACCAATTTACAGTTAATGAGTTAGCTACTGCAATTAAAAACAACATTCCTAATGAATATATTTTTGCACTTATGAAGCAGGTGCCGGCACTGGATGCTCTGCCGTTGTACGAAGAAAATTCTGTTTTGTATAACATGGCTGATATTGCCGTAAGCCAGTTTAATTTACCGCTTGTAAAAGCACTACAACAACTAGGCGTAACACCAACCAATCGGCCTGGCTTATTTACTGGTTTAGATGTTGCAATAGTAAACCTGCCTAGAAGTGGTAACTTAACGCCAGCCCCTTTAGATGCAAAGCATACTCAAATGTTGGACTACCTCACAGAGCAGGGCTATAAAGCTCATAGCGGCAATGCTAATGACGACCTAAATGGCAAAGGCGTTTCTTTTGTAAGTGATTTTATTTACCAGCAAGGCGCCTATATTAATGGGCAGGAAAACCCTGAGCAATATGCTTACTTTAGCCCTATTGGTAAAATAGACAACGCCACATTGCCACAAGTGAGTGAGCCCGATGATTCTGAAATATCTCAATTTTTACAAGAAATACAACTTAAAAAAGAAGAACTAAATTCATACTCAAGCAATTGTAGTCAACTACCAAAGAAGCTATTTGCAGCCCAAAAGCTCATACAAGATAGAGACGCTTACGCAAAAGTTCGCGAAATTGAAAAAGAATATGGCAGCAACTTTGAAGACGTATTACAAGATATAGACCCTGTTTTAGTTAATTATTGGTGGAACACCCTTGCCGGTCGTACTTCTTCAGATAGAAGCGATAATGTATTTCGTGAGTATTTAGCTAAAAAAGAATTTAAAAAAGCACTTGAATACAGCCAAACAACTCCACTAAACCAAACAGAAACAAACGTGCTATTTATTAGGTTACTTGAAAATCCATATGACTTAGTTCCTATTTGGAATAGCCGAACACTACCCGTTCCTCCAAAGGATTTGGTTAGACTAAGCTGGTTTCCACTAAAAAAATGGCAAGAACTTGCACAACTTGGTTTTGATTTTTCGATTACCGATATACGTGGACGCGACGTTTATATACAAGCTGCATCATCTTCTGTCGAAGTAGTCCAATTTCTAATTGATAATAAAATACCGACTGTTCCCAGTAAACTTGGAGTAGATATACTCGACTTAGCGCTAGAACAAAGCTACACCCAAGGTGAGTTAAGCCCAATGGTCCCTTTAGCGTTGCAGCTTGTAGAAAAATTTGAACCAAACCACTTTTCTCGCGTTGCCCGATTAAAAACATTTTATCCTGAAGTTTATCAGCAGTTAGTACAACTTAACCCTGCACTAAAACCCGCAGAGGGCACAGAACTAAATCACTATATTTTTAATAATCACTGATCTACATAACAGGCGAGCCATTACTTGATGAATATTGTCTTTAATTTTTAACATTGTCTGTGTAGAGTATTTAAAACAACTAAGGAAATTGGGTTATGACGGGTAAAACGCTAATTTTTAACTTTGACGGCACAGGAAACGAACCCCGTGATGCAGAGCAATTTAGCTCTGATCATTTTAAAGAAGACTCTAATATTACCAACATTCTAAAACTGCATTTACTACTTGGCGGTAAATTAGAAGACTCCCCAATTACTCCATTTGCTAACCAACTCAGTTTTTATTATCAAGGTATTGGTACCAAAGGCAGCCGCCTTAAACGCATTTTAAACCAAACCCTTGCACCTCGTGGTGACGACGTAGCCAGTATTTTAAATCAAGCGTTAAGCGACTTTAAAGCTCACTACCTAATAGGCGATACCATACTGCTAACGGGTTTTAGCAGAGGCGGTGCACTTGCTAGGCGTTTTGCCAAAATCCTAGAGCCTTTAATTGCTGATAATGTTTACGTATGTGTGTTTGATACCGTCGCCTCAATTGGCTTGTCAAAAGTAAGTAAAGCCACACGCGGCGCAGAGCACGTTATTTTTGAAAACCACACCATTGCCAACAACATTACTCACGCGCTGCACTGCGTAGCCCTTGACGAAAAACGCCGCGCATTTGAACCCACACTCATGAACCATCAAAGCAACATTACCGAGCTATGGTTTGCAGGTGCGCATTCAGACATTGGCGGCGGTTACTACCGCGATGGCCTAGCCGATATTAGCTTGCGCTATGCACTTGAATGGCTAATAGAACAACCGCTTAATATATCGTTACTCACTAGCCACGACATAGATTACGAAACCCTACTCCCCGATAGCAACTTAGTAGCACAAGATGACGTAACAGTAACGCCCGACCCGCTCGCATTAAGTCATCAACAAAATTACTTTTGGTTTAACCCGTTTTTTAAATTAGTAGATAGGCAGTGCTATATATTAATTGATGACGAAGCCAGCAACCTTGAGCCTTTAGTGCACTACAGCGTAGCCGAACGTATTAATAAGCTAACCAGTTACCGCCCAGAATCGCTTAAAAAACTGCATTACAAAATTAGCTACAACGACAACACCACACTTAGCTTTATTGGTTTAAGCCAACATATAGAACTCGCTAATCAAAACATGAGTGTGCTGGGCATTAACCAAAGCCAAGATGTAATGGTATTTGCCTCTGAGCAATACAACGCAACCGGCCTCATGCTAGAGCAAGGCGCTACGTACCGCTTTACCCCATACCCAAATCAATATTGGTTTGACGATGGCATAAAGTGCACGCCATTAGGCTGGAACCGCGATAACGTTCAACTTGGCGTAAAAGAAATACCCATGGCCGTGCTTGAACCATTTAGACGATTTCCTCGCGCACAATGGTTTTCACTCATTGGTGCTATTAATAAAAACGACGACCACCTTTTTGAGATAGCCAATGGCGCCGACATTAAAATGGATAAATCAGGCGAGTTTTGCCCATTTGCAAACGACTTAAGCCGCTTTTATGGCGCTAATGCAGGTAAAATAAAATTAAAAGTAACGCGGTTGGAGTAATAGGTACCCGAAGCTTTTAAATTGTAGGCGCGATTTTACATCGCGCTTTGCCCTCTAGTAACTAGATCATTACCCCAATCAACTCTACAAAGCTCACCTAAACACCTATTCGCCTCACTTAATGAGGCGAATAGCAGAGTTAATTGCCTCATTACTTTTAAGCGCTACATAGAACAATAATTCACTTTTCTGTGGTAAAAAATGTATTTATAAGCGAGGTATAAAACCTCACCTACATTAATGTAAACATCACTCTTAACAAAAGCGTAGGTGTGATTTTATCTCGCGCTTTTAATTTTAATTTACAAATATCGCGTTGATGCTGGCAACCAATATATGAATTTATCACTCAAAATGCGTGTATTTATTTTCTAATATTTAAATAAATGCATCCATATTTGGTAGTTGTATTATTTGCTCACTCAGCTTATTTGCAGCTTTATTAATTATTTTTATGCACAAATCAATGTGTGCTAATTCAGCAGAAGATAAGTTATTTTTAACAGCAGAAACTTTAGCCGTATCAATTGCGGCTAATACAGAATCAACGGTTTGACTCATAAGTAGTTGCATCCGTGGTAGTGAAATAGCAAATTCATCAGCAAAATCAGCTAACATGTAAGCTGTAATCTCATTAGTAAAATTGCCCGCACTTTGCGAATTATGCTCCCCCACTGACATAGCATAACACCTTGATATTTTAGGCTGTAAATAGCCCATATCACGGTCAATGCTTCCCTGCTCAATAATAGCCTCTATATTTACCAAGTCGTAAAACGGCGTAAGCTCTAAACCATTTTTACCAACAAAAAAACTAATGTTTTTGCCATGAGCATCGTAATTACGTACTAAAATATTAAATGTCATCCAACGAATAAGCTGAGCCTCATACGCTTGTACATTCGTTGTTTTAACACTAAAGAGTTTTGCAAAAGAAACGCCATCTCGAATATAAATACCATCCCCATCATCACCATGCTGACGCTCATATTTATAAGAAGGAGGTAAATTAGTGGCTTGGCAACCATCAATAATATGACGACGTAATACACGGTTTTGATCTTGTGTAACGCGCCTATCAAAGCGATCTATTACAAATACTCTTACATCTGCGTAAGTACGCAACTCAACATGGGGAACATTGAGCCCCGACTCTTTTGCCAAAAGCATGGTAAAAAGTTCATTTACTGCAATGAAAGGAGCGGTACCTGTTTCGAATTTAAAAATTTTATTAGAACATAGCTCCCCTTCACCAAATCCTAATTTACTATCGATTTCGAGTAGGTTTAGTTTGTCTTGAACGCCAGCAACAGAGAGCCGAGTTCGGCCATCCCAATGAGTAATTGGCTCGCCAACTTGTACAAAGCGTTTAAGTTTTTGGCTTAGCTCATCATTAGTTACTTCACGAAAAGATGTTTGCTTTAAAGTACTGTTACTTGCTCTAAACGACAAAGCGCCTGACGTTTCCTCGCCAATTACTTTAATCAAACCAAACGTATTATTTTTAGAGATAGTAGTACTACTTATAATCTCATCAAGACCTTTGCCCTCGGGTAATAAGTTTTGTAAATAATTACGCACATCACGTGAGTCAAAATCACCATTGAGCGGTAAGTGTGGTGAAATAGCAAACCCCTTATTAATCCACTCAGGCTCATAGGTAAATGCAATATCATTTTCAGAGCCTATATCAAGGGCTATCGCACCTATCTTCTGCGTATGCCCAATAAATACATCCAAGCTGTTTTTTTTAATACCACTGCTCATCGCTCACCTCTTCGTTGTTATTGTGGTGCGACTCGTCATCACTGACAAGGCTAAACGACAACCCCAAGTATTCCATCACTTTGAGTACATTAAAAAACTGCACATTCACATCACCTTTTTCTATTTTTATCAGCGTAGGCTTTGAAATATTAAGTGCTTGCGATACATCAACCAATGTAAGCTTCATGCCTGTTCGCTTTGAAGTAATCGCTTTAGCGAGTCGCACCGACGAAAACGGCTTTGATAGATCAGGCATTTCAGTGCGTTTAACAACTCTTCCAAGTGTTTTTTTTGCTGGTAATTCACTCATTAAAGGTCAACTATAGTTTACTTATACAATTTATTTTAGGGTAGCCTACCCAAAAGTCAAATATAACTTACTTTTAAGTTTGAACGTATATTTACTGCCTATAAGTAAACCGTAACTTACTTATAGGCAGTAAAATAAAACCCAGCCCCATAAGTAAAACTTAAGTTACTTATGGGAAGTTAATGACATTTTGAGCTTAATAGCCAAGCTCAACACCTGTAGGCGCTGAGCTTGCTCGCGCGAAAAGCGAAGCTTTAAATTGCCTTACTATCGTTTAAGGCTCGCTGCACCACTTGATAGCAAATAGCACGCTGCTGCTCTTGATTTAAGCTAACTTGTCGCATTGAAAGGATCGTTTTAACTATTTGTTTATGAGAAACGATTGGAAAGATTGGTCTCTGCTTTAGTTCCACAAACCAACCAGGGAAGCATAAAACAGGTAAAACCGGAGTATTAAAACCCGTTGCCTCTTGCAGCCATTTATTCACCCAATTAGCTTGATTTTGAGCTTGCTCTAACGGCTTACTTTCAAACCAAGAAGGAAATGCTAAATGGTTATTCTCAAATTTAACTTTGTAATTTGTATCGTCTTTTATTCGTTTATGTCTGCCTTTGGTTTCAATAGCAAATATTCCATTTGGCCCAACAACTAAATGGTCAATATTAAAACCATCTGCTTGTATATCATGAAATACCTGATAACCGTGTGACTGTAATTCTATAAGCTCTGAAGCAACTGCTAACTCTGCATCACGTCCTAGTTTTAGCTTTATTAAGTCGTTAGATTTAACCCAAAGCTTTCGTGCCACATACGTTAGTCCCAATGCAATCATAATAATGAAGAAGTAATTAAGCTTGCCGCTGGCAAACATTTCAGCAATTCCTTTAATAGCAAAAGGCATTGTGACTATCAAAGCAGACAAAAAGACTAAGCCTATTACATCTAAAACTTTATCATTAACTTGTTCATTAAGTGTCTGCGCTGCAACACGTTTAAGCTTTTTGCGATCAACAGGTAGTTTTGCATTTTTCTGATGAAGCCATATTTTGACAAACAAAACACCCAGTAATGAATAAACACTACCAATAACAAATAAAAGGCTTAAACCTTGGTTTAATAAATCATCCATGATGAGTTCCTATAATCACAATGTTTACTTTATACCTTAAAAACAGGTACATGTCGCATCATTCAAACCCACACTACAAAGCCCACCTAAACACCTGTAGGCGACCAGCTTACTCGCGCGAAAAGCGTAGCTTTTAAAATAATTTACAAATATCGCATTGGCGATGGCAACCAAGGGGCGGATACCGCCGACCGCCCCTTGGAACCCCACGGCGCCCCGAGGATCACACTACCTCCTCAATTTAAATTAATAATATGAACGTAACTAGCGTAGATAGGCCATCCATGGCCAAGCTACGCTTTTAACAGCATCCATGCTGTTAATTACTCATCATTAATTAAATTTTGGATGTGATCACGGGGAGGTTTTCTTAGCAGCAGTCTTTAATCTCCAATTATTAGCTGTTATTTTGGCCGGTTGTTTAATTTTGGCTATTTAAAACTTTATAGGCCATATGAGGCCTGGTATGATTCACCGTCTTTTTATTTTGAAGTAGTTAAGTTAGTTATGGAAAACGGTGAAATTCTTGTTATCGATTTATTTGCAGGCCCAGGTGGACTTGGCGAAGGGATTTCCGCAGCTAAAACAGAAAATGGTAAATCACCTTTTCAAATAGGTATTTCTGTCGAGAAAGATTTTCATGCCCATAAAACTCTTACTACTCGTGCTTTCTTTCGCTCACTCAAAACAAAGTCTCAGCCATTAGATAATTACTATAATTATCTGCATGGAAAAATTACACGTGATGAGTTGTTTGAACTTCACCCCGATATTGCAACAGAAGCCAATCAAGAAACTCTCAATGGTGCTAAAGAACTTGGCAAAGATAATAAGCTTATTCATAAGCGTATTAAAGATCTTGTAAAAGAGCATAAAGGGCCAAAAGTACTAATTGGTGGGCCTCCATGCCAAGCTTATTCTCTTGCAGGACGTTCTCGAAATGCTGGGAATAAAAGTTACATTGCAGAAGAGGATACTCGCCACTTTTTATATAAAGAATACTTAGAAGTAATTTGCCTAGCGAAGCCTGATATTTTTGTGATGGAAAATGTAAGAGGAATACTTACAGCAAAAGTTAACGGCCAAGTCATGTTTCCACAAATATTAGAAGATTTGCGCAGCCCTGGCTCAGTAACAAAGCATAAAAAGATTCCAAAATATAAAATCTACTCATTAGTAGCTGATGCAAAAAACCCAGAAGATCCACAATACAAAAATCCTACCGATTTTTTAATTCGTTGTGAACAGTACGGGATACCTCAAGCAAGACACCGAGTTATTCTATTAGGTATTCGAGAAGATATAGCTGCTATTCCAGAAACGCTAAAACTATGCGATCACCAAGTAAGCGTAGAACAAGCTATTAGTGACTTACCAAATTTACGCAGCGGCTTTTCAAAACAAAAAGATAACGCAAAAGATTGGGAAATAGCTGTTACTAAAAATGCAGCTAAATTAAAAGTAATTCTGACAAAGCAATTTAATGAAGAATCAGCAAACAGCTTGAATCTTTTACCAAAAATAGGCTTAACAAGAAAAGAAAAAGCTTTAAGTAACAAAGATCCAATCATGCCAGAGCCTTTAAAATCTTGGTATATCGATCCAAGCCTTAAAGTCGTTCTAAATCATGAAACCAGAGGACATATGGTTGATGATTTACTACGTTACTCATACTGTGCTGCATACGCACAAATTCAAGGTTTATCACCTAAGTCTCGTCATTTCCCACAAGAACTAGCCCCGGCCCACGCTAATTGGGATACTGGAACACATTCAGATCGATTTAGGGTACAAGTTGCCAGTAAATATGCTACGACAGTTACAAGCCATATCTCAAAAGATGGGCATTACTTTGTTCATTATGACCTACAGCAGTGCAGAAGTTTAAGCGTACGTGAAGCCGCTCGCTTACAAACGTTTCCTGATAATTATATTTTTGAAGGGACGAGAACTAACCAGTATGTGCAGGTGGGAAATGCTGTGCCTCCGTACTTGGCACAGCAGATTGGTGAGGTAATTCTCAGAATATTTTAATTTTTATAAAATTAATTCATCAAAAAAACCATGGCTATTTTCATCTAAGCACTCTGAAATTAACATACGCCTATCTAAAAAGCTGTTCATAGTTTCACAAGATGTTTCAGGTAATAAGCTGCAATTGTGACATGCAGCAAGATTACTTGAATTTGGGCCTTGTCCTCCTCTTTCTCCGGCTTCACTACAAATAGGATCAGCAGAACACCAAACAGCATTATTTAATGCTTGAAAAAAAACATCAAAAAACTGTTCTGATTCAGATAATGCTGCTAATCCTCCTAATGAACCTTCAGTATCTCCAGCAGCTGTATAAATTAATACTCCAGCCATTTCTTGGCCTTCAGTATCTGAAACATATATGCGCTCTCTCAGCGCCGCACTTCCATAACCACAATGAAATATAAATTGATTTATTAGAATATGAGATAACGTATGCACCAAAACATAAGTTGGTGTTAGCACCATATTTTTAGGTGGGTTCTTTCCAACCATTTTTGATATCCGGCACTCTAACCAATCTTTATTACTAGTTATCCATTGAGTTAGTTTTTTATAGTTCAGCTCAAAATAAATACCCTCTCCATAATTTCTAATTGCAGGCAACCATTTTTCACCTAACACATCTAAACTTTTTCGTCTTAAAGTATCTTGTAGAGGAAAATCCAGATTTTGAGATTTACTTTCAATCCTTTGTATCCCCTCTAATGCTCTCGTTTCTGTTAACTTTGTCACTTTAGTTAAAGTAGAAATATATTCAGCCACTTTATTACTAGTATTGCTAAAATTAACTTCATTACACACCAAATCGGAATTTCTAAAATCTGCTATTAAGTAAGAACGTTCTTGAAATCGATAGTCAATTTCATTCGTAAAACCATCTAATTTTAAGTTTTCTACTGTTTTTAATAAGATCTGTACCACATCTGTAATGTCTTGCGGGCTATACGCATTTAGTTCATTACATTGGTCAAATAAATATTCTAATTGCAACTCAGCTGGTATATTTTTTAGTATTTTAATATTTGCACTACTTTGTATTAACTCATATATGGGTGAAACTTTTTGATCATTCTGATCAGGTATTTTCAAAGAACTTTGTATTTTGGAAAAATATAAATTACTTGCTTGCCTTAACATACCAACAACTGGAGCTTGGCATTTTGGCTCTTGTCGATAGTCATCGCCTAGCCACGGCATTGCTCCAGTGCATTCATAGTTACCTAACTTATCAGATAAGGTCTTACCTATTTCTTTACTCGTTATTCCTTCTAAATTTCTACTTTTTCCACAATCGCAACTAACAACAACTGAACTTAAGCCTCCTCCATGACCATTAAGTTTTAGAGGCTTTGTACATTGCGTGCTAAGATCTGAGTGAACCCATTCACGCCATGGGAACTCATGTAAGTGCCCGTTTTGACAAGCGGAGACGAAACGAACTTGTGTTAAGCCTCCATTACATGAGCATCGTAACACCCCCTTATCATCCCTTGTTGGTTTAGCTAATGGTCCCGTTTTTGTTAAGGTCGAACATCGATTACAAACATGCCAAGTAGGAAATCTAAATGTATGTAAATACTCTTTTTTAGTGATTTCTCTTTTTGTTTTATTATTATATTCTTTTCGCTCGTTTTGATAAGGGGGAGGTATACGAAAATGATCAACGCCTAATTTATTTGCTAATCTACTATCGTCAATTTTGAATTCATGAACAGATAATTCACTGCCGTACCAGTGGTCAATACCGCTTGTTATTTGTGAAACACCTTTCTCATCAACATATATAGCGCCCGGCCCAAAAGTCGTGATTAGCTGTGTTTTTCTAATTTTACTCATTACTCACACTCCCTAGCATAAGGGTTTTCACTAATTCCTACTAATGTTTCACCATCAACATTTCTCATTGATGTAGGCCCCATCCATGCGCTATTTTTTAAATTACTATTGCTATCGCTAGGTACATATAAAACAGGATTTTTTGAAAGCTTAAACATTTCACCCCAATCAGAGAATTGGCTTCGCCGACTACTCCACTGATTTTCAAGCTTCTCCAAATACTTTGATACCAATGCATTATTACCACCCATAAATGTTCCTCTTTTTTGTAAAAGCAGCTTACAATAGTGTCTTAGTTGGTTTTGTGCGATATCTGCATTAGGCATTGTTCCCTTAGGTAAAGTTTGCCTTATGTAAGCAACACAGCTTGCACCCAATGCTCTTTCAATAGCGGGCAAAGACCAAGGGGTGATACTAGAAGGCTCAACTTGAGCATACAGACTTTGGTGATAAGAAATAAATTGTTCATAATGCGATCTATCCCTCGGCTTTGCCGATGAGTACAAGGTTACTACTAATCCCCTACGATCACTTTTTCGCCCAACACGTCCAGAAACTTGAATATATTGAGCCGTAGTTTTAGGCTGACCAACAATAGCCATTAGCGCAAGCCTATCAATATCAACTCCAACTTCGATAATACTTGACGCTAAACAAACATCGACTATACCTTTAGCAAAAAGCTTATTCTTGATTAATTCAAACTCTTTTGGTGCTGTAAAGCCAACCTCTTTTTTAAACGACGATAATTCACTAAACAGGTTCAATAAAGCTGCGGTTGTAACTTTAAATGACTTATTTTTTAATTCATTCAGCTTGCTCAAGATAGCGGGATCATTTATTAAACCTTCAAAAAACGTGACTATTATATTAAGTTCTTCGTTAGTTATAGTCTCTAATTCTTTTTGTAGTACTGCAATTTTTTTAGGAACTTGATCCGACTTAATACGGCTAGTCAATTCAGTAGGCTGTAAATAATTATTATGTCCCTTGTGATGTGGTTGTCTTTTTCTGACTGACTTTAAATATTCTGGTATATCACTAGAAAATAACGTCATTCCTCCACCTAACTCTCTAATCGAGTTATAAAAAGTTAATAATGTTTGCCACGGGTCTCGATCATTTGGAAACACTCGAGTAACAGCATCTAATAAAGCAGAGAATGCTCTCACCTGAACAGACATTAATGATCCTAAACCGGGCGCATTAATACCAATATATTTTCGCCCAGGCTTTAACTTACCATCATTAAACTTTTCGTAGACCGCAAAAAATGAATCGTCAGCACTGATCCCTGGTGGTGGAAATAAGCTTGCAGTATCTCTGCCGTACAGCGTACTAACCTGTTGGTTATAATTACGTGTGGTAGCTGTTGCACAAACAATTTTTGGTAGTTTAACTTTATCAAACCTTCGATCTGTGCATAGTTCTTCGACAACTGGTTCATATAATCCAACCATTGAACCCAAAGGTCCTGATATTAAATGTAACTCATCTTGAATTATTAATTTAGGAGGTGAGAGTTCTCGCTCGCCTCTGTCATTAAAACCAAATAAGCTTCTTATGTTTTCATTCCATGCCAACATTGCAAACTTATCAACAGTTCCGATCACTAAGCTTGGCTTTTTTTTATAGATTTCTTGATCGATAATATAAAGTGGTAAGTGGTCATTATAATCACACTCATGATCTGTACATTTAAAAATAACGCTTTTATTAATTTCTACATAACCTTCACTATAACAATTATTGTTAATTTTTTTTGGCCCCATTTCAGCTGCACACCATGGGCAACGATCTATCAGAAAAGGGTTGTTTTTTAGCTTGTCATTATTTTTATTGAGTTCTTTTAAAGCTTTAACAGCATCACAATTATTATTAGGCGAAGTGCTACTACCGACCCAGAGACCGATAGAAAATTCACCACCCGGAATCTCTTCGCTTTCTCTGAATGATTCCAATGCACAAACAAGTGTTGCAGCTCTTTGTAACTGCTGCGCCGTTAATAAACGTAATGTATAACGCATTAAAACCTGTACACCAACTTCATTTTTCTCTGATAGCCTTTGGTAGAGCATATTAAAAGCGGCTAATCCTAAATAAGCTTCTGTTTTACCACCACCTGTTGGAAACCATATCAGTTCGACATTCTGATTATAATCATCATTTTCATTAACCACTGATGCCAAACTCATTAGCACAAAGCCAATTTGAAAAGCACGCCATTGGCTATCTATTTTATTTAATGCTCGTTTTTTATCGTTAGCATCGACTGTGAAATCTACTTTTTCAACTTCAACTTCTCCATCTTCTATTCTGTAGTTCCGTAATTTATCTCTTGGTGCATGCTGCTGTTGTAACCACATAGCCTTATTCATTAATTGGAAGGCTCTTAAAGCATTTTGATTGCTTTTTAGAATATCTAATCCTTGTTTCATTCTACGACACGCTTTTTCACATTCACCTAAATTTATTAAAGCTTGCTTCTGGTAGTGGGTTTCTAAATTCTGGCTTTCTTTATTTTTTTTAGCTATCCAATCACTATAAGCACTAATAACTGTATTTAAATTATTAGAGCCTATATTATCTTTTTCATCGAAATCTAAATATAAAAGATCTCGCATGCTCACTTTCAGTGCAGTGCCATCAGACAAACTAATATCTGGCGTAATACTAGGCACTTCATAAGTTGGCAAAATAGCTGTGTATATATTAACAACCTCATTATTCACACAATCCCATTGTGCTGCACAACCATGTCCTATTGCGTAATTAGGTGTACTTTTATAAAGTAGTGCATTGCTTAATGTTTCATTATCATTACAGTCATTCGCCAGAGAATTTTTCTTTCCTGGATACGGCAATATAGTACTCTTACCATTTTTACCTTCTGTTGTTATAACCATAGAAAACTGAAATAAAGC
This sequence comes from Pseudoalteromonas sp. NSLLW218, assembly GCF_015864775.1. Classification (NCBI taxonomy): domain Bacteria; kingdom Pseudomonadati; phylum Pseudomonadota; class Gammaproteobacteria; order Alteromonadales; family Pseudoalteromonadaceae; genus Pseudoalteromonas; species Pseudoalteromonas sp. NSLLW218. Next base: position 271,277 of record NZ_JADYWO010000004.1, on the reverse strand, counting down.
GAGTGCATTTTTATCTTTGTATGAAGTGCCATCATTTGTTTCCGCAGCATTCACAACAGCTAATGTAATTAGATTGTTACCTATTTTTTTTCTATTAATTCCCTTTAATATAAGGCCACGACTATATTGAGTGTTCATACTTGCTAGATCTAAAACACATTGTTTATCAGCCCAGAATCGCTGATCTAAAATTACAGTTTGCTCAAATGGAACGCGTACCCAAAAATCTTTATTAGTACCTACTTGTAAGGGATTGTAAAAACCACCTTTGATAGTAACTTTCAAAACTTCTGTTTCATCTAAATTACAGTAAAAACTTAAGCCATATGATTCCGGAAGCCTTAAGTTGGTGCTACTAATATCAAGCTCTTCGGAATCAACTAGCGAAGCCGTATTTTCCTCACCCATAAGATTATCTGTATCATCAGTTGAAATTTCATGAGAACTCTCAGCAACAATTATATTTTCAGGCTCAATAAGCTCTGGACTCACCTCTTTTGAATAAAGTACACCTGCACCATAACGTGTTAATGGTGGTATTTTTAAAATTTCTTCACCACTTTTTTTACAAACCCAGTTTTGGTATTGCTCATCATTTTCTAATTTTAGATCAGGTTTGACAGATAAAGGCTTTCCATAAGGTGCAGGCCCAACTAATTCTTCTTGAAGCTGTTTAAGAATAATTTCATCGCGGTTGTAGTGATTAATACTGTCTTTCTTCATATTTTTAATTCCATTTAATAGGGTTCAATATGAACTACTTTTACTTTATCAATTTTAAGTAGGCCAAACTCTGCTTCGATTTCAGTTGTTTCATTAGTTATCGTATTTTCATTAAACCATTTTGTAATTGTATTTAGCACATAACTTTTTCTAGTTCGGCTGTTCACACGGCCTTGAAGTCTATTACACACTCTTATCTCTGAAACTAGATCAATATAATAATCATGAAATACAATATCTATACCAGCTAGAGTTAATACAGCTTTTAAATTCGAATCAGAGCGTGGTGCATTAAGTGTGCTTTTCGCGGGTTTCATCCATGTTTTTATATTGCATTCAATAGCTTCAGAATCCGCCCCTAGACTTTTAAGCTTCCTCTCCAATATATTAAATTGAGAATAGGCTCTAAGTGGGGCTTTCCACTCTTCCATTTCTTCTTCCCAACTAATTTTTTCAGAAGTGATAAATTTATCAAGTTCCCCTGTTGCTATTAGTTGAATTACATAATCATTATCTCTAACTTTATCGATACTACTAAGGTTTAACTCATGAGCCTCTGAATTGGATATAAAATATTGATTTTTAGTATTATCTAAATTAAAAAAACCAGTAGATAACTCTAAAATATAATGTAACAGTCTATTATCTTTTTGACTTTTAAAATTTGTATAGGGGGAATTTAACTCTGGCTCTTGGGTAAGTAACCTCTGATCAACTTCGTAAAAAAAGTCAGTCGGTAAATCTTCATTTAAAAAAACAGTCGTAAATTCGACTTCCGAAATCGAAAGATCTATCCCTACAATATGATTTTCGCTTTCTTCAAATAAATTAGGCAGCTGTAATTTATTTTGATACCAAATAGGCTGAATAACACTTATGTTTTTACAGCAAGGTAATTTTAGATATTGTTTAAACCAATTAACCGGACCTAAAAAAATTAATTCCCCATTAAAGCCAGTATCGAAATAACTTTTTTTCTCTAATAGCTGAAAATAATCAGCAAAGCCTGCGTCATTGAGTTCATTATTTATTTGGTCGATATTTGACTTTGGTACTAGTAAAGCCGTTTTTTCATTTGTGAACTGATCATTTTCTAAAGTTAGCTTTTCTAACATCATTAATGCAAAGCTAGGTTTACTTTCCATACTATTAATAAGATAAGTAAATTTTTCTAATTCAACTTTAATACTAGGGAAATTTTCCTTTAGTGTTGAACATGCTGTATTTAACACAAAGCTATCATAAAATTTAGAGATATCATTAGTAGGCATCGTGTACGAACAAGTCAGCGCTCTATACGCGTTTCTTAGAAAGTTACTAACAGCCTCACTATTTTCACCCTCAATATTATTTCTAATTTTAATATACAAATATTCTAGATTTTTATGCAATCCGGAGGAACCACCGAAAACAGCTATCTTTGCGAGTTCATCTGTCCCCCATATTGAAAATGGAACTAACATATTTATTCCTTTATATACTTGTAAGCAGTAATTCCAATATTATTTGGTTTTTTTATGATAATTCCTTTTAGTTTGTCACACTGGATGATTTCATTTTTGATTAAACTTTTCCATTTCCGTCCCAATAGCTGTCTTCTTATACTTAAGAATTCATCTATTTTCTCTTCTAGATCTGGGTCGTTTGCTCTCAATGTTATAATTACTGAACGGCTTTCTTCTGGTAATATTTTTGGTATAAAACCAGCCCATATTTCTAAGTCAGAATCTTCTTTTTTTGGATTTATATGACTATGAATAAAGACATTTTCATTACCTACACTCTCGTTTTTACTGCCAACTACACCTAATAAGTTCCCCATAGAGAAAGGGTACTCTTTTTCTTTAATCGTAACGCTAAATCGACATTGATTAATTGCATCGTATAACTTAACTTTATTCCCATAAATTAGAATCTTACTTGATACCGTTTGCATATATTCAACTTTGTGCCCTCTGCGAATATTTGTTACCCATGGCTGCGAATGCATATCGATTATTTCTCTTTTCACACAACGTACTCTTGAAGCCAAATCGGTACTTTTAATAATTTGTCGTCCATTTGAATGAATCTCAAATGTATTAAAGCCATCATTGCCTTGATGGATAAATTTAGATTTAAACCATTTATCCCCTTGCTTGAAGTAACAAAATGGTTGTACTTCAAGGTGTTTTAAAATTGATATATCAGGCGTTTTCTCCAGTTGGATAAGAGATGATAACAATGCTAAAGAAGAATAAATCTCGTCAGGAGCTATAACGCAAACATAGCATCCTTTATTTTCATATCCCCATTGACCAATTTCATTCAAAAATGACCACCATGATGGTAAGTCAACACTCGAATCTTCACTGGTATATTTTATATTTAGCATACACAAACTCCTTATTAAGTATGACTATTAACATTAATTTTTAGTTTGAAGAATGAGTGTGGTCTTAGGAACACCGTGGGATTCCAAAGGACGGTCGGCGGCAGCCGCCCTTTGGTTGCCATCGCCAACGCGATATAACCTCGAATAGAGGTTTTTTAATCCTTTAAACCCACAACAAAACAGCAACTTATGAGCGCGATGTAAAATCGCACCTACACATTAATTACACCGAAGTTTAAAAGCTTCGCTTTTCGCGCGAGCAAGCTTTGCGCCTACAACCCAAAAGCGCGAGATAAACTCCCGCCTGCACTTATTAACACCAATCTACCAACACACGCCAATTCCCCGTGATCACACCTGAAACTGAGTTAATGATGAGTAATTTACAGCATGGATGCTGTACAAAGCGTAGCTTGGCCATGGATGGCCTATCTACGCTGGTTACGTTCACATCATTCACGTAAGTTGAAGGTAAAGTGTGATCCTCGGGTGCGCCGTGGGATTCCAAAGGGCGGTCGGCGGCAGCCGCCCTTTGGTTGCCATCGTCAACGCGATATAACCTCGAATAGAGGTTTTGAATCCTCTAAACCCACATCAAAACACCAATTTATGAGCACGATATAAAATCGCACCTACACATTAATTACACCGAAATTTAAAAGCTTCGCTTTTCGCGCGAGCAAGCTCTGCGCCTACAAGTTAAAGCGCGAGATAAACTCATGCCTACAGCACAAACTACAGACTCTGAATTACACGTCATACCTTGGCTTTTCTTCCGCTACTAAATCCAGCCCTGTACTTGGTTGCTGATATTTAAAACCAGCCGCCTCTTCAAAATAACCTTTCTTTACCCACAACTTTGCACTGTTAACCTGCGCAACCTGATATGCCCAATTACTGACTGCAAGTGACTTATCTGAATCACAATAAAAGTAAGGTTGGAGTTTATTGGCGATTTCGGCTTTATGCGTATCGAGGTTTTGTTCTAGCCAGCGGTCGCGGTGAGCAAAAGCTGCGAGGTGGTCTCTCTTATTGTTATTACAATCAGCATGCGCAGCAACAAAGTTATGTGCTAAGTCGTTTGGGTAGCGCTTAAAAGGAATAAAGTGATCGATCTCTGGCGTTTTTTTAGTTTCTTTTTCGTTTTTTAGATTCATTGGCTTTTGGCAGTAAAAGCAAAGCCCATTTTGAATATCTATCAATAGTGGAGTTACCACTTTTAACGCAGCTCTATTACTGCCAAACAAGAACTCTTGTAGCTGGCTTTGCGATCCTAATAATGTTTGATTCGCTTTTATAGTTTGTACTTTTTCTATCCATTCAGTAACACTAAGATGCACAACCAAATCGTAAAAACGCCTAAAACACTGAGCTATACCAGTATTTAAAATAATTCGCTTGGGCTCTCTGCCTTCACCTAAAAGTATATGGGGATATAAAAAACATTCTTCTTTACCCGAAAGTAACTGTAACCGCCAAAGAGGGCCATCGATAAATGTTCGCCTAAGAGAACTAATTACTTGGCTATATTGTTGGTAGTTTTTGAATGCGTTGTAACTTTTCACACCTGCATTTTGTAGTTTAAAAATTTCGGTGATGAACTTTGCCTGTCCTTGGCTATTTTGCTTTAACAGCATATCTTCAGTATTAGTAATAATATCGGTAGAGTGCGCAGCGTAAGGCATTGAGTGGTTCCAATAAAGTTGAATAAATTTATCGACTAACGTGTTGATTTTTATTTCCATTGGAGCACTCTGATCTTCATTTTGCTGTTCTACGCAAATATCAGCAATAGCATGTAATAGTGCATATTTATAAGTTGCGGTGAATTCGCCCTCAACCAGCATGCGCTGTATGTATGCTATGAAGTCGAGCTGTTGCTGCATTGCTCCAATCATAAAACGTGCACTACTTTAATAAGCGCATTTAGCCACACTTCACTTTCGCGCTCTGGTCGCTTGTCAACACTTTGCCATTGTTTAATGGCTTTTAACTGCGTATGGCTAAGTAAATGCGTTAAAGCATTTTCGTTTAAATCGGTAAATTCACGACCATTATGCACACGCTCTGTATCGCCATATTTAAACGATACATACAAAACACCATTCGGTTTAAGCGCATTTTGTAGGTTTAAAAACACCTGCGGTAATTCAGCTTTTGGAACGTGCAATAAACTAGCACAGCACCAAATACCGTCATATTTATTTACACTATTTAGCTCTTGGAATGTTTTAACCGCTACAGGCTGTTGTAAGTAACTGCTTGCCAACTCTGCCAGCTCAGGGCTTGCATCAAACGCACTTACAGTAAAACCCTGCGCTTTAAAAAATGCGGCATCGCGCGCACTGCCACAACCGGCATCTAAAATACTACCGTGTTGTGCAACGTGCGGTAAAAACTCAGCATAAAGCGCCGACATATCAACGTTAAGTGTTGAGTCGCTAAAAGCTTTGGCATTTTGGTTGTAATAAGTAAGTGTGGTGTTTGACACGAGACTCACCGCTCCTTGGCTAATCGTTTAACAGCTAAGACACTGTTAATGCTGCATTCATTATTTGTTTAATCTACAGGAACAAGCGCATTAAATATAGGCTTAATAAGTAGAAATTTTTAAATTAATACGCCGTTGTTATTAAGCACTGATGCTGAGTGACACACGCGGTATAAAATTTAAAACACCAACAAACAAATTACCAATAACTTTTAAATCATCACTTTTATTTGCAAACAAGCCAAATACCGCTAAAGTAATCATTAACACCTTAATGACCGAGTAGGTACTCATTAATGAGATCAAAACAAGCTTTAAAAATGGCGCAGCGATTAGGGGATTTAATACGCCAGCACCGCACTTTGCATTACACGCAAAGCACCTTTGCAAAAATGATTGGAGTGTCGCGCTCTACTGTGCAAAAACTTGAGCAAGGCGAGACAGTTAAAAGTGATATTTTATTTGAAGCTTTAGTCGTGCTGCAATTACAAGGATCTCTCCTTGATGAAATTAATGAATTAGCCGCCGATGTAGGTGGCTACAATGCACGGCAACGTAAAACTAATAAAGCGCAGGTTATTAACGATGACTTCTGAATGTTATGTGTTTATTGACGGGTTTGAAATTTATTATTTCAAGTATGGCGCTTTACGAACACAAGCGACACTGATGCTGCACGCTTAACAAGCGTGATTTCTACTATTGAATAAAAAACTCAAAAAGCGGTTATGCACTTCAAAATTGAATCTGCGTTATGTTTAGCGCGATATAAATCACGCTAAACGTTTTTTGTTACTTTTTTCTTAGCCAAAAAAGACTCGCGGGAACCGAAATCCACGCTTGTTTACCTAACGAATCAAGGTAAACACCTACCTCTTCTTTACTGCCTGGGCTGAAATATGGTGGCTGTTGTTCTTTTAGTTTTTCTTGGCCTGTAAGAATTTTGGTAAAGTGTTTATTTTGCTGCTGGAGCATTTTTTTGTATTCGTTAGCGGGTTTTGAATCACCATGCATTACAAAAGCACTGAGCGCCCGACTAGCGGTTGCGTGTAGTTCTTGAAAATCAAAGTCGGCCAATAGAGCATCTAACTTGTCCCATTGTTTTTCAATGATTAGGCAGTTCATTAATAAAAAGCGGTTTGCTTGATTGTCGTTTGGGTTTAGCTTTAATAAGTCTTCTAGTTCTGACTGTGCTTTTTGGGTATAACCATGCAGTGCGTGTATTTTTGCTCGATGCGCGCGAAGCATCATATAAGGTCGGGTTTCGTGCAAGCCCCAAAAGTGCCCAGTGTTGTCTTTAATAAATTGCTTTGTTATGAGCCCACTTTCCATTATGTCTAGCAACATTTGTATTGGCTCAAGTGCTTTTAGCTCTGTATTGGCAAGTACTAGCTCAAGTAGTTCATCAAATTCATCTAATTCATTTGATTCTTCGTCTAAAAAGGTGCTGTTAAATTCGGCTTCATCGTCATCACTTAAAGTTAGATCGTTACTAAATCGAAGTTCAAAAATAGCGTCGGCCATAAAATACACATAATTACGTTTGTATTCTTGGGCGTTGTATTGGGCAAATTCACCAAACTCTTTTGCGGCGGCTTTTTCACTAGAAAATGCTTTTAAAACGCTGCTTAGGTTATTAAGAGACTGTTTTTGCCCTGCATCAAGCATACGTTTATCTATATTTTTAAGCGCCTGTAAAACCCCTTTACAGTAACTTGGTAGGGGCATGTTCGGCTTTAGTGAATCCCTATAGTCTTGCTTGGATAGGCTGCATTTTGCTGGCATTTTTAATTCGTTTTGAATTACTTTATCCATGCTTTGGTTATACAGAGCCATTAAGCTTTCGAGGTATTTTAGCTCGCTCTCTTTTTGAAGGTTAATATCTCCAAATAAATCAGGTTGCCACTCACTCGGGGGAAGCAGTTGAGGTAATGCACCTAACCCCATTAAATAACCTTGTATAAAATAGTAGTTTGGTTGTTTAGTGCTTAATTCACTGAGCTTTATAACATTGTTGCGAATTTTAGTTGGCGACATAATGTGCTCTGCTATGTATAAATTTATTGTTAGTGTACCCATAGATAAAGTTACCAACAACGCTAGTTTGGTTGTTTTATCCTTAAATGAGTTTTAACCAACTATTTACATATTTAAACAATCCCGCGCCGCTAAAATGTAAAAGCTGGTTTATACTGTTGTAATAATAAGCAAAAATAATAACTATGAGGCGCAATGAATAAATTAATTACCGTATTTTTATGTTTGCTGTTTACGGCTCCGTTTAATGTATTTGCTTGTGAGAGAACCTTTAGCGTGGCATCGCACGATGCTTTTTGGCCACCTTATGTAATGGGAATTAACGGTAAACTGCAAGGCTCGGAGGTTGATGCGCTCAACATTATATTTGCTGACTCCCCTTTTTGTTTTGAAGTTAAGTTACTACCAAATTCTAAGCGGGCTTTTATTGAACTTAAATACGGCCGTATTGATTTAGGATGGGCTGCAAGTTATACCGATAAACGCGCTAAATATGTGCACTTTAGTGATACCTACCGAACTGAAGTTATGCGTTTGTACGAAAATACAAACAATCAGCATAACGTTAAAAACCTCGAAGATATTTTTAAACAAGGCCTTACCGTGGGCGCTAACTTTGGGAGCTACTACGGCGAAGAGTTTGAGCAATATAAAACTAAATATAAAAAACAAATTGAATACACTAGTGCAACTAGTAAGCGCTTTGAAATGCTTAATAAACAACGTATTGATTTTGCTATTGAAGACGAGTTAGTAGGTGCTCACTTTGGTGAAAAAAGCACTAACATAAAATTAGTAACCAGTATTGAGTATGTAAACAAGGACGACATTTACTTAATGTTTAGCAAAAATACGGTGTCGGTTACTGAGCTTGCGGTAATTAATGAATATATAAACAAAAATAAAACAGCACTTAAAGTGTTGTTTGAACACTAATTTAAGGAGTGTAATGAAAACTTTATTTTTAGCGTTTACTACACTGTTATTTACTCAATTTAATGCCTTAGCATGTACAAAAACATTGGTGATGGGCACTAACGAAACCAATTGGCCGCCTTATCTTGTTAAACAAGGTGATACATTTTTAGGCGCAGAAGTGGATGCTGCAGACGCTATTTTTAAAGATTCAAAATTTTGTATTAAATGGACTTATTTCCCGAGTTTTTCACGTGTTCAAGCTGAGCTTAAAAATGGCCGAGTAGATATAACCTACGCGGCAAGTTATACAGAACAACGCGCTCAATATGCGCATTTTAGTTTGCCTTACCGCGACGAGGTTATGCGGCTTTATAAACATAAAGATTCGCCTGATGTAACAAGCTTACCTGAGCTTTTTAGTAAAAAGTTTACAGCTGGTATTAACCGGGGGAGCTTTTTTGGTAACGAGCTTGAACAGTTAAAAACTAAGTATCCAACACAGGTGGTGCTTACTGCTCAAGCAAATAATCGATTTAGTATGTTAGATAAAAAACGAATTGACTATGTTATTGAAGACTCTGCTGTTGCGCAGTACTTTGTAAAAAAACACCCCTCAATTACGCAGGTAAAGTCTATTACACCGATTAACGTTAACAACGTACATTTTATGCTAAGTAAAGAGTCGCTAACTCTTGATGACGTAGCGACGGTTAATCAACTAATTATCAAAAATGCGGCCGCTATAAAGTTAATTTATCAGCCTGTGCATTAAAGCATGGGCAATAACGTGGTTATTTGGCTACAACACTTATTTAATGTTATTAGCGGTAGTGGTTATTTATATTCCCGTTATAGGTAAATCTAACGCCACTTATGCTAAAAATAGTGACTTAAAATTGAGAATTGCCGTTATTTTCGCTTGGTTATAAATTAGCTACCTTTTAGCTTTCATTCGTTGTGGCTGATCTGTATAATTCGCCAGCTAATTTACCCTATTGTCTGGTTCTTGTTTGTGGCGTTTTGCTGCAGCGTACTCCTGTCAGTACTAATCTAGGATTACCCTTTTTGATCTCCACCGCAAATATTACGATGCAGTTTGGCGCAGAGCCGTTGTTTGAAAACATTTCAGCTAAATTTGGTAACGGTAACCGTTACGGTTTAATTGGCGCTAACGGCTGCGGCAAGTCGACTTTCATGAAAATTTTAAGCGGTGCGCTTGTTCCAAGTGCGGGTAATGTATCTATTACTCCAGGGTTAAAAGTAGGTAACCTAAGCCAAGACCAGTTTGCTTTTGAGCAATACAGCGTTGTAGACGCGGTAATTATGGGCGACGTGGAGCTTTGGAAAGTAAAGCAAGAGCGCGAACGTATTTACTCATTACCAGAAATGAGCGAAGACGACGGCATGAAAGTAGCCGATCTTGAAAGCGTATTTGCTGAAATGGACGGTTACACGGCAGAAAGCCGCGCTGAAGAAATTTTGCTTGAAGCGGGTATCGATAAAGAATTTCATTACGGCTTAATGGCAAACGTTGCTCCAGGTTGGAAACTACGCGTACTTTTAGCACAAGCGTTATTTGCAAATCCTGATATTTTGCTACTGGATGAGCCTACCAATAACTTGGACATTCATACAATTACGTGGCTTGCTAACGAGCTTAACAAACGTAAATGTACGATGATTATTATTTCGCATGACCGTCACTTTTTAAACTCGGTATGTACGCATATGGCCGATATTGATTACGGCGAATTACGTATTTACCCTGGTAACTATGAGAAGTTTTTAGAAGCTGCGGGCTTACAACGCGAGCAACTTTTAGCTGAAAACGCTAAAAAGAGCGCTGAAATTGACGAGCTACAAGACTTTGTTAACCGTTTTGGTGCTAACGCTTCTAAAGCTAAACAAGCAAGTTCGCGCGCTAAAAAAATGGATAAAATTAAGCTTGATGAAGTTAAATCTTCAAGCCGTATGAGCCCATCACTTAGCTTTGACGAAGGTAAAAAAATGTATCGTCAAGCGCTTGAAGTTAATAAGCTTGGCCATGGTTTTGATGGCGAAACATTATTTACTGGTGGCGACTTACTACTAGAAGCTGGCGCTAAGCTTGCTGTAATTGGCGAAAATGGTGTGGGTAAAACAACATTTTTACGCTGTTTAGTAGACGAACTTAAAAGTAATGAAGGCGAAATTAAATGGTCTGAAAATGCGACCTTTGGTTACTGCCCGCAAGACAGCACAAAAGATTTTGATAACGATTTAACGTTGTTTGATTGGATGTCGCAATGGCGTACAGCTAAGCATAACGATTTAATGGTTCGTGGCATGTTAGGCCGTTTGTTGTTTACAGCAGACGATTCAAACAAAAAAGCGCGTAACTGTTCTGGTGGTGAAAAAAATCGCCTGTTATTTGGTAAATTAATGATGCAAGACGTTAACGTGCTTGTAATGGACGAACCAACTAACCACATGGATATGGAAGCTATTGAAGCGCTTAACAATGCGCTTAAAGACTTTGAAGGTACGCTTATTTTTGTAAGCCATGACCGTGAGTTTGTATCGTCATTAGCTACGCGTATCATTGATATTAAAGATAAAAAAGTAATCGACTTCCAAGGTACGTTTGACGAATACCTAGCAAGTTGTGAAGAGAAAAAAGCGTAAACTTTTTTCTAATTGCTTATAAAAACGGTGCTAAATTTAGCGCCGTTTTTTTATGTGTAAAATTTGAGTTTAACTATAAAATTAATTAATAATGGCTTAAATAAATAACTCACTAAGAGGTTAAGAGACGCTACGCTTTTAGAGTCAGTGACAAAATACTCGTTTACTGGCTTGGTTCTTCTCATTTACTCCTCTTTCACTTCTCCTAGTGCAATAGTTTTTTAAGTAAATAATTCACTAGAGGTTGAGAGACGCAGCGCTTTTAAAGTGAGTGACAAAATACTCGTTTTTTGGTTTGGTTCTTCTGGATTACTGCTACTTCACTTTTCCTTATGCAGTTAATGGCTTTTTTCGCAGAGCTAATTATTCACATTATTTTATTGGTAAATACTGCATACATCACTGCTTTAAATCTAGTCATATTCTCCTGTAAGTCTTTGTCACTTAATGCTAATATTTATGGAGTGAGTTATTTAAAACTTTAATGGCTAAACCAAGAGGTAACTATGTCTAATTGGGTTGAAGCAACAGTAAAAAGCGTAACATGGTGGAGCGAAACGCTCTTTAGCTTAACCGTTAATGCTAATGTAGAACCGTTTAAAGCAGGGCAATTTACAAAGCTTTCTATAATGGATGGCGACAAGCGCATTGCTCGGGCTTACTCATATGTGAATGCCCCTGAAAACCCCGACCTCGAGTTTTACCTTATTAACGTTATTGATGGTTTATTATCGCCCTGTTTAGCTAAATTACAGCCAGGCGAAACCGTACTTATAGAGCAACGCGCAACTGGCTTTTTTACCCTTGATGAAATACCACAAAGCGATCAGCTTTGGATGTTAGGTACTGGCACTGCCATAGGGCCTTTTTTATCGATATTACAACAGCCTGATGTGTGGAAAAAATACAAAAGCATAAACTTAGTACATGGCGTACGTTTTAATAACGATTTGAGCTATCAGGCACTTATTAACGAGCTATTACGAGTGTACCCAGCACAACTTAACTATATTCCTGTTGTAAGTAGAGAAGAGCCATTACAAGGCTTAAGTGGGCGAATTACTAGCGCTATTGAGAGCAACCGCTTGTTTGAACATGTAAAATTAAACCCAGAGCCTAGTAACGCGCAATTTATGATTTGCGGAAACCCACAAATGGTAAAAGACACAACCGCGCTACTTATCGATAAAAACTTTACGCGTAACCGCCGCAAAGCACCCGGTAACATTACAGTAGAGCAGTACTGGTAAGCTACAGTGGTGGTATTAACTACCCGATAACGTTAAAATTTGCTATGTTGCACCCTTATACCAATTTCATCAAAAATATGATCATTCTATCGCATTAAATAACTCACTAACTGCGTTAAAAATTATTCATATAGAACAACTATATGTCATAATTTTTGCCTTGTTATAGTGCTATTTTCTTAACGCTATAATAGGTTACTTATTTAATGCAATTGGTATTACACGTATTTAGTGTTTATTTTAGGAAAGTTATGAAACCGTTATCTATTATTTTTGCCTCGTTAATTACTACCGTTGCGCTTATTACTTACGCCGCAGAACAAAGCGAGCCTGAGCAAAAAGAGCAGCAAGTTGAAGCTCAAGCAAACGTTGAAAAACCGAAGGTTGAAGATGAGCAATCAACAACTCAGGCTAAAGCTGACGACAAAGTAAATACGCTTGAATACAAAGCACCTGAGCTTAAAAAGCCAACAATTGATGCGACTAAACCAGACGATTCAAAAGTATTGGGTAACGAGCAGATTAAACCCACTGAAAAGCCTAAAAATAAAATAGAAAAAGCAGTGGCAGTAGCCGAAGCTGAAAAAGCAGTTACGCAAGCAAAAGAAGCGCTAACAGTTAAGCAGCAAACTAAAGCTAAGCAATCGCGCGAATCACTTGCGGTAGTAGAGCAGTTAGTTAAAGCCTATAACGCACGTAACATTGAAGAATTTCTTCGTGTATATGCCGAAGATGTTGAGTTTTATATTTTCCCTAATGAGCTATTATTTAAAGGTAAAGAAAAACTAATAGAACGTTATGGACTAATGTTTAAAAAGTTAAAGTGTATTCACTCATCACCCATTAAGCGCATAGTGCACGGTGATATAGTGATTGATCACGAACTATCAGAAACCTGTTCAACTGACGAAAACGTGATTGATAAACGCTCAGAACTTATTTCGAGCTACCAAATTAAAGATGGGAAAATAGTACGCGTACTGTTTTTTAGATAAAGGTTTTCAATGCAAATAAATGACGACAAAAAAATCCGCTTAATGTATCGCATTGAGCCCGGTTGCCTCGGCCCTAAGGGGGCTGAGCATGTTGAAGATTTTTGTCGTTTTGCAAATAAGCATATTAAGTCACCATTTTATGGCCAATTTGTATTTTTACCTCGTTACGATAAAACCATAGACGAGAGACAATATAGCGTTAACAGCCGTAATTTATCACTTGCTCAGGCTCGGGCTTATTTAAAACACTTTGATATTAATATTGAAGAATTTGAAGAACAGCTCGACGAGCTTCTCACCAAAGCGATTGATTTATATTTTAAACGATAGCATTGAATTGCTGTTGCTTAGGTATTGTCTCCCCTCAAAAGTACACTTTAATTATTATTAAAAGTATAAGTAATTTCTTTCACAAAGATAAGGTAATCAGTAATAACTGAGAAAAACCAGATCGGCCAATATGTATCACTTACTCTAAAAGCGCAGCGCCTCTTAACCTCTTTGTGGATAATTAGCCCTTTAAAAGCTTTTATTTGCACAATGAGAAGTAAAAGAGGAGTAAATGAGGAGTAAATGAGAAAAGCCGAAAACAAAAAACAGTATTTTTATGTTTTATCACTACTCTAAAAGCGCAGCGCCTCTTAACCTCTTTGTGAATTAATTAACTAAATATTTTAAAAGCCCTAAAAACAAAAAGCGGTGTTAATTTTAACACCGCTTAATGCGAAATATATTTAGCTATGTGCTTTAGTAAACCTGGTTACAACATAGGTTTTATAACATCAAACACGGCTTCTATATGGTCGTCTCTGTCGTTTAGTGCCGCTATGTAACGGTATTTATCGCCGCCTGCGTTTTCGAATATTTCACGGTTTTCGCCTTCCAGCTCTTCAAGAGTTTCTAGGCAGTCGGCGCTAAAAGCAGGGCTGATAATAGCTACATCGGTAATACCTTCATCAGGTAAGGCTGCAAGAGTTGCGTCGGTGTAGGGCTTTAACCACTCGGCTTTACCAAATCGACTTTGAAAAGTACTTATTACTTTGTCTTTATCAAGGCCTAGTTTTTCGACAACTAAGCGTGTGGTTTGTAAACATAAGCAATGGTACGGGTCGCCTCGCTCTAAAAACAATTTAGGCATACCGTGATACGAAAAAACAATTTTTTGTGGCATACCATTCGCTTCTAAATCCTCACTAATACTATTAGCAAGGGATTCAATGTAACGGGTGTTTTTGTGATAGCCATTAACAAAATGCAGCTCTGGCACCCAGCGCCATTTACGCAGTACGCTCGATACGGCATCAAAGGTTGAGCCTGTAGTTGGGCTAGAATATTGCGGATACATTGGCAGTATAATAATACGCGTTAAGCCTTTATCTCGTAGCTCTTCAAGGCCAGCCTCTATTGAAGGATTGCCATAACGCATAGCCATTACCACTTCAGTATTTGTATACCCTTGCTCTTTTAATAAGGCATTTAGCTTTACGCTTTGTTGGCGAGTGATGTGAGTAAGCGGTGAACCATTTTCGGTCCATATACTTTCGTATAATTTAGCCGAACGCTTAGGGCGCACACGCAAAATAATGCCATGTAATATTATCATCCATACTAGGCGTGGTATTTCTACAATGCGTGGATCTGATAAAAACTCACGTAAATATGTACGAAGCGCAGCCGCTGTTGGTGCATCGGGGCTACCTAGGTTAGTAAGCAGTATTCCCGTTTTTTGGTTAAAACGCCCATCATGGGGATTGTCAGTAACCGCAGAAAATCGCGACACAGAGAGCTC
The DNA here is from genome assembly GCF_015864775.1 of Pseudoalteromonas sp. NSLLW218. Lineage (NCBI taxonomy): Bacteria > Pseudomonadati > Pseudomonadota > Gammaproteobacteria > Alteromonadales > Pseudoalteromonadaceae > Pseudoalteromonas > Pseudoalteromonas sp. NSLLW218. The sequence goes on along the minus strand of NZ_JADYWO010000004.1, from coordinate 256,036 downwards.
CTTCAAGCAAATTCAATTATGTATTTTATGCACATTGTAACGAAAAAAACTGCCGTTTAGATCAATCATTTAGCAGTTTTAACCATTATTCTAAACGGGGTTGGCTTTTTAGATTCTAACTGTTGGAGTTTTTCTATCGATTTGCGGCTAAATACGTGGCCTTTTGGCAGCAACATTATACCTGCATGGCTGTGCAGAGCATGGCCAAGTGTCATTTGATCTTTTAGTTCATGGGCATTACAAATTAGCACTGATCCTGCTGAACTTTTTTGTTCGTGTAGTTTTGCATGGCTTGCTTCAAGCGCACGTACAATTTTGGGGTGATAAAACGAACCACTGTAAAGCTTTACACCTTCAAGTGCGTCATCGTGGCGCTGCTTTTCATCGCTTGCATTGCTCTGCTCAAATGCATCCCAGTAATCGCGCGCTAACCCCAATACCATAGCTCCTATTGGTATGTCGTTTCCGGCAAGACCTTTGGGCATTCCATTACCGTTAAAACGTTCAAACTGATAATAAATAGCATCTGATAAATCGTGTAAATGTATTGCTGGCATTAGCATTAATTGTGCAGTACTTGGGTGAGTATAAAAGGTCTTACGTTGTTGCTCATTTAACCTGTTTAGCGGTTTTTTATAAAGCTCAGGGTCCATAGCAAGCAAACCTATTTGCGCTAAATAGCCAGCCATTGGAGCAAGATCAATGCTTTTTTGCGACAGGTTTAAATAAAGCGCTATTTGTGTGCAGGTATTTGCAATGTTTTGTGCTTTATTGCCGTCAAGGTAGGGGTTTGCGTTAATAAAATTATATAGTAATTCTACAGTTGATTTGTGCTCTTGTTTTTCACGCTCGTTGGCGTCTTCAAGCTTTTTTAAAACTTGTTTTATTTGTAAAGTACGTTTATCTACTCGCTGCTCTAACGTGTTGTTTAGCTCTAGCAGCTCTAGGTTTTGCGCCTTAACTTGTGCTTCTAACTTTTGGTTTTGTTTTTTTAGCGCAAATTTTTCAAGGCTATCTTTAATGCTTCGAAGTAATAAGTCGTTTTGCCAAGGCTTTTGAATATAGCCATTTATTTGACCTTGGTTAACAGCCGCTAGAGTTGTTTGTATATCGGCGTAACCGGTTAACAAAATACGTTGGGTGTCGGGTGCCAGCGCGCGCGCTTTTTCTAAAAACTCGGCACCGTTCATTACTGGCATACGCATGTCGCTAATAATTAAACCAAACTCATGATTTTTAAAAAGTGTTAATGCGTTTTGCGGATTATCGCAAACAATAACCGACAGGCCATTTACTTCAAGTAAACGGGTTAACGTGCGTAGTACTATTTCATCATCATCAATGCAAAGTACATCAACCTGATTCATCGGTGTGTTTGGTGTTGCTTGAGTCATTGCGCCGCCCTTAAATTACTTCTGGCTAAATAATAGCTTAAAAAAATATTCTATGGTGAGTTTGTCCTGCCTTTATTTATAGCTGAATCTAAGTAATGTAGTTATTACCCATAAGTAGATAATTGCTAACACTAAAGTTGCAAATTTGCGTGTAACCAACTAAACATTAAGTATAAAGTTATCTATATGGATGAAAGGAATGAATGGATCAGATGGTAATTTTGAACGTGCCTTTTTAAACGAACAAAAGCTGCGCTTGGCCGCAGAGCAATTACTTAAAGATAAAAGCACCGTTTTAGTTGCCATAAATAATGAATTACAAAAAAAAGTAGCCGATTTAGAACATCAACAAATGCTGTTTGTGCAAACTGAAAAAATGGCGACCTTAGGAACGCTTTGTGCAGGCGTAGCCCACGAAATAAATACCCCGCTTGCCTATGCTATGAGTAATATAGAAAGCTTACAAAACTCTACCCCTTTGCTCATCACGCTGCTAAAACTTAACGAGCAATACTTAAATAACGAAATTAAAGAGAGCCGTTTTAAACACGAAATCGACATACTCAATTTACAGTATCCGTATGCGTGGCTTTATAACAACTTACAGGGACAAGTTAACGACAGCGTTGAAGGACTCAAACGAATAAAACAAATTGTGCATGACTTATTAAACTTTGCTCACCCCACCTCTTCGCAAGATAAACAACTCACCGATATAACGACTGGCGCTAATAACGCTTTAAGATTATTGAGTAACAAACTTAAGTTATGCGAAATAAAAACACGCTTTGAACCACTACCACTTATTTGGTGCAATTTATCATCTATTAATCAGATTTTTGTAAATTTATTAATGAACGCTTGGCAAGCATGCGAGCTTGATTTAGAAAAAGGCTGCATTATTGAGGTGAGTATTTTTGAACAAGGCACAAATATATGTATTGAGGTAAAAGATAATGGCTGTGGAATGAGTGAAGACACAATAGCACATATGTTTGACCCTTTTTACACGACAAAAGAAGTCGGAAAAGGTACCGGCATGGGTATGACACTTGTATACGCTATGGTGAACGATCATGGTGGAAAAATAGAAGTTAACAGCACATTAGGGACAGGTACGACCATCCGCTGCCTATTACCTCTAAAAGTATAAACAAACGAGCAAAACCACATTGTAAATAAAAAGTTAACCGACTAGCTTTTGAAGTTTAATGCTCTTTTAGCGTGTATTTTAATCTATTTGATGTGGTTTTTTCTCATCTTGAAATTTATTTGCATACTTAGACCAAAAATTTAGTTTTTTTCATTTCTTTTTGTTTGCATATGTTGCTAGGATGTTTGCAACAGGTTGTGAGTATCATAACCACACACATATTATAAGAACACAAAAAAACAGGGTCGTCACTATGCCAACATACCGTTTAAACACACTTGCTGTAGCCGTTGCTTTCGCGTTTAGCGCACCAAGCATTGTTAACGCAGAAGAAGCACCCGTGCAAGCTGCTAAAAACATTGAGCAAATTTCTGTATTAGGATCGCGTGTATCTAACCGTACCTCTACTGAGTCTTCTTCTCCTATTGATTTAATTGACGCTGATGATTTAACTAAAGGTGGTTTTACCGAATTAGGCCAAAGCCTGCAAGCGACAGCGCCTTCATTTAACTTTTCGCGTACACAAGTATCTGACGGTTCTGACTTATTTAGACCCGCAACACTTCGCGGCTTACAGCCAGATCAAACCCTTGTATTAGTAAATGGTAAACGTCGTCATAACCAATCAATTTTTGGCCTTAACGGTACGGTAGGCGCGGGTGCTGCGGGTACCGATATGAATGCTATTCCACTAACCGCACTTAAAGGCGTTGAAGTATTACGCGATGGCGCAGCGGCTCAGTATGGCTCTGACGCTATTGCAGGCGTAATTAACTTATCTCTTAATAACTCAACAGGTATTACTACTGGCTTTGTGCAATATGGTGGCACTAGCGAAGGTGACGGCGATACAATTTCAGCAGGTTTAAATCGTGGTTTTGATATAGGTAACGAAGGCGGCTTTATTAATTTATCACTTGAATACCGAGATGCTGATGGCACAAACCGCGCAGAGCGAGATACGGGTGGCTCGCTTGATGTTGAGCCTGGCACGCTAAGTGACGATGTGCGCTGGAGCCAAGGTAATTCAGAAAGTGAGTTTACGTCATTATTTTATAATATGGCCTTACCATTGGGCGACGGCGAGCTTTACTCGTTTGGTGGCTACTCAGAGCGTACGGCCCTAGGTAATGGTTTTTACCGTAACTTTAACGAAGCCTCTAAAAACGTAACACAAGTATACAGCGATGGTTTTTTACCGCGCATATATAACGAAGCACAAGATATTTCTGTAGCGGTTGGTTTTAAAGGCGATATTAACCCAGATTGGAATTACGATGTATCGGCTGTTTATGGCGAAAACCAATACGATTTTACATCACGTAATACAATTAACGCCTCTTATGCTGCTGAGTATTTATTTAATAACCCGAGTGCAAGTGATGCCGACATTGCTGCAAACTCAGGCCCTAGTGGCGGTTACTCAGGTGGTTTTAGGTTTGATCAAACAACCGTTAACCTTGATGTAAACGGTATTGTAGATATTGGCCGCAGTGAGCCTTTATATGTAACTGTGGGCGCCGAGTACCGTAAAGAAAACTACGAAATAGTTGCAGGCGATGAAGCGTCATACGCGTGTGGGTTAGCAAATACAGATACCTCTTACCCATCAGTAAACGACCCGGATCAATTTGCTGAGTGTGGTTTTCAGGCTTATAACGGCCTGCGCCCAGAGGCAACTAACGACAGCGATCGTAACAGCTACGCAGTTTATGTAGATGTAGAAACTATGATCACAGACGCATGGAACGTAAGTGGTGCGCTACGTTATGAAGATTTCTCAGATGCTGGCGACGATTTAATTGGTAAATTAGCAACACGCTATGAATTTTCAGATGACTTTGCAGTACGTGGTGCGGTATCTACTGGTTTTAGAGCGCCATCGCTTCAACAAAGTGGTTATACAGCCTTTACAACTAACTTAGGCTCAGACGGTACACTAACGCAGTCGTTTACGGCAAACACAGGTACAGCTTTTCCAAGTGCGTTAGGTGTAGATAGCCTAAAGCTTGAAACATCAACAAACTACAGTGCTGGTTTTGTTTACGATGTAACAAGTGAGCTTTCGTTAACGGTTGATTTTTATCGCGTAGAAATTAAAGACCGTATTACACTTGGCAGCTTACTTAGCGCTGACGATGTATCGTTTAGCAGTGAAGCAGTTGCAGCGCTACAAGCAACGGGTGCAGTACAAGCTAACTACTTTTCAAACTCGGTTGATTCTACTACGCAGGGCGTTGATATTATTGCATCGTACCGTACAGACGTTGAAGGCGGTAATTTTGGTGTAACCTTTGCGGGTAACCTAAACGATACTAAAATTGACGGCGTGAATGCAGAAGACGGTATTCCTGAAGCAGTTGCATTTGACGACCTACAACGTAGCTTTTTTACAGACGGACAACCAAGTGAGCGTGCAACGCTTACCTTTGATTACGAGCGCGATGCATACACATCAACTATTCGCTTTAACTACTTTGGCGAAACAGACGTAAAATACTTTGGTAACGATCATATTTCATTACCAGGTGAGCTTTCGCCTACTGGTTCGTTTAAACCAACAAGTACGGTTGAATCTGCTGTGTTAGTTGATTTAAATGTTAGTTACCAAATTAACGACATGTTTGCGCTTTCGGTGGGTGCCGATAACGTGTTTGACGAAACGCCAGACGAGCTAGGTGACGACGAAGTACTTAACTTTATCACCAATGGTGCATTTAAATACCCTGTACGCGCATTGCCATACGGCTTTGACGGCAGAACGTATTACGCAAAAGTAAGCTTTAGCTTTTAATTTTTAAAGCAAATTAAACCACATTAAGCGCGGTTATTAACTGCGCTTTTTTTATGCTTTTTTATTATTAAAATACAACCAAAAGAATGTTAAAAATACTTGCGCGGTTGAAAATTAAGCCTACAATCGCCATCTATTAAATAGGCTAATATAAAAGCCTCTTTATAATTTAATTTAAAATAACCATTAGTTGATAGGAAATATATGACTAAAAAATCTAAAGCAAAAACCGCAAGCAACAGCGCGGTAGATACAGGACGAGGCGTTATTAATCATAATGCGCTGGCGGCGATGGTCACCTCTAAATTATTTAAGCCACAAGTGGTTAAAGCTAAAAAAGGCAAAGGTTCGTTTAAACGCAGCAACAAACATTCAGGACAAGAGTCCTATTTAATCGCGGCTTAAATAGCACCGATCAAATAGGGCTTTTGAATATAGTAAGCGAGGTTTTATACCTCGCTTTTACTTTTAAAGCATTAAAGCATTAAAGCATTAAAGCCACGTTACATGAGCGCGAAATAAATTAGCACCTACGGGTTCGGTGTTGTTGTAGGTGAGGTTTTATACCTCGCTTTCACTTTTAGTTCTTTATTATTTTAACTCCAAGCTGTCCTCTAAAAGCGAAGCGCCTCTAAACCTCTTTGTGAATAACTGCCCTTAAAAATATGAATGCACAAAGAGAAGAAAAAGAGGAGTAAATGAGAAGACAAAGTCCATTTGTTTAAGTTATATGATATTTCACCACCGAGCTCACCGAGGCGCTGTGCGCTACACAGAGAAAACACGAGTAATGGTTAGTCACTGCTCCTTGTTTTCTCCTTCACTTCTCGGTGGTGATTTAATTACTTGCTTACTAATGCACCCGACTAAATGTAAAAGCGGTGATTTTAAACGCCAGCAAGCTGCGCGTCCACAGGTGTTTAACTCAAGTTAGAGTATGGTCTGTAGAAGAAACGTGCTCACGTTAGAAGTGTAGTTTCTAACCTTTAAAACTATTACTTTTAACTGTTTGTGATGGGTTTTCACCAAAAAGTTGCGTGTAATCTTTAGCAAATTGTCCCGCGTGCCAAAATCCCCAATTAGCTGCTATTACTGAAATTGGTTTATCTTGGTTTAATTTTTTCAGTTCCCGCCTTACATTATTTAAACGTGTTAAACGTAAAAACCGCAAAGGGTTAATTCCTAAAATACTCTCAAAGCTATATTGAAGTGTGCGCCTACTTACAAAGGCAAGCTCGCACAGCTCGGTTATGGTTATTGTTTTTTGTGGATTTGTGGTCACATACTCTTTTACTTTATCTACCACGGCTTTTCGACGTGTATAACTTGGCGCAATATTTTGCTGTGGATTATCCGCTTGTAATAAGTGTAGTGCCAACATGTTTAGCATATCTTGTTGTGATTCGGTTTTAAGTCCAAAGCCCTTGCCTACAACCATGCTATTAATTATTTGCCTTGCCGTTTGCAATGATGAGTTGCTCACCGATAAGCGAGCTGATTGCGCAGATGACAGGTTTTTCAATGTTACACCTTGTAGCTGCGCCATATATTCAATTGAGTTCCAATCGATTACCAAACCATAAATATTAAATTGCTCAGGGGTTATCAGTTCAAAGTCATTATCACTTGTACGGCACATAAATTGATTACTTGCCACATTTAGGCCATTAATTCTACTTTGCTGCGACTGATAAGGGATGCCAAGCCAAACAGAATTAGGGGCTATGTTACATTGCTGACGAAGCGCTCGCTCGGTGTATTCTTTAAACACGTGAATATTGGCGTAATCCGTTTCTTCAATAAAACCATAAAAGCTGCCGTCGCTCATTTGATCGTATTTTTGCTGCCATTGAGTAAGGCTATGCGCTTGCTCGTCTATGTCATGTGTTTGCACCTTGCTCTTAAGTGGTGCGCCGTACCTATTTTGCTGCGCCATATAGGGGATGCTCTTTTTCGTTACACTTTTATTATGCTTAAGTTAACACCGCTTTGCGTATGCAACCAATTGAATTGGATTAATAAATAATCTTTTGCCAAAATTCGATAGTTACTTGGTACAAAATAAGCTGTCTTGTAACTATTCAAAATTGATTTATAGCTAAAATAAAGCAAAACCTATACCAAGGTTTGTCATGTTAGTTATGTGGAGTAAATCATGGGGCAAGCGTACAGTTACACTTTAGGTACACATACTTATAAATTCGATAACTTAGCCCAGTTAATGGCTAAAGCAACGCCGCAGCGTTCGGGTGATCGCTTAGCGGGTATAATTGCACAATCGGCGCAAGAGCGCGCTGTAGCACAAATGGCATTGGCCGATGTACCTCTTAAAACATTTTTAAATGAGGTACTTATTCCCTATGAAGATGACGAAATTACACGTTTAATTATTGACGAGCATGATGCGAATGCTTTTATGGCTATTGCACATTTAACCGTAGGTGACTTTCGTAATTGGCTTTTAAGCGACTTTGCAACACCCGCTGTGCTTGCAAGTATAAGGCAGGGTATTACACCCGAAATGGCTGCAGCTGTTAGCAAAATAATGCGCAATCAAGATCTCATATTAATTGCTAAAAAGTGCCATGTTACGAGTGCTTTTAAAAATACCATTGGCCTTCCTGGGCATTTATCTACACGTTTACAACCAAACCACCCTACTGATGATATTAACGGTATTGCTGCATGCATGCTCGATGGTCTGCTATACGGTAATGGCGATGCAGTAATAGGTATCAACCCTGCAACCGATAATGTTGCTCAAGCCATTAAATTAATGATGCTAATGGATGATGTTATTCAAAAATATGAAATACCAACCCAAAGCTGTGTACTCACTCATGTTACTAACACGATTGAATGCATAGAAGCAGGTGCACCGGTTGATTTAGTGTTTCAGTCGATTGGCGGCACAGAGGCTACTAATTCAAGTTTTGGCTTTAATTTAAATACCTTAGCCGAAGCGCAAGATGCGGCCTTGAGTTTAAAGCGCGGTACTGTTGGCAATAACGTGATGTATTTTGAAACCGGGCAAGGCAGTTCGCTTTCAGCAAATGCGCATCATGGGCTTGATCAGCAAACGTGTGAAGCTCGCGCTTATGCCGTTGCTCGTAAGTTTAACCCGTTACTAGTAAATACCGTGGTGGGGTTTATTGGCCCTGAATATTTGTTTGATGGTAAAGAAATTACTCGGGCAGGACTTGAGGATCATTTTTGCGCTAAGTTACTAGGTATACCGATGGGGTGCGACGTGTGTTACACCAATCATGCAGAGGCCGATCAAAACGATATGGATAACTTGCTAACGCTATTAGGCGTTGCAGGTTGCTCGTTTGTAATGGGAATACCTGGCTCTGACGACATTATGCTTAATTACCAAACTACGTCGTTTCATGATGCATTATATGTTCGTCGTGTTCTTGGCTCTAGACCCGCCCCTGAGTTTGAGGCATGGCTGAGCAAAATGAAAATTATGCAAAGCACTTCCGATATCACACTTTCAGATACTTTGCCTCCCGCTTTTGCCAAACCTCTGGGTGCAATTACTGGAGGTGGCTCATGAAATCAAGTTCAAAACAGAGCACTCCTTTAGATAACTCAGTAAACGAGCATAAAAATAACGGTAATGTAGTGCACAACCCTTGGAGTGATTTACGCCGTTTTACCGATGCGCGTATTGGTCTTGGCCGCGCCGGTATAAGTTTGCCAACCTCAGAAATGCTGGCTTTTCAGCTATCTCATGCACAAGCGCGCGATGCGGTGAGCTTTCCGCTAGATATTAACGAAATGACTGAGCAACTGGGTAGTATTAGTGATCTAAAAGAGGTTGCTCCTCCCCTTCATTTACACAGCCAAGCTACTGACAGGGTTACTTACCTTCAGCGACCCGATTTAGGCCGCAAGCTTAATGACAATGGTAGGCAAATACTTCTCAGCTATATGAATAAACAAAAACACACTACGCAGGCTAAATACGATTTAGCGATTGTCGTGGTTGATGGACTCTCGTCGTTGGCGGTACAAAAAAATGCATACCCATTTATAACAGAGCTATTAACGCACCTCACAACAGACAAGCAATTTAAAATTGCTCCCATTACTTTGGTTGAGCAAGGGCGAGTAGCGATTGGCGACGATATAGGTGAGCTGCTAAATGCGCAGGTGGTTATGGTGTTAATAGGAGAGCGCCCAGGACTTAGTTCGCCAGATAGCCTTGGCTTGTATTTAACGTGGGAGCCCAAAACAGGACTTAACGATGCATGTCGTAATTGCATATCGAATATTCGCCCTGCAGGCCTGCCTTATGCTGAAGCGGCTAGGCGTGCACTGTACTTATTACGTGAAGCTAAAAAACTAAAACTAACTGGGGTTAATTTAAAAGACCGCACACAAGACGATGTCATTGAGCATCAGGTTCCAACCACTAACTTTTTAATTGCTGAGTAATTTTAATTAAAAACACGTGAAATAAAACAATAAAAACTAAACATCAACGGAGAAGGGTTATGTCTACTAATAATACAGAGTACCTTGCTAAAAGACAGTTAAAACGGGGTACTGCGGGATGGTTATTACTCGCAGGTTTGGGGGTGTCGTATGTAATATCGGGTGACTTTGCAGGCTGGAACTTTGGTATTGCCGAAGCCGGTTGGGGTGGCTTTGCCATTGCAGCAGTATTAATGGCAGTTATGTATTTAGCGCTAGTATTATCGCTTGCTGAAATGTCAGCTGCAATACCTGCTGCAGGCGGTGGTTATAGTTTTGCGCGTCAAGCTATCGGGCCCGCGGGAGGCTATTTAACCGGGCTTGCCGTATTAATTGAATATGCCTTAGCGCCCGCTGCTATTGTTATTTTTATAGGATCTGCAGTTGAAGCCCTTACCGGATTTAATGGCCCATGGGTATATGCATTATTTTACTTACTATTTGTGGGCATTCATTTAGCAGGCGTAGGAGAAGCACTTAAAGTAATGATGGTAATAAGTGGTTTAGCGGTATTAGCTATTATTGCGACCGCATTTGTATTAATCACAAATTTTGATGCATCACGCTTATTTGACGTCCCCGTAACCGATGCAGTGGGAGCCAGTGAATTCTTACCTTTAGGTTGGTACGGGGTTTGGGCTGCATTACCGTTTGCCATGTGGTTGTTTTTAGCGGTTGAAGGTGTACCGCTTGCTGCAGAGGAAGCAAAAGATCCCGCTAAAGATGTGCCTAAAGGCATAATTGGTGCAATGATCTTTTTGTTATTTACTGCATTTTTAGTGGTAGTTTTAGTACCAGGTGCTGGCGGTGCGGCTGCAATGGGCGCAAGTGCAGTGCCTTTGGTTGATGCATTAAACGCATCGGGTAGTGAGGGCTTAGCAACCGTTGTAAATATATTAGGGCTTGCGGGGTTAGTCGCTTCATTCTTTTCTATAATTTATGGTTATAGTCGCTTAGTGTTTGCTTTATCTAGAGCCGGTTATTTACCGCGTTCGTTGTCTATTACTACTAATCGCAAAGTGCCAGCACGTGCGTTAATTGTACCGGCAGTATTTGGTTTTTTAGTATCACTCAGTGGCGAGGGTGACTTAATACTCGCAATGGCTGTAGTGGGAGCAACGGTATCGTATGCATTAATGGCGCTGAGTCATATTTTGCTACGCGTTAAACAACCTGATTTACCTCGCCCGTACAAAACTCCTGGTGGTGTAGTTACTTCAAGTATTGCTTTAGTGCTTTCGCTTATAGCATTAACGGGTGTGTATGCATTTGACCCTCGTGCATTTTTATACACTATGGTGCTGTTTATTGTGGGTGCAGCTTATTACTTTGGCTATAGCTCAAAACACTTAGTTGCTAAAAGCGCGGACGAAGAATTTGCAATGCTGGCGGATGCAGAATCTGATTTAGAAATGGCTAAGTAGACATTAATAGCTATTAAGTATAAGTGAGGAGACCCCTCACTTATACTTTTATGCACGCTGTAGGATGTAAAAATAGCGCCTACATTTAGGCATCAAGTCCCCTCTCTATTTTATTTATACCGTTTAAAACTAAAACTTAATGTTGCCGCGTAGCGCTTTGTTTTGCCCATGTTTAGTTTTTTTATCCATACGTTTGCGCTGTGAATTACGGCTAGGCTTGGTGGCACGACGCGCCTTATTGACAACGGTAGCACTGAGTATTAAATCTTTTAAACGTTTAAGGGCATCTTCTCGGTTTAGCTCTTGTGTACGGTGGCTTTGCGCTTTAATTATTAAAACGCCCTCTTTGGTGATTCTTGAATCATTTAAGGCAAGCAAGCGTTCTTTGTAGAAGTCAGGTAATTTAGAGCGGTTAATATCAAAGCGTAAATGAATTGCACTTGCCACTTTGTTAACATTTTGACCACCGGCACCTTGCGAACGAATAGCCGTGAGCTCTAGTTCCCATTCATCGATAGTGACAGTATTTGAAATTGTTAACATTGTGTTCAGCTCTATTTGTCAAAAATGCATTATATCATTTGTAACTATATTTGTGCTGAATCAGCTTAAGTTATAGGACTTTAAAGTATTTATACTACTTTATAGCCTAAATCCCCCTAATACTTTAGTTTTGTATTGGCAAGCGCTTACATTTAGTTTTAAATAGCGTTAATTAAACAACAGGAAATGCCCAATGAAAAAAATACTTTTATCACTTAGCTTATTAGCAATGAGTTTTTCAAGCCTTGCAGAAGACATTAGCGAAGGCCAATTACAAAGCTACATGAAAGCATTACCTGCTGTAACTAGCTGGGCAAGCAGCCAAGAGTCGTTAAAAGACTTAGATTTAGCAAGTATGTTAGGTGGTTCTGCAGAGCAAAGCGTTGGCGAACAAAGCTCTTTAGCTAATAGCGCACTAAGCATGATTAAAGAGCAAGACCTGTACAAAAGCTTCGCGGGTGTTACAAACCGTTACGGTTTTACACCAGAGCAGCTAGTAACTGTAGGTTCTGAAGTATCAATGGCTTATATCGAAAATCTTAAATCGGGCCTTTCTGCTGATAACCAAGAAACGGCAACTAAAGTAATGGGCGGCCTGCAAAGCCTTAAAAGTGCTAAAGATAGTGGCGCTAGCTCGTTAATGGGTTCGTTTGGTAAATCTTCAAGCGCAGCTGCGGAGTCTACGGATTCTTTAGTAAGCGAAAGCAACCTTGAACTTGTGAGCGAATACATGCCACAACTACAAAAGCTTTTTGCACTTCTATAAGTTTTATTGTTTTATACAAAAAGGTGGCTTTTGCCGCCTTTTTTAATGCCTAACTTTTATATGACTTAGATAGATTACGATATTTTTGTGAGCAATACTAAGTAGTGCTGTGTGCAAAATTTAATGCAAAAATAGCTTTCTATCGTCGCTTATTTAATCTGGGGTATGGGTCGTAAGTTGTCAATTTTTATAAAAAGGCAGCTTTGTGTAACGGTATGGCAAATATTAAAAAACGGGGGAGTAAATTATTACTCCCCCGTTTTTATTTAGCGTACAGATTATTTAAGATCGAACCTGTCTGCGTTCATTACTTTTACCCATGCATTTACAAAGTCATGTACAAAACGCTCTTTGTTGTCGTCTTGTGCATAAAACTCAGCAAGTGCGCGCAATATAGAGTTTGATCCAAATACTAAATCAACGCGTGTTGCCGTCCATTTAGTCGTACCACTTTGACGGTCAACTATATTGTATAAGCCTTTTTGCACCGGCTCCCAACGGTTTGACATGTCAGTTAAGTTTACAAAGAAATCGTTGGTTAATGAGCCTACGCTATTTGTAAATACGCCATGTTCGCTGCCAGCATAGTTAGTACCTAGTACTCGCATACCACCAATAAGTACCGACATTTCTGGTGCACTTAATCCCATTAACTGGCTACGTTCTAGTAATAACTCTTCAGCTGATACTGTGTAATCTTTTTTCAACCAATTTCTAAAACCATCATGAATTGGTTCTAATACATCAAACGATTCTGCATCAGTCATTTCGTCTGTTGCATCTCCTCGACCTGGTGCAAACGGTACGTTTACATCAACACCCGCTTGTTTTGCAGCTTGTTCTACGGCTGCTGTACCACCTAAAACAATTAAGTCGGCGATGCTAACTGGTTTATTCAAGCCAGCCTGCACTTTTTCAAGCGCACTAAGTACTGATACTAAACGTTCTGGCTCATTACCTTGCCAATCTTTTTGCGGTGCTAAACGAATGCGTGCACCATTTGCGCCGCCACGCTTATCAGAACCACGATAAGTACGTGCGCTATCCCAAGCTGTATTTATTAAATCAGCGGCACTAACACCACAATTTAATAATGTCGTTTTAAGATCGCTAATTTCGTCGTCTGTTAATGTGTAATCAACGGCTGGAATTGGATCTTGCCAAATTAAGTCTTCACTTGGTACGTCGGCGCCTAAGTAACATGATTTAGGGCCTAAGTCGCGGTGAGTCAGTTTAAACCATGCTCGCGCAAACACATCTGAAAAGTATTCAAAGTCGTTATTAAAACGTTCAATGATTTTGCGATATTCAGGGTCCACTTTCATGGCCATATCAGCATCAGTCATCATTGGCTTTAAGCGAATTGATGGATCTTCTACATCAACAGGTTTGTCTTCTTCTTTAATATTAATAGGCTCCCACTGATGAGCGCCTGCTGGGCTTTTAGTCAGTTCCCATTCGTAGTTTAGAAGTAAGTAACAGTAACCGTTATCCCATGTCGTTGGGTGTGTAGTCCACGCACCTTCAAGGCCTGAAGTAACAGTATCGCGGCCAATTCCGCGTGTTGTTGTATTATTCCAGCCAAGACCTTGCTCGTGTACGTCTGCAGCTTCTGGTTCTGGGCCTAAGTTTTCAGCTTTACCGTTACCATGTGTTTTACCTACAGTATGGCCGCCCACAGTTAATGCAGCGGTCTCTTCGTCATCCATTGCCATGCGGGCAAAGGTTTCGCGAACTTGAGCCGCTGTTTTAAGCGGATCGGGTATACCGTTAACACCTTCTGGGTTTACATAAATTAAGCCCATTTGTACTGCTGCTAATGGGTTTTCCATCGTGTCTGGTTTATCTACACTTTCGTAACGACCGTCACTTGGCGCTAACCATTCTTTTTCAGCTCCCCAGTAAACGTCTTTTTCAGGGTGCCAAATATCTTCTCGGCCGCCTGCAAAACCAAAGGTTTTTAAACCCATTGATTCGTATGCCATGTTGCCCGCTAAAATAATTAAGTCGGCCCATGAAAGCTTGTTACCGTATTTTTTCTTTATTGGCCACAGTAAACGGCGCGCTTTGTCGAGGTTACCGTTATCTGGCCATGAGTTAAGTGGTGCAAAACGTTGATTACCTGTACCACCGCCTCCTCGGCCATCGGCTAAACGGTAAGAACCCGCTGAATGCCATGCTAGGCGAATCATTAAACCGCCATAATGTCCCCAATCGGCTGGCCACCAATCTTGGCTATCGGTCATTAAGCTTTTTACATCTGTTTTTAGCGCGTCAAGATCGATTGACTTAAATGCTTCAGCATAATTAAAGTCGCTATTGTATGGGTTTGATTTGGTGTCGTGCTGATGAAGAATGTCTAAGTTTAGGGCATTTGGCCACCAATCAGTATTGGGATTAGACGTTTTAGTATTACTGCCGTGCATGACCGGACATTGGCCTGCTTTAGGGTTGCTCATTCTGGAATCCTTATAATGGAAAAGTAAAATACTTAATCAATCAGTATTGTTGCTTATGTATTTATAACTTTTTAAAAAGTAACGGTTATTTTTATTTAATCGGCTTACTTATTATTTAGTGTGCCTGCCTAAACACTTACGTATCCTTAATATAGGCGCATAAATTATGCTACGCCAGCCTCAACATACTATTTAAAACGATTGCTCCAATTTATATTTTTGATTGGTCTTTTGCTAATGATGTATTTAACAATAGCTTTGTAATTACGTTTTAAATAATAGTAAAAATAAATCTGATGACACTCGTGTAAAGTATTGCAGGGTAAAATACAAAATTAGTAAACTAACCTTAATCTTTTTACTAGACCTGTGATCGAATTGAAAAATTTCGGCGTAATGGTATGTGAAGGGTTTGAAAGTGGCTTTAATTTATTTAAAGCGCACATTGGAATACCCCCCTTCACCATGAAATTGTAGTTATATAGTTATAATTATAAAGGTGCATTACTTAAGCCCAATGCACCTTTACTTTATAAACCGAATACTTAAAGTATTCTTATATTTTTAACTAATTGAATTGAATTAAGTATTTGTTCAGAAAGGTTCAGTTAGTATGAAGTTGTTCTCCTGTGAATCCCTACGACATATTGTTGTTTTAAGCAGTTTTTGCCAGCTCATATTGAGCTGGCTTTTTTTTGCCTATTTTTCCTAAAACCACCTAAGTATTAGCAAAATGCTCAAGCTTTACCCTGTTATTCCTAGGCTCACTAGGCTAAAAAATTCTTACAACTACTGTTCCTATCTAAATTAGGTTAATTTTAATCCTGAAAAGTCAACGCGCCCTAGTGCCATTCAGCCCTGCATGTTAAAGTTATTACAGTAATTAATTTAATTAGGCGTATCGATGCGTTATTACCTATCTACACTTTTTGTTTGTTTAACTTTTTTTTCGGGCATAGTAAATTCTGCTGAAAAACAACCTGCCTCACCTACAGCACAACAAGAGCAACAAGCCCTTCAACAACTTAAAGAGCCTATGTATAAACCGCTAATGGAGCGCTACATACTCGACGAGCTAAAAGCGGTTAGGCAAGATCAACAAAAACTCCGTGAAGATGTAACTAAACAGGTAACCCATGCGCAGCTTGATACTGCTGACCGCGCATTAACGTACACTACCGATACTATTAATAATGTATTTTTTATAATTACCGCTACGGCTTCTATTTTGGTCTTAGTGGGTTGGAACTCGTTGCGCGATGTTAAAAACAAAGTAGAAGACATTGTAAATACACGTGTGAGTGTAATTACAGACGAGTATGAAGACCGATTAAAAATTCTTGAAGAAAAACTACGTGTACGCTCAGAAGAAATACTCAGCAACCAAGAGCGCATATCGGTGACTAACGAAGTTCATTCGCTGTGGATGCGCGCCAACCTAGAAAGTGATTTTGCTAATAAGATTGAAATTTTTGACGAAATACTTAATCGCAAACCAGAAGATGTTGAAGCCATTGCTTATAAAGCCGATGCATTACTAGAAATTAATGAAACAGCACAAGCCATTGAGCTGTGTAATCAAGCTATTGATATAGATAGCGATTACGGTTATGCCTATTGGCAACGCGCATGTGCTTATGCACTAACACATAAGCATGCTGATGCCTTAGCCGACATTAAAATGGCACTTGAATACTCTCCAAACTTACGTAATGAGCTATTACATGAGAGCGCATTTGCAAGCCTACATGACAACGACAGCTTTAATACGATAGTAGCTGGTGAGATTGTTTAAGCACTCAGTATTTGGCCTGTATGATTAGGCGCAACACCATAAAAAAGGGCTTTGGCCCTTTTTTTGTTTTTAAAGGTTAAGTTTGTTGTGTAATTAAGTAATTAGAAGCTGCGCTTCTCGCGCGAGCAAGCTCTGCGCCTACCTGCAAAATTTGACACTCTGGTTAAAATTTACTTGTAGACGCGCTGCTTGCAGGCGTTTAAAAACGTAGTTTTTAGGATGGGTGATTAAGTAATTAGAAGCTTCGCTTCGCGCGCGAGCAAGCTCTGCGCCTATCTGCCAAGTTTGACACTGTGGTTAGAATTTACTTGTAGACGCGCTGCTTGCAGGCGTTTAAAAACGTAGTTTTTAGGATGGGGATTAAGTAATTAGAAACTGCGCTTCTCATGCGAGCAAGCTCTGCGCCTACGTGGAAAACTTAACACTGTAGTTAGAATTTACTTGTAGACGCGCTGCTTGCAGGCGTTTAAAAACATAGTTTTTAGGATGGGTGATTAAGCAATTAGAAGCTTCGCTTCTCGCGCGAGCAAGCTCTGCGCCTACGTGGAAAACTTAACGCGGTGGTTAAAATTCACTTGTAGACGCGCTGCTTGCAGGCGTTTAAAAACATAGTTTTAGATGGCTGGATTAAGTAATTAGAAGCTGCTGCTCATTTTCTTCAGGCATAAAAAAAGCCGCATAAAATGCGGCTTTGGAGGTTTAGTCTCACTTCACTTTGGGCGTGTCTCCAAAACTTAGTGAATACGTTACCAAGGAACTGTTTTATTGATTAGATAGACTCTAATGCAATTTTAACCATTTCATTAAACGTACTTTGACGCTCATCAGCAGGTGTTGCTTCGCCAGTGATTACGTGGTCACTTACTGTAAATAATGCCATTGCGTTTGCGCCGTATTCAGCTGCAACGCCATATAAACCGGCTGTTTCCATATCTACTGCTAGCATGCCTAACTTGTCTAAGTCTTTATAGAACGAGTCATCTGCTTGATAGAATGTGTCGGTTGTAAATACGTTACCTACTTTTGCTTTAATGCCTAGCTCTTTAGCAGCGTTTACGCCGTTTAAAAGTAGGTCAAAGTTAGCAATAGCAGCAAAATCGTAGCCACGTACGCGTGCACGGTTTACGTTTGAATCTGTGCTTGCACCTTGTGCAAAAATTACGTCACGAATTTTGATATCTGTGCCAATACCGCCACACGTACCAATACGTATAATATTTTTAACGCCAAAGCTTACAATTAGCTCACGTGCATAAATAGACATTGATGGAATGCCCATGCCTGAACCCATGATACTTACTGGCTTACCTTTGTAAGTGCCAGTGAAACCGTACATGTTACGAACGCCGGTAACTTGTACTGCATCATCTAAAAAGTTTTCAGCAATATATTGCGCACGTAGCGGATCGCCTGGCATTAATACTGTTTCGGCGAAATCACCAACGTTTGCACTGATATGCGGAGTACTCATTAATTGTTTTCCTTTTTATTTGGCGTTTTTAGCTCATTTAAAAAGCTGTCGCCGTAATCAAGCGCAGATAAGCTAAACCACTGTGCCAGTGTTTGGCCTATATCTGCAAAGCTATTGCGTTCACCTAATGGTGTGTTACTCATACCTGCTTGGTATGCAATAACAGGTACGTATTCACGAGTGTGCTCAGAACCTGGAAAGGTTGGGTCACAGCCATGATCTGCAGTGATCATTAATACGTCATCTGCTTTTAACTGATTTAGTATAGTTGGTAAATAGTCATCAAATTCTTTTAATGCTTTTGCGTATCCTACCGGATTACGACGATGACCAAATTTTTCATCAAAATCAACTAGGTTAGTAAAGATTAAGCTACGATCTGGCGCGCTTTCCATTACTTCGCTGGTTTTTTCTAGCAAGTTCATAAGCCCAGGTGCTTTGTGCTTTTGGGTTATGCCCTGATGCGCGTAAATATCTGAAATTTTACCAATACTAATTACTTCGCCGCCGTCTTTTGCTAGCACATCTAGCAATGTTGGTGCTGGCGGAAGTACTGAATAGTCACGACGATTACCCGTTCGGGCAAAGTCTTGGCTATTTGAACCCAAAAATGGCCGCGCAATCACTCGTCCTATATTCATTTCATCAAGTAGCGCCCGTGCGATTTCGCAAACTTGATAAAGCTTCTCTAGGCCGAATGACTCTTCATGCGCGGCTATTTGAAACACGCTATCAGCTGAGGTGTAACAGATTGGTTTACCTGTTTTTACGTGCTCTTCACCTAGCTGTTCTAAAATGGTAGTTCCTGATGCATGGCAATTGCCTAAAATGCCAGGAATACCTGTACGAGCTATAAACTCGTCTATAAATTCTTGTGGGAAACTTGGCTGTGTTTTTGGGAAATATCCCCAATCAAATAACACTGGTACGCCTGCCATTTCCCAATGACCAGATGGCGTGTCTTTTCCGCTAGAGATTTCTTTAGCGTAACCCCATGCACCTTCTGGTGCTTGGCGGTTTGAAATTAAACACGGTTCGCCACCGGCAGCTTCACATGCGTCTACTAATCCTAATTTAGATAAATTAGGAAGCGACAGTGCACTGCCTGTTTCGTCGTAATATGCTTTTAGTAAGTGAGCGAATGTATTAGCCCCAAGATCGCCGAATTTATCTGCATCTGGTGCTGCACCGATTCCTAGGCTATCTGCCATTAAAATAATTGCTCTTGCCATTTTGACCTCACTTTGATTCTAGGTGGTTACTTTATCCGCTGATCGAATTTTCCGTACAGGACAAAAGTCCTGTTTCATAAAACCTAAACATTATAAATTTGCACTCTTGAGCGAAGCAAAAGAGATTAATCGTGTCTTTTTTGCTATTGTGATCTACCAACAATATATCTTTCTGTGTGGATGAGAACTTTAGTGACACGAACTACTATTATAGCTATTGCAGGCGCGTCTGCGTCGGGCAAATCTCTTTTTAGCCAAACTATATACAATGAATTGGTTAATGAGCTTGAACCAGGCGCTATCGCCATTATTGAAGAAGATGCTTATTACAAGGATCAGTCGCATTTGCCTATGGCTCATCGTACGCAAACAAATTACGACCATCCAGATGCATTTGAACACGCGTTGATGCTTGAGCATTTAACACAACTTCGTTGTGGTAACTCAGTAGAAGTACCAACGTATGATTATGCACAGCATACGCGTAGTGCAACCACACGCCGAGTTCCTGCTGCTAAAATACTGATTGTTGAAGGTATTTTACTATTGAGTGACAAAGCGCTTAATAAAGAATTTGATATTAAGGTGTTTATAGATACACCTTTAGATATTTGTTTAATGCGTCGTATGCAACGTGATATGGAGCAACGAGGCAGAACATTACAATCTGTTGTTGAGCAGTATCAAGCAACTGTTAGACCGATGTTTTATCAATTTATTGAGCCTTCGAAGCATAACGCTGATTTAGTTGTGACTCGAGGCGGCATGAACCGCGTTGCGATTGATATAATAAAAAGTAAAATTAAATATTTACTACAAGAATAACAACGGGAAACATTTGTATGACAACATTTATGAGCTTAGTGGGCATGTGTGTGCTACTAAGCATTGCCTTTGCTGCGTCAACTAATCGCAAGGCAATTAATTTAAGAACCGTTGGTATAGCGTTTGCGATGCAAGTTGTTATTGGCGGTTTTGTTCTGTTTTTCGAAGCAGGAAAAAATGTGTTAACGAGTATGTCATCAGCCGTTTCGTCGGTTATTGGTTATGCTAATGATGGTATTGGGTTTTTATTTGGTCCACTTGCCTCACAAGACACATTAGGTTTTATTTTTGCAATTCAAGTTTTGCCCGTTATCGTGTTTTTCTCAGCACTTGTTGCTGTGTTATATCACCTTGGCATTATGGATTGGATAATTAGGATTTTAGGCGGCGGTTTACAAAAATTATTGAAAACCTCTCGCACAGAATCGCTTTCAGCAACGGCAAATATTTTTGTAGGCCAAACTGAAGCTCCGTTAATAGTTAAGCCATTTATAGCAACGATGACAAAATCAGAATTGTTTGCAGTGATGGTAGGTGGCTTAGCCACTGTAGCAGGCTCTGTAATGGCTGGTTACGTAATTATTGGCGTAGATCTTAAGTATCTTATTGCGGCGAGCTTTATGGCTGCACCAGGTGGTTTTTTAATGGCCAAGATGATTGTGCCAGAAACTGAAACTCCTAAAGATAACTTAGCTGATTTAGATTTAGATGACGAAGATAAACCTGTAAATGTAATTGATGCAGCAGCATCAGGTGCAGCAAACGGTATGCATTTAGCACTTAATGTAGGTGCAATGTTACTTGCTTTTGTAGCGCTAATTGCACTATTAAACGGTTTATTAGGCGGTATTGGCGGGTGGTTTGATTACCCGACATTAACGCTTCAAGAAATATTAGGTTATGTATTTGCTCCAGTTGCATGGTTACTAGGTGTGCCATGGGACGAAGCGATTATAGCCGGCAGCTTTATTGGTCAAAAGATAGTAGTAAACGAGTTTGTTGCTTACTTAGACTTTATAAATTATCGCGATACGTTAAGTGCGCACACACAAGCAATTGTTACTTTTGCTTTATGTGGCTTTGCTAACTTATCATCGATAGCCATTTTACTAGGTGGGTTAGGCGGTATGGCGCCTAGCAGGCGGAAGGATATCGCACGCTTAGGGCTCAGAGCAGTGTTAGCAGGATCTATGGCTAACCTTATGAGCGCAGCAATTGCTGGGTTTTTCCTCTCGCTAGCTTAGAAACTTATTGAGATGAACACCGGTGTTGCAAAACAAGAGGATAGCGCTTTAAGGGGTTAAAGCTCTATCTGACTTGAACGATACTTCACCAAGGGCCGCAAGGCCCTTTTATCGTTTTAGAGCATAGTTTTTTAGCTTCAATTACTTCAGACCTCAAGCCGTTTACCTATCTAGCCTCCTTTATAGTTGTACATAACTCAAATAAACCAATATCTTAGTAACAAGTTCACATAAATAATTTTTGTATTTTTCATATTTTCAGCCACACTTATATTACTTAAGCTAACCGAATGACGATTCGCTATTGTGAAATATATTCTTTATTCCCTTCTTTTTACTTGTTCCGTGTATATTCAAGCAAAGGAAACTCTGCTTGTTGTGACTGAGTTAGCGCCACCAAACCAAGTATTAATTAATGGCGAAGTTGCAGGTGAAGGTACTCAATTTATTAGGGATATATTTGCTGAGGCTGATCTCACACCTAACATTCAAATGTATCCTTGGGCACGTGCTTATAAAATTGCAGATGAATTAAAAAATACCTTTATATACAGCCTTGCTCGCACTGTAGAGCGAGAAAATAAATTTTATTGGATTGGACCAGTTGGACGGTTTGAGCTGGGCTTTATCGGCCTATCAGAGCGAAATGATCTTATTATAAATAATACTGAACAAGCAAAAGTGTATAAAATTGCAATGCAACGCAATGACTTTTCAACACAAACCCTCACGAAACTTGGATTTGAAGCTGTTTTAACCTCTGACATTCAAAAATCATACTCTTTACTATTAGCTAAAAAAGTAGATTTAATTGTAGACGATCCATTATATATGCAGCAGATGAGCGACTATCTAAAGCTCAAACCAGCACACTTAAGGTTTATTTATAAAATAGATGAGCTAACAATTGATGCTTATTTAGCTGCGAATAAAAAAACAGATATGCGTTTAGTTGAAGCACTACAAGCTGCATTTTTAAAAGTAAAAAAAGATAAAGGGCTACCTTACGAAAGGTAAATTAATAATAGTGGGGTATTTATAAGCAGCAAAGTCACCTTTCGTTTTTAACTTTTTATACTCATTGTTAAATCGCTTTATAATAGGTTTAGGTACCGATTATTAAATGCTATGTAATTACCAGCAAACTCAGGATGGAGTGATTTTTGCACTTCACTACGTCAGTTGCTTTATATCCAAAGAGCTCTAGCTATACTTTATTGTAACTTTTGAACTTGAAATTAGATCTATCTTTCTTTTTGAAAACAAATCCATAAATTGTTTTTCGTCTCCAAAAATCAGTAAATTTTCATCCGTTTTAAAGCCAATTTTATTTACTAATAACTCATATGTATCACCTCTTACAATTTTAAAAAAAACTGCTTTGCATATTTTGGATTATTTATACTAATACCAATAAATAGAGGTTCACGTTCGGTGTTTTTAGCAATTAGAACAAGACCTAAGTGAGGGTCTTTTTGAACTAATACCAATCTGCTTATGTATGGGGTCTATTTAACGTTAAGGAAATTACGCTAGAACTAGGCAAAAATTTTTGTATCTAGTTGTTCTCAATAAAAAATTTTTAACGACGTTATAGTGCAATTTAATTCGTTAAATTGATCAAAGATTTATGCAGGTTGGTATAAATTATAAGCATGCTCCCAAAGAAGCAATTTAAACACGCTGGTTATAGCAATAGCTGTGCAAATATCTTTTACAATAGCGAGAGTAATACCAACAAGCTGATCTTTGTCGTTTTAAAATTATAAGGGAGAAATGTTCGGTATAAATTACAAGCTTAAACTCACTTGCATTAGCGCAATGGCTTAGAAGAATGACTCAGAAGAATAGAAAACAAATATTAGGTGGGGCTTAATAATAGCAATATCATTTAGCTAATTTACATTGATAATGGGCGTTGTTTGGTTTGAGTCAAATTCCAGACACAAAAAAAGCGCCTTAAGCGCTTTTTTTCATTTTACTTAAAAAGTAAAATTATACAGCTGTGATGTTATCAGCTTGTGGACCTTTTTGACCTTGTGAAAGAGTAAACTCTACACGTTGGCCTTCAGCTAAAGTTTTGAAACCTTCGCTTTTGATTGCTGAGAAATGTGCGAAAACGTCTGGGCCATTTTCTTGCTCGATGAAACCAAAACCTTTAGACTCGTTAAACCACTTAACTGTACCTGATACGATGTTAGACATTGTAATATCCTGAAATAAAAATAAAAATATGCTCATAAGAGCGGGTGTAGCAAAAAATGAGATGGTACTTTAAAAACTTCAGGACGGAACTACAAGTATTACTTATATCGAAATGGAGATTTATAGCTTACATGCTTTCTTTCTAGCTGCGGCCCACTATATAGAGTTTAAATAATATGTCAAGTACCTATCTATAATCAGAATGATAACAACCAAAACAGCTTTTATTTATTATTAAAATTCAAATTCTAATGCGAGCCTAAAACTATGGTTTTTTTCTGATTGGCTTATCTCAGTGATGAAACCTGCTTCCCACTTTAATTGCTTTTGCCCATCAAAGCGCTGTAAACCTATAAAGCCAGGCCCTATACCAACAAAGTCCTCTCCTACGTACACCTCTATAGAAGGCTGAAAAGCAGAACGATAGCGATAGCGATATTGTGCTCTAAACTCACTTTCCCATTCATTTTTAATGTCTTGCCCCCACTCATAAACCAAAAAAGCGTTTAGTGTAAGGCTCGTTTTTCCAAATTCTTTTTCGATCACAAAACCCGAAGTTGCTTCATACACATCTTCATTATGTTTTTTTTCAAGCTCAAATAATGCCCCCCAATCGGCCCATAATTTACCTTGCTCAATCAATTGCCAGCGTAGCTCAAGCTCATAAGCTTCTAAACCAAAGTCGCCGTTATCGTCTCGCTCACCAACTAAATAGCCTTCCAGTGCCATTGTATCGTTAATAGCTCCACCACCACCCAAACGCTGCGCTAGTATGTTGCCACTATCTGTTTGGTGCGACACTAATCGCCACTCAAACTCACGCTCAAAAGGCAAAACATAGGGGTGATATACCTTATCAACAACAATACCATCGGCCTTTGCTTGGATTGAGAATACCAACAAACAAAGAGCGGTAAAACTAAGCGCTAAATATAGGTTGAGTGCTTTCATACACGTTCCTTAGTTATTGAAGCTGGAATTACGTAACAAAGTAATAAAAATAATACGCTGCTTGTACTATATATAAGTACACTCATTAAATCAGGAGTGGCCTCGTAACCAACAAGAGCACGCAATACGCGGCCTAGCTCAGAGTTTTCGTTTAGCAAATCACGTAAATCCCACACTGTTGAGGTGTTTGTAATTAAATCTATTTGACTTGCCAAATCCAGTGCAACTAATAACTTAGCCGCGCTGTTAAAAGCAAGCAAAGTAAAAAGCGGATACATACCAAAACGGTGCTTAATTGCATTTATTAAAAAGTACAGCAATACGCTAAAACTTAAACAAATTCCAACACCTAATAAAGTGCCAATAAATAAGCTTTGCCCTGCATCATTATTTTGCCAAAAACTGGTGAGGTAAATAATATAGTGGCTTAAATACAATGCTACTGTACTGATAACTGCGATATAAAATGCCGCTGATATTTGCTTTAGTGCAAATACCAATACAGCAATAAATATAGCGATACATAGCCCTATTTGTGAGTACTCTAACCCTTGGTGTTCAAACCATTGGCTCACCCATGATGCACTTTGCATGTACAAAAACGACATTACCGCGCCAATTAATAAAGCAGACCCTATTTGCAAAGAGCTCTGCTTTTTAACTACTTGTAGTAGCACTAATAAAATAGCCACTGGTAGTAATTGATTAAGGCTCATGACTAAACTAGTTATTAGCATGCTGCGCCCCTTCATCGCTAACTATTACAACGCCCCTTGCTGTATTGGGCGAAAACTCACCAAAAAACTCGTAATGCCCTTTACTTAGCGGTCCTATATAAATAATGCTTTTACGATTTGGGTAGAGTACTTTTTCTCTGTTTAGATCAAAGCTATCAAACTCTTCTGGTGTGCTGTCTTGGTTTTCTATCAATAGTTTTACTTTTTTGTTTGCGGGAATAATTATTTGCGAGGGGTAAAACAAATGATCTTTTAAAATAATAAGATACTCTTTACTCGCCGCGTTAAACGACAAAAATAGCAAACAACAAAGGCAGTGATTAAATAAACGTTTAGTCACTTTTTACTCCTGTAAAAGTAACCTTAACGGTTAGTCCGCCTAAAGAGCTATTCGCTAAATGAATACTTGCGCCATAAATAGCAATTATGTGTTGGACAATCGCCATACCTAAACCCGCACCTTGCTCGCCTGATGGATGTTGATCGCCACCCACGCGATAAAAGCGATTGAATATTCGCTCTTTTTGCTCTTCAGTCATGCCCGCACCAGAATCATCAATTTGCCAACTAAAGCTGTTATTATTTGATGCTAGTTTAATTATTATTTGACCATTATTGGGTGTGTATTTTATGGCATTGCTAAGTAAATTAGCGATGAGTGTGGTTAATGTAAACTCATCACCATTAATTACAAAATCGTCACCTTCAAGACTAATAGTTTGGTTTTTTTCATCTATTTTGTCGTATTGGTCCGATACAACTTGCTGAGTAATCGCTAGCAATGACTGTTCACTAAACTGCTTTTGCCATTGCTCAGGCTGAGTGCGCCCTAAAATTAGCATTTGTTCAACAATATTACTTAAGCGATTAATGCCTTGTGACATGGCTTGTAATTCTTGATGGTTTTGCGAGTTACTTTGTTTATTAGCCAAATTATGTACATTAATTTTTAAGCTACTGAGCGGGGTACGTAATTCGTGAGCTGCATCTGAGGCAAAAAAACGCTCTCGTAAGTAAGCGGTTTCTACTCGTTTAAATAAATCGTTTAAACGATTAATAACAGGTTTAATTTCTTCATCGGTTACCTGCCAGTTAATTGGCGTAAAGTCGTTTGCTTGGCGAGTAGCCAGCTGCTTAGATAGTCGGGTAAGAGGGGCTAATGCGTATTTAACGAAAAAACTTATAAAAATAGCAAGCAGAGGGACAGCCCATAGCATAGGTAACATTGCAGATAAAATAACGGCTTCAGCTAATTCAAACCGCTTTGCCATAGGCTCAGCAACGATGACTTTACGGGTATTTTTTCTCATCACAAACACTCGCATACGCTGCCCTGCTACATTGGCAGTTTGAAAGCCCTCGCTAAAACTAATTTGGTTATTCTTTAAACTCGATGAGCCACTAAGTAAACTATTATTTTGCCAAATTTGATACAACAACTGAGCACTATTATTGCTTACTTGTACTGCATTTGTGCTTAGTGCTAATGGTTGCTCAATTAAAACGCCAGCCACTATTTTAAGTTCATTATCAAGCAAGTTTTCGCCGTGGAGCATGCTTTTTTGATAGCCTTTTACTAATGCTAAAAAACAAGTAAGCACCATCATTGAAAGTAAAATTAAGGTCAGACGTTTACGAATAGACATTTTCAACCTCGAAAGATAAACACACTCTAACGCTTACCAACCACGTAGCCAATGCCACGTAAGGTTTTAATAAAATCGCTAGGGAACTTTTTACGAAGATGATGAATATGCACCTCTATGGCATTAGAGCCGACTTCTTCACCCCATTGGTAAAGTTTGTTTTCGAGTTGTTGTTTTGATTGCACCCTTCCCTGATTTTCCATCAGCGCTTTTAAAAGCATGTATTCTTTTCGTGGTAGTGTAAGTGATTGCCCACTTAGTGCAACTGTATGAGCAGAGGTATCCATTACTACATCACCACAGCGCAATAAGCTTGATTGTGTTTGGTTAATGCGCCGGCTTGCTACACGTAATCGAGCAAATAACTCAGCAGGATCAAACGGCTTTGCAAGGTAATCGTCTGCTCCCATATCTAGCCCTTGGACTTTGTCATCAATACTGCCGCGAGCAGTTAAAATAACCACCGGAATAACTTTTTTTTGTGCTTTAATATGCTTTAAAACTTGCGAGCCATCGCCATCAGGTAATCCTAAATCGAGAATAACAAGCTCAATCTCACCACTAGAAAGGCACTCTAAGGCGTGCTTAACTGTGCCACTATGCTCTACGCTGTAGCCCTCTTGACGCAAAGAGCGAATAAGCCCTTGCGCCACTAAATGATCGTCCTCAACGAGTAATAAATGCATTATGTGTTTATCTTTTTAGTTTTTTTATCTACTTTTGCCAATAGCTGACTTATTGCTTGTTGGCGATACTCATCTGCTTTTGCACGAGTATCACGAATGCCCGCTGCTTGTGCTACAAGTAGTCGTGCTTTAGCTTGTTTATAATCGCCTTCGTCATACAAATATTCACCGTATAAGTAATTAGTATCAATGCCTTCGAGATTAAAAGCGAGGGCTTGTTTAAATAATTTTTCAGCTTTGTCGTCATCACCAAAACCAATTGGCCAACCAGGTACTTTGCTATAAAGCGTTGCAAGACTTGCGTAAGCTGAGCCATTTAATGCTGTACCATCAATTGAGAGTGCATTTTCAAGTGACGCTTTAGCTTCTTTTGCTAAACCAAGTGCGCCCAAGCCACCTTTTGCGCCTGCAAAGCTGGCTAACACAATGCCATTCCAAATGTGTGTTTGTGCCGAGCCTGGATAGTTTTTAACAAATAACGCGCTTTGCTCACTTAGTTGCGTAAACGCATCTATTTGCGCATCGTCTTCAAGTTCATAGTTAGCAGTTGCCCACTTTTGTTGAATAGAGGTTAAGTCTTGTGTTTCATCTGCGTGTACTGCGGTTGTAAATACAGTTGTTAGTATTAGAGATAATGCTAGGGTAAATTTATACATAATCTTGTCCTCGTGTGTTTGTTAACTTAAAAAGCGTTTAATTTTAGGAAGTTGTTTTGCAATAGCGTTATCAACAACGCTTGGGAATGCGCCATTAATACGTGCAAATAATTTCTCAGGAAAACCAATAAAACGCCTTGTTTGATTCGAATTTATAAGTGCTAATAACTCTTGAGCAACTAATTCTGGCGAGTCCATTTTATTACCGAGTTCTTTATTTATTGCCCGCGCTTTACTGCTATTAATAGATGTATCTGTCGCTCTTGGTGCTAAATAGGTCACTTTAACGCCTGAGCCGTTAAGCTCACGCGAGAGCGCTTCTGTAAAACCACGTAAACCAAATTTACTGGCGCAATAAAGCGTTTGAAACGGGTAGCCAATACTGCCAAACGATGATCCCACGTTAACAATAGTGCCTTTCGTATACGCTAACTGCCCTAAAAATAGCTGGCATAATTTAATAGGCACCGACAAATTAGTAGTAAGCATATTATCTATTTGCTCATTACTTGTGTGCTCAAGGCTTTGCATTGTATTTATACCGGCATTGTTAATAAGTAACCTAACGCCACCGAGTTGCTTGGCTTTTATTGCTAAGTTAATGCGTGTTGTATCGTCGGTTAAGTCGCCTGTAAATATTTCACTGTCTGGGCATTCACGGCTCAGTTTTTCAAGGTCTTGGGTATTTCGCCCTACAAGTAGTAACTTCCACCCTTTTGCATATAGGGCTTTAGCAATCGCTTGCCCTATTCCGCCGGTTGCGCCAGTTAGCACACATAAAGCGCTACTCATGACAATTTGCCTTGTGCGCTTGCTTTAAAAAACGGTTCGTCATCGAGCCCACGAAATATATCGCCGTATAAACGATAAAAGCACTTTGCACCATGGAGTATGGCTTGTTGATCCGCCTCATTTGTTATTTGGTTCATTAGGTTTTCAAAAAACTTTACATGCTCTATATCAAGTGCGCCATGAGAGGTTAAATAACTAAATGCTTTTTTAGATAAGCCAACAGCACTTGCGATGTTTGAAGCCGCGCCATCAGCAAGCGCTATAGAAGTGCCTTCAAGCACATGTACCATGCCAAAAAAGATCAATGGGTTTTTACGTGCAATGGAGTCGTACGCATACGACACCATCATTTCGGTAGCAAATTGCGGCTGACTACACCTTACTGTTTCTTTGTCAAAACCACAGGCTGCAATATCATTAAGTACCCACTCTTGATGGCCAATCTCTTCTTCAATGTATTCTGCGACGGCTTCGCGCAACCATTCTTGTTCGTCGGTTAATCGTGCACCAACCGACATCATTAATGACACAGTGTGCTTAACATGGTGATACGCTTGCGCTAAAAACGAAGCGTATTCTTCAAGTGATGCTTCACCTTTAAAAACACGCTGAATAATAGGCGCTGCAAGCAGGTAGTTTTGCTCTTGTTTAGTTTGCTCTTTAAGGGTGTTAAAAAAATCACTCATTAATTACTTCTCCAAGTCGGTAAAATTGCTCAAACACAGCATGGTACTGCTTACTTATGGCATCTCGTTTTGGGCGATTATTTGTAGTTAATAATCCTTGTTGCACACTTAATGGGGCAGTTAAACGATGCCACTTTTGAATTCGTGCATAATCGGGTAGTTGTTTATTAATTGCGTTAATGTATTGAGCTAACACTGGGTTACTTAGCTTTGAATCGGCATAAATAATGGCGGTTAAAAAAGGTCGACCTTCACCAAACACAACCGCTTGTAAAATACCGCTTTGACTGAGTAATAGTGATTCAGGCCACTCGGCACTGATGTTGCGACCCATGCTGGTAATAATTAGGTTTTTTAGGCGGCCTTTAATAAATAAGGTATTTTGATGCTGCTCGACCAGATCATCGGTTGCATACCACTGGTTTTTGTCGTGTGGTTGATGGTTTAAGTAACCTAAAAACAAATCGCCTTTTATAAAAAGCTGGCCATTTTCAATTTTGGTTTGAATATGAGGTAACACAGAACCTGCACTTTGGGGGTTATCGTTTGTGGGCGTATTTAAACTAACTACAGATGCCGCCTCAGAAAGCCCATAACCTTGGTACACCGGTAAGTTTAAGCCACGCGCTTTAACTATTAGCATTTCGCTGACACGCGCACCACCTACTGCAATAAACTGTAACGAACTAGGCAGTTGCCACCCTTGTTCAGCAAAAGCAACTAAGCATGCTAATAGTTCAGGCACTAAAATAAGCGTATTTGGCTTAACTTTATCAATAGCAGCTATAAGCTGTGCGGGCTGTTTTAATGCAGTTCCAACAAAGCCTAATTCATTTAGCGGTATTAAATGCACTGTACCGCTACTTTTTAAAGGGGCATACACGCCGGCTATATTTTCAAGCAATACAGCAAGCGGCAATAAACACAAATGAACAGGCTTTTTAATATTAATTTTATCGCACAGAGATTGAGCTACCTGCATTTGGCTTTTTGCAGATAAACACACGCCTTTTGGTTGCCCAGTTGAACCAGACGTAAACGTTACTTTTTGAGTTTCTGAAAAATAACTGACGGGTTTAGCTACAACGATTTCGTAAATATATAATGTGTAAAACTCAAATAAAGTAATTGATGCCGTCGGCTCCCCGAGTAAAGGGTTTAGTGTGTCGCTCATAAATAAATTAGCGCCGCATTGCGCTAGTACAGATTGAGTTTGTTGTTCACTAAAAAAGTGAGCAATTGGCACAGCCACTTTATTAGAAACCGCAGTAGCGGCATCAATAACAAGCCAAGCTGGCGTATTATCGAGCTTATAAGCGACACATTTGCCGTTAAAGCTTTGTAGAATTTTTACTACTTTTTGTATTTGCTGGTTAAACTCATCACTGTTAATTTCAAGTGTTTGCTCTTTATTATGCGCAATAATTAATGGCGATACTGAATGTGTATTATAGTAATTCATACATTCACCAATGCATTTACCAAAGAATTGATATTTGAGTGGTTTTGCTGCATCAAACTATAAAGCATTGGGGTATTTAGTACTTGTTGGTGAGCTTGCACTAGGCTCACAATGCATACTGTTGGTTGGTTGGCGTAATAGCTGCCCCACTTTAATGGATTCTCAACTACAAAACTGCTAGCAAGTGCAATTTCAGTACACGTAACACCCAGTAAGCGCAATAAAGCACGCACTTTACTGGTTGCACAAAACACTAAATGTTTTGCGCCCACACTTTGCAGAGCTTCGTTAACAATAATAAAATGTGCAAGTGTTGCTCTTCGATTTGTAGAGCAAAGATTACCAAGTTCAAAAATTTTATTACGAGAAATACTCTCATCTAAAAAATCTTCAACGGGTGATGCTAAATATTGCTCAATAAACAATGGCGAAGTTGCTTGCCTTAGCCCTAAGGTGCATTTTGCTTGCTCGGTAACGTATTGGCAAAGTAGTGGCATAAACGAAGTAAGCTTAGCGTTATACGCAACTAAAAAACCTTCTTTTACTGTATTTTCGAGATTTTTTCGATGCACATCATCAATACGAGCACTAATAAACTGACTGTTATTTTGTGTTAAACCTAATGATGTAGAAGTGTGGGCTAATTGCATAAGCTCGCTCATTTAAACCTGTTTATATTTCAGGGTCTAAATTTAACGAGTGAAACTTAAAGAAAACTTAAGAAAAAATTAATTTAAATAAAAAAGCGTCTTAAGTGTTAAATCGCGAGGGCGTGTTAAATAGATCAACACGCCCTAACTAACAAATCGTTATAACAAAACTTCTTTTTTTAATTAAACTTAGGTCAACAGGCTCTAGCAGCTTTGTATGCATCACGTTAGTATAGTGTTCTACTTAAGTTACATAATGATAATTACATGAGCATAAAAACAAACGCGTTAATTTACTTTTTAGCCTTTTGCAGCGGCTTTTGCATAATGGGCATTGAGCTTTTAGGTGGGAGAATTCTTGCCCCCTTTTTTGGCAGTAGCGTGCATATTTGGGGCAGTATAATTACTGTGTTTATGCTTAGTTTATCTTTTGGTTATTTACTTGGCGGTAAACTCAGCACTAAAAATGCATCTCTTACCAAGTATGGTTTAATATTTTTAATTGCCAGCATTATGGTCGTCCCTATTACATTATTTTCGCAGCCTATAATGGAATTTATATTTACCCAAATTGAAGATAGCCGCTACGGCTCACTCTTAGCGTCAACTGCTTTATTTTTTATACCTACCGTTATTTTAGGAATGATCTCGCCTTACTCTGTCCGCTTACTGGTAACAGATAGCGATAAAAGCGGTCAAGTGGCAGGTCGTTTATACTTTGTAAGTACGCTTGGCAGCGCTCTGGGTACTATCATTACCTCGTTTTACTTCGTGCTCGCGTTTGATGTAAATACAATTATTAGCGCCTTTGCTTTAACACTTGGGTCACTGGGTTTAGTCGCGATTGTTATTAATACCTTGGCTAATAATAAGGGGCTTGCTCATGCTTAAATATTTGCTACTGCCGTTAATTGTATTTTCAGGTTTTGCGTTTAGTAACGTTATTCATGAAGAACGCTCGCTTTATCGCAATATTATTGTTGAAGAAACGAGCGACTTACGTTGCCTTAAATTTAATACTAAAAGTAGCCAAACAAGCCAAAGTTGCATGTATAAAAGCAATCCCGACAAACTTGTTTTTAATTACACAAAATTGACTTTTGCTAGTTTATTAGTAGCCGACAACCCTAAAAATGTACTTATTATAGGGTTAGGTGGCGGTACGCTTTCTAACGTTATTCATGAGCTATACCCCACTGCAAAAATTCATAATGTTGAAATAGATCCTGCAGTAACTAAAGTTGCACGCGATTACTTTAACTTTATAGAAAACGACTTAGTGACATCAAGCGTGCAAGATGGCCGCATTTTTATAAAGCGCGCCGCAATTAAAAAACAAAAGTACGATTGGATTATTTTAGATGCATTTAACGGCGACTACATTCCGGAGCACTTACTTACTAAAGAGTTTTTTGAAGAAGTACAAAGCGTATTAGCCGATGGCGGTGTTATTGCCGCAAATACGTTTTCAAGTAGTAAACTTTATGAGCATGAGTCGGCAACTTACCACGCTGTATTTGGCGACTTTATAAATGTAAGCCGCGAAAATCGTAGTAACCGTATTATTTTAGCGGGACTTAAATCAATACCGAGCGAAGCGCAAATTAACACGCGTGTAAATGCTCTCGCCCCTAAATTAGTCAAATACGGTATAGACATAAAAGCGATTAGCCAATTTATGCACTTTACAAAAGACGGCCAAGATTGGCCTGCCGATACAAAAGTACTTACCGATCAATACTCCCCCGCTAATTTACTTAACTTTTAAAACCTCCCTAAACCTCACCATTTTTAAAGGTGGGGTTTAGCAAATATTTTGCCACTTCCCTCTCCTACATATATTTACTTAGCAAGCTAAGTAATGATAAAATAGTTAGCTTGCTAACTATGTTGGGATGGCTATGCCTACACACAAACCTTTTCACGAAACGCTCGATTTAACAGTTATCGGTAATATGGGCCGAGTTCATCGCTTATGTCGCGAAGCGGTAACCATTGCTGTTGAGCCTTTAGGGCTTACTCAGTCGCGCTGGACTGCACTAATGCATATAAATATGCGTGGTGAGGGACTAACACAACTTGAACTTGCTAATAGCTTAGGAATAGAAATGCCTTCACTGACTCGTACGCTTAAGCAATTAGAGGAGCAATCGTTAATCGTTCGCCGTGTAGACAAACATGATAAGCGCAGTAAAAGACTCTATTTTACTGAGCAAAGTGATGCCATTTTACATTCATTGCAAGAGACCATTTCCGATATAAAAAATCAGTTATACAGCGGTTTATCTGTCGAGCAGCTCGATGCTATTGCATTTGGTTTGATCAAAATAGAGCAAAACGCCCTTAAATGTATTCAAGTTAATAAGTAAGGCTAAAAATGACACCGGATCAAAAGTTTGCACGCTATGTAAGGTTCTCTCTCATAGGGTTTATATTAGTATTTATTTACTATTTAGTGGCCGATATGGTTTTGCCTGTGACACCACAGGCACGTGTATACCACCCTGTTGTGCAAATATCACCGCAAATTAGTGGCCGAGTCACTAGTGTGCAAGTTAATAATAACCAATCAGTTAAAGCGGGCGATATATTATTTAGTATCGATGAAGGCCCATATAATTTAGCCAAAGAGCAAGCTCAACTCGCGCTTGATGATGCCAAATTACAAAACAAGCGTCTTGATACCAATGTTAAAGCCCTTGAGGCACAAATAAGTGCTGCAAATGCTAAACAGCATGAGCAAAAACTATTAAAAAGCAGAGGCGAAAAACTCTATACTCAAAAATCTATATCTGAGCAAGAACTTGAAAGCATTCGTGCTAATTTTGAAGCCAGTAAAGCAAATGTTGCAGCCCTTGAAGCACAGTTAGCTGAAGCGGTTTTAGCTAGAGGTGACTCAGGTAATAAAAACTTAGCCATGCGCCACGCTGCTAATCAGTTAGCGCAGGCTGAACTAAATTTATCCTACACGCAAGTGCGCGCATTAAGTGACGGCGTAGTTGCTAACTTACAACTATTAGACGGCGCGTACGCAGTTGCAGGTAGCCCGTTATTAGCTATTGTCGCTAAAAAAGCCGATTTAGTTGCCGACTTTAGAGAAAAGTCACTCTCAAATATGAAGCAAGGCACTCAAGCGCGCGTAGTATTTGATAGCCGCCCAGGTGAAGTTTACGACGCAATACTTGAAACATTTGAAGCAGGTGTTAGCAACGGCCAACTTAGTGCAAATGGTTTACTAAGTACAACAGAAACCAGCAATCGTTGGGTACGCGATGCACAGCGTCAACGCATTCATTTAAAGCTCGTAAATCATCAAGACTTAATAGCAAACATGCCAAGCGGGTCACGTGCAACAGTACAATTATTGCCCGAATCGACAATTGGGCAATGGTTTGGATCTGCACAAATTAGGTTTATTAGCTGGTTACACTACATCTATTAATGGAAACTTTATGACTCAAATTGTTAGCCAAGGGCCACAATTAGACTCTAATGGCCTTCGCCAAGCACTACGCATTGCAGGTGGATGTACCCTTGGGTTTACTATTAGTAAATTAATGAGCTGGCCTAATGGTATATTTTTTACCGTTTATCCTATGTTGTTACTTGGCATGGTGCCTACTTTAAGCCGTGGGCTTATAAATCAATTTATAGCATCTGCTGCATTTAGCGCGCTTATCGTGCTGATAATGCAGGGGTTGTTTTCTCACTTGCCAGTCGTTATGGCATTGTTAGTGTTTGGTGTTTTCTGCTTTTTATTTCACCAAATGAGTAGCGGTAGTGCCTTTTTATTTGGCGCTTTAGGCGTTGTTAGCCTTTCTATTCAGCTACATTTTTCCAGCTATATTGGTCAGGGAAGTAGTATTTATCCGCTAATTTTAACTAATGGGTTGGCTATTCTTTTAACCGTCGTTATCGCTGCATTAATGCATGGCCTATTTCCTGATCTAACAGCAAGGCCCACACGAGTAATGCCAGCTAAAGCAAAAGAGAGTATTCGCCATGAGGTATTGTTATGCTCAAGCGTGGCTACGCTCTCTTTTGTGGTTTTTCAGGTTCTTGATTTACAAGACTCAATATCTGCGCAAGCAGCTTCTGTACTCATTTTATTTTCATTGTGCTGGAAAGCCGCCGGTATGGCTGGTTGGCAACGGGCAATAGGAACACTTATAGGGTGCAATGCAGCGCTACTATCGCAGGTGTTTTTGTATAGTCACTCTGACTTTTTACTTTTTCCGATAGCTATTTTATGGATACTTTCGTTTATTTTTGCGCGTTTTCATATTTTAGGCGGAGGCATACCGGGTATTGGTTTTGGTGTGCTGACTACATTTGGTATTTTATTTGGGAACTCACTCGGGCCAGGACAAGACTTAATTTATAGTGCGCTGTATCGGTTTAGTTCAGTATCTGTGGCTATAATATTAAGTCTGTGCGCCGTATATGTTATGCATCATATACTTAATCGGTTTAGTGTAACTCGCCATCATACTTTTGATTAGGTAAATCTTGTTTTGTAAAGCTAAAGGCTGCAATTGCAGCCTTTTTTATAAGCTTAGTTAAACTATTTTAATGATATAAATAAACTATAATTTTGTTTTAAATACTCACCAACGGCTCTTTGTACACAATAAAGCTTTTAGTCTTTCCTGGTGATCATAAGCGTTAACACACCCGCTATAATCCCCCAAAAAGCAGACCCCACTGAGAGCAATGTTAAGTTAGATGCAGTTACTAAAAAAGTGACTATTGCGGCCTCAGTATATTCAGTACTACTAAGAGCTTGCTGCAAACTATTAGCAATGGTGCCAAATAGCGCAATGCCCGCCAAAGCTAAAATCAGCGCCTGGGGTAAACTTGCTACCAAGCCAACTAAAGTAGCCGCGCACAGCGCCATTAAAATATAAAATACGCCAGCCGCTATACTCGCCCAATAACGTTTATCATGATTTTTATCCGCTTCATCACTCATGCAAATAGCTGCGGTAATAGCGGCTAAATTAATAGAGTAGGCTCCAAATGGGGCCGTAAGCATATTTACAAACCCAGTTACATTAAGAGACGCAGATATAGGCGCTTTATATTTGTGCGCTTTTAAAACAGCAATACCCGGTAAATTTTGCGAGGTCATGGTAACTATATAAAGTGGTAGACCTATGCTAATGCATGCTTGTAAGTGAAAAGCGGGTTCAATATAGGCAAATTCGCTCATTTTCCAGTGCAGTGCACTGGTATCAATATGGCCCATTTGCCAAGCAAGTAATACGCCTATAATAAGCACACTTAACATAGCAAAACGGGCAAAAAAGCGTTTACCAATAAAGTACATAACGACCATTAAGCCAATTACTAAAGGCATGTCGTTCATAAAATTAAAAACATCAATACCAAAAGTAACAAGTACGCCGGCCAACATGGCGCATGCAAGCTCACTTGGAATACGGTTCATTATTTTTTCAAACCAGCCCGTAACCCCCGACAAAAATACGAGCAATGCACTGAGCATAAATGCGCCAATAGCCTCGTTTAAGTTATACCCTTGGGCGCTTGAAATAAGTAATGCAGCTCCCGTGGTAGACCACGCAATTAAAACAGGCACTTTATAATAATACGATAAACCAATTGACGTTATACCCATTACTAAGCCAAGCATTAAAATCCAACTAGCTACTAAGTCGGGCGTGCCACCAAGGGTTATCACTACCTGATAAATCAATGCAATAGAACTCGAAAAACCGATAATTACAGCCACAAGCCCTGCTGTAGTTCGGTTAAGTAACTGATCAGACACTTTCATAAATCCCTCGTAATGCCATTTATGCAGCACTCAACATACGTGCCCGATAATTACATTGCAATTAGCGATTAGTTTACAAAGGGTGAAAAAAATTCACTTTTTATTTTTCATTGTAATTAACGTCAAAAAGCCACTTTTAACCATTGTATTTAACTAAACAAACAAGTACCCACAAACGCGCCAAAGCCCGTATAAACCCTACAAAAAACCAATACCAAAAAGAGTGAAAAACACACCAAAAATAAATATCCTTATACTTTATAAGGGATTATGGAATTCAGAATTAATTCTTTTCGGTTACATTTATTATCTTGATCTAATCCATTTAATAATATAAAAAGTAACAAACAGTTAACCAAAAACACTAAAAGAGAAACAAATGAAGAGATCTGTCGTCTTACTAATTGCTATACCATTATCGGCATTTGCAGTTTATGGGCTATTTTTTAATGCAGATGAAACGGGCGAACCTATCGCGCCCGTTGCTATAGACTTTGTTCCTATTGATTTACAAAAAACACGCAATACACATCCCCCTGCACCTATTGATATGAGTAAAGATCCAATTACCGTTAAACCCATTGTTGCCCCAGACAACAGTTTACCGTTTGAAGAATTTGATGCCGTAAACCGCCTATCCGACAAAGCCAAGCAAGTGCTCATAAACGCAAAAGTTTTACCTACCGACTTGCATAACGAAGCCTACATTGAGTTTGATTTAAATTCTTTGCAGGCGTTAGAAACTGGCGAAAACTTTGATTTAGCTATTCCGCAAACAGCCGAAACATTCACCGCAGAGGTGACTAATGTGGTTGAGTCTGAAAATGGCGACAAGAGCATATTTGGCAAAATAGTGGGTGTTGATGGCCGCATGCATAATACCGTTTTAACGGTAGGTAAAGATGCCGTATATGGCCAATTTACTGCGCCCTCTGGCAATTATGTATTCGAAAGTAAAGGTAAGTACGGATGGATTGCAGCAAAACGCGATTTATATAAAAGCCACATAGAGCATGAAGTAACCGCACCAAAACCCAAATCAGATAAAAGCATCGATATATTTGCACCAAAAATTGATGGCTAACCAAAAAATATAAAAACAATTAAAGCCGCACTCTAAGGCAGCTTTAGTGTGTCTGCTTTTTATGAGCTCAACCAAGTTAAAAACAAGTTCCAACCACAACAAGAGTAAGGAAATACAATAATGAAAAAAGTAATCACAACAACCGCACTGGCTGCGGCATTATGTGCAGCAAGTGCTGCACAAGCAGAAACCATCGATATCGGTATTTTATATACCGACCAATCAGCTGCTGCAACTAGCAATATTGACACTAAAATAAATCAACTAATTGCTTTTAGTAATCAAGTATATAGCCAAAATGGCGTTGATATAACACTACGCTTAGCTGGCAAACAAAACTTAGGTGACTACGCAGTAACGCCGTCTGAGGATTGGTTAGATTCGGTTACAAATAGCAGCTACGTAGATGGTTTACGCAGCGATTGGAAAGCCGACATGATTGCCGTATTAGGTACTGGCCAAAGTGCTGGCAATGGGCTTATTTCATGTGGTTTAGCATGGGTTGGTCAAGGTACTAATGGCAACCTATACAGCTCTATGAGCAGCCGTATGTACTCAATCACTGCAATTGACTGTGGTGCAACTACATTCGTACACGAACTTGGTCATAACCAAGGTTTAGCACATTCACGCAAACAAGGTGACACGTCAGGCGGTGTATATGTAGACGGCATGGGTCATGGCGTACAAAATGAGTTTGCAAGTATTATGGCTTACCCGCACGTTTACGGTAGCGCAACTCAGTACGATTACTTCTCTAACCCTGGCTGGAGCGTAAACGGTATTGCATTTGGTATTACAAACCAAGCGCATGCAATTCGCACGGTTACTGCTACAAAAACAAGTATTGCTAACTTTAAATAAGCTGCCCAATAAAAAAGTGGGCTAAAATAGCCCACTTTAAAGTTTTAACATGTTCTTCCCTGCAGAGCGCTTACGCGCTCTTTTAGATTAAGCTAATGCACAACCACTTTTTGCTTAATTGCTGGCATTAACGTTTTTCCATTGCCATCTACTTTGTTTAACAATTTAAGTCCCATCACTTTTGCAAGTACTGGGTAAATATCAAGGTTATTTACTTCTTTAAGGCTTACACCTTGTTTAAATGCAGGGCCTACAGCAATAAATGATGCTGCCATATCTTCTGTATATGCATAACCGTGAGTCCCTAAATAGGTTGGTTTTTTACCATTGGTAAATACCGCTGGCGCTGTAGTTTGCACCACAATATCGCCGACGCGAGTGCCTTTATTATAATGGTACGCTGCTAATTGCTCGTCTGTTAATACTATATAGCGACCGTTTGACGCATCTCGTAAACGTGCTTTGTAACCTTCAATATCAGCGTTTTTAGCATCAGGCTGAGTATATATAAGTAAACGTGGGCCCGTATTTTTAACTAAAAAGTTTTCATCTTTAGGTAGTGTGGTTACATCAATGCTTTTATCTGGATCTATACTCGTCATACCGTGATCCGAGACAATAACTAAGTTTACCTCTTGCTCTAATTTACTTAAGCGAGTTTGTAATTGCCCCATTAATTCATCAAGCTGTTTAACTGCATCACGCGTTTGTGGTGCGTCTGGCCCAAATTCATGGCCCATGCTATCAACTAGCGAAAAGTAACTCGCAATAAAACGTGGGCGCTGTGCTTTTGGTAAACTTAACCACTGAATAATTTGATCAACACGGCTCTGGTAATCGCTGTATTTAGAATAGTGATAAAAGTAATCTGGTGTCATGCCGTTAAATAGTGCATCTGACTCAGGCCAAAAATATGTAGCCGATTTAAGTCCCTGCATTTTTGCTAAATTCCAAAGCGGAATACCCTTTACCCATGTGCTATCGCCCAATGCTTTGCCCATGCTGTAACAGTCGTTTTTACGCGCTTTATCACAAAAGCTATTATCAACAATGCCATGGTTTACTGGCAGTAAGCCCGTAATAATAGAAATATGATTAGGAAACGTTTTAGTCGGATAAACAGGTATTAGTTTTTGTGCGCGAACACCGCGCTCGGCCATTGCTTTTAAATTGGGTGCGCCGTGTTTTTCAATATAATCCCAGCGCAGGCCATCGATTGATACAAGCACCACAGTTTGCTCTTTTGCAGCAAACGCGCTGTTCATTCCTAACATTAGGCAAATTGATACTGCCTTTAAAATCCACTGTTTCATTATAAACACCTATAAATGCACAACAATTACTCAAAAAATTATTTTAAAGCAAGTTGTTACTTTATGATACAAACTGATAGATTAAACCCTGTATATTAAAGACAAATGACTAAGTGCTAAAAACTATGCCAGTCATCAATTGTAAAAAGGACAAGTTTAAAGATGACCATAGATTTTAGTAAAAAAATAACGCCAGCACGAATGTACCGCACCACAGCAAACTTACAAATGGCGCTAGAAAGCGACCGTGGACGAATAATAAATAGCGCCGCTATTCGTCGTTTACAGCAAAAAACACAAGTGTTTCCGCTTGAGCGCAACGCAGCTGTTCGTTCGCGCTTAACTCACTCGCTTGAAGTTCAACAAGTTGGTCGTTTTATAGTGCAACGTATTTTTGCTAATTTAAGCTACGAGCAACAAAAAGATTACGGCTTAACCGACCTAGAACGCCCTCTAGAAAGCTTAGTAGAAATGGCCTGCCTAATGCACGACATTGGCAACCCACCATTTGGGCATTTTGGCGAAGCGGCTATTAACCACTGGTTTAATAATAACCTAGCAAGCGTAACACCCGAGCGC
Source organism: Pseudoalteromonas sp. NSLLW218 (assembly GCF_015864775.1). Classification (NCBI taxonomy): domain Bacteria; kingdom Pseudomonadati; phylum Pseudomonadota; class Gammaproteobacteria; order Alteromonadales; family Pseudoalteromonadaceae; genus Pseudoalteromonas; species Pseudoalteromonas sp. NSLLW218. The sequence continues at coordinate 214,343 of NZ_JADYWO010000004.1, read as the reverse complement.
TGTAAAGAGCCAAACACCGGTATAGGTGTTGTTTTTAAACACCTTGCACTTGATATTTGTAACTTTGAAGGCAACGCTCAAGGCATACGTATAATTCATTCGTTGCAAACGCTTAATTTAACTTATAGCCAAAGCGCCGGTATTTTAAAATACACTCGCCCTGCTGGGCTTGATGTAAAAGACATTCCGCAAAATAAAAACTACTTAATGAAAAAAGTAGGTTACTACTACAGCGAAAAAAACTTTGTTGAGGCACTACAAAAAGAGCTCACTATTGAGCCTTACTGCCGCCATCCCGCAAGTTATATAATGGAAGCCGCGGACGATATTTCTTATTGCCTAGCCGACATAGAAGACGCCGTAGAAAAAGACATAATAAGTACCGAGCTACTGTGCGAAAAACTTAAAAGTAGTTACAAAAAAGTATTAATAAATCTGTTAATCGACGACGCTCAACATCAAAATTTTGTAGACAAAGCCGTAGACTACGCACTAGAGCGTGCACAAGCACAACCGTATAATTTTAATAGTGAATTTTTTATATACCTGCGAGTTGCATTGCTACATCCGCTAGTAAACCACGCCGCAAAACGCTTTATTGAAAACATAGAACCTATTTATCATGGCGACTTTAACCAAGCGCTTTTAGAAGATAGAAGCCACTTGCATGCAGTAACTAAAACACTAAAGCAAGTAGCGCTTGAACATGTATTTTCAAACAAAGAAGTCGAAAAACTAGAGCTGCAAGGTTATCGTATAATTAACGGCTTACTTGACTGTTACAAACCATTACTATTATTAAATAGCGATAACTTTAAACGCGCACTTAATGGCGATTCACGTTTATTAATAGAGTCGCGACTTGTTAAAAAGCTCTCTAAAAAGCACTTAAATAGTTACCAACACGCAATTGATGCGATGCAAGAAGAGCCTGATCATTTTGCGGCATACGAGTTTTATTATCGCTGTAGATTAATCCAAGATTATATAAGCGGTATGACCGACCAATTTGCTTACGATGAATATCGCAGTTTGATGGTCATTGATTAGTTGTACTTAAGTTAACTTGCTCTAGATAATTTTCAATTTTGCGCTTAAAATCAAACTATTAATATTTAAGCGCGCATAACTTTATGATATCAAAACTAATTAGATTTACCCTTTGCTTTGCCTTATTTTATAGTGCGCAAAGTGCTGCATACAACGAAGCTATGTGCATTTTAATTAAACAAGAAATGCAGCAAAATAGTAATAATAAAGCGAGTCAAAAATATCGTAAAGCAGCGCGTGATTACAAAAACAACTGTAATAAGCCAAAAGAAATTCAAGCACAACCAAAGCCACAAATAATAAAGCCTGAGCCAGCTATTATTACTCAGCCACAACCTAAAATTGTTGAACCTGCCCCTGTAATTAAACCTACTGAAGAAGCTGTTAAAGAGAGCATCAACGAGCAAACGCTTAATTTAACTGATGATCAAAAACAACAGATTAACGATCAGCTAAATACCAATAGTAACGAAATAGTAATTGATGCAGAGCCAACAAAAACAGCACCCGAGCAAGTAGTTACAGAGCAAAAAAACGAAGCAGCAATAGAACAAATAAAACCGGCGACACCAGAGCAAAGCGTTATAGCTGCGCCTATAAAGGCTACGCCTGAGAAGCCTAAGTCTGTAAAACCAGCTCCTGTGTTAACTAAACCAGCGCCAGTAATTACGCCGCAACCTGTAGCGCAGAGCCCAAGCTCGTTACTTTTACCCACTTTAATACTTGTTATAGTAATACTTATTGGCGCTATGGTAGTCGTGCGCCTGTGCCGTGCAAAACAAAGTAAAGCGATGGCAGAACCGACTATAGCGGCTCCATCTGAAGTTAAATCAGAAAAAATTGCTACACCAGCTAAGCCTGAAACTAAAACAACAAAGCCTGTACAAACAACAAAAGAGCCAAAGATTGAGCCTGTCGTCATCAACGAAATTACTCAAAATAATAAAGCGGTTGAGAGCAGCGTAGCGACAAATGAAGAGCCTGTAGAGCCTACTAACACAGCACAAAATGCTGATGTAAAAAATACAACAACGCCGATTTCAGATGGGCAGAACAACGTAGTTACTCCATCGCAAGTAAGCGAAACTGAGCTGGCACAAATGGAGCAAGCAGATACTTTAGAGCAAACAAGTACGGCTACGTTTAACGAAGTAAAACAAAAATCTGAGCCTAATACCGCCGAGTTTGAAGCAGCAGCAAAAACAACCTTAGAGCGTATTAAAAATGCCAGCAGCTTTAATGAGCCAGAGGTACGCGACTTTGACCCAGATGCAAAGCCTGTAAAAAAACTACGTAAGCAATATACAGCGCAAGTAACGGAGCCTGCGCCAATAGAAGCCGAACATAACACTATAGAGCCGGTTATTAATACTCCTGAGCCAGTAACAGCGAGTGAGCCGGTTATAGATTTACACGCGCCAGAGCAAATATCTGACGCTCAATCGACTATGTATACAACTGAGCAAGACTTTAAAGAACCAGAAGTGCGTACATTTAACCCAGATGCACCATTACCTGGTGAAAAGCCTATGCCTAAAAAAGAAGACGTAATACCTGAGCAAGCCCAAACAACATCACAAGTTGATGAGCCAGTAAGTGAGCCTAAAAAAGCAGACAGTAACAATCCATTTGCTAACTTATCGTTAGACTCAAGCTGGGATCCTGACTCAACTGAAAAGCCAAAAATAGAAGAGAAAAAACGCGCCCCTAAATCGCAAGCATTAATAGATGCAGAAGAACGCGCTAAAAACATGCAAACCAAATAGTAAATTTTAAAGTAGCGCCTCATGTGCTGAGGCGCTGTTTTAGTAACCAATTAATTAACTACTTTTTCACCGTATTACTTAAACTCTTATCCCATCCTAAATGCGCCTTAGTAATTAGAAGCTTCGCTCCTTGCGCGAGCAAGCTCAGCGCCTGGAGCAATACTCAAGCTTAAGAGTTTTTTAGAAGCCCACAACTTGGTGGCGCGATGGGTGCAGAGCATATATTTAACTGGTGGTATTTTTAGGCTGGAGTTTACGGCTACGTTATCCGTAGCCTTGAGTTAAAGTAACTTGGTCAACATGCCCTAATTAAAAGTCCTAGTTAACAGCCCTAGCGGGACGTTTATTTTTAAGCTTTAACCCGCCAATTAATAGCAGTGGCCCTATAAACATAGCAAGGCCATACACGCCACCGGTAACTGCATATTCTGGTTTATTCAAAAAGCTAATAGCAATTAAAATAGCTAACGATGCATTTTGAATTCCAACCTCAATTGAAAGCGTCAGCGAATCAGTTAGATTTAATTTTGAACACTTAGCAATTAGCCAACCAACAACCATTGAACCAATATTAAGCGCTATGCACGCCCAAAATACATCGTTAAATGAGCTAACTAATAAATCGCGCTCTTTTATTACTAGTGCGGCAATCATCATAAGCATAAAAAACAACGAGAAGCGTCTAAAAAATGGCTCTGTTTTAATGGCAAAATCACTTTTAAAGTGACGTAACCAAACGCCTATAGCAACTGGCACTAAGGTAATAAAAAATAATCCAAGCGATGTTGTTAAAATAGAAAAGCTAGCATCGTCTGCTGGGGCAAACTGACTCATAGCAAAGCCAATAATAAACGGTGTGGTTATTATACTAATTGCGGTAGAGGCGGCGGTTAAACTTACCGAAAGCGCTAAATTAGCTTTAGCAAGCTGGCTTACTACATTTGACATAGTACCGCCTGGGCAGGCAGTTAATATCATTAAACCAATAGCTATAGGCGTTGGTAGGTTAAGTAAATAACACAGCCCTAATGCTAATAAAGGCATTGCTACAAGTTGGCCCATTAAACCCATAACAATGGCAAGCGGGCTTTTAAATAGACGAGTAAAATCGGTTGTTGTGAGCCCAAGACCCATACCAAACATAATAAGTGCAAGAGCGAGCGGAAGTATTACTTCGGTTAATATAGATGCATTCAAGTTAGACAGCCTCGTTTATTATTGTTATTAATTGCAGTATTAGTTTTTAACTGTAACGCCCCTTTACAATAAATCCTAATGCTAGAAGCGTTACTTATTTAAAATAGTAGCAATGCGTTTATCCAGTTCTGGAAGTACATCTTGTTCAAACCATGGGTTCTTTTTAAGCCATATATTATTGCGCGGGCTGGGGTGAGGAAGCACTAAATAGTTTGGCCAATACTCACGCCACGATTTTACTAACTCCGTAAGCGGCATTTTTTTAGTCTCTGGTAAATGATACGCCTGCGCGTATTTACCTAATACTATTGTCAGCTCAATATTTGGTAGTGCAGTTAATAATTGCTCGCGCCATGCTGGGGCGCATTCTTTTCTAGGTGGTAAATCACCCGACTTACCCCTACCCGGATAGCAAAAGCCCATAGGTAAAATGGCTATATTATTAGCATCGTAAAATTCATCACGTGTTAGTCCAAGCCATTCTCGCAGGCGATTCCCACTTGCATCGTTAAACGGCACGCCTGTTTCGTGAACTTTTACCCCAGGTGCTTGGCCTGCAATTAAAATACGTGCATTTGGGTTAAATTGTATTACAGGTCGAGCCCCTAAAGGTAAATGAGGTTCACAGATCACGCATTTACTAACGTGGTCTATTAATTGGCGATTACTCATGTTTATTTGGCCTTAAATGCTTAATATTTATCCTAAATGGCCATTTAGGGTAAATGAGTTGGTAAAAAATCGGTTTATTTTATCTGAAACGGCGATTAGTTAGTAAAATCGTGATCTTTAAACTCATTCACGCTACAGGCCTTATAAAACCTATTGTTTTTCTGCCCATACGGCAAATTCATTGCCGCTAGGCTCTGCAAAATGAAACCGGCAACCACCCGGAAATTCAAAAATAGGTTTTAATATTGTGCCACCATGGAGTTGTACTTTTTTATACGTGGCGTGAATGTCGTTACTATAAAAAACCAATAGCGCAGCACCGTTTTGAGTAAGCGATTTAAGCGGTGCATTAAAAAAACCTCCATCAAGCCCTTGGCCACTAAATGCCGTGTATTCTGGGCCGTAGTCAGTAAACTGCCAATTAAATACACAACTAAAAAAAGCTTTAGTTGCGTGTAAATCGCATGCAGGAAACTCAACGTAATTTAGTTTTTCGTGATCGCTCATCGTTATTTCACTCTTTATTTTTAGTCAGTTTATTAACCTTAAGCTTTACATACAGCCTGTGCAATATCATTAAACAATAACAGATCAGTATTTTACTAAGTAAGTAAGCATAACTTACTTAAAAGTTAAATATCACAAATGAGAATAACTATCTTTTGTATTTGTAACATATATAATAGCGCCTTTGTTTTATCCTCCGCTTTAAATAAAGGGATTAATTAACTATGCAAGCACCTTTGCACAGTGCGCCATACGATAAGGTTAACGTAATTGCGCTTATAGTAAAAAGCGTAAGCTGTTATCGAGCTTTGGTATTTTTACGTTTTTTTATTGCCATAATTGGTGGCTATGCCTTTACCTCTGCAAGTACTGCGTTATTAAGTTTTGTATTGCCAATAGCTAAGCAAGACGCTGTATTGTTTAGTGTTTCAATTAGCATTTTAATTTATGCCGTAGTATTTATTTATGCCTTTAGCGTTAAATCATTAAAAACAGTGTGGATCAGTATTTTACTAAGTACGGGTGTGTTCATTGCGTTGCTTGGTTTACTGAAGGGTTGGGTATGAAAGACAGTTTTTTCAGATCGATGACTTGGTTACACACTTGGGTAGGGTTACTCGTTTGCTGGTTATTATATTTAATATTTTTTGCAGGAACTCTTAGCTTTTTTAGAGACGAAATAACGTTGTGGAATCAACCAGCCATTCATAATGTGCAGGCCCAAACACAGCGTATAGAAGCGCAAAAACAGCAAATAATTACCGGATTTGATTACTTAGCTAACCATGGAGCTAACTCATCAAGCTGGCGTATTACATTACCTGAGCCGCGTATTCCTTATTTAATTTATGGTTATGCAAAGCCAAAAGAGCCAGGCCAGCGCCGCAGCCAGTTTAAAAACACACAGTTAAACCCTAATACCATGCAAGAGCTTGAGCCCTTTGTAGATACTAAAGGTGGTAACTTTTTTTATCGGTTGCACTATGATTTACATTACATGGATGCAATAACAGCACGCTGGATTGTATGCTTTGCTAGCTTTTTTATGCTGATTGCCATTATATCGGGCGTGGTTATTCATAAGCGTATTTTTAAAGATATGTTTAGCTTTAGGCGTAACAAAGGTAGCCGTACGTGGTTAGATGCCCATAACTTAAGCTCTGTGCTTGCCCTGCCTTTTCATTTAATGATTACCTACACTGGCATGATTACACTCATATTTATGTTGTTTCCCTACCCTGCGCAAACGTCTTACGATAACGGCATGCGTGGCTTTTTTAACGATGTAACCCCTCGCAACACCATGACCGATAAAGCCAAAGGCGAATCACCAATAGTGCCGATTCAAAGTATTTTAGATCAGGTTTATACTAAGTGGCCTCATGCAGATATTACTCGCGTACAAGTTAACCAACCAAATATGGCAGCTTCAACAATTACCGTATTGGTAAGCGCAGGTAAAACACTACGTGACCAAGCACCACGCTTAATATTTAGTGGTGCTACAGGGCAAATGGTCGCTCAAACTGATGACGAGCTAACTAGCAGCAAAGCGCTTTACGAATCGCTTAATTCAATGCATACAGGGCGTTTAGCCACGTGGTTGTTACGCTGGTTATATGTATTAGGCGGTATTGCAGGCTGTGTAATGATTGGCTCTGGCTGTATTATGTGGGCTAAACGAATTCGCGAACGAACTAAAAACAACGTTAAACCTTCGTTTGGTTTAAAACTAGTTGAAGGGTTAAACCTAGCCACTATTATGGGGCTTCCACTGGCAACGTGTGCATTTTTTATCGCTAACAGACTACTTAGCCCAACGGTCGCAGAGCGCGCCGATAAAGAAATACTCGCGTTCTTTTTAACATGGTTAGCAGTGGCTGTTATTGCCCTTTTAAAACGAGATAGGCTGCAATGGCGAGTTATGGCAGCTATAAATGCTGCTGCATGTTTTAGCGTACCGGTTATTAATGCACTTACAACTAACGACAATATAGTTAGCTATTTGATGCACAAACAGTGGGCATTATTTACTTTTGATGCACTATTTTTACTGTTTAGTATATTGTTTTTTATACAAACCGAAAAATTACGTACTGCTAAAAACAACTCAAAAATAATCACCCCTAGCCAATCTAATAATCTTAAAAGACAAAAATCATGATTGATTTACTAGGTTTTACCCTATGTTTGCTCAGTTTTAACTGTTTTGCGCTAGCTAAGTTTAATCACTTTAAAGACGTATTTAACAAACGTCCTACAGAATCCCAACGTAAAAAGCTGTTGCTAGCTGCTTGGATCAGTATTTTACTAAGCTTAGTACTTTGTATAGTTACTCAAGGTGGATATGGAGCATTACTATTTTGTGGATTTACGAGCCTAAGTGTCTTAATTATAATGGTTTTTTATAATTTTTTGGTAGGCTACGTAAAATGGTTTAATGTTTTAAATGGCATGTTAGTTGTACTAAGTGGGCTGTTTTTAACGTTAAACTAGCCTTAGTTAGTAAAAACGTGATCCGTTACTTTCTCATAGATTAGGCAAAAAAAATGGCAAGCTATATAGCTTGCCAACAATAGGGGATATTCAGTGTTTCCAATACTTGCTGTCTCACGGCAAGTGCCACAATATAGCCATAATATATGTAAGTTACTTTACAGTTAGGTGACTCTTTTATTACTACTGTAAAGGGGCTTTACATTGTTTATTGCTCAACCCAAATAATCTGATCGGTAGCAAAGCCCAACTCTTTAGCTTTAGTTAAAAAGTGATCTTTAAGCTCTTTACTAACCGTTGGTGTACGCGACAAAAACCACAAGTAATCTTTGTTGTAACTGGTTATAAATGCATATTGGTAATCGGGTTGGTCAAGTTCAAAAATCACGTAAGCACCATAAAATGGACCAAAAAACGAGACTTTAAAATGCCCTGTGTCGGTGCCCTCAACAAACTTGGCCAAGCCTTCGGCGTCATCCCATTTTTTATCATCCGTTAAATACCCTTTGTTAAGGACCTTTACCGTGCCATCGTCGTTAATTGAATACGTAGCGGTAACTTGCTCCATACCTTCTTCGAATGAGTGATTAAGACGCGCTATTTCAAACCATTTGCCTTTATATTTTTGTATATCAAAGTTTTTAACGGGTGTTATTTCCTCAGGAGGGCTGGTGCAAGCACTAAGAAAAAATAACCCTGTAATAAGTAAACCGTATTTAATAGCCTTCATGTAAGCTCCTTTTCGATTATGTAATTTATGCTATTTCATAAGAATAAAATTTGCTATAGGATCATATTAATTCTAAAGCAATAAAAATGACCATAGCATGAAAATTTGGGTAGATGCAGACGCGTGTCCTGTTGTTATAAAAGAAATACTTTTTAGAGCGGCAGAGCGTATGAAAATCGAGACTATTTTAGTGGCCAATCACGCAATGCGTATTCCGTCGTCAAAATATATAAGCCGCGTTCAAGTATCGTCAGGGTTTGATGTAGCCGACGACGAAATAGTAAAACGTATTGAAAAAGGCGATTTAGTTATTACGGGCGATATTCCGCTAGCAAGTGAAGTAATTGATAACGGCGGGCAAGCACTCAACCCGCGTGGCGAGCTTTATACCACCGAGAATATCCGTTCAATACTTAACGTGCGCGACTTTATGGATACCATGCGCTCAAGTGGCGTAGAAATGAGTGGTGGCCCGCCTCCACTTAGTCAAACCGACCGCCAAAACTTTGCAAATAATCTTGACCGTATTTTAGCTCAAAACAAGGCTAACTAGTTTGAATACCCAATTAGTTGGCTTAGGTGATACGCAATTTAGCGTGGCGGTATATGTAGCAAAAGCGCCGCCAATGCCGTTTTTTGAAACACTTGAATGCCTAGAACCGGTTATAAATGAGCAAATAAATACCATAAACCAGCACTGTGGTAATGGTTGGCGCAAAGTGTTTAACGTGTACGCAAAAGTGCTATTTTCCCTGCCAAGTGAGCATTACTCATTTGCTAAACAAGCCCCTACTTGGCAACAATATCGCGATGAGGATTTACTACAAAAAAATAGTAAAACCGCCCTGCTATTTAGCGCGCCTAACATTACTATTACCTGTGCAGATAAAGCTACTAGCAATAAAAACCAGTTACACATAATTGCAGGTCGTACGCACGCTAAAAACTTATTACAACAAGGTAAGTTACATGCACAGTTAGATTGGCTTGACGACGAGTTTGCAATAGATACTACCAACAACATTATTGTGTGCCCATATTTTGATTACAGGCAGCTAAGTAATATAAAAATAGCGAGATTAAGCGAGCTAGTCGCGCAGCTAAAAGGCACTAAATAACACATTGTAGGGAACGACCATGGCCGGAATTTTAGAGTTAAACCAATTATTAAAATCAATGCAGCCAGCGCTTAAGCAAGGCGAGTATATTTTTTGTTGTTTGGCAGGTTCACTTGCCGATTATGTTCACTTAGAGCCACTTGCTACTTATGCTGAAGAAGAAGGGCTAACCCTTATTTTAAAAGCTGAAACCGCCGATAAAGCAGGTATTACTTACGAGGGTAAATATAATTTAATTACCCTTAACGTACATTCAAGCTTAGAGGCCGTTGGATTAACGGCTGCGGTATCTGCAAAGCTGACTGAGCATGGCATTAGCGCTAATGTGGTAGCTGCGTTTTATCACGACCATATTTTTGTACAAACAGATAAAGCACAAGCCGCGATGAAAGCGCTTGGAGAGATTGGTTAGGATTTTTGCTAGTATGGTAGCAAGCTAAACATTTTAGTATTAATGTAATAAGCAAATACTAAAAATATATAACTTTATTCTTATTGCTAAAAGAAAACTCAATTAAGTAAGGAGACAATAAGTTGAGAAAACCAAGACTATTTATAGCTTCTTCAGTTGAAAGCTTACCCGTAGCTGAAGCTGTAAATGTTAATTTAGACCATGAATTTGAAGTAACGCTATGGAAAAATGGTACTTTTAAACTCTCATCAACAGTGATCGATGATCTTGTTGAAAAGTCGTCATTTGTAGATTTTGCACTATTTATATTTGCTCCAGAAGATATCGCTACGATCCGAAATAGACAAGAACATGTCGTAAGAGATAATGTAATTTTTGAAATGGGGTTATTCGTTGGAGCTATAGGTAAATCTAGATCATTTATCCTGAAGCCTCGCGATATTGAAATGCATCTACCAACCGATTTATTAGGAGTAACTCCTGCTGATTATGATTCTGGACGTTCTGATTATGATTTGGTTTCAGCGACTAACCGTGCTTGTACATTAATTAAAGCTGAAGCAGAAAGGCTAGGAGTGATCAATAATCAAAATAGCTCTGGGATAAAAAGAAATATTGCGAATCCATCAATTTATAACCTTAAGGCACAAGATTATAAATTTTTAGCTGCTTGTCTGCAAAGTTATACGTCTGACCCTGATGGTCTCCCATTTTATAGAATTTCTAATAACTTTAGTTCTACAGATGACTCTATGTTGCAAATATCGTTGATCAAGTTAGAAAGAATGGGATATTTGAGTAAAGCTATTGAAACAGATCAACAAAGTGAATCCGATTTTTATACTTATTCGATAACCGAGATGGGGATTGATATATTGCTGCAGAATGAAGACTTACTTCAACCACAACAAGCTACACAACCTCAAGGCTATAAACCTGATATACAATTTTAAGTTTACATTATGTGAGCAACCATTTAACTTCCCCGTCGGGTGGCGCTTCGCTTAACCGACCTACGCTTAGAGAAACTTCGGGGTGTGGAGAGGTTTATATAAAAACACCGAGTTTGTTCACTCGGTGTTTTTATTGGTGCTAAATAGCGGGTGCTTGTTTAGCTCGTAAAAATCAAACTACATACCCACTAAAACCTAGCGCTTTAAAATACAGCTTCGGGATGCCAAATTTGCACTCATTTAGCAATTCGCTAAAGCGCATTCTATCAAGCGGGTAAAACTCATTTTCTAAGTCGTGCCCTGTTTGTGTTTTACCTGTTTCGGTTAAACCCAATTGCGCGCACGTTGTAAGCTGGGCTTCGCGCTCAAATGAAGTTTCGGGGCGCATCAAATCTGCAATATAAAGGTTTGCGTCTTTTTTGAGGCTTCCTTTAATTGCTTTTAATAGCTCTTTTTTATCGCCGTTATCTTCTACAAAATGCATTACTAATAAACATAAAACGGCATCGGCTTTAACCGATAACTTATCAACTGGGCCATTATGAATATTTACGCGACTTGTTATACCTTGCTCGTCAAATTGCTGCTTTGCTATAGCAAGCATATCGGCTGATGTATCTTGCGCGGTAAATTGCCATGTAGGGTTTAGTGCTGCCAGTGCAAGTACTTCTTTGCCGGTGCCTGCCCCTACTACTAAAACATGCGCATTGTCGCTTAGCGTTGCTTGTAGCTGCGCGTTTGTGAGCTGATGTAATAATTCATAACCAGGAACTAAACGGGTTATACGGCTATCGTATTGTGTTGCTTGCTCGCCTGTAAACGTTGGCATTGTATCTCCTTGTTTTCAGTAATGTTGCTTATAAAACTTCAACTGTGGAATATCCACCTGGCTTTTTGGCTACATGCACTTGAGTGGCTACACGCTCGCTCATTTGTGTTACGTGCGATATAACGCCTACTTTTCTGCCTTGTGCTTGCAATGAATCAAGAGCGTCCATTGCAATGCTTAAGGTTTCGCTGTCTAACGTACCAAACCCTTCGTCAATAAACAAAGAATTGATTTGTACTTTGTTTGACGAAAGCGATGCTAAACCCAGTGCAAGCGCTAGCGATACTAAAAATGACTCACCGCCCGAGAGTGTATTAACAGAGCGTTGCTCGTCGGCCATGTCGCGATCGATAATTGCAATGTCGAGTGTTTGCGCTATGGCGGTTAATTCGTAGCGTTTGTTGAGTGTTTTTAAATGGCTGTTGGCATAGTGCAGTAATATTTTTAACGTTTGTGTTTGCGCTAAGTTACGCATGGTTTTACCCGTTGCATCACCCAATACTTTATTAAGCAAGTGCCATTGTTCAACCTGCGTTTTAAGCGTAGTTAACTCAGCTTGTTTGCCTTCAAGCGCTTTAGCGTTTTGGTTGTGTTGCTCAATGGCGGTATTGGTTGCCAGTAATGAATTTTGCAGCTGCGTTTGTTGCTCGTTTAAGCTGCTTAATTGTGTACTTAAAACCTCTGCACTTTGCGTTGGTTTATCGCTACTGTTGTGTTTTTCAAGCGTAAGTTGCTGCTGTTTTAATGCGGCATTTGCATCTGTCAGCGCTTTAGTTAACTGCTCGTGCTCGTTTAAATGCGCTTTAATAGTCTCGCTACTAAGTGTTAGTAAAATTTTGACCTGTTCATGCGTTGCATTACTGTATTGCGCTTTAAAGTCAGTAAACCACTGGTTATAACGTTCCTCAAGCGTTGCTAGTTCTTGGCTGTTTTCAAGTAAGCGTTGCTCAACATTTTTAAGCGTTATAGCGTGCTCATCTCGTTGTTTTATCGCGTTGTCATATGCTTTTTGACTCGCTTGAACCTGCGATTGCATTTGCTCTTGTGCACTTGTGAGTTTTGCTTGGTAGTCGTCTGCACTTATTTGCTCATTATTAAATAAAGCTAAGCGCTCACTTTGCGTAGCGTTTAATAGCTCTTTAGCTTTTATAAGCTCTTCATTAAGTGCTTTTAACGATTGCTCGTTGTTACTTATAAGCGGGGTGAGCTGCTTTATTTGCTCATTAGCTGAGTCTTGATGTTTTTGGCTTTGCTCAAGTTGAGTTTGAGTTTGCTGATACTGCGTAACCTGCTCGTGCAGCTGCGTAAGTTCAAGCGTATTGGCTTGTAGTTGCTGCCAAAAATCACTGTTTTCAAATTGGCTATTGAGCGTTGTACCGAGCTCGTTAATTTGCGCACTTAGCTCGCTATGCTTACTCGTTAACTGGTTTTGCTGATGTGTAAGCTCAAGGTGTTTGTTACTAAGTTGCTGCTGTACTTGCTGCTCGGCTTTAAGTGCTGCTTGTAGCTCATTTACTTTAGTTTGCAGTGTACGTTGACGTTTTTGTTGCTCAAAGTATTGCGCTTTTTGCTCCGTTAACTGCTTATAAGTTACTCCAAGCTGATCAGGCGTTAAGTCGTTAAGCTCAGTGCGTGCACCTTGCATGGTATTTTTAATGTCGAGCTGTTTAGCTTTAGCCGCTTGTATTATTTGCTCAAGTTGTCCGTGTTCAGCAGTTAATACAGCATGTTGAGTTTGGTGCTTATGCAGCTCGCTTTGTGCATGATCAAATTGCTTTTTGGCTATATTAAAAGCATTTTCAAAATCAGTAATTAAGTTATTTAATTGCTGATTTTGATTTACCGCATACGGGTGCTCAGTAGCGCCGCACACTAAACAAGGCTCATTCGGGCGAAGTTCAGTGCGTAAATGCTCTACGTTTTCGCTGGCTCTTAAACGTGCTTGGTTAAGTGCGTACTCGCTGCCTTTAAGCGATTGCTCGCTGGTTATTAAATGCTGATTGAGTAAAGCATGGGCTTCCTGACTTTCATTTAATTGCTGATTAAGTACTTGTTGGCGTTGAGTGCTTTGCTTTAGTTCTGCGTTAAATTGCCCGTAACGCTCGCGCTGCTCTTTTAAGTAATCAATACTTTTTAACTGCGCGTCGCAGTGCTCTGCATTAAATTCATTAAGCTGGGTATTTAATGCCTGTAAAGTTGATTGCTCACCACTAAGTGCCACCTCGCTCTGCTGCACTTTATTATTTTGCGTATTTAAAAGATCGCTCTGATTTGCAAGCTCGCTATTAAGTGCTTGGCTTTGCGCAGCGTTTGCAGTTAATTGCTGCTGTGCATTTAAGTAGGTATTAAAGCTTTGCTGATAGTAGCTCCAGTCTTTTGCTAAAACATGCAGCTGTGCATGCTCATTAAGCCATTGCTGGCTTTTAGTTAAGTCGGTATTAGCAAATTCAAGCTCGCTATTGCTTTGTTTAAACTGTTGTTTGAGCTCATCAAGCTGCGATTGCTCTTTGGTTATTTGTGACTCAGTGCCCTTTACTGTTTGGGTTTGTAAAGCAATGTTGCTGTCGAGCTCTCGCGCTTTAGCTATAACGGGCACTGCATTTTGTTTTTGCTCATTGGCGTTATTTAGCAGCTCGGTATGCTTAGTAAGCGCGGTATTACGCTCGTTAATGACCGCTAAATGATCAACACTTTTAAGCGATGTTATTTGCTGATCCAAAGCCGTATTTTGATCGGTTAACAAATTAAAACGGCTGCGGTTATCTTTAATTTCAAGCGCTTGTTTAGCTTGTTTTGCCTGCTCGCTTTGCTCAACGATACTTTCAAGCGCTGAGCTTGCATGTTGCTGGGTTTGCTGCGCTTGCAGTAAGTTTTGCTCAAGCACTGTAGCTTGCTGGTACCAGTTAAGTGCTTTTTCGGTTTTGGTTAGCTGTTTTTTAGTGTGTTCGGTTTGCGCTTTTAAATCCGTTAACTTGGTTTGTTGTAGCTCAAGTTCTTCGCTCGTTAATAAGGTATAGCTTTCAAGGCCTGCTTTAAGCGCTTCAAGCTTTGCTACTTGCTCTTTATGGCGCTCAAAAATACGCACGCCAATACGGCTAAATTTATCGGTACCTGTTAAGCACTCTAAAAGTTGCGCTCGCTCATCGCCAGTGGCTTTTAAAAACGCAGCAAACTCATGTTGCGCTAAAAGTACGGCACGGGAGAACTGCTCAAAGTTAAGCCCTATTTTACTCTCGACTTCTTTTATTGTGTGGCTTTTGTCAGCTATTAAAGTTTCTTCTGGCAGAGTAACTAATGTGTGCTCTGCTACTTTAAGTTTGCCTGTTACTTTTTTATGAGTGCGTGAAATTGTATAGCGCGCGCGATAAAGCTGTTTATCTTGCCCTAAAAAATCGACCTCGGCGTAGCCTTCCCATGTGCCTCTGCGTAGTAAGTTTCGCGCATCATTTAGCTTAATGCTGTCGCCGTTAAACTCAATTAAGTTACCTTTATCGCCGCGTAGCCTCGCTGTTTTTGTATAAAGGGCTAAACAAATGGCATCTAAAAAGGTACTTTTACCAGCGCCAGTATCGCCCGTGATGGCAAACAATCCTGCATCTTTTAATGGGGCTTTAGTAAAGTCTATTTCAGCGTCAACTATTGAAGCCAAATTATGAATACGAACTGCGGTTATTTTCATAGTTGTTCTTGCTCCGTAAGCTCGTTTATCACATCACTTAAAAGTGCTTTTAGCTCATCGGGTACACTTTGCCCTGCCATGTCTTTATCGTTTGCGAATGCTTGTTCTAATAAGTTAAGCGGGTTGAGCATTTCAACTTCGCTTAAATCTTCAAATACGGTGTTATCGTCATTTTGAGTCGATTGTTCACGTACACGTTCAATACCACAAAATTTAATATGCTTGCCTTCAAGTGCTTGTTCTATTTGTTCTCTGAAGGTGGTATCGGTATCACTTGATTTAAGCTTTACACGTAAATAAGGCGCTATTGTATTTTGTGATGTATCGAGCGCTTTAATTTGCTCGCATAGTTCGCTTAATGGTACACATTCCCCTTTTGGTAAAATAATTACATCGGCAGAGCGCGGAATGTAAAGGGGGTTTACAGTTGTACTAATATGTTGTTTTTCATCAATAATAAACTCAACAATATTTACTTGGTGCGTGTAGTTACGTTCTGAAAACGACATAGGGATAGGTGTGCCGCTGTATCGAATAACATCACTTTTAGCGACTTGTTGCGCTTTGTGTAAATGCCCAAGGGCGACGTAGTTGGCTTGTTTACCGAATACATTAGCTGAAATAGACTCTTCACCACCTATTACTAAGTTACGCTCAGAATCACTTGAAATGTCCCCGCCCTTTGCGTGTAAATGCCCCATAACTATTAATGGTGAGTTTTGCTCGTTTATATTAGTAGCTTGCTTTAGTGCAAGTTCGTAAGCTTTTGAAACGCCTTGAGCATAACTAGGGCCACTTTCGGTTTGGCTAAGTAAACTTACATCGCTTGCGCGTATAAATGGCATAGCGACGATTACAGCGCGTTTGCCATTGGTATTTATGGTAATAACAGTTTCGTCGGGTGTTGCGACATCAAAGCGCCCTACTACGTGAGTATCAAACTGTGCAAGTAATGGCTGAGCTGCCAAAATACGATTTGCAGAGTCGTGGTTACCCGCAATGATCACTACGTGTAATAGTGGGCATGCTTTTTTGGCGTCTTTAATAAATTGATAAAGCTGATTTTCGGCGCTAGCGCTTGGCGTCGCTGTATGATAAATGTCGCCAGCAACTAAAAGTAAGTCTATTTGTTGATCAACAAGAGTGGCTAATAACCATGTAAAAAAAGCTTGATGTTCAACACGGCGATCGTGTTCGTAAAATTGTTGGCCAAGGTGCCAATCTGAGGTGTGGAGGACTTTCATGTCGCGCTCTTAATAAAACCGTAAGAGCGCCAATATACCCAAGGCTGTTAAAGATGCAAGCCTAAGCCGTGCATTACGTTAGGTTAAACTGTACCAAGCTGAAAAAACAACCGGTAATGCTAAAAGTGCCATTAACAATGGAATTTTTAACGTTTTAGTTTGTTTTGCGTGTAGCGCCTTTAATGCATTAGTTTCGTTGCACGCTGCTACTTTATCGATATAAAAATAACCCGAATCGAGATACTGTTTACAGTTATTCTCACTTGCTGGAACAGCAATTAGTTCTTGTTGTTTTTTAAGGATGTAAAAATCCATAAGCCCACCGCATTTCTTGCTAGTAATCGATATTAATTTGAGGATAAATGTGACGAATTTATTTGCCTCAAATAAAAAGGTTGGCGATTTTAAATATAAACAGGACTAAAGATCAACCTAAAATTGCACTATTTGTCACTTATCGTACAAATAGCGAATATTAATGAAGTTCGGCAATATTTGAGCCAATTATTTACTCGTTTTCACTGTGTTTTTGTTCAGTATAAAGGGCTTTTAGGCCATTTTACTTGTTATGAATTAGTAATACTTATAGGTAAGATTAATGGTTTACCTGGTAATACCAAAGCAATACTTTTTTAGCAATATATATAAAGTTAATGATATTTTTTAAGTTCTGGGACTTTGTATTTACCCGAACAAAACCATTATTAAAACTCAATTTTGTAAACCCCCTTTACAGTTTTAGCCATTCGTATTTTGTTAAAAAATATTTATATTTTTTAATCTAAAAAACTAAGTGAACATCACCCTAAAAATACGGTATTTGGTCGCTAATTTATTGAAGCTTGCTGGTATATTTGTCAAAGTATGCTCACAAAATTATATTAGGACTAACAATGAAAAAAATAGGTCTTACGCTAAGTGCTTTTGTATTGCCTTTGGCAATATCTAGTGCGGTTATGGCGTCTTCGGTTGAGCAAACAAAAGGTACTTTTGTTGATAAATTTCGTCAATTAGACGAAGCGCTTCCTACACCCAACGTTTATCGTAGTGCCGCTGGCGAACCAGGTGAAAAATACTGGCAGCAACGTGTAAACTACGATATTGATGTAAAGCTAGATGAAAAAAAGCACCGTATTACCGGTAGCCAAAGCATTGAATATAAAAATAACTCTCCGCATACACTTAAATATTTATGGTTACAGTTAGATCAAAATATTTTTAAAAGTGATTCTATTGCCGAAACAACTAAAACGTTTAAAAGCACTTTAGAAAGCCTACCAGCTCAAAAGCCTGCTAAATTAAGTTTAGGTGACTTACGCCGTCAGCAATTTATGAGCGACAACGAACTGGGTTATACAATCAGTGGCGTAAAAGATGACGATGGTAAAGAGCTACGCGTAACTGTAGTTGATACTTTAATGCGCATTGATTTAAACGAGCCATTAAAACCAGGTAAAGAAGTAGAATTTAGCATGAACTTTGCCTTCAACATTGTTGAAGAAGATGCTGTAGGTGCGCGTTCTGGTTACGAGCACTTTGAAGAAGATGGCAACGACATATTCTTAATTGCTCAGTGGTTTCCTCGTTTAGCGGCTTATACTGATTATGAAGCATGGACAAACAAACCATTTTTAGGTTCTGGTGAATTTACGCTTGAGTTTGGTGATTACGATGTAGAGATTACTGTTCCGGCAGATCACATTGTATCAGCAACAGGTAAACTTGATAACGCGAGCAAAGTACTTACAAGTACGCAGCGCAAACGTTTAAAGCAAGCCGAAACATCTAAGCGTCCTGTGTTTATTGTTAACGCAGAAGAAGCGCTAGAAAACGAAAAAGAAGGCACCGACAAAACTAAAACGTGGCACTTTAAAGCGCAAAACGTACGTGACTTTGCTTGGGCGTCGTCTCGTAAGTTTATGTGGGATGCAAAAGGTTATCAGCAAGGTGGTGACGTTCAGCCTTTAGTTATGGCAATGTCGTTCTTCCCTAAAGAAGGTGGGGACTTATGGGAGAAGTACTCAACTGAAGCTGTAGTACACACAATGGAAGTGTACTCTAAGTATTCTTTTGACTACCCATACCCAACTGCGCAATCGGTAAATGGCCCTGTTGGCGGTATGGAATACCCAATGATTACCTTTAACGGCCCGCGTACTAAGTTACAAGATGATGGTACACGTACTTATTCTCAAGCTGAAAAGCGCTTTTTACTTGGCGTAGTTATTCATGAAGTGGGTCATATTTACTTTCCAATGATTGTTAACTCAGATGAGCGCCAATGGACGTGGATGGATGAAGGCTTAAACAGCTTTTTAGATGGCGTTGCTGGTCGTGAATGGGATCCTACTATTCCTTGGGGTGTTGAGCCTCGCGATATAGTGAGCTACATGAAGTCACAAAACCAAGTACCTGTTATGACTCAGTCAGACAGCGTATTACGTTTAGGTCCTAATGCTTATACTAAACCAGCAGCGGCACTTAATATTTTACGTGAAGTTATTTTAGGTCGTGACTTATTCGACTTTGCTTTTAAAGAGTATGCTCAGCGCTGGAAATACAAGCGCCCTACTCCAGCTGATTTTTTCCGTACAATGGAAGAAGCCTCTGGTGTTGATTTAGATTGGTTTTGGCGAGGCTGGTTTTACACCACAGACCATGTAGATATCTCTTTAGATAAAGTATATCAACTACGTTTAGACACTAAAAACCCTGATATTGATTACAGCCGTTTACGTGATATTGAAGCAGACAAACCTACTTCATTATTTGTTGAGCGTAACCGTGCTGAAGGTAAAAAAACATGGGTTGAGCAAAATACTGATGTTACCGACTTTTATGACGAAAACGACCGTTTTACAGTTACCAATAAAGAACGTAACTCGTACAACAAGTTTTTAAAAGGCTTAGAGCCGTGGGAGCGTAAAACGCTTGAGCGTGCTTTAGAAGAAGATAAAAACTATTACGTTATGGAATTTTCAAACCTTGGTGGTTTGGTAATGCCTATTTTATTAGAGTTAACTTATGAAGATGGCACTAAAGAAGAGCGCTATATTCCTGCTGAAATTTGGCGTCGTAATTATAAAAACGTACAAAAGCTGATTGTTACCGATAAAAACAAACCGCTTGTATCAGTTACTGTCGATCCAGGCTGGGAAACAGCTGACGTAGATGTTGAAAACAATAACTACCCTCGTCGTATTATTCCTTCACGTATTGAAGTGTTTAAAAAGGAAAAGAGTAAAGCTAAAGTAAGTCGCGATATCATGCAAGATATTAAAACTGAGCTTAAAACTGATGAGAAAAAAGACGAAAAGGATGACGGTGAGGAGCAGCAATAATGCGCTTTTTGCTTATTATTGTTTGCCTTTTAGTTGCTGCGCCAAGTATGGCGCATCAACTAAAGTCGTCAGTTACAACCGTGCTTTTTAATAAACGAACGCATAATGTTGAATTAATGCATCGCTTTTATTTACATGATACCGAACACGCCGTAGGAACATTGTTTAAAGGCAAAATTGATATTATTAGTAATAAAGCCGACCAACAACGTTTTGCTAAGTATGTTGAATCGCATGTTGCTCTACAAACGTTAAGTGGTGAACCTTTACCACTTAGCTTTGTGGGAGCACAAGTTGATGGTAAGTTTTTTTGGGTTTACCAAGAAGCACCAATTCCTGAAGACATTGAAGGAATTAAAATGAGCAATGGCGCGCTTCGTGATTTATGGCCATCTCAGGTAAATATGGTAAACGTTGAGGGCAAAGGTAAGATTAAAACTTTAAACTTTGCTCAAGATGATACTTGGCTCGAAGCCCGCTTTGAGCAAAATTAATATTTAAAACTTCCCAACCGACGCGCACTGCAGTTAATGTGCGCGTTTTCTTCATACGTTTAAACTGCGTTCATGTTTGATCTGTTATTTGTAAATTTACGTAAAATTTGTTAGTTCAATTTGTATATTTACCTTTTTTTGCGCATGATATATCAAGCACTTAAATTACTTTGTTATCAATAGATTGATAATGGTGCGTATTAATATTTAAATATAGTTAGTTTCATTTATCCCTTTGTATTTACCAGCCTAGGGCATAAGCAGTAGAGAATTTTATGTTTAAATTTCATTTAGTAATAACTAAATTCAGGGAATGATATGACTACTCAGGTTGAGGCTATTTTTGGAGTAATTTTTGATTTAGATGGAACGTTAGTTTCATCAGAATTAGATTTTGCATTAATAAAGGCCCAAATAGGTTGCCCTTGCGAGCAAGACTTACTCGATTACATTGCTCAGTTGCCCTCACCGTATATGCGTGAAGAGGCAATGAATATAGTTCACCAACACGAATTAATAGACGCACAGCACGCCAGTATTTTACCCGGTGTGAGTGAAGCTATTCATGCTTTAAAGTCTAAAAATATTCCGATGGCAATTGTTACTCGTAATTTTGATAAAGCAGCGGCAATTAAATTACAAAATAATCCACTCCCTATCAGCACGGTTTTAACGCGAAGCGATGCACCAGCAAAACCAGATCCTAGCGCTTTAAATGCCATTGCTACACTTTGGAACATTAACGCCAGAAATTTACTTTATGTAGGCGATTACCTTTACGATATTCAAGCAGCGCACAATGCAAATATGCGCGCGTGTTTATATGCTCCAGAGTCAACGCCAGCCTATGCCGATCAGGCAGATTACGTTTTACATGATTTTATAGAATTAGTGACTTTAGTAGACAGTTACTCTAAAAAAATAGAATTATGTTAAATAGCATGCTATTAAATTTATTTAAGAATAAGTGCTACGTTATTTAAATTACAAAATAACGTTTGTTCCTAGCCCAATACGTTTTGAATTGGTAAAATACCGCAAAACGTAACGTATTCATTAGGGGCACAAAATGGGCAGAGCATTTGTAGTTCGTCAAAGTTCTATGATCAAAACAGCCAATGCAAAAACAAAAGTAAACTCAAAATATGGTAAAGAGATTTACGTTGCAGCAAAAAGTGGCGATCCCGATCCCGAAGTAAATCAAACACTACGCCGTCTAATCGAAAAAGCTAAAAAAGACCAAGTACCCGCACACGTTATCGATAAAGCAATTGAAAAAGCAGCAGGTGGCGCAGGGGAAGACTATTCAGTTGCCCGTTACGAAGGCTATGGCCCTGGTAACTGCATGGTTATTGTTGACTGTTTAACTGACAATCCGAACCGCACTATTAAAGATGTACGCTTACCGTTTACTAAAACAGACTCAAAAATTGGTACTCCTGGCTGTGTAGCGCATATGTTTGATCATTATGCAGTACTTGGCTTTGCCGGTGATGACGACGAAGTTGTATTAGAAGCATTAATGATGGCTGATGTTGATGTAAGCGATGTTGAAGCCGAGGACGGTAAAATATCGGTATTTGCACCACCAACAGAATACTTTAAAGCTAAAACAGCCCTTGAAGACGCATTTGAAGGCATTAACTTTGAAGTAGACGAAATTACGTTTATTCCTCAAGTTAATATTGAAATTGAAGACGAAGAAGTTATTGCTAACTTTGATAAGTTTATAAATATGCTTGAAGATTGTGACGATGTACAAAATATTTATCACAATGCCATTGTAAAAAATTAGATTTAATTCGCTAATAGCTTTAAAAAGCGTGTTTTGTGTAAGCAAAACACGCTTTTTTACGTTTGAATAAATGTTAAGTATTCATGCATATTATGCTTATTTTAATATATATTTTTAAAATGCCTTAAAAGTGCTGTTATTCTAATTTTAGGCGATAAAAAACCAGCTTAAAGCTGGTTTAGTACTTAATTTGAACGTTAGTTAAGCGGTTAAAGCGTATTCGTTTTTTGTGCTTTATATTTTATACGGTAGCTATGTAGTAGTGGTTCAGTGTAACCACTCGGTTGCGTTACGCCCTCTAAAACTAATGCAAGTGCAGCTTGATAGGCAATGCTGTTAACCAATGTTTCTTCATTTGTTGCCATGGGTGTATACGCAGTGTCGTGCTCGTTTTGACCATCAACTACTTTAGCCATTTTTGCCATTGTTGATTTTATTTGCGCCTGTGAACACACGCCATTTAGTAACCAATTAGCCATATGCTGGCTTGAAATACGGAGTGTGGCTCTGTCTTCCATTAGCCCAATATGGTTAATGTCGGGTACTTTTGAACAGCCAACGCCTTGATCAATCCAACGTACAACGTAACCTAAAATGCCTTGTGCGTTGTTTTCAAGTTCGCTTTGAATATCTTCTTTTGAAAGCGTTTTAGGGTCTGCCATTAGCGGCGGTGTAAGCAAGTCATTAAGGCTAGCAATAGTACGTTTAGCTATATTTTGCTGCTCAGTAAATACGTTTATATCGTGATAATGCATTGCATGTAGGGTAGCGGCTGTAGGGGAGGGCACCCATGCTGTATTAGCGCCTGATTTAGGATGCGCTTGTTTTTGCTCCATCATTAATGCCATTTTATCTGGCATTGGCCACATGCCTTTACCTATTTGTGCTTTATGACTTAAGCCACAAGCAAGGCCAATATCGACGTTGCGATCTTCATAAGCTTGTATCCATGGTTGCTGCTTAATTTTTGCTTTTGGAAGCACAATACCCGCTTGCATAGAGGTATGGATTTCATCGCCTGTTCTGTCTAAAAATCCAGTATTTATGAATACAACACGCTCTTTAGCTGCATAAATACAGGCTTTTAGGTTTACAGAAGTACGGCGTTCTTCATCCATAATACCCATTTTAAGCGTGTTTTTAGGTAAGCTTAACGCTTCCTCTACTAAACTAAACAAAGTATTAGTAAACGCCACCTCTTCAGGGCCATGCATTTTTGGTTTTACTATATTAATACTTTGCGCGCTGGTATTTTTAAAACCTGTTTTTTTATTTAGGTCGTGCAGAGCAGCGGTGGCTGTAAACATTGCATCCATAATGCCTTCATATACCGGTTGCTTGTACACATCGGTAATAGCAGGATTCGTCATTAAATGGCCAACGTTTCTAACAAACATCATGCTACGGCCTTTTAAAGTAACTGTGCCACCATCAAGTGCGGTGTATGTTTTATCACTTTGCAGAGTACGCTCTACTGTTTTATCGCCTTTTTTAAACGATTCAACTAAGTTACCTTGCATCAACCCAAGCCAATTTTTATAAACTTGTACTTTATCTTCTGCATCTACCGCAGCCACTGAATCTTCACAATCCATAATAGTGGTAAGAGCGGCCTCAAGCACTACATCTTTTAAGCCAGCTTTATCAGCTTGGCCAATCATGTGGTGGTGATCGATATGTAACTCTATGTGTAAGTCATTGTTTTTTAGTAACACTACAGTTGGATTTTGTGCTTCACCTTGATAGCCAATAAGCTGAGATGGGTTAGCTAATGTGGTTTGAGAGCTATCACGCAACGTAATTAAAAGTGCGCCATCTACTACTGAATAATTAGTGCTTTCTATATGCGAGCCGTTAGTCAGCGGCAATGCTTTATCTAAAAACTGGCGAGCGTAGGCCATTACCTTAAAACCACGAACAGGATTGTAGGTATTGCCTTTTTCGGCTCCATCGTCTTCGCTTAACACATCAGTACCGTATAAAGCGTCGTATAACGAACCCCAACGCGCGTTAGCGGCATTAAGTGCAAAGCGTGCGTTACTTACAGGCACAACTAACTGAGGGCCTGCTGTAAGGGCTACTTCGGGTTCTACATTTAGGGTTTCAATTTCAAAGTGGGCAGGCTCTTTAACCAAGTACCCAATATCTTGTAAAAAGGCATGGTACTTAACGCTATCCCACGTTTTATTAGCAAGATGGTAGTCATCTATTTGCTGTTGAAGCAATTCTCGCTTTTCAAGCAGTGCCTTATTTGTAGGGGTAAGTGTTTGAACGATATGTGCAAAGCTTTGCCAAAATTGATGCTCACTTAAGTGAGTGCCTGGTAGTAATTTATTTTTAACAAAATCAGCGAGTTGTGTATCTACGCTGAGTCCTGAATGTGTGAGAGTGTGGGACATATTTGCCTTCCTTAAACGGTCGCGATGTTGTTATGTGCTTGTGCGTTAAGGCAACAATAACTCAAAAAGGCAATGTTGAGTGCTTTTTAGCCATTCATAAAATATATAGCCGCAATAACAACTATAAATTAACTAAATCTAGAAAAGGAGCCTAATGTTGAATCAAGCGAAACGGAGCACACACTCCTAGCCACTCTCACAACATTAAAATAATTTACACTCGTTCGAAGGATTTTATTATGACAACATATCAACGCGAAACAGACACACTCTCTACTCTTTGCCAATCACAAGGCAGCGCGTGGGGTGCTATTAACCCTGAATACGCAAGCCGTATGCGTTTACAAAACCGTTTTCGTACAGGAATTGAAATTGCGCAATACACAGCAGACGTAATGCGTGAAGATATGGCTGCATATGACGCCGACACAAGCCAGTACACACAATCTTTAGGGTGTTGGCATGGTTTTACTGCGCAACAAATGATGATGGCTATTAAGCGCCATCAAAAAACAACTAAACGCAGCTATGTATACTTAAGTGGCTGGATGGTTGCAGCACTTCGCTCTGCATTTGGTCCGCTACCGGATCAAAGCATGCACGAAAAAACATCGGTACCTGCGCTAATTGAAGAAATTTACACATTTTTAAAGCAAGCTGATGCACGTGAACTAGACCACTTGTTTAACGACTTAGATGCAGCAAAAGCGAATGGCGGTGACGTTCAAGCTGTTATTGATAAAATAGACAACTTTGAAACCCATGTTGTGCCAATTATTGCTGATATTGACGCAGGTTTTGGTAACGAAGAAGCAACTTACTTACTAGCTAAAAAAATGATTGAAGCCGGTGCGTGTGCCATTCAAATAGAAAACCAAGTATCTGATGCTAAACAATGTGGCCACCAAGCGGGTAAAGTGACCGTTCCACACGAAGACTTTTTAGCAAAAATTAACGCTGTACGTTACGCCTTTTTAGAACTCGGTATCGATAACGGCATTATTGTGGCACGTACAGATTCATTAGGTGCCAGCCTTACTCAAAAAGTACCTGTGTCGCAAAAACCAGGTGACTTAGCAAGCCAATACAATGCATTTTTAGAAACCACACCAATTAATGGTGTTGATGACTTAAATGAAGGCGACACGGCGATGAAAATTAATGGCCAGTTATGTAAACCAACTCGCCTAGATAACGGTTTATTCCAATTCCGTGAAGGCACTGAAAAAGACCGTGTAGTACTAGATTGTATTACGAGCTTGCAGTCGGGCGCAGATTTACTGTGGATTGAAACAGAAAAACCTCATGTTAAGCAAATTGCAGAACTGGTAAATCGTGTGAAAGAACACGTGCCAAATGCAAAATTGGTATACAACAACTCGCCTTCATTTAACTGGACGCTTAAGTTTCGTGAGCAAGTGTATCAAGAGTGGGAAGAAGCAGGTCGTGACCTTAGTGCTTACCCAAGTATTGGTGATAATAAAGGCCTTATGGCGCCAGAAATGGATGCAACAGAACTTGCGCAAGCAGCCGATTTACTAGTGCAAAACTTCCAGCGCGATGGCGCACGTGAAGCTGGTATTTTTCATCACTTAATTACTCTGCCTACGTACCATACAGCAGCGCTAAGCACTGATATTTTATCAGAAGGTTACTTTGGCGATATGGGTATGCTGGCTTATGTACGTGATGTACAACGCCAAGAAATTCGTCGTGAGCAAGCTTCTGTTAAGCACCAAGACCTAGCAGGGTCTAACATGGGCGATACGCACAAAGAATACTTCTCTGGTGATAACGCGCTAAAAGCCGGTGGTGAAGATAACACCATGAACCAGTTTTAATTCCTAACTAGATAGTGTTACTCAAGGGCCAATAGGCCCTTTTTTATTGCTTTAATTTTTAGATCAGACTTTAACTAACTAAATCATATTGGATCACTATTTAACTACCTGAGTGAATCTACAGATCAGAGTTTAACTAACGTTTCATAAAACAACCTTTTTTAGGTGATTTTGCTGTAATTAGCGTTTACGGCAACTAAAAAAAGCGGATAAGTGACTGATTTTTACTTTAATAGGCAAACGAAGATAATTTATAAACCGATTTTTTACTAACTTCTCGTTGCTATAAAACAAAATTTTACTAACTGAGAGGTTATAAACAGTGACTCAAACCGATTTTTTACCAACTCAAGTTACAAAAAATGCTATAAACCGAAATTTTACTAACTGAAGTTTTAGCTAAGTCCGATATTTAACTGTCATAGAAGTGTAAAGGGGGTTTACAGTTTGAATACTACGGCGGTAAATACAAAAGCCACTTAACTACAGTGGCTTTTATTTGAGCTATAAATTTATTACCCAGAGTTTATTTAGAGTGTTTATCAAACCACCATTGAATATAAGCTACTTTAGTCATTAAGTTTGATGGGCGAGCTGTAATGCCATGCGATGCATTAGGAATTCGCACCATTGCGGTATCAACACCTTGTAACTTTAATGCCTGATAAAACTGCTCAGTTTCTGAAATTGGTGTACGGTAGTCAGATTCCCCAGTGAGCAACATAGTAGGGGTTTTAACGTTTCCAACATAGCTAATAGGCGAGCGTTTCATATAATGTTCAATATGATCCCACGGTTTACCCGGAAACCAGTAATCAGCAAAAAACGGATAAAAATCTGCAGTTAGTACAAAGCTGATCCAATTAATAACCGGTTTAGCAACTACAGCGGCAGCAAAGCGATCGGTGTGACCTACAATCCATGCTGTTAGTACGCCGCCGCCAGAGCCACCGGTTACGAACAATTTAGACTCATCAATAAACCCCTTCGCTATTAGTGCATCAACGCCCGTCATTAAGTCGTCAAAGTCGTTACTTGGGTAATTATGATGAATGGTTTGTGCAAACTCTTTTCCGTATGAATCGCTGCCACGTGGATTCATGTATAGAACGATATTTCCCTTTGCTGCAAACAGTTGAATTTCGGCGCTAAAATGCGGCCCATAATTAGCGACAGGGCCGCCGTGTATTTCTAGTATTAACGGATACTTTTTGCTGCTGTCAAAACCTGGCGGATAGGCAATCCATCCTTGAACAGGGAGTTCATCGTAGCTTGATTTAATCCAAACTTCTTCCACTTTAGCCAAAGCTTTATCACCTAGAGCATCAGCATTAAGGGTAGTTAAACGCTGCGCTTTACCGCGTTTAATTGTTGCTATATCAGCAGGGCGCTGAGTATCGGCAAGGGTAAAGGCTACTTCGCCATCTTCGCTTACATCAAAGTCGCCACCAGAATAAGGGCGACCAAATGCAACGCTGCCAATTTGGGTTGTTATTATTTTACGCTTGCCACTGCGTGGTTGATACGCAAGGGCAGTTTGACCTTTATCAGCGAAACTAAAGTACACACCTTTTGAATTTGAACTCCATTTTATTTGCCCTACGCTGCGGTCAAAATTCGGCGTTAAGCTAACTGTATCCCCAGATTTTAAATCACGAATATAAAGCTGAGTATTTTCGTAATTAGTGCGTTTATCATCGTAACCTGTGTACGCTAAGTAACGACCATCGGGAGAGATTTTAGGCTGCTCGTCAGGACCATTTCTATCGGTAATTTCTGTTATATTTTGCGAAGCTAAATCGAGTTTATAAATTTCACTGTTTGTGGGTTTTAGTTGGTTGTTTGTGTGCCTGTTTGCAGAAAAATAAAGCGACTTACCATCGTTGCTAAAACTTACATCGCCCGCGTTATCAAACTCATCATGAGTGAGTTGTTTGGCATTACCACCGTTAGCATCTATGGAAAATAATTGGCTAAAGCCCTTTTGTGTGTAACCGCCACCATCTGAACGGTAGTAAACATCATCAATAAATTTAGCAGGCTCTGCCCACGTTGCACCTTTTGGTTTACCTGGTAAGCTCACTGGTGCTGAATTAGCGCTTGGAACAAACATGCTAAATATTAATTGGTTGGAATCAGGGCTCCATGTAATCGCACGAGGACTACTTGTTAAGTTACTTATTTTTGCCATAGCACCTGTTTTAAGCCATTTAATATACATTTGGCTGCTGCCATCGCGGGTCGATATAAACGCAAGGCGTTGGCCATCAGGAGAGAGTACTGGCGAGTAATCCATGTGCACGCCAGAGGTTAATGGCTGCATTTGTTTGGTTTTGTAATCAACAGACCAAATATTCCCCACTTTACGATCTGTTTTTATATCCATGCGATTACGCACAAAATAAACCGTTTTACCGTCTTCGGTTATATCTATTTGATTGGCATATTCTAAATTAAATACATCTTGCAGTTGTAGTGTATTTTTTTCAGCGTAGGCTAAATTGCTACAGCCTAAAACGAGGCTAAGTGTTAAAAACTTTTTCATTTTTATCCCTGTTGTTACTTTTTTAATTTTCTAAGTAGTTATATGTTAGGGATTATTAAATTAACAGTAGGATGCGATGAAGCTCTTATTTAACTCTATGAGTTAAAGCTGTAAAGGGGGTTTACAGCTTCTATTTGAGGTTGTGTAAAAGTTTACTTAGCTTAGTTACACAGGGCTTTTATATCTTTTATAAGTGCTATGCCATCAGCGTTGTCGCCATGTACACATAAGCTATGGGCGTTGAGCGTTAGTTTTTTTCCAGTTCGTGTTGTCACGCTGCCATCGGATAAAAGCTGAGTTACCTGCTCTAGTAATGCAGCTTTGTTGTGAACACTGCCCTCAAGTGTTCGTGACACTAAATGCCCACCGTCGGTGTACTGCCTGTCGGCAAATGCTTCGAGTATTAGATCAACTCCTGAGCTTTTAGCTATTCGAATGTGCTTATTGGCATTTTTAGTCGCTAAAACCATTAGTTTTAAATCTGTTGGATAGCTGGCAATTGCATTTATAACGGTTTGTAATATTTGCTCATTAGCCATCATGTCGTTATAAAGTGCGCCATGCGGTTTTATATAGCTAAGTGTTAAACCTTGCACTTTTGCCATGCCTTCAATAGCGGCTATTTGATAATGCAGGCAATTAGTAAGCTCTTTTTCACTAAGTACCATTGAGCGCCTACCAAAACCTTGCTTATCTGGGTAGCTTGGGTGAGCACCAATTTGTACGTTATTTTGCTTGGCAAGTATAAGAGTGTTTGCCATTACGTCGGCATCACCTGCATGGAACCCACACGCAATATTAGCCATATCAATATGTGGCATAACGTCATCGTCTAGCCCCATTTTCCATGCGCCAAAGCTTTCGCCTAAATCACAATTGAGCTTCATATTAGTGCGCCTTTTGCGGTTTTATTGTGACAGGTAATACGCCGTTAGCAGTTGCCTCGCCTAGTAACACTTTTGCAAGTGCGGTAAAAGCAGGACCAGATACAATATCGTTTTTATCTATATCAATATTATATGCGTAGGATGCAAGTACAGCATTTGCATAATTGCCAAATTTAGCAATGTCGTAAGGGGCTCTTAGGCTTATAAAAACAGTGCTTTTGTTTTTCTCTTTTGCCATATTTAATAATGACTCAAATGCTTTTGGTTGCTCTGCATTATTAAGTGCAAAATTAGGGTCGTCTTTTAAATCATCCATACCGCCAATTTCTACCGCACTTTGATTAGGTGTTGCATTGCCGGCTATAACTACATCAGCAGCGTGTATTTGTGCTTTTGCGAGTGCAGGGTCGAACCCTTGTAAGCTACTACAGCTATAAGTGAATTTTTGCTGGCTGATAGCTTCAATCGCTTGCTGCATTGCCATACATTTACGCGTATCGGGCATGATAATATGAACATTACTTCCTGCTTTTAAATTAAGCGGCAAAGTACTGTTATTATTTTTAACCTGCGTTATTGCCTCTACAGCAAGCTGCGCTTCTATTTCACGATGTGTTGCACTGCCAATTATTTGCTTAGCATTTATGAGCGCGGTAATAGGGTCAAAATTAGTGCTTAATCTAAATTTATTTTTAAGCGTAATTATACGCTGTGCAGATTGTGCTATTTCTTGCTCATCAAGTTGTTTTGATTTAACCGCTGCAACAAGCTCTTTAATAAGGTCATCGAGCTTATTTAAGTCATCGGGTGTTCTAATTTCAACGGGCATTAGGGCAATGTCAGCCCCAGCCGCAAACGTATTAATTACCGCTTGAGTTGGTGTAAAAAAGTTACTAATGCCAGCCATATCAAGCGCATCTGTTACTACAACACCTTGGTAATTAAGCTCACCACGTAAAATATCAGTAATGATTGCGCGCGACATTGTGGCCGGCTTTATCATGGTTTTGCCATCAATACTTACAAACGTTGTGCTATCGAGCGCTGGGTACTGAATGTGCGCCGTCATTATCATGCCTGGGTTCTGCTTGGCGATAATGTGTTTAAACGGTGATAGATCCTGCTCGTAAATAATCTCTTTTGAATGGTTTACTTGAGGCAGCCCGGTGTGGCTATCTACATTTGTATCGCCATGCCCAGGAAAGTGCTTTAACGAGGTAATAACGCCGTTGTTCTCAAATCCTGCTACCTGTGCAGCACCTAATTTACTCACTAATGCTGGGTTTTCACCAAATGAGCGTACGTTGATAACGGGGTTGTCGGGATTCATATTTACATCAACCGTGGGCGCGTAGTTTACATTGATACCCAGTGAATTTAGCTCTTTAGCGATAACAGTTGCTGTTTTTGTCGCAAAGCTCGTACCGTGCTTTTTGTAGGTTGCGCCAATCGACATATTACCGGTAAATGATGTAGCAACATCGCGTGGTAAACGCGCTACACGTCCGCCTTCTTGATCTATTGATATAAATAGCGGCAGCTTACTACTGGACTTACTCGCCGCTGTTTGCAATTGGCTATTAAGCGTAATGGTTTGTTCTATCGATTGGGTATTTTCAGAAAATAAAATAACTCCACCAATATCGTATTTAGCAATAGCGGTACTAAGCTCATTAGGTAACTCGGTCATTGGTATTCGGCATTTAGTGCTCGCACCATGCTGACAAAAATAACGAAAGTCGAGTATTAGCTTTTGGCCAAGTTGTTGTTCAAGAGAAAGCACGGGTTTAGCAAACGAGGATTGTAATGGCATTAAGCACCCAGATATAAAAACAATAGACGATACAATACACTTATTTAGCAAAACATACTCCAAAGCTAAAAAGTAGATAAGTGTACGCAGCTTAACTACTTTTTAAAGCAACTGCAAAGCAGTACTCTAAGTGTTTTTACAAGCTTAATAGATGCTTAAGGTGTGTATTTATTATCTTATTTATACATATATGATCTTAAGTCAATCAAACCTGAACTATTATAAATTACGGGTACATTATTTTAGTAATTTTTATAGGCGCACAGTACGAGTTTTTGGAATGACTTGTTTTATAGTAATTAATTTCTATTGCTCACATTAAGTATAGAGCACAGGTATAGGAGGCATCTACCGAGCTAGCTAGATCATAGATCTCGCTTCGCGATTTAATCACGCCCTAATTCTTTTATAGTTAAACTCTAAAGGTTCGTAAACATACAGCCTAAACGCCTCATCATTAATATATACAGTTTTTATAAATAGAGTTTCAATCGAGTTTATGAAGTTTGTTACATAAATCGTGTTGAATCAAACATAAAGAAATATGTAAACGAATGTAAAGCCCAATTAACTTGCTAAACACATAATGATAGTAACTAATTTAGTGCGGTTAGTGATTTAAAATATATTCAACATTAAGTAAAAATTCTTATAAATCAATAAACAAAAAAGTAGAAAAAAGATATATTTACTTTTTTAAAATATTTTTACAGTCTATTTACTCACTACCATTTTCTCTGCGGTAGCTACATTAGTCACAAACTATCGAGAAACCAAATACACACTACATTTACATTTTAATGACAGATGTTATCTTTCTAGGCGACTTTATTTATTTTAATTTAAATTCACTTTAATTTTTAAATCAATCATCAAAAATAATAATTACATGCGCTAAAAAAAGCGCAAGGAGTATTCAGTGAAGACCCAAGTAGCATTAGCTGTTTCAGCAGCTTTATTAACTGTATCTTTAAGCTCTGTAGCCGGTGGAAGTAGTGTTCAACAAAAAATAGCACTTACAAAATCTGCAGTAGAGAAAACGAAGCTACCATCAACTTCACCTACCCGTATTACTAAAGCAGCAAAGAAAATTGTTGTTGAGCCTAATTTAGCACCTGGCGAATATACTTATATTGTACGCCTTGCAGATCTTCCGTTAGCTACTTACGATGGTAGTGTGGTTGGTTTTGCTGCAACAAATCCTAAAATAGCGAAGAAAGAGCTTTTTTCATCACTTGCTAATAGTAAAATGAGCTCACAAGAAGTACGTAATCAGCTACGTTTAGATACTAAATCAACTGATGCTATTCAGTATGCTAACTACCTTGAAGATAAACAACAAAATTTCCTTTCAACTGCTCGCCTTTCATTGGGTAAACAAGCAAACGTTGTATATAAATATAAAAATGCATTCAACGGTGTTGCTATGCGCTTAACTCAAGAGCAAGCTGTAAAGTTAGCTGCTTTAGATGGCGTTGATTATATTGAACGCGAACGTATGGAAACAATGGATACAGATACGGGTCCTATTCATATTGGTGCAACTCAAGTATGGCAAGGCGAAGGTAATTCAGCCACTAATATGGGTGAAGGCGTTATCATTGGTGTAATCGATAGTGGTGTAAACACAGACCATGATTCGTTTGCAGACATTGGTGGCGATGGATACGATCACACTAACCCTTGGGGTGCAGGTAATTACGTAGGTGATTGTGCAGCTGATTTTGTTGAGCTATGTAACGATAAACTAATTGGCGTTCGCTCGTATGCAAGTGTTACTGATAACTATGACGATGTAGAAGTTTTTGGCACTACACCGCCAGCTAAAAATGGTGAAGATTATGGCGGCCATGGTTCCCACACTGCAAGTACTGCAGGTGGTAATATTTTAAAAAATGTTCCTTTAGTGACTGGAGATTCTGGAAAGCTTGAAAGTGATGGTATCGTAAACGAAGCGTTTTCGTTTGAGCAAATTTCAGGTGTAGCACCCCATGCAAATATTGTTGCTTATCAAATTTGTAGCCCCGGTAATACAGGTGATAAGTACACAGGTTGTCCTAGTGCAGCTATTGTTGCAGCTTTGGATGATGCAGTTGCTGATGGAGTAGATGTTTTAAACTATTCAATTAGTGGTGGTGGTAACCCTTGGGCGAGTTCTACTGAGCTTGGTTTTTTAGCCGCACAAGAAGCCGGTATATTCTCTGCCGTATCTGCTGGTAACGATGGCCCAGAAGCATACACAACGTCAAAAAATGCGCCTTGGTATACTGTTGTAGGTGCTTCTACGCATGGTAGAACATTAGATAGCTTTGTTACATTTAACGACGAAGCTTTTGCATTTTCAAATGGCACAGGCCCTGTATTTTCTGAAGTTGTAACTGCTTTACCTATTACGGCAATGTCAGTTGATGCAAGCAATTTTGAAGGCTGTAATGCATTTGCTGCTGATTCGTTTAAAGATGCGGTTGCTGTAATTAGTCGTGGTGCATGTTCATTCTCAAATAAAGTAACAAATGCTGCTGATGCGGGTGCAACTGCTGTTATTGTTTATAACAACACGGATGGCGATGTACGCCTTACTATGTCAGGATTAGAAGCGACAACTATTCCATCTGTTGCTATCTCTGAGAATTCTGGTAAAGATTTACTAGCTGAATTAGCTTCAACTTCAGATACTACAATTTCTATTGACCCTGCAATTACTTTAGTTGTTGGTCAAGCTGACGACATGGCTGACTTCTCATCTCGCGGTCCTAACAGCACTACTGCAGATATTATGACACCTTCTGTAACTGCACCAGGTGTATCAATTTACGCAGCTTATAATGACCAAGATTTTGGTAATGACGTAACAGCAACCTCTCCAGCTGATTTCGCCTTTTTGCAAGGTACATCAATGTCAGCACCTCATACATCTGGTGCCGGTGCGGTATTAAAGTCTGCACATCCTACATGGACACCAGATAATATTCGTTCAGCACTAATGATGACGGCAACGACTGATGTACGTAAAGAAGATGGCATAACACCAGCAGATGTATTTGATATGGGCTCAGGTAGTATTCGCGTTAATTTAGCGACTAATACAGGTCTGATCATGGACGAAACGTTTGGTAACTACATGAAGGCAAACCCTGCAACGGGTGGTGTCCCTTTATCGCTAAATATTCCATCAATGACAAATACACAATGTATTGATACATGTACTTGGACTCGTACATTTACTGCAACAAAAGATGCAAACTGGACTGCGGCTTCAATATCAACATCTGACAGCATGTCGCTAACTGTTTCACCTACAAGTTTTGATATTAAAGCGGGCGAAACACAAACGATCACAGTTACAGCGGATGTGAGTACATCTGAAGCAGATAAATGGAACTTTGGTAGTCTTTTACTAACGTCAGCTGGCTTACCTGATGCGCATTTACCTATTTCAGTTCAAGTCTCTGAAAGTAACCTACCTGAATCGTTGTCAGTAATTGCATCTCGTTCAAGTGGTACTTATACCTTCACAGATTTAACGTCGAAGAGCTTAACTGATATTAGTGTTGGTGTGTTTGATAAAAGCTCTAACTTGGTTGAACCACAAACAGTAGAAGTTGAAGATGAAGATTTTAACTTTATAGTAGTAACGTTTGATGAGGTTGTACCAAATGTTGTGTTTAGTACTTCATCAGTAACAGCTCCGGATGTAGATTTACGCGTTTTAGATGGTGAGTTTAATACTATTGGTCGCAGTGCGGGTCCAAACTCAAATGAGTCAGTTACTTTCCTTAACTTACCTGCTGATACTTATTACATTGTGGCAGACAGTTTTACTGCCTCAGCACCAGGTGCAACAGATGAAGTTGTGATTAGTGCAGTATCAATCTTAACAAATGACGAATCTAAAAGTGAGATTGTAAGTGCAACCGTTGACGAAAGTAATGGTTCATTTGACCTAACAGTTGCATGGTCAGAAAATGTGAATAGTAGCTCATTACTATCATTAAAATCAGGTACTGACTCTACAGAGGTACAAATTCCTTTAACAGTATCATTCACAGACGATGAAGTAACTGAAACTGTGTCACCTGAAATTGCAGCTTCGAGCCAAGAATTGGTGCCTGGTGATGCATATGCAGTTAGCTTTGATATTGAGCCAAACTTTACCAATGCAGATAAGGTCTATACATTAAAAGCAATGGTTACAGAAGGGCAAGAAATAGCTAACGCTGATAACGATGGTGTTATTACTGACAACATAGCTGAGTGGACTATTACTCGCGTAGCGGGAGATTCAACGAAAACAATGTCAGTAGGCTTTGATTTAATTCCTAGACAATCAGGAACTGATAAAGAGCTAGTATTAACTAATGCGATTGACGGTAGTACAGTTGAATCGACTTATAGCTTTGGTGTTATTCAAGTTGCTCCTATAGCTTCTGTACCAGATGTATCAAGTGCACGAGAAGGTACGACTGTAACTATGGATGCTTCTAGCTCTAGCGATGCTAATAATGATGAATTAACTTACTCTTGGAAACAGTTATCAGGAAGCATTGTTAGCTTAACGGCTACTGGTTCATCAATCAGCTTTGAAGCACCAAAAGTGTCTACTGATGAAGTAATTTCTTTCCAATTAGAAGTTAGTGATGGAAACGGAAACTCAGACATTACAGTAGCAACCGCAAATATCACAAAAAACAAAGGTGATAGTGGTTCATTTGGTTGGTTAATGGCATTGTTTACACCATTATTGTTTGTACGACGCAGAAAGAATAATTCGTAGGATTAAAAGCTTACTATTAATAAAAAGCTATTAAGCTGAAGTGACCCCCAATAGTTGGACATACCCACTATTGGGGGTCTTTTTATTTCCTAGCCTTACCGGGCATTCAGATTAAAGCACACTCAGTTTTCCAGAGCATAACTCTGGTTCACCCGCTTAATGGGCTTAATAGTTTTACTTATAAAAGATGATGCTGAAGCGGTGTAGTCTCTGCATTATACTAGGTACCTACTTCAATTTATCCTCAATAATTGACTTTTCAATTAAGAAATCGTGCACTATGAAGTACTCAACTCAGCCGCATTGTTATTAGTAACAAATACACTAAAGCATGCAATAAGTAAGAGAAAGCAACACGTTTATTAAATTAAACAAACCAACTTAATTAAAAACACTTAAACGGGTATAATACTTAACTTCGTATAATACGCGCTGAATTTTAGTGCTTTGGGATGCTGCTTTGCTATATAAATTACTACCCGCTTTAAACTTAAGATTGCTTATATTGCTACTCGCATTATCTGCAGCATTGAGCACATTGGTAGGGAGTTTTTATTCTACCTATCAGGTTCAAAAAGAGCAGTTAACATCATATACACTAAAAAGTAATTTAGCCTATGCTCAAAAACTAGCCTCCACAACCGATAACTTTTTAAAATCTGCGCTTCAACAGCTTGAATACTCGGCTAAAATTATTGAGCAATCACCAAATAACTCCAAATTATTAAACGATGAAGCCATTCGCTTAAATCAGCAAACTGATAGTTTTAACTCTGTTGTGATAAATGTACACGGCGTTATTGCAGCTACATCACCTCGTTTAGAAAGTATAATAGGTCAACAAATACAATCCCCTGGTGCAATAGAAGCCCTAAAAGAAAAACGTCCATTAATTAGTGAGCCTTATTTGTCAGCAGCTAATAATTTAATTGTTTTTATATCGCACCCTTTGTTTGATTTTGAAGGTAAGTATTTAGGTTATATTGGTGGCTCTCTTTATTTAAAAGAGAAAAACATTTTAAATGAGCTTTTAGAACAACATTACTACAAAGGTGGCTCATATCTTTATGTTGTTAGCTCAAATAAGCGCATTTTATATCACCCAGAACCTGCCAGAATCGGCAACGTTATTGCTAACAACTCTGTGATTGACGCTGTTGTAAGTGGCGAAATGGGCACTTCAACAGTTATTAATAGCTTAAGCAAGCCAATGCTCGCAGGCTATGCACCTGTTACTTTATCTAATTGGGGAATAGTGGCACAGAGACCTTTAAAATCAACACTCTCCTCCCTTGATACATTAACCATTGAAGTGGTTAAGCAAACAATACCGATGGCATTAGTCACGTTTATTTTTATTGGCTTATTTGCACATTTCATAGCGAGGCCACTAAAACGCTTAGCCGATAACGCAAATACACTCGATGATCCTTCAAGCTTAGAAAAACTTAAAAATGTGAAGTCGTGGTATTTTGAAAGTCAGAAACTGAAGTTAGCTATGTTAAGAGAAGTTGCATTATTACAAGCCCAAATAGGTGTGCTGCGCCATGACTCACAAACAGACCCTTTAACAGATACGCATAACAGAAGAAGCTTAAACGGCCTACTTAACCAACTAACACTAAAGCAAACCCCATTCGCTATATTAGAAATTGATATCGATTTTTTTAAACGCGTTAACGATACTTTTGGACATGACAAAGGTGACGAAACTTTAGTTTCGCTAACAAATATAATTAAAAAACTATCAAGAAGAGACGATATAGTATCGAGAATCGGCGGTGAAGAGTTTGTCCTTGTACTACCTAATGAAAATAGCCAAAGCGCCTTTAAAATTGCTGAGCGCTTACGTAAAACAGTAGAATCGACGGAGATGGACACTATAGGTAACATCACTATTTCTATAGGCATTGCGACCTGGCCCGTGCATAGTACTGATATTGCCCAAGTATATAAATGTGCCGATAAAGCGCTTTACCATGCTAAAGAGCATGGTCGTAACCAATGTGTAGTGGCTGATATTAGCTAAGCGCAGCTTAACTTTGCATTGAACTCAAATTGATAAATACTTTACAGAGAGTGCATCAGTTTATTAAGCCAGCCATCTGCTGCTGATGGTTTGTAAATCACTACTATGCCTTCGCTATAGTGACTGTTAACCCCCTTTACAGTTATTTTTGTAAGTGCTAAATCATCAATCACAAAGTCTGGTAAATACGCAAGTGCTAAACCACTTTGTACTACCTCAATGAGAGCACTGTAGTCGCTACACCTGAAGACAATATTACGTTCAGCCATTTCATCTTGCCAACCATCAGAACCAATACCTTGCTCTAAACCGCACAGGGGTGAAAACAGCGGACAAGCAAAAGCTGATTGCGCAAACTCGCTTTTACTAAGAGCTAATAACTTTTTTTGTACTAAATTATGAGTGCGTACCGCTGCTACACTAAACCCTGTATTAAATACGTCAACTGCCACTAAGTTAGTATGCTGGCTGTTATTTAATGCCTCGCGAGTAACCAGCGCAATATGCGCAGCTCCCGACGCCACTTGGCTTATGGCTTCGCCCTCAAACACATTATTTATTCGTACCGAGCAGGGCAGGTGGCTAAGTGGTGTAAGCAGCCTCTTTAAACCACTTTTAAGTAAAATAGCAGGGCCTGCAATTACTGCATTAAATTTATGATTATCGCTTTTAAAGCGGCTAGTGAGCTGTTGGTAGTTATGAACTAAATCGCTACTGTGCTTAACAAACTCTTTGCCTTTATCATTAAGTACTAAGGTTTTACCCACACGATTGAATAGTTTAGTGGCTAAGCTTGCCTCAACTTTTTTTAGGGTTTTAGAAAGCGCACCAGCGGTAACATTAAAATGCTTAGCGGTTGTGTGCAGGTTTTGCGAACCCGCCACGTGAATTACTTTTTCAATGTCATCTAAATGCATAGCGCCAAACCGTATTGATTAAAAGGAAACAACTAACAACTTATTATCGATTATTTATACATAAAAATCAGCTTATAGTAGCGCTATATTAATTTGGAGCATAAACATGAAACACATACTGTTATTTTTTATTTTGTTTTCAACAACAGTTTTAGCAAACACTCCCCTACACAATTCACAAAATACGCATAAGAGCCACAGCTATGTAGGGTTTCATGGCATGGCGCTTATATTAGCAAACGATAAAGTGCTTGCCAGTCACATGCCTTTATACACTACTCCCCACGACTACCAAATAGTGTATGAAGTAACTACAAGTGATACCCACTTAAAAATAATCAAAGATGCTTTAAGAAAAGCAGCAAACGAGCAAAGCCAGATCTCTATTTTACCAAGTAATTTTGACCTAAACTTATTAATAAATAAGAAGACACCCACTTTAAATACCACTGTGTTTAATGGTCATTTTGAACGCGGAGGTACGGCCATTTTTTCGACAAAGCTAACTTTTAAAAACCCGTTATATGTAAAAAAACTCGCTATAACACAACCCGTAAAAGCAGAGTTTGATTTAATAAAGGTATCAGCAGGGCAGGGGGTGGTAATTCATAAAATACAAAGTAAACCAAGCTATGACTCGTTAAGCTTAGTGCCGCTTACTAGGGGGAAGTATAACGGGGAATTAGAGTGCGACAGCGCAATAAATACAACGCTTGCAAGTAAGCTAACGGCATGCTTTAAAAACGCCCCCAGCTATTTAGAAACCCAAGATTTTGCGATTAATTAATTTATAAATAACGGCGATTTAAGCCTTAAAAGTGCTGTTTATATAAAGTGTTAATGGGCATTGAGTATGTAGAGGTGTACCTGAATATACTCACCATTAAGTAATTTGACTTGAGTAAATATGTGGCAGGTAAACGCTGCATACCCATGCAGCGTTTACTGCCATTTGTTTAGCCCTAATTAAAACTGATAGCTTACCCTTGCTGAAAAGTTACGCCCAGGTTGGGTGTATTGGCTAAAATCAGCACTTTGCGATTGACCTGCAATCAACTCAAAAGGTACATATTCTTTATCGAGCAAGTTAAGTACACCTACATTTAGCTGCCACGCTTGCCATTCGTAGTTTGCGTATAAATCAACAACGCCGTAACCATGCCCTTGCGTAGTTTTATCATCGTTTGCATCAAGTACTACATCCGATTGCGATTTAGCTAAACGCAACGCA
Organism: Pseudoalteromonas sp. NSLLW218; assembly: GCF_015864775.1. Classification (NCBI taxonomy): domain Bacteria; kingdom Pseudomonadati; phylum Pseudomonadota; class Gammaproteobacteria; order Alteromonadales; family Pseudoalteromonadaceae; genus Pseudoalteromonas; species Pseudoalteromonas sp. NSLLW218. The sequence goes on along the minus strand of NZ_JADYWO010000004.1, from coordinate 173,624 downwards.
GCGGTCCAGTTAATATTACCCAGCTCTGTACTTAACAATATTGAGCCATTTAACGGGCTAATGCTGGTAAGTGGCTGATCAGTTTCTTTGTTTTCACCATCAACGTAGGCTACGTTTGCCTCAAGTAGTATATTTTCAGCGACATACATGGCAATTCCGGCTTCTACACCGCTTATTTGTGTTTCGCTAATATTTTGATATTGATACAAAGTTTTGTTTACGCCAGGAATGTACGTTGGCTCAACACCCACTACGGCGGTTTCAATAAAATCATCGAATGCTGCATAAAAAGCACTTAAGTTTACGCTAATATCGCTGCTGGCGTATCTTAGTCCAAGCTCAAACGAGTCACTGCTTTCTGGGTCTAAATCGGCGTTTGGTAATATTTGATAAAACGGCTCAACGCCGTGGCTTTGATAGGCTTGGTCGTGTGGTGGTATTTTAAAGCCTCGTACGTATTGCCCGTACAACGATAAGTTATCATCCACTTGGTATATAACACCTAGCTTAGGCGAGAAAGCAGATTCGGTAATATCATCAAGCTGCGCATCAGCGTAAAGCTCATCACTTTTAGCTTCTAGGATGTAGTAATCATATCGCACGCCTGCAATAACCGACCAGGCACTGTTTTTAAACGAAATACTGTCTTGTACATAAGCGCCAATTAAAGAGGTGTCAGCCCCCGGGAATGCTTTTTGTTTTTGGTCTGTAAAATCAACCGTGCCATCAGCTAAAACACGTGTTTTTAAACGTGGGCGAGTGGTGTCGTATAAGTCGATATCAACTCCGTATACCACTTCGTGATCGGTGGTTTCTCCTTTAAGCTCTTTATTAAATATCGCTTTTAAACCTAAAATATTTTGCTCAAAGCGATAGTCGTTATAATCGGTGTAGGTGCTTGCGCCACTAATTTGATCGCTTTGCTGCTCGTAACTACTATAAGACACTTGCCCATACCACTTATCGAACGCGGCTGTTGCTACCTCTGAATGGTAATCTAGCGCCAGTGACCAACTCGTGTCGTCTTCTTCGGTTTCTTGAATGGCGGGAGTTATTTCTTGCTCAATTGTTTGATTAAAGTAATCAAGGGTGTATTTAAGTGTGCGTTTTTCATCAAGCTGTTGCTCAAATTTAACTAATAAAGCGTCCGACTTTGCATCATAACCGGGTAAGTTTTCGTCGTAATTTTGAACTTCTTCGCTGTCGCGGTGGCTATAAACGGCGCTTACTGCAAAGTCGCCTAAGTCTTTTGCACCGGTAATATCAGCAGCAATTTGGTTACTTTGACCTTGATACCCCAGTGCCATTTTTACATAGCTGCTGTTATCTTTTAAATAATCGCTTGGATCTTTAGTGGTTATAACCACAATGCCACCGAGTGCGTCAGAGCCATATAAAGACGATGCAGCACCTTTGGCTACTTCTACTTGTTTTACGCCTGCTACATCAAAGTAATTGCGGCCAACTAAATAGCCCCCTCCGCCTGCATAGCCATCGTTGGTGCGTCGGCCATCTTTTATAAATACAACACGGTTACCACCAACACCACGTACAGTAAGTGTTTGCGCGCCTGCACCACTGCCTGTGGTTGCAATGCTTGAATCGTATTTAAACATGGTTTGTAAATCTACAGCTAGCTGACGCTCTATGTCTTGCTCGGTAATAACAGTTACTGAGCCTGTTACATCTTTAAGCTTTTGTTCAAAGCGCGAGCCACTCACAACAATATGATCGTCAATTATGTTTTCGGCAAATGCAGTGCCCGATCCGAGTAATAAGGTTGCTAAAGCAGTAAATCTAAACGCAGAGGGATTCATTTCAACTCCAAATGATAATAGTTATTATTTATGACAAAGATGTTACAACTAAGTCAAAATAAGATCAATTAATTATGATAATCATTTTCATTTAGATTTAAGTGGTTATAATAGCCAAAAAATAAAACCGGAGTGTGTAATGAAATACCTATTTATATTGTTTGCTTTAGTCGCTCAACCTGCACTTGCACAGGAGCGCGTTATTAGTGCTGGCGGCACCCTTACAGAAATAATTTATGCGCTGAGCAAACAAAGTACCCTCGTAGCGGTTGATCAATCTAGTATGTACCCACAGCAAGCTACGCAATTACCACAAGTGGGTTATTACCGTGATTTAGCGGCAGAAGGCGTACTGTCAATGCGCCCAACCACCTTGTTAGCGCTTGAAGGAGCAGGGCGAAGCCAAGCACTTAAACAAATTGAGGCAACAGGGGTTAAACTAATTCATTATAAAAAGCCCACCTCAGTTAATGAGCTACTTGAGCTAATTAAACGCCTTGGTACCGATTTAGACGCCAAGCAAAAAGCGCAATCACTTATTACGCACATTACAGACTCACTACCTGAAAAAGCAAAAGCGCAGACACACAGCGCGCTATTTTTACTCTCAGCTAATGAGCGCGGGCTTGTTGCCGCAGGGCAAGAAACCGTCCCTAATTTATTATTTAGCTATGCGGGCATTACTAATATAGCCGCTACACATTCAGGCTTTAAAGTAATCAATACCGAAGTACTTGCTGTAAATCAGCCTGACTTTTTAGTTGCGCCAAAGCATGTTGTACAAAGCATTGGCGGCAAGCAGGCTTTTTGTAAGCAACCGAACCTACGCTTATTAAAAGCTGCGCAAAGCTGTAACTTACTTGTTATGGATAGCCTGTTTTCGCTTGGTATGTCGCCACGTATTGCCACAGCAATTAATGAGCTTAATGAGTATAAAACCCGCTTATGAACACCCTAACATTGAGCCGCTTTGTGCCCATAACACTTAGCCAAACTCATAAATGGATGCTATTAGCCTCTGTTTGTATTTTTGCTTTGGCGCTACTAAGCATAGGATACGGCCCTGCAGGATGGGATTGGCGTTTAGCTATTGCCTGGCTTGCGCCCGAGTACTTTAATCAGTTTGATGCGCTGCAAATTAATGTAGTAATGCAAATACGTTTGCCGCGTTTTGTGCTTGCTGTATTAGTAGGGTTGGTACTTGCCCAAACAGGGGCGGCAACCCAAGCGTTGTGCCGTAACCCGCTGGCAGATCCATCTATTATTGGCATTAGTGCAGGTGCGGCAATGGTTGCAGTGGCGTTTATAGCACTTAGCGCGCAGTTTAATTTTAACGCTCAGTTGTATTTACCTTATGCGTCGTTTTTAGGGGCGCTTGGTGTTACCTCGCTGGTATATTTTATTGCCAAGCAGCAAGGGCAAATTAATATCACCACACTTATATTGGTGGGGGTTGCTATTAACGCGTTAGCATTCGCTGTTATTGGGCTACTGAGTTTTTTTGCCGACGATAGCGCGCTACGATTAATAAATTATTGGACCATGGGCTCATTAGGCGGAGCAAGCTGGAGCACGATTATTCAAGCTGCACCGTTACTGTTTATCAGCCTAATTGGCCTGTGGCGGTTAAAAAATCCCATGAACTTACTCCTTATTGGCGAGTCACAAGCTCAGTACCTAGGAGTAGACACCAATAAGCTTAAATTGTATGTCATTATACTCGTTGCATTAGGGGTAGGTGCGGTTGTAGCGCTTACCGGTTTAATAGGGTTTGTTGGCTTGGTAGTCCCGCATATTGCCCGCTTAATGGTGGGGCCGCATTTACGTAATATGCTGCCGCTTTGTATGCTAATTGGCGTAGTGGTACTGCTACTTTCTGACTGGCTAGCACGCATTGTGATCATGCCATCAGAGCTACCCATTGGCATTATTACTGCGTTATTGGGTGCGCCATTGTTTATTTATTTAATAGTGAAAAATAAGCGAGGTTGGTCATGATCACGTTTAACAACCTAAGCGTTGGCTTTGATAATCACAGCGTTTTAAACGCTATTAATGGCAGCGCTAAACAAGGGCAACTTGTCGCACTACTTGGTGAAAATGGCGCAGGTAAATCTACCTTGCTGCATACCTTAGCAGGTATGCACTCCTTTACAGGCAGTGTACTTTTTAATGCTAAGCCGCTGGCCTCTCACGCTAAAAAACGCCTTGCAACACAGCGCGCAGTCATGATGCAAGCTAACCACGTAGGGTTTGATTTTAATGTATCTGAGCTTATTGCAATGGGTCGCTATCCGTATGTAGAGTCATTAAAAATGCAAAGCGAAAAAGTACATAAATATGCCGCTATTATGGATTTAAACCAGTATTTAACTCGCCGCGTAAGTGCGCTTTCGGGCGGAGAGCAACAGCGTGTTCATATGGCGCGTACTTTAGCGCAACTCGATGCCTTTACACAATCGGCCGAGCCAAAACTAATGCTGCTCGACGAGCCTACATCAGCACTTGATATGCGCCACCAACATGCTTTGCTCAGCTGCGTTAAAACCTTTGTAGAGCAGGGTAACAGCGCCATTATTGCAATACACGATCTAAATTTAGCCAGCCTTTATGCAACCGATGCTATTTTACTGCACAACAAAAAAGTGTTGCAAAGTGGGCCTATAAACACCGTATTAACTGAACAAAACTTACAACAAATGTACGCCATGAAACTGCACGTAAACCCTCATCCTTATAACGATGCACCCATGGTTTTTTCTCAACGTCAGGAGTTTTTATGAGAGAGCAAGCATTAAACGATGCACGCACCTTGGTTTACAAAACCAATGCAGGTGTCATGTCGACCATTTCTAATAATTTACGCGGCTACCCGTTCGGCTCAGTAACCCCCTATATGTGCGACGAACAAGGCCGTGTTTACTTTTTTATTAGCGATATAGCCCAGCACACTAAAAACTTAAAGCACGACTCACGTATGAGCCTTACCGTATTTGACGCCACCGACAGTGGCGATCAAAACGAGCACGGCCGCGTAACGCTTGTAGGTGATGGCTCTATTGTACCAAGTGAGCAAGCACACACTTTACTTAATAACTATATTGCCCTATACCCCGAAGCCGCTAGCTACCGCAACGCGCACGACTTTCAGTTATGGCAATTAGACGTAGTACGAGTACGTTACATTGGCGGGTTTGGCAAAATATTTTGGCTTGAACAAAACGAATGGCAGGATGAGGCAAAAAACTGGGATGAAAACCAGCAGCAAAGCATGATAAGTCACATGAACGATGACCATCAAGATGCTATGTCGCTCATATTAATGCAGCACTACAGCGTAGCTGATAACACCCCAATAATGAGCGGCTTATTACCCACTGGTTTTTATATACAAAGCCAAAAGCGTAATTACTTTATTAACTTTAATACCCAGTGCAACAGCCCGTTAGAGGTTCGTAAAGCGCTGGTTGCGCTAACCAATCAAGCCCGAAATAACTAAACTAAATACATGACGACATAGTTAACCTGAGCTCTGGTTAAGAAATTCACTAACTATGTCGTCGTTTTATAAGCAAACTGTTTGCTCGCCGCGTTTGGCTAACGCTTTAAAAGCCGCTTGTTGATGCTGTGTTTGTACATAACGGGGTGGCAAAGGGTTAACTTGCAACTGATACCCTGTTTGTTTAGCTTGCACACTTGTAACCGGCGATATCCACACAACATTTAGCTCTGGCGCTAAACGCTTAATAACTCGCGCTATACCTTCGCCATTTTTCACATGAAAATCGCCCGCTATATGCATTACCTGCGCATCTTTATGATTATTTAAATAGTTAACGATAGACTCCCCCATTGTTTCATCCCAGGTAACTTGCGCAGCATAATAATTTTCGTTTTGACTTGGCGTGCCATGGTGCATTGAGGTCATAAAACGTTGTTTATAATCACTGGGGGATGTATCAATAGCGGCTGCAATATAGCCCTGCTGTGTTTCATCAAGTTTACTTAGGTAACTTATGCCTTGCCTGCCAATACAGGTGACTATATTTTTAGGGGCATTTGCAGCTATTACATCGCTATTGTTCGTTTTTGCCAGCTCTACCAGCGCACGGTAATCACTTTTGTAGTTAGGCCACGCTTGGGTGTTATCAATTAAGTATTGCTCACCAATTTCACTCTTAACGTACTGGTTTAAAGTATGCTGATCCGCGCGGCTAAATTGCTCAAGCGACAGGGCTGAGCGTTTATTACTTTTGCTTAATTGCTCAAATAACTCAGCCTGAAATAAATGCACACCCGGATGTGTATGCAATTCACCCACTAAAACCACATCGGCATTTAATAGCTTGGGCTCTAATAATACAGAGCTAACAGGCTTTGCTTGTGCATTATAAAGTGCTGAGTAATAAAGCGATGAGCTTTTATCAGGCACCGTGGCTGTTGTGCTACAACCACTCAACCCCGTAACTAACGCCAGAGTTAACATAGACTTATTCATACACACCTTCAACACTCTTTAATGCAAATAATTATCAATATCATATACTTGTAATACCTATTAAGCCAGCCAAACTGCTGCTTACTTACATAATCAAGGAAATGAGCGAAACGCGCATTGATATGCCTTAACTTTGCTTGTAAATATTAAATAGCTTTTGATAGCAATGCCTTAGGTAATTTGTTAAAACTGTAGAAAAATGAGCGTAGCATCGGCAGAAGTATACTCGATTCGCGTATTATAAAATTGTTAGACAAATACATTTGGAGTATAAATTGGAAATTACATTACCAATTACGGTGATTTTTGCGATTTCACTTTTTATCATTAAAGAGAGCTTAGAGTTAGTCCGAAAGTCTAGAGCAAAAAAAAGAAAGCTACTTGCTTTCAAAGCTGTATTGAAAGAAGAATTAGAACTTAATTTATGGACGTGGAAAAAGTTTAAATCTTCACTGAACAGAATCCGAGAGGCTGGGCAAGGTGGTCATTACAATTATTCTATATCACCTGCAGGAACAGAGCGGTTCGAGGTAGTTGATGCCGAAGGATATGGAACTGGACAAATGTTCCCTAAAGTTGAAATTGAACTGCATTCTAAATTACTAATAGATGTTGCAGAGTTAGATGCAAAGATGTATAAAAAATTGATTGCAAGTTATAAAGGACTTTCTGAATTGCATCATTTGAGGAATAGAATAGTCGACTTTATTCATGAAAACCAAGAGACAGTTTGTGATATTGATAATTTTACTGGGTCTACTTTACAAGATCTTTCTCCTATTTATACTGAGTTGGATGCATTGTATCAATATTGTACGGGTAAAAAACTGACTGAACATCGCATGAGATAATTACCTAACAAGCTTTAAACGAAATAAAAACTGTTGGTTACGTTCCACTTTGATTCACAATTATAGTCAACTATTTTTATTCGCTTAAGCAGGCGTTGAGACTGTAGAATTACTCTTTTTAAGAAAAACAGCCTGTTTTATGGGTTCCAAATGCTTTAAAAACGATCAAAGTTAATTACAGGAACTCGTTTTTTTAATTGAATTTGGCTGTCAGAGTTATTCTACAGTCTCGTTATAAATCACAAGGAGTGCGGTGTTGAATTCCGAGTTATCTGAAATTTCAGACCATATGTTTGAGTTGGGGACAAGTGCATTAGCCCATGCTAATTGGCATGCGAATTATATGAGCTTTGAAAATCATATGTGGCCAGAGCTTTCTGTGCTTCAAGCAGCTCATGCCGCAGAAATATTGATTAAAGCGAGGATAGCAGAAGAACATCCATTGCTAATTTTTGATCAAGTTCCAAAGTCTACTCAAGTTGATGATTCTAAATTAGGATTAAAACATCTTTTTGAAAAAGCTAAAACTATACAATATTCTGAATTACCTGAAAGGCTATGGGCAGCAACTGGTATAAAACTAAAGAATATTGATGCTTATAAGAAGTTTGGCTATTTAAGAAATAGCATTCAACATTTTGCTAGTCCATCGGATGTTGGTTGCAGTGAAGAAACAAGAAAATTTATTTATCAAGTCATTGATCCATTCATTCATGATTGTTGGGGTATAACAGCCGTTGATTACAACGAAGATCATGAACCGTATATTTATTTAATGGCTAACTTGATAACTAATGGTGTTGAGTTTTTAGTTTCAAATGCAGCTGCTAATAACTTGCAATATACAGAATTAAACTGGCCTAATGAAAACTACAAGCAGCTTATGCTTAAAAGGTTCAAACAGGCAGGTGCGGATGTAAGTGATTTATAACAAGCGCCTTATGTCTGCCCAACAGGTTAGGCTAGGACAATTATTCGCTGCAACTTCGTTGCAAAACACTCATAATCGCCTCATAGACGAGCGTTAGCAATCACTGAGATGATTATTAATTTAAATATAGAAGGTCATCGGCTTTGATAGCGCTTATAAAAGAACTCCAACCACAGCTTAAATACCTGTCGACATTAAACTTCTTATCCCTAAGCGTTGGAACTGGTGTGATATGGCAAAAAAAGTCGGCTTAGCTGAGGAGTATTTCCTTACAACTATTATTATTCCTTAAAATTAGCGACCTACTTATGATGAGTTAACTACTAATTTTAATAACCGCTAACATATCGTCGTCATCCTCATCGAGGCCAACTTCTTCAAACCCAAAACTTGAATAAAAGTCTTTAGCAACAGGGTTTAGCGGGTTGTAACAAATCTCGATTTGTTTAAGCTTAGAAGTTGTTTTAATCTCTTCAATTGCCATAGTTAGTGCTTTGCGCCCAATGCCTTTATTTTGATGAGTTTGATCCACCATAAAGCGCCAAATAGAAACCTTTGCAGAGGTTTCTTGTACCCACATAAAAAAGCCTACTGGCACACCATTTAGGTAAATAGCTTTACAGGTATACCCGCTATTGTAGTGCGACTCAACTAACGACCACATATTACACGCTACGTATTCTTCTTGTGTTTTAGCAACCTCTAAATCGCATATGGCTTCGTAATTATCGGCGGTGATATCTTCCAATGACAGTTTCATGTTTTTCCTTCAGTACAACTTTGTGTAATTAGTAAGCTATCAGTGTATGTACCTATAATCAAATAAATGAAGAGATTGATTTTTATACCCCCTTAAATTAGCCTAAATAATGTTCTACACGGCTATCTAAAACAAAAAGGCCGCAGTAATAAATACTGCGGTCTTTGTTTTCCCATACCCTAATTTGTTACTCTGTTGTTATCACTAAATGCTAGTGTTACTATTATTGAAACGGATTTTTATAATAGCAAATGGAATTTAATTTATGAGTATTCAATTAGCAAACTACGAAATTAATATAAGATCATTTCATCCTGAAAAAGATTTTGGCTGGTCAGGGCTAATGTTTGAAGGGGATAATCGAGGGTTTTCGCTTAAACCTAGCGGTATTAAACCTACAACCTCAAGGATTTGGCATCGTCTACAGCTATCTACAAAAAATGGTAAAATTAATTCTGTTGATACAATATCAGATCCATCCAAAGCACCTTGGGAAGATAAAAAAAGAATATATTCTGGTAATTTAGCACCAAAAGGACGTGTTACCCTCAAAGACAAACCTCCAACTAATAGTATTTTTCAGTATCGGTTAAACGGCCAATACGGAGGAGTTAATCACGCGATGCCTGGCTCTCCAGAGATGCAAGAAAGATTAGATTTTTCATACGTGCCAACTTTAAATGTTAAATATAAAATTATAATAGACATTGATACTGTAAACGGTCACATGGATATAGTTACTTATATTACGGGCGATGCTTTCCCCAATTGTGAAGCATTTATTGTGGGTCCAGGTGGACAAGCAATCTCACTGGGTATCCATGTTCGAAAAGGTGCGCCACCACTAAGCTTATCTCTTAACGCTGATTACCCAATGATTGCAAGCGCACTGCGTTTACCGCTTAATAACAATGGTAGTTTTAAAGGAACTGTCGGCGATGAACTATTTAGACAGGCAAATAAATATCCTAAATTAGCTTTTCATCAAATAGCCGATTGGAATTACCGATTTACTTCTATTCCAGCGAATAGTGGCCATTGTATGCTACTAGAAAAAGCGAGTTTAGAATATTGCTTTAATGGCTCCCCCAAGTAAAGGCGACTCTATGAAACCCATCTTTAAAGCCCACTTTTTAAAAATATTGTTTATTGGTTCAATGGTAACGTGGCTATCAGGCTGTACTGAGATAAATAAAAGTGAGCCTGCAATTTACTTAATACCTGAAGGGTATGTTGGCTCTTTGTACATAATATTTAACGCCCCAAATGGAGAGCCACCAAAATACGAGGGAAACTCTCGTGTATATAAAATACCGCCATCAGGTGTACTCGTATCACAGATGGATGCAAACGAGGGCTGGATTGAATCTAGCCAAATACAGTACTTTTACGTAAGTGATACAGGTAAAAGAACGCCTATAAGCGAAGACTCTTCATTAGAAGATAACGATTCGCCAGGCAAAAGAACTGTTTATGTAGGTGGGCTAGGACAGTCAGGTCCAATATATGGCTGCACTGTGATAAATCAAAACTTTACGGTGGGCACGGACGCAGAGCAGACTGACAGAAGGAATCTGTACAATATATACGATGCTATCAAGCTAAAAAATATAGACGAAAAACTTTTTTATAATATTTGTCAACATTGAATAGCTTCAATAATATCGCAGCTATACGGAGCTAACCATCTTCCACGATAGTAATATTAAATTTGATTTAAAAATCATATTGTTACTTCATTCTATGAAAAAGTATGCGCTAATCACTAAAGTTATTCGAATAAACAAAAAGGCCGCAGTAATAAATACTGCGGTCTTTGTTTTTAGCTAAATGCTTTAAGCTAAGTGCTACCTAGTAAGCGCCTGCGCTGTAGATAAGCTCGTAGCTGTGGCTGTAAATCTCAAGGATGTTACCAAACGGGTCTTCCATGTAGATCATGCGGTACGGCTTTTCACCCGGGTAGTAATAACGAGGGGCTTCCATACGTTTTTTACCGCCAGCTTCTACAATACGCTCAGCTAAACCTTCTACATCAGGGTCTTGAACACAAAAATGAAAGATGCCTGTTTTCCAGTATTCAAAATTGTCTTTTGGGTTTTCTTGGTTTTTAAATTCGAAAATTTCGACACCAATACGATCCCCTGTAGATAGGTGCGCAATTTTAAACTTTTCCCACTTTTCGCCAAATACTTCTGTGCACATTTCGCCAATTGGGCTTTTGTCTTCGGTAATTAAAGTGGGTTCCATTATTGTGTACCAACCCATAACCTTAGTGTAAAACTCGACTGCTTTTTCAACGTCGGGAACCGAAATACCAATGTGCGAAAAACTACGTGGATATGTATGACTCATAATGCTTCCTCTTTAACTTGTGACTTATCTTGTGACTAGTTGATGGAGTTAGTTTACGAATCGACCAACATTAAGTAAAATTATCATTAATCATCATTTTGAGTACGTTTTGTAATGATAAATCCAACATGGTTAAATACGTTTTGTACTTTGGTTGAGGTAAATCATTTTACCCAAACAGCTGAGCGCCTTTATATGACCCAATCTGGTGTAAGTCAGCACATTAAAAAGCTAGAGCAACAAGTTAACTGCGCTTTGCTTGAGCGCCATGGTAAGCAGTTTTCTCTTACTCCTCAGGGCCAAAACTTATATCAGCAGGGCAGCCTACTTCTTAAAGATTGGCAGTTTTTAGAACAACAATTAAAAGATGATTCGCCGTACAGCGGAGCGGTAAAGATTCAATCTCCGGGCAGTTGTGGTTTAAAGTTTTATAATCAATTATTAGCACTGCAATCTGAGCATAAAGAACTAATTATTGATTACCGCTTTGCGCCCAATGTAAGTGTTGAACAAGCTGTAGCAAATCACAGTGCCGACATCGGGTTTTTAACTCAAGCTCCAACATTTAGCGAACTAACCAGCCATAAAATAAGCCAAGAACCACTACTACTTGTAACGCCTGCAGGTATAAACATGCCTAATTGGCAAACCCTGTGTGAACTAGGGTTTATTGCTCACCCCGATGCAAGCCATCATGCGCAGCTACTACTAAGCGAAAACTACAGTGAGTTTGAGCATATTGACCAAATAAGACGTACGGGATTTTCTAACCAAATTAGTTTAATACTAGAACCTGTAAGCTTAGGGCTAGGTTTTACGGTATTACCTGCTCATGCTGTTGGCGCATTCAATAAGCCCGCGCTTATAAACACACATCATTTAGAATATCCGGTTAGTGAATCTATTTATGTGTGCCATCACCGAAATAGGCCGTTGGCAAAACGTATGAATACAGTGATTGAGCTAATAAAGGCGGGAGTAAATAGTTAAAACGTAAACCCCCTTTACACTCATGGCACTTAATACCTGAGCAAAAGAGGGAATAGAAAATTAGTTAACGCTTTCTAATTTTGCTTTTAAATCGAGTAAGTCGGTTGCAATAGTATTTGGCTGTATTTCCCAAGGATCGAAAATAGACTCTTCAGATCGTTGAATCCAAGCTGCACGCATACCATGCGATATGGCACCGGTTACATCAAACGGGTTACTTGATACAAGCCATGTGTTTGCGCCCGTTGAATTTGTTTCGCGTAAAAAGTAACTATAAACCCCAGGGTTTGGTTTAAAAGTTTTAACGTCATCGGCACTTACTACTCCTTCAAAAAGCTCACTAATGCCGGCGGTTTCTAATAAAGTATGAACCGCGTCGGCAGCGCCGTTTGAAAATGCAAACAAACGGTAGTCTTTTGCTTTTAATTGCTCAAGGCCTGCTTTTACATCGTCAAACGCTGGTAGTTTTTTATAAAGCTCTAGCAGTTGCCCTTTTTGATCTTCACTTAGCTCGGTTTTGTGCGCTAAGCAGGCGTAATCAAGTGCATGCTTTGTACATAGCGAAAAAGGAATATAATTTTGCATTAAGCCGCGTCTAAACGAATACTCTAATTGCTTTTCGCGCCATGTATTTGAAAATGCCTGGGCGTTGTCGCCAATCATGTCGTCGAGTAGTGAAAGCACACCATGAGTGTTAATTAGCGTGCCGTACACGTCAAATGCTAGTGTAGTTGCCATATTTGCCTCTTAATTTTAAATATAAATTTATAGCTTAATTTCGCTAATTTGGATTTGTGGCTGCGTGTTTGTAAAGTTAACTAAGTCGGCCAAAATTTTATCGGTATGTGGTGCAAATGAATTTTGAAATGATTCTACCGATTCAAACACAAGATGACCCATCGCTATATATGCAGGCGCTTCGTTTGGCACACCGCCAGCAAGCCCAGCATCTGCAGAGCCACTAATTAATGCATCCCCTAATAGCTCTGCTATTAAAGGAATATGCACATTACAATAGTAATCAAAATCAAATTGGGCATCATCTGCATTTGGATAAAGAACTGAAACTTTAATCATAATAAAATCCTAACTTTTAGAGAGTGCAAACAGAACACTTAAATTTACCAATTTTTGCATTGGTGTAAGTCATAAGTAGCTTTAGTCAAGCATCATAAATCGGTGTAGCTGAACTCACTATAAACAAAACTGAACGATTGCTCAATTAATTATTGAACACTCGCTCAAATTCATTTATATTTGCCGCTGAAATCTTATTCTATTATTAATTAAGGCTATTTATGAGCACGCAAAAATTACATCCTGGCGATACATTTCCTCAAGTAAAAGTGACGCTTATTGATGACAGTGAAATTAATTTAGGAAAGTCGGAAAATGGATTACCGTGGCAAGCTATTTTTGTTTATCGTGGTAAACACTGCCCTATTTGTACATCTTTTTTGAATGAGCTAGAAGAAGTTAAGTCGGCACTGGCCGATGCAGGCATAGGTGTAATTGCAGTATCGGGCGACTCTAAAGCGCAACTAGATGAACACATGGCAAGCTTAAATATTTCGTATCCTATTGCATATGGCTTAACCGAAGAGTCGATGCAGGATCTTGGTTTATATATTTCTAAGCCGCGTTTTGCAAAAGAAACCGATCATAACTTTAGCGAACCGGGCCTATTTGTAGTAAACGAGCACGGTAAATTGCATGTCATTGATATTGCAAATAACCCTGTTAGTCGCCCAAATTTAAAAACGTTGGTAGGTGGTCTTACATGGATCCGCGATCCTAAAAATGATTACCCAATTCGTGGTACTTTAAACTATTAAATTTTAATTTAAACACCCTAAGTTCAAGTCTAAGTTTAAGCCTAGAACACCTGGACTTGGGGCATTTATACAACCCTTGGCTCTATTATAATAAGTTAAAAAACTCGCGTTCAGCTTTGAGCAAAACCAACCTCACAACTAACAATCCTCCTATATATACAAACCTTTAAGTAAATTTATAAGCATCAAGCGTTAAAACACCCATTTCGATATCACTAAATATTTTTTCAACTTCATTTGTACCTGCTCCCATAGCCGCAAAAAGTGGTAAAAAATGCTCTTGGGTAGGATGATTAAATAATACGTGAGGCGCTTGGTTTAAATAATCTAGCAACGCGAATGTATTGTGCGCTAAAAGCGTTTGTTCAACCCATTGAGTAAACTCACTAACCATTTGAAAGCGGTTAGGCGTAGGTGGTTTTTTAAATATTTCGGGTAGATTATGGCTAATGCCACCTGAGCCAATAATTAATATGTTTTGATCGCGAAGCGGTGCAAGTAACTGCCCGTATTCATACATGGTTTTTGCGCCTAAACGGGTATTAATAGACATCTGAACAATAGGTATATTAGCCGCTGGATACATTAACCGTAGTGGTATCCACACGCCATGATCCCACCCTTGCTTTACATCAAGCACAGCTTTAATACCTTTAGTGCTAAAAAGCTGTGCAATGGTATTGGCAAGTGCGGGCTCACCTGGTGCAGGGTACTGAATTTGATACATGTACGCAGGAAAATTATAAAAATCATGAATAGTCTGCGGTGCATTACCGGCAGTGATCACTATGTCGTGCGTTATCCCATTATTAGCAATATCAAAGTGCGCCGAAAAAATAACAATAGCGCTTGGTGTTTTAAGAGTTTGACCAAGCGATGTTAAAAAATCAGAGGTAACCGATTGCTGTACAGCCATCATTGGCGAGCCGTGAGATATAAATAAAGCGGGCTGAGTCATGCTACTACCTAATTAGTTGATTTTGATATAGCGACTTTATTGCTTTTTAATTTGGTGATAAATGTGCTATTTATTTATAAATTACAAACAAGATATTGTTAAAAATGGATAAGCTAACCACTATGAAGGCCTTTTTAGCCGTTGTGCAAGAAGGATCGTTTTCAAAAGCTGCCGACAAACTCGATATTTCGCCGCAATTAGTCAGCAAGTATATTTCTGCATTGGAAGACAATTTACACACGCGTTTATTGCACCGTACAACTCGAAAGGTAAGTGTTACTGAGGCCGGAAACCAATATTATCAGCGTTGCCAACAGGTCGTTATTGATATTGAAGATATGGAAAACTCACTCAATAACTTAAGCGAAAATGTATCGGGTGTGCTTAGTATTAGTGCGCCAATGTCGTTTGGGGTTAAGCATTTGGCAGGTTTATTAGTTGATTTTCAAAACCAGCATCCAAATTTAAAAATAGATTTACGATTAACCGATCAATTTGTAGATATAGTTGAACAAGGTATTGATATAGCACTGCGTATTGGTACGTTAAAAAGCTCAACATTAATAGCGAAGAAAGTAGCACCTATTCGCTTAGCAATATTTGCATCACCTGCCTATTTAAAGCAAAACGGCACGCCAACCACATTAGAAGCGCTGCAAGAGCATAACTATTTACGTTATGCACACGCCGAGCCCACAAAAAGACTCAAAGGCTATGACGAGCTAAAAAATGAATTAAAACTTGAAAGTAACTTAGTAGCTAATAATGGTGACTTGTTACTAAACACAGCCATTGCAGGAGGCGGTATTACCATGCAGCCTACGTTTATAGCAGGGGAGGCACTGGCTCAAGGTAGGGTAGTACGCATTTTAAAAGACTATGAACCCGAGCCAATGGGGCTTTACATGGTGTATGCAAACAGGCAATTTTTACCCAGTAAAGTACGTGCTTTTGTTGACTTTACCAGTGGCTATTATGGCGATGTTCCTTATTGGGATTTAGGAGAGTGATATGTCGATAACTAATCAATTAACGTTATTTGTAGATGTAGTGCAACAAGGCTCATTTGCCAAAGCCGCAGCACTGCATGATATGGATAATTCGTCGCTGTCTAAACAAATTAAAAAGCTCGAAACCAGTTTAGGTGTGCAATTGCTGAATCGCTCAACGCGCTCGTTTTCGCTTACCTCAGCAGGAGAGGAAATTTTAGCGCAAGCGCATATTCTTATTGATACACTTTCTGATATCCATAGCATAGCCGACTCATATCAGGCAAAGCCGAAAGGGATTTTGCGTATTACCTCAGGTATGTTTTTTGGTCAGCAGTATATTCAGCCCGCTATTAATATATTTATGCAAAAGTATCCTGAGGTAAAAATAACCCTGATGCTTGACGATAAGCGTAACGATATTATTAGCGACCATTACGATTTAGCCTTTAGAATAGGCAAACTAAACGACTCTAATTTAATGGCTAAAAAAATTGCTAATATGCACTTTGCGCTTGTTGCATCACATGATTTTATAAAAAAGCACGGAATGCCTACCACACCAGAGGATTTATTAGCTTTACCCGCTATTATTTATGGCAATGGCGATGTAAGTCTCGACCAGGTAAAAATAAGTACTGAGCCTCATGGTGATGAGCAAAAAATATATAAAATGAAAGGAAATTACAAAGTGAGTGACGTACGCGCTATGGTCGATGCAGTAAAAGCAGGGCTTGGGTATGTAATGCTCGATTTATTTAATTTAGAAGAACCTATTGATAAAATGGGCCTTGTGCCGCTTTTAACTAATTATAAACTATCAACTATGGGCACTGGTATTTACGCGCTTTACCCTCATCGTAAACAAACACCATTGGTAAGTGAGTTTATTAAAACCGTGCAAGAGTATATTGGTACACCGCCATTTTGGGTTGAACATATGCCTAATTACAAAGAGTTATACAAATAACAGATATAAAAAAGCCCCGTTAGGGGCTTTGCTTTGTGTACTCAAAATGTACTTATAGAGTGGTTATTTAAAAACTCTCTAAAACAACCTTACCTTTAGCCGTTTGCGTTTCAAGATGCTGATGCGCTTTACGTAAATTAACGGCGTTAATAGTGCCTAAATGCTCACCAAACGTTGTTTTTATAAGGCCTTCGTCAATCATCGTCGCTACGTTATTTAAAATAACGTGTTGCTCTTGCATATCGTCCGTTTTAAATAATGAACGAGTAAACATAAGTTCCCAATGTACCGACACACATTTGGTTTTGAATGGCACAATATCAAGCGTTTCAGGGTCGTCAATCAGTGCAAACTTACCTTGTGGCTTAATAACTTTAACTATTTCAGGCAAGTGTTGAGCAGTGTTATTTAAGCTAACAACATAATCTACTTCACCTAAGTTTTTAGCTGCAAACTCTTCGCTTAATAAATTACGGTGATTAATAATAGTATCGGCGCCTAAATCCTCTAACCACGATGTGGTTTCGGCGCGAGACGCTGTAGCAATAATTTTAAGCTTAGTGCGCTGCTTTAACAATTGCACCATAATTGAGCCTACACCGCCGGCAGCCCCGATCACTAAAATACTTTTAGAATCATCTTTTTCCGCTACGTTTAATCTATCAAACAACAACTCCCATGCGGTAAGGCTAGTAAGAGGAAGCGCTGCGGCTTCAAAGTTAGATAACGTCGTTGGCATTTTACCTACAATACGCTCATCAACTAATTGAAACTGTGCATTACTGCCTGAACGCGTTACATCGCCGGCATACCAAACTTTGTCGCCAGGTTTAAATAAAGACACATTTTCGCCAACAGATTTAACAATGCCTGTAGCATCAAAACCAAGTACTTTGTATTCGCCTTCTGGCGCAGGCATTGATTCACGAATTTTAAAATCAGCCGGATTAACAGATACTGCTTTTACTTCCACTAAAATATCGTGGCCGTGTGCTGTTGGCATTTCAAGTTCGATGTCTTGAAGTGATAGCTCGTTTGAAACAGGTAAGTTTTGTTGATATCCAATTGCTTTCATGTATTTTGCCTCTAGTCGTTTAATACGCTGTGTTAATGACGCTATTTTGGCTTTATCAGCGCAGTTAAAAAAGAGGTAAAAAACCCAATCATTATGGAAGTAATATTCCACAATAGAAATTTTATAACAGCCCTCGTAATACATTTCGAAGCGCTTTAAACACTTTTTGATTACTATGCCGCTGATGCTGTAATACATCAACATTAGCCAACCAACCCATTTCTTCAAACTCAAGAGGAAGTTTAACCAGCTCACCACTTTGTACTGCATCTAGAGCTACATGGTTTGGTAATAAGCACCACCCGTTACCTTGTATTGCTAGCTCGAGTAATACAAAGTAATTATCGGCATACCAAATCTCTGGGCTAATTTTTAGCTGAAAGCTGCTTGTTTGTGTATTGCGCGAACGAAGAAGAAGTTGTCGATGTAGCCGAAGGCCATCCATATTTTCACATCTGATCCCCGCTAAAGGGTGCGATTTAGCAACATATAAATCAAATTTTACCGATCCAATACATTCATAGTCTAAGTAACTCGGTATATTTAATTCACTAAAAATAATACCCGTTATAGGCTTTTCGCTATTTAGCATGTCAATTATGTCATGGCTCGATGCACTTAAAAACTCAAGCGATACATAAGGATACTTAGTTTGCAGCTTGCTAATAATACTTGCGATAGTTTTAAATGGGATCCCTTCGTCAAGTGCGATAGTGATTTCGGTTGGTGTTTTTTCGTTTAGTGCTAATGCAGAGCTTGTTAATCGCTGGTGTTGATTAAGCACAGCCTTAGCCTGAGGTAGTAACTATTTACCGGCATCCGTTAATTGTGGATAACGCCCTGTACGCTCAAATAATGTTGCATTACAGTCTATTTCTAAATTAATAATATGCTGACTTACTACCGACTGCGCTTTACTTAAACTACGCGCTGCGGCCGAAAACGATCCAGCCTCAACGGTAGCTACAAATGCCTGAAGTTGTTCAATACTAAACATATCGCTTTTACCGATACTAGCTAACTAACATGTATCTTAATAATGAATGAAAATAACCATCTCGTCATTCACTAAAGAACTTATTTATATATGAACACATTAGAACGTATTTTTCAGGCCCTAATATTTGAGATGATTGCATTATTTATTATTGTTCCTGCATCTGTTTATTTTGGTGGGTTTGCAACAGGAAAAATGGCAATAGTAGGTATTGGTTTATCAATTTTTGCCATGTTGTGGAACTACATTTACAACATAGTGTTTGATAAAATAGCAGGGCATAACCGAAAAGATCGCAGCTTACTAACCCGTGTTACCCATGCATGTGGCTTTGAGCTGGGTATGGTTGTAATAACGCTGCCAATGCTCGCTTGGTATTTAAATATTACATGGCTGGCTGCCGCAGCATTAGAAGCAGGCTTTTTAGTATTTATACTCATTTACACGTATATCTTTAATGTACTGTACGATAAGCATCAGCCATACAAAAAGTGGGTTAATAAATCGCAATGTGCTTGATAAGCTAAAGCTAACTCACATACACTTTATAAAACACATAAAAAATAAGCCCGAATGGATATTCCTAACATTGGTTTTAACCATGATAAGTCAGCGCAAGCTGAGCTTGAAATATTGCCTCTTAGTAATTTGTATGAGCGAGATATAATTTCTCACGACCCGCAAATACCGCATCGAGTCTCGTTTTATATGATTATTTATATAGAACAGGGCAGTGGAAAGCACATGGTTGATTTTACACAATATTCATTTGAGCCAAACACACTTATTTTTTTGCAACCCGACCAAGTGCACGCGTTCGATTTTAGTAAACAACCAACAGGGTATGTTGTATTGTTTACGCAAACATTTTTAGACCGCGTGCATACCAATATGCGCTTACCAAATTACACACCAACCCATTTAAACCAACAACATACGCCATTACTTAACTTAAATACGCATAGCCAAGCACGAGTATTAAGCGCAATAAACGAAATGAAAATAGAAATAGCGCACCCACAATCAGACCCACTCATAGTAATGTATTTATTTAGTGCGCTAGCTTTAGGGTTGCATAGGTTACGCCCACAGTTACGCCACGATAAAATAAATCCAGAGCAAAGCATTAAGCTAGGTACATTTTATACTTTGCTACAAAGCCATTTTTTAACTATTCGCGATGCCAACTGGTATGCAAAAAAATTGCACACAACTTACAAAACCCTTAATCATATTTGCAAATTAAGTACTGGCCTTACCGCTAAACAAATGATTGACGCATTTACCTTAATAGAAATAAAACGCCGCTTAATAATAAGCAATGTCACAACACAAAAACTCGCTTACGATTTTGGTTTTGAAGATGCTAGCAACTTTGTAAAATATTTTAAAAAACAAACAGGAGCTACACCGAGTCAGTTTCAAGTACGCCATAGTGCCACTATTTTATAGCCGACTTAGCTTAGATTGGCGGGGTTCGATTTTTACCATTTTAGCGCCAACTTACACTCTACTGCACATTATAAATATTACATAAAATGCCTGCATACCAATAAAGAAGGGCATTACAATGAAACCATTATCACTACTTACTCGCAGTGTTTTAGCGACTGCAGTTATTAGCTTAACTGCATGTGCAAGTGCAAGTGTACAAAAAACCACATCTGAGCAAACTACACTTAGTAATACAGATAAAGCGGTTGCAGTTATTTCAAGCATAGAAACAGGCGATGCCAAAGCCATTAGCTATATAAACCCAACTCAATACACACAGCATAATTTAGCCGTTAAAGATGGCCTTGCAGGTTTTGGTGAAGTACTACAGCAATTACCTAAAGGCAGCGCAAAAGCGCAAGTGAAACGCGCTTTTTCTGATGGTAACTACACAGTTACACATACTGAATATAACTTTTTTGGTCCGAAAGTTGGCTTTGATATTTTTAAGTTTGAAAACGGTAAAATTGTAGAACACTGGGATAACTTACAAGCCATTACACCTGTAAATCCAAGTGGCCGTACGCAGTTAGATGGCGCAACAGCGATTACCGATTTGAGTAAAACAAAAGCCAATAAAGCGCTAGTTAAAGGCTTTGTAAATAGCATTTTAATTAACGGCGACATGGCTAAAATCAATGACTTTATTAGCAGTGAAAAAGGCGCGTATATTCAGCACAACCCTGCAATTGCAGACGATTTAAGCGGCTTAGGTAAAGCGCTTGGTGAACTCGCTAAATTAAACATGCCAATGATAGTAAGCAAAAACCATATTATTTTAGGCCAAGGTAACTTTGTTTTAGCGGTAAACGAAGGTACATTTATGAATAAGCATGTATCGTTTTATGATTTATTTCGTGTAGAAAATGGCAAAATTGTAGAACACTGGGACACTATTGAAACAATTCCTGCAAAAGCAAAATGGCAGAACAGCAACGGTAAATTTGGTTTTTAATTAAACCAGACTAATTAGCCCTACTTAATTAATTAAGTAGGGCTAATTTACTCTTTGTACAATTTACCGGCTAACTGTAATGGGGGTTTACAGTAACTTTTTGCGTTATACATTTAGCTCTTTTAATTTATTCCAGACGCTCTCGCCGCCAGGGTGAAGCGCAGCATGATACCGATACGCATAATATGTAATAGGCACGCAATGATGCTTTTGGCCAACCACAACTAAACTTTTCTCTTTTAGTTCTTTAGTAATTACGTAGTTTGGTAACCAAGCAATACCGTTACCCTCTAAAGCTTGTATTTTTAAAAGCTCTGTCATCGACGATACAAATACTTTTTTAAGTTTAGAGCCCGATATTATCGGCTCTAACTGCCTCCCCATATAAGAATCTAAACTGTAAGCTAAGTGAGGTACAAACCTTTCACTTTCTAAATTGTATATTGCCTTACCATTTGCATTGCATGCACTCACTGGCAATAACTCTGCACTGCCTATTTTTTGATGACTAAACGGAGGTAACTTTAATCGTTCGTTATCAAAAGCAATAAGTAGGTCACATGCGCCCTGCTCGAGCGTAGCAGTGGCTTTATCAACATCAATGGCTTCTATATTAAGGACGACTTTACGATCGCTTTCACTATGAAAGTTCGACAGCTTTAGCGCTAAAAACGTAGCTAATGAGTGCGCTGCAGCAACCTTTACCGAGTGAGTTTCTTCAGAGGAGAGTTCTTCTAACATACTCACTGAGGTATTCATTTGGTTTATTAGATTACGCGCTGTTATATGAAATATTTTACCGCTTGAGGTAAGTGTAATTGGTAAGTTTTCTCTGTCTATTAACTCTGCACCTACGGCTTCTTCTAACGCTTTAATTCGTCGGCTAAAAGCAGGTTGCGTTATATGCCTAAGCCTTGCGGCCTGCGAAAAGCTTTTTGTATTAGACAAGGCCAAAAAATCTTCTAACCATTTACTCTCTATATTCATAATACTCACTCAAGATATGCAATTTAAGCATGGGCTGTAAAATAATAGCATTATTCAAAACAAAAAAAACACGATAAATTCAACTCATACAGTAACAACCTATCGGAATATAACAATGCTTAGAACACTTGGGGTATTGGGCGGAATGGGGCCATTAGCTACCGCCTCTTTTATGAATCAAGTAATTGCTTTATCACCGGCTAAAAGCGATCAGGAACATATACCTATGTTTATAAGGAATATCCCGCAAATTCCAGATCGCACAAAATTTTTAATGGGTATTGAAGATGAAAATCCATTTTTTGAGCTTAAAAAAGGTTTTAACGAACTTACTAGCCTAGGTGTAAGTTGCATTGTTATACCGTGTAATACTGCGCATTATTGGTATGATGCACTAACGCAAAACGCTGATGTACATGCCATTAGTATTGTACAAAGTGTTATTAAGCGCGCTAAGGCAACGGGCAAACGTAAAGTAGGGATATTAGCGACCACAGCTACGCTCAATATGCGGATATATCAAACGGCATTTAGTGAGCACAATATTGAATTTATTGAACCAAACGAGCAGCAACAAGCATTAGTAATGCAAGGTATAACGGCGGTTAAGTCGGGGAATTTAGCCCTAGGTCGCACGCTTTTAAGCCAAAGTTATGAGCAAATGTTAGCTCAAGGTGCTGATGCGGTACTATTTGGTTGCACCGAAATTCCGCTTGTTCTAAACGAACAAGCCAGTAAGTCACCCGAGACATGCTTAAATACCATCGCTATTTTAGCGCAAGAGTGTGTTAATTGGGCGTACTCGTTAAAGCAAGCTGAGCAGCTACTTAGCGTTGCATAATACTAATTTAGCTATAAATAGTGTGCTTAGTCACTAGCACACTTTAGTAACCCGAACTCAGGATAATTAATCTCTTAACTAGAGTTCAGGTTTAGTAGCTAAGCTTACACTGGCGCGTTTTGCTCAATTAGATTTTTAGCTTTTAACTCACTCCAAAACGCATCAGGAATGGTTACCTTCATTGAAGCAACATTTGCGTTAATTTGCTCGGCCGTTCGTGCCCCAGGAATAATAGAAGCCACAGTTGACGGCGCCTCTGCAAATTGTAGCGCAGCCGTTTTTATATCAATCCCATGTTTTGATGCAACTTCGCTAATTGCGTTAAACTTTTGCTGCATAGGCCCAGGAATTTTAGGTGAGTAATTAAAGCGATTACGCCCAGCTAAAAAGCCACCGTTAAGCGGAGCACCAATAACAGCAGAAACACCTCGTTTATCAAGCATAGGAAAGGTTTTATCAAGTGCTTGCTTATGATCTAAAATAGAGTACTGCAGCGCTAATAAGCAAATATCGGGGTCTGACATATCAAGCGCTTTATAAATAGCGTGAGGTGTATTTACCCCAAAACCCCAGCCTTTAATTATTCCTTCGTCACGCATTTTAGTCAGCTCAGGAATCGCCCCTTTAGCCGCTTGATCAAAGTACTTAAGCCAGTCGTCTCCCATATCACTATTTTGTGGCGACAAATCGTGAATATAAACAATATCAAGTGAGGCGACACCAATACGCTGTAGCGTATCTTCTATAGAGCGACGTGTACCCGATGCTGAATAATCATATTTATAATGAAAAGGTGAGTGATCAGCCCAGTGCCAGCTATTTTCTAAAGGCTCTGCTGAAGGGGTAAGAAGGCGACCTACTTTTGAGGATAAAACATAATCTTCACGCTTTTTGTTTCGAAGTAAATCACCGAAGCGCCTTTCGCTTAAGCTCAAGCCGTAAAAAGGTGATGTATCAAAATGACGAATACCAGAATCCCATGCGGCGTTTAGCATTGTTAAAATTTCTGTATCGCTTGATATAGTGTTAAAGCCATTACCAGCGGCAAGGCCACCTAAGCCCATTCTTGCTTCTGGGCGATAATGCTTAGCGTTAGTAAGATCGTTTGTGGGTAGAGCAGCGCTTTTATCTATTGATCCTTTAGTTTGCATAACACTGCCGTTAGACATTTTTACCTTTAGTTGTTCAGCCAAAGCTGAAGCACTAAAAATAGAGCCTAAACTTAAAGCAGCGCCTGCTTTAATAAAATTTCTGCGAGATACCATGTAACTATTCTCCTTGAGTAAGGTTAAATATCTACGCTATAACCTAGTATAAATACCAACCAAATTCAAGCGAACGAAAAGCAATAAACATCAACATTATCAATAAGATGGTTAAATTAACGAGCGCTGAACACGTACTTTAATTAACATTTAGGAATGATTATTTTCTTTACTCGTACAGTACTTTAAAGTGCACAAAATAGTGCACTTTAATAGCTTGATAAAAAAGCAAACTTCCAAATTGGTGCACGCCTTAATACTCATTTATACAACATAAAAATGGTTACATTTATTCATGTGTACAAATTAGTAAACAAAACCTAATAAATAAAAAATATGAATACTAAAGCTTAGTTAATCTCACTAGCAAAGCGGTTGCGGTAACGCTTAGTTAATTTAACCGAACGTAGTTGGTCGCTGATTAAAGTAAATATTGGTGAAGCATTTGTTTTTACAGGTTTGCCTTGGCCTACACGGCGTATTTGCCTTTTTACCAGTGCCATAGTGGCAAGCCCTGCTAAGGTTTTATCTTGCCAAGTAACACTGGGTAATACGGCTAGTTGCAGTGGCTCGTTTTGCCATTTGTTTACTAAATTTGGTTGGTATGCAAGCGCAGTGGCAATACCCACGAGGGCCACTCCACTTTCAATCACGTTGTTGGCTATAGATAAGCGACTAATGCCACCAGTGGTCATTATTGGGATTGATGAGCGGTGGCTAATCGCTTTTGCAAACTCTAAAAAGTATGCTTCGCGGGCAAGTGTGCGTTCGTCACCTGTTTTACCTTGCATGGCAGGTGCTTCGTAACTACCACCCGATAACTCCACAAAATCAACATTGAGTTCATTCAATAAATCCACTACAACTTGCGCGTCATTGGGTTCAAACCCACCTCGCTGAAAATCAGCAGAGTTTAACTTTACCGAAACCGAAAAGGTAGGGGAACAAGTTGCTTTAATACTGCGAGTTATTTCGAGAAGTAAGCGGGCTCTATTTTGTAGGTTGCCACCCCATTTATCGTCGCGCTTATTGGTAAGTGGCGATAAAAACTGAGCAAGTAAATAGCCATGCGCTGCATGTATTTGTACGCCATTAAAACCGGCTTTTTCGGCTTGTAGTGCAGTTTGTGTAAAGCGGGTAATAACATCGTCAATGTCGGTTTGCGTCATTGCCCTTGGTACGCCAAATAAGTGCGAGTGCTTACCCATATTAAGTGCAACACTTGACGCTGATAGAACTTTTCCGCCCATTTTTTTAAATACTTGCCTACCAGGGTGATTAATTTGCATCACTACTTTGCAATTATTTTGCTTTGATAAACGAGCAAGCTCTGCAAAGGCTGTAATGTCGGTGCTTTGCTCAAGCACAAGACCACCAGGGCCTGTCATCGCTAAATGATCAACCATTACATTGCCAGTAATAATTAGCCCTGTACCGCCTTTAGCCCATGCGCTATAAACGTTTTTAAGTGCTTGGGAGGGCGTTTGGTCCTCTTGTGCTAGGTTTTCTTCCATAGCGGCTTTGGCAATACGATTTTTTAATACTAAACCACTTGGCAAGGTAAAGGAGGTAAACACAGGGTTGCGCATAATTATTGGCTAATTAAATTGACATTAAAACAACTATAACCTTAAAGTTAGCTTGAAGGTCAACCTACTAAGTTCATGTAAAGTGGAGTTATTATTAGTTATGAAAATAGGCGAACTTGCAAAACTTACCAACATACCTGCCAGCACTATTCGTTTTTACGAAAGTAAAGGGTTATTAGCACCAACCACTCGCAGTGCTAATGGTTATAGGCTGTACACCCAACAAAACTTAGAAAAACTGCAATTAATTAAATTTTCACAAAGCTTGGGGTTTTCACTCAACGAAATACCTTTATTACGTAACGAAAACGGCGAGCTAAACCACACAGTAATAATCGAACGTTTAGAAAAAAAACAAAAAGAAGCTGACATTTTGATTGAGCAAATGCAGAAAAAATCACAGCGTATTGGCAGTTTAACTGCGTTACTAAACTCTTATTGGGATAAAGGCGAATGCCTGCCAGAAAGTAAATTAAATGAATTACTAAAAATGATGGATTACGAATAAACTAATACAGCTTATTTAGTAAGCTGTATTTTATTTATGTTACTTAAGCTTTTTAATACCAATTAACACACAAACAGCACCGCCAATAAAACCCGCCCATGCTTCTATTGGTATATCACCACTAAATGCACGGCTTAACTGCGAAGCTGCCGCATCATATACGTCATATCCCCACATAATTAAAGCGATACCTATAACGATTAAAACAATACCTATAATCTTATTATTCATAAACACCTCTGATTTCTAACGTACATTATTTAGCATACTTAAATGAAAACACTTAACAAATTTAATCAAGCTCTAGCTGCGCGCGTTCAACACTTTCATTAGGTAACTCTTTTTGTACCGATACACCAAGCTCTTTAAATTCAGATGCTTGTTTAATTAAATTACCTTTACCACGGTATAATTGCGAAAATGCTTTATCGTAGCTTTCTTTGGCTTTATCAAGCTGCTTACCAACACCTTCCATACTCAATAAAAAGCCATTGAGCTTGTTATAAAAGCGCTCAGCCCGATTTGCCAACTCTTTTGAGTATTTGGTTTGCTCTTCAAAACGCCAAAGCTGTTTCACAATATTTAAACTAGTAAGCAGGGTAGTGGGTGTAGCTACCAGTATATTTTTTTCGATTGCTTGTTGGTAAATATCACTTTGGTATTTAAGTGCCTCTACAAAAGCTGATTCTATTGGTACAAACATAACCACAACTTCTGGCGAGTTAATACCTGGTAAACGGTCGTACGATTTACTCGCAAGCTCATTAATACGCGCTGTAACAGCGTTCACATGCTCTTTAATTGCTTGATTAGCATCTAGCTCATTTTCGGCGTTAACGTAACGGGTATAAGCATTTAGCGATGTTTTAGCATCAATAACTAAGTGGCGACCTTGTGGTAAGTAAACAACTACATCAGGGCGCAAACGACCATCTTCAGTGTTAAACGACACTTCACGCTTATAATCAACACCGGCACGTAAGCCAGCGCTATCTAACACGTTTTCGAGCATGAGTTCGCCCCAATTACCTTGGGTCTTCTTTTGCCCTTGTAGCGCGTTGCTGAGCTTGTCGGCTTGATCTGTTATAGCTTGGCTTTTAGCCTGTAAATGCAGTAATTCGGTTTTGAGCGCAGTACGTTGTTTTATATCTTCAACGTGTATTGACTCCATTTTTTCTCTAAAGCCTTTTAGCTCGCCCTGAACTGGTTTTAATAATTGTTCAATGCTTTCTTGATTTAAGGTTTTAAAGCTTTGTGATTTTTCTTCTAGTATTTTATTGGCTAGGTTTTCAAATTCTTTTTTGAGCATATTTTTACTTTGCTCAATTTGCGCGAGTTGCTCGGTAAAGTTTTGTTGTTTTTGCTCAAGGGTGGTGCGCATATTATTATATTCAACATCGCGTTGATTATATTGCTCGCGAAGCGCTGCAAGCTCGCCTTCGGCTTTACGCCAAAAATGATTGTATTGAACGCTTTGTTTTTCTTGTTCGCTAAAACGCGTTTTAAAATGCTGGGCTTCGTCGCGCTGTTCTTGGTGAGTATGCTCTAGCAGTTCGTGATCTTCTTGCAAGGCGCTATATTGCAGCTCTTTATTATCAAATTGATTTTGTAATAGGGAAAGCTGTTGCTGCTGTTCGCTTATTTGTAGATGTAACTTTTTGCGAAGCTGTGTTGATACAACGCCGTAAAATAGGGCGCCTAACGCAACACCAGCACCGGCGCTTAGCCAATCAATATTAGTGAGTACTTGAGTGAGCATAAAATAAACTTATAAAATTTAGAGACATGCCATCATAACCAATAACAGGCAATAGAAGTAGGGGAGCAAAGAAATTACAGACATAAAAAAACCAGCTCAAAATAAGCTGGTCAAATATTACTAAATTAAGTAATCAAAGGGAAAATCAACATGTGCCTGAGCAAGCTGCAACTTAAATACATAATCACCAAAATAACTAATATTACTGGGTGAGGCTATATAACAACAGGCATTAGAGTAGACCGGAAAACAAAATAATTAATTCAAAATAATTTACAAAAGATTATTTATTTTTATTCAGATTGATTTAAACAAATCAAATTATGGGCATAAAAAAAGCCAGTTCAAAATGAACTGGCTTAATCATTACTAAAATTAGTAATCAAATAAGGGGAAATCAACATAAAACCTGTATTAACTGCAATTAATCAACAAGCATTATAGTAGACGCCGCTCTTTGAATTAAGTTCATAAAAAAATAAAATTTTTAAATTAAGTGCTGCACGCTAAATTTTGGGCATAAAAAAAGCCAACTCAAAATGGGCTGGCTCAATCATTACTAAAATTAGTAACTAAATGGGGGGAATCAACATGAAAACTTGTATTAACTGCAATTAATCAACAAGCATAATAGTAGACGCCACTTTTTGGATTAAGTTCATAAAAAGATCAAAACTTTTTAAATAAGTGCTGCACGTTAAATTTTGGGCATAAAAAAAGCCAACTCAAAATGGGCTGGCTCAATCATTACTAAAATTAGTAACTAAATGGGGGGAATCAACATGAAAACTTGTATTAACTGCAATTAATCAACAAGCATAATAGTAGACGCCACTTTTTAAATTAAGTTCATAAAAAGATCAAAACTTTTAAATAAGTGCAGCACACTAAATTTTGGGCATAAAAAAAGCCAACTCAAAATGGGCTGGCTCAATCATTACTAAAATTAGTAACTAAATGGGGGGAATCAACATGAAAACTTGTATTAACTGCAATTAATCAACAAGCATAATAGTAGACGCCACTTTTTAAATTAAGTTCATAAAAATATCAAAACTTTTTAGAGCAATTTAACTTTTAATTAGCGATAACATTTGTTGCTCATCAAATTTAGTAAAGCTCATTGATTTATCAGTAAATAACGCATCTACAAGAGCTTGTTTGTCTTGTTGCATTTTAAATACTTTTTGCTCTATTGAATTATTCATTATGAGCTTATAAACAAATACCGGGTTAGTTTGGCCAATACGGTAAGCTCTATCAGTCGCTTGCTTTTCTACGGCAGGGTTCCACCATGGATCAAAGTGAATAACGGTATCGGCTTGTGTTAGGTTAAGGCCTGTACCGCCGGCTTTTAAGCTAATTAGAAACACAGATGTTTTACCACTGGTAAACTCGTCGATTACTTTATCTCTGTGGCGCGTTTGGCCTGTAAGCATACTAAAGTTAATGTTTGTTTCTTCAAGGCGTTGGGCTATTAAATCGAGTGCCGATGTAAACTGACTAAATATAATAATTTTACGACCGAGGCTTAACATAAGCGGTAAGTGTGTTGTTAACCATTCAAGCTTAGCAGAGCCAGCCTGAGTATCTGGATCTATTAATTTAGGGTGACAGCAAATTTGCCTAAGTTTTAATAACGCCTCTAAAAATGCAAGCTTACTTTTTTGTGCACTTTGCTCAGCAAATAAGTCTATTAGCTTTTCTTCTAATGAACGTGTAATGCCCTGATACATTTCTTTTTGCTTAGGCTCAAACTCAAATTCTTTAGTTAGCTCTGTTTTTTCGGGAAGCTCTTGCGCTACTTGTGCTTTAGTGCGGCGCATTATAAAGGGCATAATTAACGCTTTCAACTGCTCAGCTCTCTCCATATCAGCTTCACGCTCAATAGGCGTTTGAAAATGCAGCTTAAAGTGCGCTTGAGAACCAAGTAAAGATGGCATAGCAAAATCGAGTAACGATTTGAGCTCAAGTAAATTATTCTCGATTGGAGTGCCACTTAAACAAAGTTTAAAGTCGGCATTTAAACGTTTCACTAATCGCGACACCTGTGCGGTATCGTTTTTAATGTATTGAGCTTCATCGAGAATTATATTTTCAAAATATAAAGGCGAGTAATAAGCTATATCACGTTTTAACAATGGGTATGTAGTGAGTATGCATTGGGCTTGTGCTAAGTGCTGTAAAGGTTCGTTACGGTTTGATCCAAATATAGTGGTAACTTTTAAACTTTTAGCAAACTTAGTAATTTCATTTTCCCAATTACTCACCAAGCTAGTTGGACATACAATTAGTGTAGGACCCGCTTGCGGACGATTAAACGTGCTCGCTAAAAACGCAATAACTTGCAGTGTTTTCCCAAGCCCCATGTCATCAGCTAAAATACCACCTAATTTATGACGCTTTAAAAAACTAAGCCAGTCAACACCTTGCTGTTGGTACTCACGAAGCGTTACCGAGTCATTCAAGCCATGTAAAGAAACCTTTGGCATTGCGGTATCGGTATTGTTTAGCTCTTGTAAGTATCGCTCAAGCGAGTCGTCATGCAACTCTACGTTTATGGCTGTGTGCTTTACAAGCTCTGGCAAGTACGAAAGCGGAATATTAAATTCGTCCCGTGTTTTTACAAACTCAAAACGCTCTTTAAATTCATCTAATAAGTTAATTGCAGACTTATTAATAACTCCAAATTCACGACCAAGCGGATAGTAGTAAAATAACTCACTTTGTCGGTTTAACGACTGATATAGCGGATCTGTATTAGTAAATAAAATAGCTGCTTTTGCATCACATAGCAGTACTTTACAGTGCATTTGATGCCCTGCAGCACGGTGTACATGTAAGCTAACTTCACACTGCGGATTAGGACTCGTTACTTTACTTACACTTACCTGCCAACCACGTTGTTTAAAACCAGGAAATACTTCGTATATAAGCCAATGCAAATGGATAGGAGATTGCTTTGTAAATACAAGTTCACTTTGTAAACCCCCTTTACAAAATTCAAATCCTAGGTTTATTAGCTCATTCGTTACTGTATTTTCAAAAGCACTATTAATAGTACTTGCAGGTGCAGAACCCGCTAAATAATTTTTATTTTTATACTTAAATAATAACGAAAGTGATAAACCTTGATCGCCCATCGTTACTTTTAAAACAGCATTACTAGAGATTTTAGGTAACGTTGGCTGCAAGTTAGTAGGATGAGGTATTACACCTGCGCCAAAATTATCGGCAAGTTGTTTGTAAATTCGATCAAAATTAGCATCGTGCAAAGCAGGCATAGTTTGTAAATGTGCTATTTCGTCTGCACTTAATGGTGTGCGAAGACGACCCGCTTTTAAATGATCTAAATCGAGGTAAGTAGGTGGTGTTGTTTTTAATAAAGCCCAGTTTTGAGTTTGCTCAAGCTTAATAACTAATTGAGAAAGGTCTTTATCTTGCTCCCAACTAAAACTTAATGCTTGGCCCGATTGTGCTTTTATTGGTACTCGAGAGCGCTGAAAAAACAAGCGTTCTGTAGCTATAAGTTGTTGTAAGGCACTAAAGCCCCATTGACCTTTTAGCTCAATACTTCCCACTGCATTTTGTGAGCGTATCCAACTAAATAATCTAAAGTCACTTTCGAGTAAATCACTCGGCGTTACAAAACTATTTAACTGCTGCTCGGTTAAGTTTCGGCCTAATGTATAATTCTTTTTAGTCTCAACATTCGCTATTTTAGGCGTTAAAAATACTTTGTTATTTTCAATATCTAATACAAACAATAACACTTGCGAAGGTATATTTTGCTCACCACTTTTAAGTGCGCTTAATTCGCTAAACCAGTCATTAATAAAGTAATCTTCACCGTACTCGCCAGAATGCTCAATTTTAAGCTTAAATAAAATAGCGGCCAAGTGTCGACATTTGGTTTTTGCATTACATGTACAGTGCGTATCAACAGAATAACCAGTTGGTACTTTACTGATCTCAATACGTTGGTTAAACGATGATCCGTTATCCACTTGAACAGTAGAGTCAACAACAGAAAAATTAGGCGTGTGTTCTAACCAAGTGATCTGGCCTTTTTTATAATATTCTTTTCCTTTATCTAGGACATTTTGACGGAAAAGTTTTTTAATAAAGCGTTCAGACAGAGGAAACTGGGTAGCCTGCTCATTTTTAATTTCTTCAAAAATAGCCATTAAATCATTTTTTGATAAGTTAGCAGACATGTCACTCTAAGCATTAAATTTTAAAAATAATTCTGCCAGTATATGCCTTATGTGCTCTGAGCTAAAGCACTATTAACAAGTTATAAACTGGTTGGAGCTGATAGCTTAGTAAAAAACCGGTTTATAGGTAAAAATCAGTATAAAATTTAGCTAAATGATAGACCCTGCATACAAGTACAAAGAATAATCTAGGTATTACAGATCACGATTTTACTAACCATAATAATAAATCAAGAAAGTGATGCTAAAAAGAGGGGTGCAGTTAGTAAAAAAGTGATCTTGAAGAGATAATATGGTTGTTTGAAGAGGAATTTCGCTAGTAAAGATCAGATTTTTACTAACAAAACAATCTGTCAGATCACTATTTAACTAAGTAAACAAGTCTGACAGATCATTATTTAACTAACTAATTAAAAGCACTTAATAACTTAGTTAATTGCTCTAAGCGTTTGTCTGTCATCACTTTATTGTCAATTTTGATAGACACATCGCCGCTTTTTAAATTGCGTTGTACTGATATAAATTTATTTTCTAGTACAGCTTCACGTTTAACGGCCACTTGTGGCTCAGCTGTTAAGCATTTAGTGATTGCCATTGCACGCTTGTCGTCGCTTGTAATCGCATTTAGCTCTTCATCGCTAGCTAGGGCTAAAACTAGTTGCTTAAACGCCTCTTGGTCGCGCTCCTTTGCGCTCACAAGCTTTTTAGCTACTTCACGACCTACATGATTTGCAGTAGGGTAAAGCGCAATAACATCGGCAGGTATTTGCTCATACGCCTTGATGGCATCTGCAATTGCAGTGTGCGATACACCTTCAATGGCGGCTATTTCTCTGTAAGATCCTTTTTTACCTTGTTCAATTAACTCATTTTTTGTTTGTTGGTAAGCTTGTCCCAGCTCCCATAAGCTCGGGGCAATGTACTGATCTGAAGATACGGCTAAAATTTTAGCATCTTGATCAGTAAAATCGCTTGAACTAAGTACCAAATAATCTGCGTTACCTAAAATACACGCCATACGACGGCGAGAGCCCGCTAAAACTAAGCTTGTTTCACCTTGATCCCAAAGTAGAGCAGGATGCTGATTACGGCCATCATCACGAATCGCAGGAAGAATATCTGATACTGACTTTTCGTTTAGCAGTGACTGTACACGGCGGTTTTTACCATATACACCTGTAGTAGATTCAATATCAGCGTGTGAGATCACTTTACAAACAAGCGTTATCTGGCGCCCAGGATCGCTCGGTGCCGGCATTCTAATTACATCGCCAGCATTGGCCTGTTCTAATAATGCGTCAAGGCTACTGCTACCTACAGCGGTTGCAAAAGGATCTAAGCGGGTGTCATTTTTACGTTTTTTAGCCATTTTTATTTAACATCCTTACTTAGGGGAATTGAGTGTTGACTGAGTTGACTGCCAATTTGAACGAATAAGCATCTCTAGTTCATCGACCACATCTTTAATATTTTCTTGGGCGCGCATTAACGATTCACGACTTGCTAAGCTGTCTGACGCTTTTTGATCAAAAATAGTATTAAAAGATGATGAACTTGCTGTAATTGCCGAGCTGTGATTAATTGGGTAGCTCATAACTTGGCGACCAAATGCACTACGGACATCTTTAACGATATCGCGCTGTGAGTGATTACCCTTTACATAGTTGGTAACTAAAAACTGCATAAAGTCCCAACCTTCGTGGCCTAGTGCCGCTACGGTATGGTAAATCTCACCTAATCGTTTTAAATATTTATTGTTAGCGTCAAAATCTACAGCTTCTGGGTGAACAGGGATCAACATTGCTGTAGATGCCATTAATGCATTATAAAACATAAAGTTAAGGGTAGGTGCTGTATCAATTAAGATAATATCAAATTCATCTTTAACAGGGTCAATAACTTTTTCGAGTAACTTATGGTAGTGACGAGTTTGCTCATAATTTGAGGTATCTTTGAGCAATGTTGCCGTTTCGTGCTCAAAGTAAAAATCATCCATACCTGAAGGCAAAACACGAATATTGGGGATATGCGTTGGTAAAAATGAATTAGATACAAATTCAGGCCATGTTTCGCCCTCATCTAAATCTATACAATCTCGCATTAAATCACCAACAGTAATAGGGTCATGCTCACTTGAAGGAAAAAAGCTTGAAGAAGAACCTTGAGGATCTAAATCTATTATACCAATGCGATAGCGCTTAATATTTGTCGTCGCAAGCGCTGCTGCGATATTAACCATACTAGTTGTTTTACCACAGCCGCCTTTAAGGGAGTTAATAACAATAACTTGAAGTTTGTCATCACCAGTACGATGATCTGGTTTAATATCCATAATATCGGCCATGGCAAAAATGTTTACTAACGTGTAAGCATAATGTCCATTAGCACCGCGTTTAATGTTTAAATCATCAAAGTCGCCATTGTCATGACGCCTTTTTAAAGTACGATTATTACAACCTAATAAATCTGCGGCTGCTTTTTGCGTATAGGTTCTTAATTCTTTTTCTTCTGATTTAAGATGCGCACGATAGTGCTGAATACGACCTTCTAATGATTTTTCAGCTACTTCGGCAGTTGCTTTTAAAAGCCGGTAGGTACTTAACGCGTTATTATTGATAGACATACTTTCTTCCTCAAAGTTAGGGAGTTAGTATAATGTCCATTCAATTTGCTGTAAACAACTATTTAAGACGACATGCATTTTAAAAACAAGACATTTAAAAATACTTTTACACCATTAATATTGCTTAGTATAAATAAAGAAGTTTAAAGGTGGTTAAATATATAAGGTAATAAAGGTTAAGGGCTTTAAATTGACACATAACATAATGATTTATATAAACAATGTTTAAAAAAGCAGATCAGCTTTATACTTGGTTAAGATCAGATCTTTATCTACCTGCAGATCAGCTTTTTACTAAGGCCTATTTTTAAAATAGAGTTATGCACAGGTTGCGCATAAAGTTATGAACAAAAAGAGCTTCGTAGATCAGCTTTTTACTAAGTAAATTATAAAGTTATGCACTTGTGCCACCATCAAAAGGTACGTTTAATTAGTATAGATCTGATCTGTACTTGGTACAGATCAGATCTATGCTAACTCGATAAGGCTTTATCCACAGGGCGATTTATTTTTACATGAATTTGTCGTGCTAAATTTTAAAATAAAGCGATTGTAATGGACAAAATAACAGCTGAGTTAGTAAAAAAGAGATTTGTAATAGCTCAGTTAGTATAAATATGATCTGAAATAAGAAGTTATGGACTCCACTTAGTAAAATAGTGATCTAAGCCTTTTATTTAAAGTCAGATCACTTTTATACTAACTTAAACATTTAACTTTTGCTGCTTAATGTGTTGTTATGAGCTGTCGCAATAAAAATGGAAATAAGAACAATGAGCCGAAAGGTCAACATCTCGGTAGATAACTTGCCCGATACACTTAGGGGCCAAATCCACGGGGTGGAAAGTGCAATAGATAACGAAAGTTTAGCACTATTTACAGATAACAAAGACGTGCGAATTTCTATTGAAAATGCAGCTCATGGATTACGTGCATATTCAAACACGTTTAATCATTATGATTTATGGGGACGTTTTGTACGTTCTGGCTATAAAAAATTACCACTTGAAGAAGCACCTAAAAAAACAATTATCACGCGTAAAATATCTGAAAAAGTAGATGGTATTTTATACGATGGCGAAATAAAAATAACTCCCGCTGTTGTAAGTACGCGCAAAGATGGCGAAGACGTAGAATACCTTGTCTGGCCATCAGATAGAGAAGAAAAAGTTGAACGCGCACTTATTCGTTTGGCCTCTAAAGGCAAAATAGTCAAAATTAATTTTAAGTCCGGTATTCAATACGCGGTTGTTTTTTCTATGAACGAATTAGCCCAAGAGCTTAAAGCGGTAGGGCAGTCTATGCCATATCCTGCAATTAAAGAATCTCTTGAAGCATTGCAAGGTTCTAAACTTTCGTTTAAATATTCTGCAACAGATACTAAAAATTCTGATATAGATGATTCGTTTTACGAGTCAAATATGAACTTTTTATCGTCACTTCATTTTAGCGGCAAGAAGGGTCAGGGTGGCAATGTAAAATGTGTCGCCTGTTTAAATGCATTTGTTCATAACATGATTGATAACCTTGAATACAAAGGTTATTACTTTAATAGTGCACAAGAATTAAAACGTGGATTATCGCGTTGGATGATGCTGCGTTTGTACCATCTTTGGCGTTATGCTGCGCCAGGTAAAACTTATCATTTTAGACTGCTGTCTATCATGGAAAAATATGGCTCTATTTATTCAACGGATGATATTACCGAAAATAAATTAAAAGCGCTGCGTCGTGATATGACCACTACTATGAAAGACTTGATTGAAAAAGGCGCAATATCAGAATACAGTATTACTAATGTAAAAGATGATAAAACAGGCAATATTATTGATTACACCTACGAAATGCATCCATCTGATCAGTTTTGTGATGAAATACTTACACTGAATAAACACAACAAACGCATTGAAATTCAAGGTGGTAAACGAATTGTTGAAAATGCAGTGCTGATTGATGAAGATAAAATCGAAGAGATAGTAGAAAAGTAATAAACACTATTTAAATACTTAAACACATTACCAAAAAGGCCACGTATTGTGGCCTTTTTAACATAACCACTATCGTTCTACCTGCTCTAAATATAGCCTATCGACTAAAAAATCGTACTCGCGTTTACGCGGGTGAGCTTCTGGTTTTTGATAGTCAGGTAATATACCTAATTTTACGTCTGGTTCTGGATTAATCAAAATAAAGGGCAATGCGGCACTAACATGATAGCGGTTTTGTGCAGTATATCTCACATTAACTTGTGGGCTTACACGAGTGGGGCGACGAATCCTTAGTTTTTCTTTTTCACCTAAGCTAGCAACTCGTAACTGTTCTTGAGTTACAAGTGATTGCCATTTTTGTTGATCAATCATTCTTGGATTTCTATAACCGGCCGATTTATCGAGCATTTCGAGAGCCATTTTTTTAGTCAGCGTTTTAGTTGCGTGTTTGTGCATCCAAGTAAACCTAACCGAAAATGGCGAT
The DNA here is from genome assembly GCF_015864775.1 of Pseudoalteromonas sp. NSLLW218. Taxonomy (NCBI): domain Bacteria; kingdom Pseudomonadati; phylum Pseudomonadota; class Gammaproteobacteria; order Alteromonadales; family Pseudoalteromonadaceae; genus Pseudoalteromonas; species Pseudoalteromonas sp. NSLLW218. The sequence continues at coordinate 135,891 of NZ_JADYWO010000004.1, read as the reverse complement.
TCGCTTTCACTATGAATTTTACGATATGCGGCAAGCGTTATTAAATTTGGTATAGCATTGTGAACTGCTTCAAATCGAGCATCGTTGCTATCAATAGCTAAAATACATTCTTTAAACGTAGCTTTAGCTTTATTTACTTGAGCTATACGATTATTTAAAGCTTGTTTATCTGCACTTTTAATAACGAGCAAACCAGGGTGCCTTTTTAAAACACGACTGCTTAATCCTGATTTTTTATACATGTCTGAAAAAGAGTTTAGGATTGCTTTTTGAGCAGGTACTCCAGTGATTTTAGAAACAAGTATAGATTCTGGAACTTTACTCTCATCGAAACTACTTACATCTGGTAATTGATAATATTCCGCTTTGGAGAATTCACACTCTTTTAGTTCTTCAATCAACCTCAAAGTTAATTCGTTCATTAAATCAAACTGACTTCTAATTTGTACTTTAGTTACCATTACACACCTCAAAGAACACATCTTACTAGCCTTATATTATTACATGCATTATGTTTTGTCTAAATAAATAACAAATAGTACTCGGAGCTTATATTAACATAATGAGTAAAGTTAGTATGATGTGTTCTTTAAGGTGAGAATATATAAATGAAGAAAGATTGAAACTCCTTACTAATTCATATGACATTGGAGTATTTACTTTGTCGTATATAAAAAGACTAATACGCCAAGTGCTAGATTATCTAAGTAATAGGTGGTAAAACTAAGTTTAGAAAAATGAGTTAAGCGGAGTTATATAATTTCATATATTTATCTAACCGTCTTAGCATTCATTATTATTTATAATTACTGACTCATATTACACCGAGTTGGCAGTATGGTGACAGGCTAAAGGTTACAATGACTACAAATGCTTTTTGATATCAGTTCCTCTTTAAAGGGACTTCTAGCAGTAGGGGCTTTAATCATGATGAATTGTAAATTAGCACTATCACTTTGAAGAGAAAACTTAATGGCCTACCACGCCTTTAAGTTGTGGCACTTGTGAATATAGTTCTGCATACGAGTGCTATACAAGACTATGCGTCTAGGATTTAAAGCGCAGATAAATGATTACCACAAACGCTCATATCATACATTAAGGTCTGCACATAGCATTTGATAGCTTTTAATTAATTACCAGCGTAAAGTTAAGATTACAGAAGCTGCCATTTAAGTATGATGTGTTCCTAGCTAAATTACGTATAACATACCCTTATGTACTATTTATTCTCAATGCGTTAAAATTATAAATAGTTATCTCTAAGCACATGTATTTAAACACTTTAGTTTCTTCGAAATAAAACTAAAGTGTATGTTATATAACCACCTAGGTTAAATAAGATTACTATTATACTTAACTCATAACTAAATAATTGGAAAATAGTGAATTTAGTCCTTGAACATAGGGGCCTGCATACGTTAATTTCTTCTTATCAGGTAATGTAGGAATGAGGAAAAATTATGCAATCGTGGAACCCAAATAGCTGGAGAGAGCTGCCAATACTGCAGCAGCCACAGTACCCGGATCAAGAAATACTAAAATCAGTTGAAGGCCAATTAAAGACGGCTCCGCCTTTAGTTTTTGCTGAAGAAACTAGAAGTTTATTTAAACAACTTGAAGACGTGTGCGAAGGTCGTGCATTTTTACTTCAAGGTGGTGACTGTGCAGAATCATTTAGTGACTTTAATGCCGCTAATATTCGCGATACGTTCAAAACAATCTTACAAATGGCTGTTGTATTAACTTACGGCGGTAAATGCCCTGTAGTTAAAATTGCGCGTATGGCGGGTCAATATGCTAAACCACGTTCAGCAGACTTAGAAACAATTAATGGTGTGTCTTTACCATCTTATCGTGGCGACATCATTAATAATATTGAGTTTACGGAAGAAGCGCGTATCCCAGATCCACAACGTTTAATGACTGCATATCACCATAGCGCGGCAACATTAAACTTATTACGTGCATTTGCACAAGGTGGCCTTGCCGATCTTCACCAGGTTAACCGTTGGAACATGGGCTTTGTAGCTGCAAACCCACTTAAAGAAAAATACCAACAACTTGCAGACAAAATTCAAGACGCACTCGAATTTATGGAAGTGTGCGGAATTAACTCTACAATTGCGCCAAGCTTAAAAGAAACTGATTTATATACCTCTCACGAAGCATTACTACTTGGCTACGAAGAAGCCCTTACTCGTCGCGACCACTTATCAGGTGACTGGTACGATTGTTCTGCTCATTTTGTATGGATTGGTGAGCGTACACGTCAACTTGACCATGCACATATTGAGTTTTTCAAAGGTATTAAAAATCCAATCGGTGTTAAAGTTGGCCCAGGTATGGAACCTGATGACCTAATTCGTTTAATTGATGCATTAAACCCAGATAACATTCCTGGTCGCTTAACGCTAATTACACGCATGGGTGCAGACGTACTTCCAGAAAAACTTCCAGCCCTCGTAAGAAAAGTTCAGCAAGAAGGTCGTAAAGTAATTTGGAGCTCTGATCCAATGCACGGCAATACTGAAAAAGCGACGTCAGGATACAAAACGCGTAACTTCGACAATATCATGCGCGAGATCAGCCAATTCTTCGCTGTTCATAAAGCTGAAGGTTCATACGCAGGTGGTGTTCATCTAGAAATGACAGGCCAGCACGTAACAGAGTGTACTGGTGGTGCTTACGGTTTATCAGACGATGACTTAGCACAGCGTTATAAAACGCAGTGTGACCCACGTCTTAATGCCGACCAAGTATTAGAGTTAGGCTTTTTAGTAGCTGACTTACTAAAAGACGCACGTAAATAATATTTGTTAATATTAAAAAAACCGCTTAAATGCGGTTTTTTTTGTTTTTAGTTTCATCAATTAGTTAGTACTTACGTCGCTCTAGGTCTGTCTCTGTCAGTATCTTTGCAGATATCTCTTCTACCGAATGATGCGTAGAATTAAAATAAGCAATTTTATGGCGCTTATAAAGCATTTCTACTTCACGCACCTCAATACGACACTGTTTAATAGATGCATACTTAGAATTAGCCATACGTCTATGCCTTATAGCCGCAAGTCTTTCAGGGTCAATCGTAAGCCCAAATAACTTATGTTTATAAGGAATTAAGCACTTAGGTAAACCCTCATTATCTAAGTCTTCTTCTGTAATAGGATAGTTAGCAGCTTTAATGCCATATTGTAGCGCTAAGTATAAGCTGGTTGGTGTTTTACCACTTCGGCTAACACCAATTAAAATAATGTCAGCTTCAGAAAAGTTTTTAATATTGCCGCCATCATCATTCATAAGTGCATAGTTAACTGCATCAATTCTAAAATCATAACTTTTTTCATGAATAGAATGCGTGCGGTGCATTTTTGGAACAGGGGCTACATCTAGTTCTTTTTCTATTTTTTCGCTGTATGTAGTTAAAAAATCATAGGTCACTGCATCAGCCGATTTTATAATTTCACTCAAACTATGATTTACAAAAGTAAAAAACACGAAAGGCTTTTCGCCGGTTTTTGCAGCTGTCGCATTAATTAATGCTTTAATTTCGCGGGCTTTTTCTTCAGTTTCTACAAATGGAATTGTTTTATGATTAAAATCGATAGGGAACAACGACAAAGTAGCATGCCCAAACACTTCTGAAGTAATAGCTGTTCCATCTGATATATAAAAAGCAGTTCTCATAATTAACCTTTTTATTGCGTTTAAATCCCTAAAATGGGTTTCTCACGGTTTACGTGAGGACTATTGCCAGTGTAGAATGATGGTGACCTTTATAAAAGGTTTTCTTTCTTAACTCTCACAGTTAGACCTACAATTAGTTTTTTTTGGAGAAAGATCCGTGCAAGAATACGTTCTCTGGTATCAAGAGCTTGGTATGCAAGATGTTCCTCGAGTTGGCGGTAAAAACGCATCACTTGGCGAAATGATTTCAAACCTAGCAAACGCTGGTGTACAAGTACCGGGTGGTTTCGCAACTACCGCAGATGCTTTTAATGAGTTTTTAGATCAATCAGGACTCACAGCAAAAATTCACGACATTCTAGATACACTTGATGTTGATGATGTAAATACACTCGCTAAAGTCGGTGCAAACATCCGCCAATGGATAATCGACACACCATTCCAACCAAACCTAGATCAAGCCATTCGCGACGCATATAGCCAACTCCACGGCGACACTACAGCAGATGTTTCATTTGCAGTGCGTTCATCAGCTACCGCTGAAGATATGCCAGATGCATCATTCGCAGGCCAGCAAGAAACTTTCCTAAACGTAGTTGGTATCGATTCAGTAATGGTCGCTATTAAACACGTATTTGCTTCATTATTTAACGACCGTGCAATCTCGTATCGTGTTCACCAAGGTTACGATCACCGTGGTGTAGCATTATCAGCGGGTATTCAACGCATGGTACGTTCAGATAAATCAGCATCTGGCGTAATGTTTAGTATTGATACAGAGTCTGGTTTTGAAGACGTTGTATTTATTACATCAAGCTACGGCTTAGGTGAAATGGTTGTACAGGGCGCAGTTAACCCTGATGAGTTTTATGTTCATAAACCAACACTCCTAAAAAACAAACCTTCAGTAGTACGTCGTAACATTGGCTCTAAAGCCATTCAAATGATTTACTCAGAAGACAAAGCACATGGTAAGCAAGTAGACATCGTTGATGTTGCCCCTGAGCTTTCAAATAAATTTTCGATTACAGATGAAGAAGTGCAAGACCTTGCCAAGCAAGCTGTAATCATCGAAAAACATTACGGTCGTCCAATGGACATCGAATGGGCAAAAGACGGTAACGACGGCAAACTATATATAGTTCAAGCTCGTCCAGAAACGGTTCGCTCAAACGAAGACGCTAACGTTATGGAACGTTTTCAATTAAACGGTACTAGCAACGTCATTGTTGAAGGCCGTGCAATTGGTCACAAAATTGGTAGCGGCGTTGTACGTGTTCTTGATTCAATCAAAGAAATGGATCAGGTACAAGTAGGCGACATTTTAGTAACCGATATGACCGACCCTGATTGGGAACCAATAATGAAACGTGCAGCAGCGATTGTTACAAATCGTGGTGGGCGTACATGTCACGCGGCAATCATTGCACGTGAACTAGGTATTCCAGCAGTTGTTGGTTGTGGCAACGCAACTGATTTAATTAAAACGGGTCAAGAAGTAACCGTATCGTGCGCCGAAGGCGATACCGGCTTTATTTACGAAGGTATTTTAGATTTTGAAATACTAACGTCACGCGTTGATAAAATGCCAGAACTACCAATGAAAGTTATGATGAACGTGGGTAACCCCGATCGTGCATTTGACTTTGCACGCTTACCGCATGCAGGTGTTGGCCTTGCGCGAGTTGAATTTATTATCAACCGTATGATTGGCGTTCATCCAAAAGCGTTATTAAATTTTGATGCTCAAACAGATGCATTAAAAGCAGAAATCACAGATATGATTGCCGGTTACGAATCACCAGTAGAGTTTTATATAACAAAACTGGTTGAAGGTATTTCTACTCTAGGTTGTGCATTTGCACCAGAGCGTGTAATTGTTCGTATGTCTGATTTTAAATCAAACGAATACGCAAACCTAGTTGGCGGCCAGCAATACGAGCCGGAAGAAGAAAACCCAATGATTGGTTTTCGTGGTGCCGCACGTTATATCTCAGAAGATTTCCGCGATTGTTTTGCACTAGAGTGTGAAGCTATTAAACGCGTTAGAAATACAATGGATATGCAAAACATAGAAATCATGATCCCATTCGTACGTACCCTTGAAGAAGGCAAACGCGTAATTGAACTACTAGAAGAGCATGGCCTTAAACGTGGCGAAAATGGTCTTAAAGTAATCATGATGTGTGAGCTTCCTTCAAATGCATTACTTGCTGATGAATTTTTAGAAATGTTTGATGGTTTTTCTATCGGCTCTAACGATTTAACACAGCTAACGCTTGGTCTTGATCGCGACTCTGGTTTAATTGCACATTTATTTGATGAACGTAATCCAGCAATTAAAAAGCTACTTTCTATGGCTATTAAAACAGCTAAAGAAAAAGGAAAGTACGTTGGTATTTGTGGACAAGGTCCTTCAGATCACGAAGACTTTGCAGCATGGTTAGTAGAGCAGGGCATTGACTCTGTTTCATTAAACCCAGATACAGTAATAGAAACATGGTTGTACCTAGCTAAAAAATTAGCAAAGTAACAAGTATGTAAGCTATAAAAATGCCAGCAATTTATTGCTGGCATTTTTATTTGTTAAATTAAAAGTAAATTAGCGGGCTAATTTTTTATCCAAATAGGCACACGACTTAGTTAATGCCTTTTGGCACAGTGATAAGTAATGTCGTGCTTTAGGATAGTAAGGCGAAAAACATAATAAACCCGCCATAAAAAATATGAGTGATGGACCAGGTACAATAGCAAAAAATAATCCTAGCAAAATAAATAACACACCAATGATCTGTAATAGTAATTTTTTCATATAACACGCCTCGCTAATGGTTAACTTGAGTATAATTTAAGCTGGATTAAAATCGACTAAAAGAGTGTTACAAACTGTAAAATCTTCAATTTCTATTCGCCATCACCATGATATAATTAGCCAAATGCCCTAAAATATCGCCGTCATGATAGCAACAATTACACAGCAAGATGCCGCGACAGAACTTGTCGCTAATTACCTAAGTACCATTAAAAATAAAGGTTTTACCGGAGATACCGATGCAAGTTATGCAACGCGTATTACTGCTTCAACCGATAACAGTGTGTATCAGCAAATACCGCAAGGTGTTATTTTTCCAAAAAGTGAAAAAGATATTCAGCTCGCATTGCAAACAGCATCTCGCGACCCGTTTTTATCATTAACTTTTGGTCCTCGTGGCGGTGGAACAGGCACTAACGGACAATCGTTAACACCTGGTATTGTTGTAGATTTGTCTCGCTATATGCGCGAAATCCTCGAAATAAATGTAGAAGAAGGCTGGGTACGCGTTCAAACCGGCGTAATAAAAGATCAACTTAATGACTTCTTAAAACCTTATGGCTTTTTCTTCTCACCCGATTTATCTACCAGTAACAGGGCAACTATTGGTGGCATGATAAGTACTGACGCATCGGGGCAAGGCTCGTTAGTTTACGGTAAAACGAGCGATCATGTTTTAGGGCTAACAACTTATTTAGTCGATGGCACACCTATGTGTACCTCCCCAATAGACATCGACAAAGCACAAATTATAGCTAATCAAGACTCACTAATTGGTAGTTTATATAAAACAGTTTTAGATATATCAGTTAATGAACGCGCTGCTATTTTAGCTAAGTTTCCACGGTTAAATCGTTTTTTAACCGGCTACGACCTAGAGCATGTACTAAGTGATGACTTACTTACTTTTGACATGAGCCGACTAATAACGGGTTCAGAAGGCTCATTAGGTATAGTAACTGAAGCAAAATTAAACCTAACGCCTATTGCCGAATTTAAAACGCTTATTAATATTAAGTATGATAGTTTTGACTCAGCACTTCGTCATTCACCATTTTTAGTCGATGCACGTGCAACATCGGTAGAAACCGTTGATAGCAAAGTTTTAAACTTAGCGCGCGAAGATATCATTTGGAATTTAGTATCGGACTTAATAACCGACGTACCAAATAAAGATATGCAAGGCCTTAACATGGTCGAGTTTAATGCAGTATCAAACGATGATATAAAAGACAAAGTAGACACGCTTTGTAAGCTTCTAGACGAATGCGTAATAAATCAAACTAATGGCGTTATTGGTTATCAGTTAACCAGTGATAAAAACGATATACTAAAAATTTACGCAATGCGTAAAAAGTCAGTGGGTTTATTAGGTAATGTAAAAGGCAGCCAAAAACCGCTCGCCTTTGCAGAAGATACCGCTGTACCGCCTGAAAATTTAGCAGATTATATTGTCGAATTTAGAGCATTACTCGACAGTCATAATTTACAGTATGGTATGTTTGGCCATGTTGATGCGGGGGTTTTACATGTACGCCCAGCACTTGATATGTGCGACCCAGAACAAGAAAAACTACTGCGAACTATTTCAGATCAGGTAGTAAAACTAACCGCTAAGTACGGCGGTTTAATGTGGGGCGAACACGGTAAAGGTTACCGTAGTGAATATAGCCCTGAGTTTTTTGGTGAGCATTTATATACGCAACTTCGAAAAATAAAAACAGCTTTCGATCCTAACAATCGCATTAACCCTGGTAAAATATGCACTCCTATTAATAGTGAAGACTCACTAGTTAGTGTAGATGGACAAAAGAGATCGCACTTCGATAAGCAAATATCAATAGAAGTTAAAACCAGTTTTAACAATGCAATGACCTGTAATGGTAATGGCATATGCTTTAATTACGATGAAAATTCACCTATGTGTCCATCGTATAAAGTAACTGGCGATCGCCGTAATTCACCAAAAGGACGCGCAAGTTTAATGCGTGAATGGCTTCGTCTGCAAGAGTCAAAAAATGTAGATTTACTCGAAGTAGAAAAGCAACTTAACAAAGGTGAAGTCATTACCTGGTGGGAACGTTTTGTTCATAGCCGCGAAAAACGAAAAGGTATTTACGACTTTTCTCACGAAGTAAAAGCGTCAATGGATGAATGTTTAGCGTGTAAGGCATGTACAACTGCATGCCCAATTAAAGTAGATGTACCCACTTTTCGTTCGCGCTTTTTAAATTATTATCATAGTTATTATGCACGCCCGCTAAAAGATTACCTTGTTGGTAACATAGAAAATAGCGCGCCATTAATGGCAAAGTTCGCTAAAGTTATAAATCCAATTGTTAAAACATCATTAGTTAGTAATGTTATTAAAAAAACGGTTGGCTATGTTGATACACCACAGTTAAGTATTCCTGCACTTTCAAAGCGTGTTACTAAAATACAAAAATTCGATTTTGACTTATTAAATAAATTAAATGCAGAGCAACAAAGTGAATATGTATTAATAGTACAAGACCCATTTACGAGCTTTTACGAAGCCGAATTAGTAGAAAGTTTTATTACTTTAATAACCCAACTTGGCAAAAAACCAATGCTATTACCTTTTAAACCAAATGGTAAACCGCAACACGTAAAAGGTTTTTTGCATGAATTTAAAGTTACAGCTAAAAATGCAGCCGAGTTTTTAAATAAATTAAATGATATTAATGCACCGTTAGTCGGTTTAGATGCGTCACTCGTTATGTGTTATCGCGATGAATATAATACAATTTTAGAAAATAACCGTGGCGAATTTAATGTGCAGCTTGCTCATGAATGGCTAGAAACACAATCGTTTAAATCACTAAGCGCAAAGCAAAATACAGATACCGAATTTACATTACTGAGTCATTGTACTGAAACAACTGCGCTGCCAAAAGCCGCAAATGTATGGCAAACAATTTTTAATGATATTGGTTTAACATTAAAAACAACAAATACAGGTTGTTGTGGAATGGCGGGAACTTATGGCCACGAAGCTCAAAATCAAGATAACTCACGTGCGCTTTACGAAATGAGCTGGAAACCAATTGTAGATAAAAACAAACCAGAGCAACTTTTATCTACCGGCTTTTCGTGTCGTAGCCAAGTTAAACGTTTTGAAAAGTTTAAACCAAAACACCCAATTGAATTACTAGCTCAAGCTCTAAAATAACTTTATAAAATAAGAGTACTTAAATAGATTTATTAAATTAGTTCTTAAGCAAAAAAGGCGTAACAATTAACTTCATCAATAATGAAAGTAATCGTTATGCCTTTTTTAAATCTATTATTTTAATTATCTAATTTAAATAACTGTTTTAAAAACTACTTTTTAGCAAAGCTATCTGCAATAGGTTTAGTGCTAATGCCGTGTATAAATACACTAAATAAAATAGTCGTCATTGCTATAGTCGCAATTTGATATTTGTTTTCTATTTGAGTATCTATAACCATCAATGTAAAAACAATTGATGCTAAACCTCTTGGTCCAAACCACGCAAATGTAAAACGCTCTTTAATATTCAATGCCGTAAACTGTAGTGACAACATAACTGGAATTATTCTAATTAATGTTGTACTTAACAAAGCGTAAATTATAATTTCAGCATTTAATTTAGGAATGACTAAGTAAGCGCAAACAAACCCGAACAAGCACCAAATCATTAGCGATGTAAAATCTGCTATGTGTTCTGAGTCTTCAATTAATTCTGTTCTTACTTCATCTGTTGAGAATTTATCAAACAATAAGCCTGCAATAAATACCGCAATAAACCCACTGCCATGAAAATACTGAGTAACAGAAAACACAGCCATAGCAAAACCGAGTAATAAAAACGGACTCGTATTTTGTGCAAAGTAATGGCGCTTCATAGCAAAATTTAAACACGGTATAAAAATAGCGATACTTGTAATTGCTATTAATAAAGCCAAACCAAGCTCTCGGCTAAATACGCTTAGTGTTTGCGTCGCAGTAATAGCTGAATCAGGATTTTTAGCGAGTAATATAAATATTAAAAATACAGGTACACACAAACCATCGTTCAAACCACTTTCTGTATTTATTCCTTCACGAATTTTTTCGGGCACTTGTGTACTTGCTAATAGCCCTTTGCTTAATGCGGCATCGGTAGGTGTTAAAATAATAGCGAGCAATGCTGCTTGAATAAGTGAAAGCTCAGCAAATAAAAATAAAGCAACGGCAATGCCTAGCAATAAAGTTAAGGGCAGGGCAATAAACAATAATAAACTAGGATACTGAAAACTATGCCTTAAAACACTTAACTTTGACTTAGCTGCATCTGAAAATAAAAATATACTCAGCGTGAGTTCTATAAAAGGTAGTAAGAGATCGACACCTTCTTTTATTTTACGCTCTTCGTTGGGTAGTAACATAGCTAAACATATTCCGCCGACAACAAAAAACATCGGACCTGTTACTTCTGTTTTCTCTAACTGGCGAAGTGTTAAAGAATAAATTAAAAATAGTCCGCCTATAAATGCTATTACTAAGTACTCCATTAAATTTTCCTTTTAAGTCCTGATTTTGCTCGCTCTTTAATATTTGTTTGAATATAAATTTGATCGGTAGTCGCAATTTTAGAATGGCCTAAATCTTCTGATAAATGTTTAAGCGGTCTAGTTTGCGCATCATGTGTGGCACCAGTATGACGAAGCCAATGTGCAGTGGCAGCACCGAGTTGTTCAGCATCATCTTTAAAACCATCATCAAGTAATGACTGCTGCGCATAATCAAAACTTTGTTGTACTAAACGCCTAATTTGCCTTACGGTCATTCCACCCTGGCCACGAATTTTATGCACCAGCGGATCTGACTCATCAACACGGGGAAGGGCAGACAAACCTCTATATAATCTATAGCGTTTTAAATATTCAACAAAATCATCACTTAAGGTTACATCTCGTAATTTATTACCTTTGCCCATAATGCGTAAAAACCAGAAACCATCGTTATCCTGCCAAAAATGAGACATTACCGGCGACCACTGCGGGCGCTCAGATAATTCTGAAATTCGCAAATAAAGACCTTTTAAGCAGGCAAGCGTAAATAAGTTTCGCTCTAAATCAGGGTTATGTTCGCATAAATCACGTGTTACACCAAAAACGTATTCCCATTGTATATCGCTTAATGTGTCTGGAATTTGAATTTGAGATTGAACAACTAAATACGGGCTATTTTTTTTAACAACAGGAACAAAGTTCGCGAATGTTTTTTCTTCTAGTAAAGCAAACTTATAGAAAACATTTAATGCAGTAAACATAGACGATAGAGTTTGTTGGCTAGCAATAGATTCTTTAAGCATAAAAGGGCGCCAATTTTGGTTTAATCGACGAATACCTTGCTCATCTTTATAACGCCATTGCACTGAAGTGGCAGCCCAGGCTTTATCGGGTTCGACCATAAAATCAACGTAGGCTTCAATATCTTCACGCTTTAAATCGAATACTGATTTTTTTGCTATTAACCACGACCATAAATAAAAGCGTTCGAGTTCATTTCGAAAACGACTATAAGTGGCTTCTGATTTTCGGCCATAAACATACAAAAACTGATATAAGAATATCAGATCGGCCTTTGATTCAGTTACAGTCAAGCCAACTTCCTGTATAAAGGATGCAAGTTCTGGGTACTCTGAATTTAGAGTACCGTCATCTAGATGGGCAATTTGATATCTTAATTGTTTTAATGTATCAACCAAAGCAACAAGCATAATGTATTAATATTCAATTAAATAATAGACTTACAGAATAACGTTAAAGTCCGATACTGTCTAGTATTGGACATAGTAAAGCTCTAATTATTTTAACACTGTAATTATTCTATGGTTGTTGGTTGCTATATCTTATTAAGGAAAAGTTATGAAAAAACTAATTATACTAAGCGTACTTGCTTTAACTGTTACGTTAACTGGTTGTGCGACTACGGGTAGTGCATCACCAAGCGAAAAACGTTCACTTGTACAAAGTATGAAAGCAAACACGTTAGATAAATTATACGCTGAAAAACCTGATGTTAAAAAACAAATTGCTAATTCTGCTGGTTTCGCCGTTTTTGATAACGCTAACGTAAATGTTGTTTTAGCTAGTTTTGGTGGTGGTTACGGCGTAGTTAAAAATAACCTTACGGGTAAATCGACTTACATGAATATGGGCGAAGCCGGTTTAGGGCTTGGCTTAGGTGTAAAAGATTTTAATGTTGTAATGGTTTTTCATAATCAAGCTGCATTAAATAGATTTATTGAACATGGTTGGGCATTTGGCGGAAACGCTGATGCAGCAGCAAAATATGAAGATAAAGGCGGTGCACTGGTTGCTGAAGCAATTGCAGATCAAGTTACTGTATATTCTGTAACCGAAAATGGCCTTGCACTACAAGCTGTATTAAAAGGAACTAAGTTTTGGGTAGATTCAGAGCTTAATTAACCATCAAATTACTCTCCTAAAAGCGAGCTGGTTTGTATAATCATGCTCGCTTTATTAAAATCAATTCAATTTAACATAACGTAATTTATGGGATATTGCATGTAGGCTGTATGAAGTACCCTACCTATTGTTAAATTCTTTCAAATGTTTCTCTTTTACAAGTAAATCACCTTTAAAAAGTCTTTCATTCTAATTATAGATAGCTTCGATTTCCTGTTGTAGAGTATTTTTATTTCAACTTATCATGTTTACAGTGATAAGTTTGCTCTAAGAATATTTCAACTATCCTTATTTAGTATTAAGACATTGGTTCTTTTACGTTCTTTTTTTAGTTACTCAATTTATATCAATTTTACTAATGGATAATTTGGGGTAAATCTCTACCTTATTATTTTTTTTATTTATCATGAAAACATAATTAGAGTTAACTCTCATGAACTTAATGTTTTTTGTAGATATTTTCTTATCTTTAAATGAAACTTTATAATTTGATTTATAGCCTACTGATTTATAATCTTCTATTTTATCATCTATCATTACGTTTATATTCACATAATAGAAAAGAAACGTCATAGTAAACATATATATTGTTAGTGGGTTTTCAAAATATCTCCACTGGATTATATTCAAAATTAAAATACCAGCTATTGAAACATTTAAATAAAATATAATATTTGACGGATTTCCTCCGTTTAAAATTGATATAACATTGATCACATTTGATAAAATCAAAATGATTGATGTAATGAATATTTTTACATTATTACTCTTTTCATTTTTTAGACCAAGCTTTTCACTTTCTATATTTTTGTATATATTTTCACCTACTCGAAAAGCGATTAAAACGAACATAATTAACGTATAAGAAAGAGGTAATAAAATCAGGTTAATACTTGTTGATATGTAATCCTGCACAGTGAAAAAATCATCACTGTTTACTCCAAGCGACTTTAAAACTTGGTAGTTAAAGTAGTATCCACTTATTATAAAAAGAGTTGAGAATGTACTTATTAATAAAGTTATATGAGTTGAATTTATCTTAATTGGTGCAATTAATGCAAACTTTTCATTGATTACTTTCTCTCTAAAATCATTTTTTATTTTTTCTTGTAATTTAATTTTCTCTTTCTTTATTAACTTTATCTTTTTATTAAAATCTACTTTTTCAAGTTTTTTTACTTCTGGTTTATGTTTTAACGCCCTATTGTAAAAGCCTTCTTCTTTATCAATTATAGATGCCAATTTATAAGCTTTTAATATTTTTGCTTGTGAATATGAGTAGGATATAGCTAAATAATAATCTACTATTAAATCATTTATTGAGGTGTCATTTTCTAGTATAGAAATTGCTTTATTTAATTTTTCTGTTTTATCAGTTTCAGTTTCGTCCAGTATTTTGCACACTGAGTCAATTGCAATATGTAAATTATCAATATAAGTATCTTCACTGAAATAAGTATTTAAAGAGATATGCAATTTTTGAATTATCACCTCTTTAATTATTTGTGATTTTTTAATATTACTTCTTATTATTAAAGGCTCTAACCTTATAAAAGCGCTAATTAATTGCGTTATCAATTTGCTTTAACTCCTTGTTAATTTTCCCTATTCTACATAGCTTTTACCGAACTAGCCTATATTTTTATGCACGCTGTAGTTTTCATTTCGGCCCGCCAATCACGTCTGAAAATATTGTAAAAAGTTCAGGCTTTAAGCCTTGTTCGTTTATTATCTTTTGCAGCCGTTTCACCAGCGTGTATTTCTATCATTTGATCTCTTAATCTACTTATCGTTCAAACTGCATAAGTTTCCGGGTTGAACATTTTAAAAATGAGTTAATGCCAAATGCCTTTTTCTGCTTTACCCTGAACATTAACCTTGTTTACATTAAATTTGGGCTCTACGTTTTGTGCTCTTTGTTTATTATAATCCGTAGTCACAGCGAGCATTATTGGCGTTAAGATGATGATAGTAATAACATTAACAACCGCCATTAACCCTAACGCAATATCGGCAAAATCCCACACTTTTTTAACTTGGCCAATAGGCCCCATATCATCATTGATATGTATAAAATCGTATAGATACCGCGCCCGAGTTTGTTATCGAATTTAAACAAATACAAGTTACTCTCTGCATAAGCATAATTTGCCACTTTATTGTTGAAATTAATAAAACATCAACTAATTATTTTCTAGTTTGTTAGGTTTCTATCAAATGCTTCGGCTAATTTCTCAGTTTCACTAAAAACAGTATTCCAATATTTAATGCGTGTATCTGCATCAAGATCGGTAAAGTCATTTCTATCTGGGATTTTTCCGTAAGGTAAACTTGCTACAAATTCTTTTGATGGGCTGATCATTACTACGTTGTCGTAATTAAGTGGTGATACTTTACGTTTTAAATTTTTATCGAACCACCCTGCTTTTGGCTCGCTATTAAAATGCGGATATAAAATTAAGCCTGGGTTATTAATTTTTAAATCAAAGTGGTAGTCAATTATTCCGCCATCGCGATATATACCTTGCGGCGAGCCTGCAATATTCTTTATGCCCTGCATAACAAGTGGTATTGAACCCGATGCAAGTAACGCGTCTTTTAAATTATTTTGAGTAAACGCTATGTTTTGCGTTTTAAAATTGTAGGTATCGGTAATTGATAAGTCACTTGTTGCTGGGCCAAATATAAAACGCTCATACTGCGAGCCTAATAATTTTCGGTTAACGCGGTTTAGCATATAACTTTTTGATAAACCCAGTAGTTGTATTAATTTATTTTCGCTGGCAATAAAGCCATTCGATTTTGCTACTATAAAGTGCGCTTTAAATATTGGGTTATTTATAATTTCGGTTACTCCGTTATCGCCAAAAACATCTTCAAGTAATGCGCGCGCTTTTATTGTTATTTCACTTGGTGTTGGTTTATTACTTGAGTACCTAGTTTGCGAATACGATTTTGCTAAGCGCTCAATGGCAGCAACGGGATCGTTTTGTGCAAAACACGCAGAGCGAAAAGCCCCGGCAGATGAGCCAATTAAATTAAGTGGTTGAGTACGGTTTTTAAAAAACTCACCAAAAATATATTTATCTAACCCAAATAATGTAAACCATTTAGGGCCGCCACTTGCACCTAAAAAAGAGGTGAAAAGTTCAGGTTTAAAGCCCTGTTCGTTAATAATTTTAGCCGCTGTTTTCCCTGCGTGTATCTCGATCATCTAAAAAATTGTGCCTTTTATTTTGGTTGTTATAGTTTTTTACAACACTGAAAGTGAATATTTATGCAAAATAAAAAGCGACTTTATGTTGCCATAAAACCGCTTTTTATAGTTAAGTGTGCTTGAGTTAGTCCCAAATGCCGTCTTCGCATTTGCCCTGTACCTTTACATCTTTTACTTTAAATTCGGGCTCTAAACCTTTGTCTCTTTGTGCGTGGTAATCGCTCGTAACAGACAAAATAGTCGGCGTTAACAGTATAATAGCGATAACGTTAACCACTGTCATTAACCCTAAGGCAATATCGGCTAAATCCCAGACTTCTTTTAAAGTGGCCGACGCGCCCCACAACATCATTGATAAATAAAGCAAAGTGTAAATACCGCGCCCTACTTTGTTGTCGAGCTTAAATAAGTGCAAGTTGCTCTCTGCATAGGCGTAGTTTGCCACTACCGATGTAAAAGCAAATAAGGTAATAGCGGCTGCTACAAAGTAAACACCACCTTGTGCTAAGTGAGCAGTCATGGCGCTTTGTGTTAAACGAATGCCTTCCATTTCGCCGCTTATGTCTATATCGGCTAATAAAATGATCACCGCGGTACAGCTACACAGTACTATTGTATCGAAAAATACGCCTAGCATTTGTATGTAACCTTGCGTTACTGGGTGATTAGGAATTGGGCTGGCACTTGCTGAAGCATGCGGCACACTACCTGCACCGGCCTCATTAGAATATAAACCACGTTGTATACCATTTTTAATGGCTGCGCCCATCGCCCCTGCCCCGGCTTCTTGTAAACCAAACGCCGATAAAAATATATCTTTAAGCATGGCAGGTACTTGCGTGAAATTTATAATAGTAATAATTACGGCAGCAAGTACAAACACAATGCCCATTATTGGCACAACACGCTCTGCAAACCGGGCAATTGCTTTAAAGCCACCGAGTATAATTGAGCCGGCTAGCACGGTAATAACCAGGCCTGAATAAAATGTAGGAACTTCAAACGCGTAATTAAGTGCGTCGGTAATTGTGTTAGTTTGCATTGCACTAAACGTAAAGCCATAGCCTAAAAACAAACACGCGGCAAACACAATTGCGAATGCTCGACTACCCAAACCTTGTTGAATATAATACGCAGGGCCGCCTCTAAACTCGCCGCCACTATCTCGCACTTTATATACTTGCCCAAGTACGCTTTCAGCAAAGCCTGTAGCCATACCCAATATGGCTATTACCCACATCCAAAATATTGCACCGCTGCCGCCAAGTGAAATTGCCACAGCCACACCGGCTAAATTGCCAGTGCCTACTCGTGCGCAAAGCCCTGTACACAATGCTTGGAATGATGAAATGTCGTCTTTTTTACATTTGCTACTGCCTTTTAAAAGGCTAAACATATGTTTAAATTTAAGTATTTGAATTGCTTTTAGTCGTACTGAAAACCATATCCCTGTAAACAAGAGTATATAAATAAGTACCTGACCTTCTCCCCACAAAAGGTTGTTTACGCTTTTGACGACGGTATCGAACATTGCTAATTCCTTCTTATATTTTTATATTAGTATCCTGTTGCGGATATAACGGCTTTTGCTTACGACATCGACTAAAATTTTGTACTAATAAGGCAGCCATACTTTTTGCTGCCTTAAAACTATACATTATTTGTTTTGCAAATGAACTCCTGCAATCATGCATCTAACTGATCCACCAGCCGACTCAATGGTAGGAATCGGTAACGGTACAAGCTTAGCCGTTTTTTGTATGGCTGCTATTTGTGCTGTTGTGAGCGCATTAAATGCTGTTTGCGATAACGCTAAAATACGGCCATTGTCACCTTGTAACTCTATGGCGTTACCACAAAATTGATTAATTTGATCGAGTGATAAATCAATTACTTCGTGGTGGCTTTGTAAAAAATGAGTAACTAGCGCTTTACGCTCCTCACTTGGCACCATGTTTAAGCCAACCATTACAAACTCAGTTGCAACGCACATTAATACATTAGTGTGATATACCGCTGTACCTTTTTCATCATATGCATTAAATATAACGGGTTTTAATGCGAGCAAATTACAAACTGTATTAACAACCGATTGAGTTGTTCTTTTAGATTTTGCTGCATAAGCCAGTTTATATTGATGATCGAGAACCAGTGAGCCTGTGCCTTCTAGGAATGAATTTTCTTTCGCTAAATGCGCATAATCAGTCACAACCGTCACTTTATAGTGATCCGTTAAAAAATCAATAATATCTTTTCGATATTCTAACCTTCTGTTTTCTACAAACATTGGGTAGATTATTAATTCCCCACTTTGATGAGTAGAAAACCAATTATTTGGAAACACAGAGTCGGGAGTCTGTGTTTGCTCATCTTCAAAAAGGTGAACTTTTACCCCTTCATTTTTTAATAATTTTACTGCATTTGTGACTTCGCTATATGCTTGTTCACTTTGATTTGGTGCTAAGCATTCACTTTGAAATGCATTGTCGAGCATTGTTTGTGGGTTAGACGTAAAGTGATGCGGACGTACCATAACAACCGCACTCGGAGCTTGATTTATGTGGCTCATGCTACGTGCTCTTGTGCTGATGTTTGCTCTGTATTAAGTACCGAAAACAAGTTGCGCGGATCGGCTTGCTGTGTAATTAAATCGAGCAATGTAAATTCACCGCTTTTAATAAGTTGATCGCGTATAAATACAAGCGCTGTAAAGTCTTCGCTCGCAAAGCCTACACCATCAAAAATAGTTAATTCGTCTTGGCTAGTACGGCCAAGTGATTGCTTATTAACGACTTTATGAAACTCAGTTACAACGAAGCTTTCACTCATTTGTTGTATTTCGCCCTCTATTCGAGTTTGTGGCTCGTACTCTACAAATACATTAGCGCGCTCGAGTAATTTAGCATCTAACTCTGTTTTACCTGGGCAATCGCCACCTATGGCATTAATGTGCACACCTTGTGGGATCATGTCGTTTGTTAAAATTGTAGCATTGGTTTTATCGGCGGTGCAGGTTGTAATAACGTGCGCACCTTGCACAGCTTCCTGTGCGCTATTACAAATAGTTACGTTTAACCCATAAGCACTTAAATTAGTAAATGCTTTTTTAGACGCGTTTGCATCTATATCGTATAAACGAATATGGGTTATGCCCAATACAGCTTTAAATGCCAGTGCCTGAAACTCAGACTGTGCCCCATTACCAATTAATGTAAGTGTTGTTGAGTTTTTTGGTGCTAAATACTTAGCCACCAGCGCCGATGTAGCCGCTGTACGTAGCGCTGTTAGTAGGCACATTTCGCTGATCATTACCGGATAACCACTATCTACATCGGCTAAAATACCAAATGCAGCGACTGTTTGAAGTTCTCGAAAGGTGTTTTTTGGGTGACCGTTTACATATTTACAGCTGAACATCTGGCCATCACTCACAGGCATTAGCTCTATTACACCCTCTGGTGAGTGTGCTGCATAACGAGGTGATTTATCAAACTCTTTCCAACGAGCAAAGTCGGTTTCTAATTTATGTGTTAGCTCTAACAAAACGTTTTCGATACCTAAGCTATTTATAAGCTTAGCCATTGCCTGAACGCTAACGAACGGAACGCCTTGTTTTGGCTGTGCTATAAAATGACTCATATTGAAACCTCTTAAATAAATGTATTAGTTAATTTAAAACAAGTTTAGCGAGGCCGCATGCTATTTAATATGGCAATTAGTTATACAAATTTTATTAATTTTTATCACTTAGCTATGCAGGTATATACAAATTGTGTATTTTAGTAGGCTATGCTCTAAAAGGTTTAATTTATGACTCCTTATATTTACGATTCCCTTGATAACGCTTTAATTGCTGAATTACGAAAAGACGGTCGCGCCTCTATCTCTGCTTTAGCAAGTTCTTTAAATGTGTCACGCGGGACAGTGCAAAATAGATTAGATCGATTAGTGAGTTCAGGCGCTATTTTGGGGTTTACTATAAGAGTGCATGAACACATAGAAACCGAAGCCGTTCGTGCAATTATGATGGTGGAAGTGATTGGTAAATCAACTTCTCAAGTTATTAAAACTATGCGTGGTATACCCGAACTTACAAAATTGCACACTACCAATGGTGCTTGGGATTTGGTAGCAGAGATACAGGCCGCGAATTTAAGTGAGTTTGATGGAGTACTTAGGCAAGTAAGAGAAATAGACGGTATTTTAAATAGTGAAACGAGCATATTACTCTCATCAACTTAGGTTTATTTTTAGGTTTAAAATGACATCCATTTATATTATTTAAGTGTTCACAATAATTTTAGCTAATTTAAAAATTTAGAATGACACCCATTTATAGTTTTAAAGAATTGAAGCGCCAGAATCTAGGGGTTAATAAACATACAAATTTAGGTGGGTGTCATTTAAATGAAGAATAGTACTGCAATTTTAAGTTGCAGTACTATTTGCAATCTAGGTATAAGAATTTGGTTTAATTGTAACTATATTCGCTTTGCGTATAGTTATGCGTGTTGCTGATCTCGAATTGGCTTTGCTGTGCTAAATAAGATCGACCTGCAGCCAAGCCTAATTTATGATCAAAGCGTAAATCGTTATCAGAACTACCTAATAATTTGCTATGCAGTTTTTCGTTTGCAAAAATTTGGATTATTTCTACATCATCTGGTGGATTTGCAATAAACTCAAGCTCATCTAAATAAGCCTTCTCGTGCTGTATTAAGTAGTCTAATGTTTTTGGACAATAACCCGATGCTATAGCAAATGTTCTTAGCTTTTGTACCCATGCAGATTGCGCTTGAAAGTTAGCGTCAACCGTTCTTATTACCACAATTTTACGTGCACCTCGGTTGTAAGCTTCACGTACAGGCAATGGTGCTGCTAAGCCGCCATCGAGATAAAAATCAGCTTGTGTTTTCTCTTCGACCAAGTGAGCTTCGTTCGCTGCTTTTGCATCTAACCAAGGTGTCAATTTTACGCCTTGTTTGTACAAAAATGGCAGTGCGCTTGACGCCTTTAAAAGATCACGCCATTGATTATCTTCACCTGTTGGTGATAAATAATACGGCTTTCTGTCTCGTGCATTTGTTGCTGTAATAAGCAGTTCACGCTCACCTAAACTGGTTTTTGCCGTTTTAAAATCTATGGCTCTTTTTACTTCAGTCGTTTTGTCAAAGTACCAATCTAGGTCAACTATGTGCTTACCCATTAACCCACGACCAAGCTGAAAAAAACGCTTGTTACGCGAAAGCCCTCTAATTAGGCGTTTAGCATAGCCTTTTTGACGAGCTAAGTAGCTAGTTAGGTTTTGCGAACCTGCAGAAGTGCCAATAAATAAATCAAATGGGTCGTAGCTTTGCTCTAACCACGCATCCAGTACACCGGCTGTAAATATCCCTCGCTGTCCGCCACCTTCAGCAATCAGTGCAACTTTTGGCTGCGCTGTTTGATTAACTGAATTAGCTGTTGCGGTGTTTAGAGAGCTCACGGTGTACCTACCTTTAATTTAATGACGTTTGGTTTAATACCTACATTATAAAAAATAAAAGTAATATCTTAAAATGGATTATTTAAATCAGTTCGATTGAAAAAACAGAACGCTATGCAAAGCAAAAATAGATATTGAAAATAGAAATCAATTTTACTTTGAATATTTAAATAACAAATACAGACATCACTTAAAGTTAATAAAATGAGTTAAAAAAGTTTAACTTTTGATGATGTCTGTATGTTAACAAGCCCAGTGTGTACGCTTGCTTAACTAACTCGCTAATTGGCTAGTTAGTGCTTTATTTCCATTAAAATTTCGAGTGCACGGTGGCGTTTTTCACTATCAAATACATCATTGGTAAATATAAACTCATCAACTTCTAGCTGTTTCGCTATCATCTCTAACTTGTGTTTAATACTTACATGCCCGCCTACTACGCTTAGACTTAAAAAGTTCTCTACATGAGCGCGTTCTTGTTCACTCCACAACCCGTCCATGCTTTCAACAGGTGGTTTTAGCCACAGCTCGTTACCGCGTATGAGTTCGAGCACACGTTGCTTAGAAGTAGTCGACAGGTATTGCGCTTCATCGTCGGTGTCTGCTGCCACTAAAGGTAGTGCAAGCATTACGTAAGGCTTATCAAGTACACTTGATGCTTTAAATTCGCGCTTATACAGCGCTATTGCATCGTGCACAAAGCGCGGTGCAAAATGCCCTGCAAATACATACGGTAGTCCTTTTTGCGCCGCTAGCTGCGCGCTAAATAAACTCGAGCCTAATAACCAAATAGGAACGTTTGTGTTTTCACCCGGTATAGCACGTATAGGATGCGTACCGTTGTAAGGACCTAACAATGTTTGCAGCTCAGTTACTTCACCCGGGAAGTTTTCTGCGCGGCTCATATCGTTATTTAGCGCACGACTCGTTACTTGGTCGCTGCCTGGCGCTCGCCCTAGCCCTAAATCTATTCGCCCAGGATATAAGCTCTCTAATGTACCAAATTGTTCAGCAACAACTAATGGGGAGTGGTTTGGTAACATTATTCCGCCTGAGCCTACACGTATCTTTTTAGTATTACCTGCAATGTGGCCAACCAAAATTGAAGTAGCTGCACAAATAATACCTGGCATATTATGATGCTCAGCAAGCCAAAAGCGATTAAAGCCAAGTTCATCTGCTCGCTGTGCGTATTTAGTACTTTTATGAAGAGTGTTAGTAACGCTGTCCCCTTTGATCATGGGGGCAAGTTCTAATAACGAAAAAGGAATGGAATTTAACAAAATAGCAGCTCCTAAAAATGCATGCTAATAATGGGTTTCATCATTAGCATAAAACACTTAAATGGGTCTGCTATTAGGTCAATTCAAGTTACGCAGAGGTATTAGAGCAAAATAGGTATATGTTATTTTGCTCTAAGGTATTCAGGCAAGCTGTGCATCACGTTGACGCTGCTTTTTATAGCCTTCTGAGTCTACGCCTTTTTTCCAATAACCAGAGGAAATAATATTACCGCGCGGTATATTAAGTTGCTCTGTTAACAATGCTTTTGCTTTGCGAACAAGCCCAGCTTCCAATGCCATAAATATAATGGGCGGCTCTGATGTAATGTGCAAACTTTTGAGTGCGCTTAGCATTGCTGTATCGGCACTATCGGTAATTACCCAGTTTATATCGCGATTTGTTTCTAAATCAATAATATCTTGCTCAGTGGGCGCATGTACAAAAGCATCAATTTTTGAAGTTAAAGGTAATTGCTGCGCATACCCTTTTATTGCATTTACCGATGTTAAATCACCTAGTAATACATAATGCGAATGCTCATAATTATCTAGCTTTTTAGGGCCAGGGCCTGCAATACCTAGCTCGTCGCCTACTTTTGCAATTTTAGCCCAGTCAGTTGCAGGGCCTTGGTGCATATTTATAACAAAATCAATCGTTAGCGCGCCTGTTTGTGCATCTACATGCCTTATTGTATATGACCGTATACAGGCTGTTTTTAAGTTAAAATCTACTTCACCATTTTTTGGGACCAGTACTTTTACATAGTTACCAACATACTCTGAGGTTAAGTCTTTAAAATCATCAGAGCCTACTACAATACGTTGTAGGTGGGGTGTGATTTGCTCTGTACTTAATACGCTGGCTTTACGAACTTGTTTACTCATGTATTACCTCGTTTTACATTAATAATTGACTGCTATAAAAAGCAGGCATTGCACAACGCCCCATTGGTTGATAAAATCAACTATAGCAAACTGATTGACTTTGTCAACCATATTGAGAATCTTATGAATACGCCCTTATCAAATACGTTGTTTGAATTAATGCAAAATTACCGCGTAACAATTCGCGAAGCAATTAACGCAGGCGAACTTGGTATTAATGCTATGCACGTACGCTGCATACATATTATCGCAAACGTAAATAACTGTACGGCTAACGATATTGTTACTAAAACGCAGCGCGACAAAGCGCAAATAGCGAGGCTAATTAAAGATCTTATTGCCTTAAACCTTATTGATAAGCAGGCAAGTGAGCACGATAAGCGCTGTTTTATTTTGTCGCTTACAGAACAAGGTAAAGTTCTTTTTGATAAGTTATTAGCCTCAGAGCAAAAAATAAATAATCAAATGTGTAAAAACTTAAACCCTCAACAAATCAAAGACTTTTTAGATACCGCGCAACAAATGATCAAAAACATGAATTGATCAGCCATACATTTCTTGGCATAACTTACATAAAACGCATATACTGTACACTTATACAGTATATGCGTTTTAGGTTGTGTTATGTTTGTTATTCCCATTTATATAGAAGCAGGCGTGTGTGGTTTTGAATCCCCCGCAGCGCAGTACACCGAGCTAGGTGTAACCCTTGATGAGCTTTTAATAAAGCATCCAGATGCTACATTTATTGGTATTGCATCGGGTAACTCTATGCAAGAAGTCGGAATTTTTGAAGGTGACTTATTAGTTATCGACCGTGCAGAGCCTGCAGAAAATGGTGACGTTATTGTTGCTAACTTAAATGGTCTTTTTGTATGCAAACTACTTGATAAAACCAATGGACGGCTGCTTTCTGCTTCTTCTTTACATAAGCCTGTACAACTAACCTCTGCAGACGAGTTTCAGCTCGAAGGCGTAGTAACGCTATCAATAAGAATGCACAGGCAAAGCCCAGAGTTACTAAAATGTATGCCTTAGTTGATGCTGTGTCATTTTATGCCAGTGCCGAAAAAGTATTCGACCCTGCTATTCGCTCCAAACCTGTGGTTGTACTTACCAATAACGATGGCTGTGTATGCGCTATTTGCCCTATTGCTCGGCGCTTAAATATTCCTAAATTTGGCCCGTACTTTAAAGTTAAGCATTTACTTGAGCAGAACAACGTTGTTATTCGCTCTAGCAATTACGAGCTTTATGCTGATTTAAGCGACAAAATGATGAATACCATTGGCCGCTTTTGCGATACACAATACATATACAGTATTGATGAATCGTTTTTGCACTTTAATGGCTACACATCATTAATTAAAGACTGGCACGAATACGGCCATACAATAAGGCGAACAGTATGGCGCGAAACAAAGCTTCCTGTAGGTGTAGGTTTTGGCCCGACTCCTACTTTAGCAAAAGCCGCTAACCATGCAGCTAAAAAGCTCAGTGGTTTTAATGGTGTAGCTGTAATAAATAACGAGCAAAGTCGCCAAGCTATTTTACAAAGAATGAGCTGCGAAGATGTCTGGGGAATAGGTCGGCGGCTAGCTAAAAAGCTTAAAATAATGAATATACACACCGCCTGGGATCTTGCTCAGCAAAACCCTAGAGCAATGCGCCGTGCATTTAGTGTGGTGGTTGAACGTACAGTAAGCGAGCTTAACGGAATAACATGTTTAAACTGGGATGATGTACGACAAGACAAGCGGGAGATTTATTCGACCCGTAGTTTTGGAGAGCGCATATGCGAGCCAACAGCCCTTAAAACGGCGTTAATTAACCATGTAACTACAGTGGCTAATAAACTAAGAGCGCAACGCTCTCTCACTCACCAGCTTTATATTTTTGCAGCCAGTGGCGCGCACGAAAACAGATATTATAAAAAGTCGTTTGTGTATAAGTTCCCCTCACCCACTAACGACACCTGTGTAATGGCTAATGCTGTATCTGAGGTATTTAATGAGATTTATAAACCGGGGATCCGATTTTATAAGTGTGGTGTGGGTGCTGTAGAGCTAATATCAGAACAGTTTCAGCAAAGTGACTTGTTTAATAAAAGCCCTGATAATCCAAAGCTTATGCAATGCCTAGATACAATAAACAATCGATACGGGAAAGGGATGCTCAGCCTTGCAAGCAGTAAATTAAATGACCGATGGCACATGAACCGTGACTTTTTATCGCCGCAGTACACTACACGTTGGCGCGATATTCCTAAAATATACTGCGAGTGATTTACTACTTAGTAGATGCTTTATTTGCTCTCGTCTGCTTTTTTAAATGTGCACTCTACACTAGGTTCGCTTAACGTGTATTTTAGTGTGTTATCAGCTAAAAATTTGATACTTTGACTGATTGTTTTTTCGTTTGCAGGGTTTTCACAACGGCTCATTCTTAAACCGTTTTCAAGGCCATCACTTTTGTATTTAAGCGTACTGGTTATAAAACAAAAGTTTGGTTTTTTAATAGTGCGAGTACCATTGTGGAGCGATCCAAATACAATTTGCTCTCCCAGTTTAAAACCTGCACTTAAATCACTTTCGTCTGTTAAACTCAAATCGCTATTAACGCATAGCCCTGAATTGGTCGACACAACTTCGTATGCACCCAATTTTGACTTTAAAAACGGTATAAATCGTGTTTTATTGCTCGGCTCAGAAAAAGCATTTGCACTTGTAAAAGCGACAGTTAATAAAGCGAGTGTTAAATATTTCATTTCGTGGGTATATCCTCGTGAGTCAGCGTGTTAAATAATAGCAAAATGCCTAATCACTTAGCTTTTATAACTTTTAGCAACTATAACAGAGATTTACTATAAAAGGAGAGAAGTCGTATTACAGGAGCCAGCCCGTGAGTAGGACGCGGAAGCTTTGCTCGGTTTTTACTTATTCTTAAATGGATGTAAGCCATTAGAATAACGCAGGAGCAGTTGTCGAGCCCACTAGTTTACAAATGTCGCGCCGCGATTAAATCCTTCTTAGATTGAACAAATTAAACCACCAAAGGTAAACATGCCCTAGATACTCATTACAAACCATTTTGTTGTTAAGCACTTTATTTAATACGTACTTAAACAACAAAACGATTTATACCAATGCGCTTAATTGTAAGGGTAAATTAGACTCATTAAATTGTTTAACTCGTTATACAAATTAGTATTTATTTTATTGCCAGTACTTTGCAAATAATAAAGGGTAGCTTTGTTTTAAAAACTTAGGTTTGTCTTTAAAACGTTTACCTTTAGGTTCATCACTGCCAGATGGGATAAACGGTAATTCGTCTTCGCTGCGTTCTTCAAATAATAAACCGGCTATTAAATCATACTCATCAATATACGGATAAGGCTGCTCGTTTAAGTAATAAATAGGTGTACACTGCGCTATCGAATCAGCATTTTCTAAGGCGTTTTCGAATACTGTTTTACCACGAGAAATTAACCAACATCTAAATTCGCTAAAACCGTAATCGTCGTTACATCCCGCCATTACAAAAGCGGCACCAAACAAATCCCAGGTAAAACACTTGCGCATATGTATGCCAAAATGCTTATCAAAATCAATAAGGTGTTGATCGCTTAAATCATTAAGTTTAGTTTTTAGGTTATCGCTCACACTTTGCGGATCGAGCCCTAAATCAGGCGTTGTTACTAATTCCCAAAAAGCCTGTTCTGTTAACGCTGCCATTATAAAATCTCTTTTACTCGGCCAACTTGACCATCTTCTAAACGTACTTTAATGCCGTGTGGGTGATTGGGTGATTTTGTTAAAAGACGCTCAACAACACCCTCAGTTAATGTGCAGCTGCGTTGATCTTCTTTTAATACAATATTTACTGTGGTACCTGGTGAAATTTGCGAACGCGTAGGAACAGCCATAATTTAAACCCTAAAAATAATTTATCTAATTATAACGTCCATGTGCTATCAAACCAACAAAAGCTCTGTTAATTGGCGGAAAATGAAATCTGTGCTGGTTTTGCGTTCAACTTAATACTAGTAAGCTCTTTGAGTATTATATTTGTTAATTCGTTAAGTTGCGGTTTTGCACTTTCAAGGGCTATATCATCATTAAAATAGCATTGTACTTTTAACGTATTGGCCTCATTATTTAAATCAATGGTATGCGTTAGATAATCAAAACCAATTACGCTTTCTTTTATTGCTTCGCATGCATTAGTAAGTGCTAGTCTAATGTGCTTATCGCGCTGCTTTTGAGTTTTAGTCATAATATAAAGGTTACTTATTTAGTTTCTGCTTGTTGCTGTTTTTTAAATTCTTCGTAGTTAGAATCTTGTTTATCTAAGCATTCGTAATATTCTTTGTCAGCTTTATAGTTACACTCATCAAGGCGCGCCGATTGAACTTCATGAAAACGCGCATCAGAGCTACAACCTGCTAAAACACATAATCCAACAATAAGTAATGCGCTACTTTTTAGTTTATTGATAAACATTAAATTTCCTTACACTTTCTATATCGAAAAAGCGTTAAATTATTACAATATTATTGTATATTAGCGCCATAAAATCTTAATTTCCAAAGGATCTATTTCTATGATGTCGCAGTTACAAAAGTTGTTTCAGCGTATAGACAAAAGCAAGATATTTCAATCATTTGTTATAGCTGTAATTATTGTTTCTGCCCTGACAGTAGGTGCGCACACTTACTCACTACATCCTACTGTAGAGCTTGCTCTAAATTGGATGGACGTTGGCATTACCGCATTCTTTTTAATTGAGCTAGTAATCCGCTTTATTGCAAGTAAAGGCATAAAACACTTTTTTTCTAAAGGATGGAACATATTCGACACCATCATAGTATTGGGCAGTTTATATCCTGCTGCTGGCTCTACTATGTTAATTGCTCGTCTACTTCGCATATTTAGAGTACTGCGATTGGTATCGATGATCCCAGAGCTGCGCTTATTAGTTAATTCATTGCTTAAAGCCATTCCACAAATGGGTTATATAGCCCTATTAATGTTTGTTATTTTTTATATATACGCTGCGATGGGCAGCATGATGTTTGCTGAAATAAACCCCGTACTTTGGCAAGATGTTTCAATCTCCATGCTTACTCTGTTTAGGGTGGCAACATTTGAAGATTGGACCGACATAATGTATGAAACAATGGCGGTCTACGAACTAAGCTGGATTTATTACCTTACGTTTATATTTTTAACCGCATTTGTATTTTTAAATATGATGGTAGGTGCCATTTTAGAGGTAATGAGTGAGGAGCACCGCAAAGCGCGAGAAGAGCTCGCAGACGACAGCTCTTTACCTGCAACGCAAGGGCAAGTAAACGAACTACAATCCCAAATTGCTGAGCTTAAAGAACTATTGAGTAACCGCAAAAACTAATCTGAGAAGAGTACTAAAGCACCCACTTAAAGTTTAAAAAGTGGGTGCAATTCAAAGATCTAATTGAAATAGAATTACCAAAGAGCTTTAATTTTCCTCATTATCAGGTTTTTCATCCGTATCTTCAAAAGAAATAACGTTATCCACTTTCATTTTAAACGCATCAAAAAATGCGTTTTCTAATACCGAAATCACAGCTTGAAAAGTCGAAACATCCGTATTATCTAATTGCCCCTCTATAGGAATACGTGCAGCAACAAGTTTAGACTCATCGTTTTCGAGTATAGAGCCCAGTAAATCAACACTGCCTTCAAATATGGCCGTAAATATTCCATCGTCATCTTTTTCTATATCTTCGCGCCACGAGAACACACTCAAGTTTTGAACGCCCGCTTTTACATAACCATTTAAGTTATTGTCTTTAGCCACAAGTTCCATAGCGCCATCAATGCCACCCGCTTCAATATCAAAAGGCGTGTATACCTTAAATACAGTATCGAGGTTTTTAACAGAGAAACGCTGTACCTCTGCGTTAAAATCAAAATTGGCTTGTTTGCTAAAGGGATCTAATTTGCCATCAAACTTTAATGCGGCCTCCCCCATTAATGCACCTTCTACGCTTAGAGTAGTCACTAGTGTTTTTGATAGGTTTTGCGCGTTGGTTATATTTTCAATTCGAGCGTTGATATTTGATATAAAAGTTGGTTTTTCACCACTATTCGTTGAGTTAACTAAAGTTAACTTGCCTTGCTCAATTGTTAAGGTATCAATAGAAAACAGTACTAAATTATTGGCGAGACCTACCCAAGTAGTTTCGTCTTTTACTTGTTTATTTTGCTCAGAAGCATTGGGGTCTTTATCGTAAATAACTATTTTAGGACGCGCAAACGCCATATTTGTTACTAAATTCCCTTTTAAAAGGGCTGACCACGCAAGTGAAAAATCGAGAGTTTGAATACTCAGTAAAGGCTTAGGAGCTGAAGTTGCATCAACAGCGTAAATTTCAACGTCGTCAATCGCGTAAGCACCGCGATATAAAAACAAATCTACGTCACCAACATGCCCAGTAACACCTTGTGTGTGTTTTAGCTGATAATTTACGTAGTGCTGAACTACATAAGGCGCGGCTATTCGCGTTAATATAAGTAACACAATCAGCGCTATTACACCTTTAAGGTATTTGTCGTGAAATATTTTGGATGAAAAATGCATTGTAATTTCCTTTACTAAAAACGAGGGCCTTTTGACCTTTCAGGATTAAATTTTTCTATATAAAGGGCTGCGTATGTTTAATATTTATTTTTATAAAGCACTTATGAAGATAGCCACACAACATAAACTCTGCTTTACCTAAAATCTAAACGTACAGTTACAAATTTAACCTAGAAGAATAAATAAGCCCTAGCTGGATTCTTTAATTGAGCACATAAATAAACGTGTAAAAATTACTAATAATTGTAATTTAAATACCTGTTAGGAATAAAATTATAAACAAAGCAAAGCCATATAAGCTTAAAGCTCTAGACAACAGTTATTACAGCAAGGGATATACCACTATTCAAATACACAACTTAAGAAATGATTGCATACATATCTATTTACAATTTAGCTAACTAATAACCGGCGTTAGGTCGAATAAACCGCTTTCATCTACTAAAGTAAAATTAACGCAAACAAGAATAAAAATACATGAATCCTATTTTTTATATATTAGTTACCCTCTTTTTCACCAGTATTATTTGGTCTGTCATATTTTTAATGTCGTGGTATACGTTAGGTAAAAAGCAATATGCCATGCTTTGGACAATCGCATTTGCATTATCTGCATGCCAATGGGCAACAATGTTGGCAGAACCATTATTTAACTCACACACATTATATTGGATGTTAGGAAGTAGCTTCTCTGTAAGTTCAGTACTGCTAGGTACGTGGGGGCATTGCATTAGGGTAAACTCGGGTATAAAAATTCGCTATTTAATTATCTCAGCAATAGTTACTCTTGCTGCTGTCTATTATTTTACAGCCATATATGTGCATGTTGGCTTATTTATGTCTTTGTATGTGTATTATGATGTGATTTTACTTGTACTCAATGCAGTTATTATTTTCAGGCATAAACAAAAATCACTTCCTGCCGAAATAGGCGCTAGTATTACTTATACGCTATGTGGATTACTTTTATTTGTTGCAGCAAGCATAGCGTTACTGCAAGGCAGCCAAGTAAATGAAGAATATATAGCGCTGTATACATTAATTAATTTTATTACTGTCCCTACTGCACATGTAGGCATGGCCGTATTTATAATATTTATGATGGCATCAGATTTAGCTGAAAAAATGAACCATCTTGCAATGAGCGACGAACTTACAGGCTGCTTAAATAGGCGTGGATTCTATAATAAAAGCCAAGAGCAACTAAAGGATAAACTTAATAATTATAACTACGTCAGCTTAATTTATTGGGATATAGATAAATTTAAAAAAATAAACGATGAATTTGGACATGCCGGTGGTGATTTAGTTTTAGTAGAAGCTACAAAAATAATGCAAAACTGCATAAACCCATGTGATTTATTTGGCCGCATTGGCGGCGAAGAATTTGCTTTATTAATAGCAAGAAACGACGAATCGTCAGCTAAAGATCTTCCCGAAAAACTAAGAAGTGTACTGGCCAGTAACCCAATTCATTTTAACGATAAAGTAATTAATGTAACGGCAAGTTTTGGCGTAATAAATATTAAATGTAATAAAACGACAATTGAGAGTGCAATAAATGAAGCAGACAAAGCACTCTACCATGCCAAGAATGAAGGGCGTAATCAGGTGGCTCATGTGAACACATTAAGTTAATAAAAGTTCATTATTACTAGGGGTATTGACCTTTAGCGACTGATTTTTCAGTAGCAGGATTATGTACAAAGCATGATGAAAACGCTAAGCAAAACGCACGGCACTGTTGGATCATCCCTACATAAACAAACTTTGTGAAAAAAGTCAGCGCTCTAACTAATAAGTTTAAGCGCGTCGGCAAATCTAACTGGTTTACTGAATATGAAACCTTGATACTTATCAATTTGTAAGCTTTGTAATAACGTTAACTGAGCTGGGCTTTCTACGCCCTCCGCTATTACTTGGCAACCTATCATATGCGACATATTAGTTACCGCAGAAACAATACTTTTATCTTTTGAGCATTCACAAATGTTATCAATATAAGATTTATCTATTTTAATGTAATCAACTGACAGCTCTTTTAAAACTGAAATAGAAGAAAACCCGGTACCAAAGTCATCAATAGAGATACGTACACCGGTATTTTTTATGGCCGTGATCACTTTTGACAAATACGGTAAATTTTTAATCATGACTGTTTCTGTTATTTCTAAATGCACATTGTATGGTTTAACTGCGTATCTATTTAAAAGCGCAACTAAAAACTCTAAAAAATTATGGTTTTCTAGTTGCAACACAGACACATTAATCGACAATCCAATATTACTATTCACCGCATTTAACTTACTTAAACTCGCAATGGCTTGCTCTAGTACAAATTCACCTAATATATTAATTTTTCCATATCGCTCTGCAATATCTATAAATTCTGAAGGGGGAATAAATTCATCATTAAACTGCCAACGAAGTAATACTTCAAACGTGGTTATTTCATTTGTGCTTATATCAACAATGGGTTGATAACAAAGATGAAAGTCACCTTTTTCTACGCACTCTTTAATTGAGCTACGAAGTACTTCTTCTCTTTTAAGCGATTCATGCATTCGCTCGTCAAATACCGATATTTCGTTACGGCTTTTCTTACCTTCATACATAGCAACATCAGCGTATTTAATCGCGTCTTCAAGATTAAAATTTTCACGCGTAAAATAAAGCCCAACTTTAAAAGAAGGGTTTACTTGATAGCTATCCATACTCACTGTTTTTGTTAATGTTTTAACTAATCGAAAAACACAGTCAAAAAGTTCGTCTTCGGTGTTATTACGGGAATAAAAAATAAACTCATCCCCACCCCATCTACACGCAATAAAATCGCCTTGAGTTTGTGTTTCAACTAATCGTTTACCTGTTTGGGCCAGCACAAAATCACCAAAATCGTGACCGTATTTATCGTTGATGATTTTAAAATCATCCATATCTAGAAATAAAACGGCTTTAATATCATCATCTTGATTGGCTAAATCAAGTTCAACATTAGAAACAAAACTACCACGGTTAAATAACTTAGTGAGGTTATCTTTTTGCTCTAAAAGGATTATTTGCTCGGTGCGAAGTTGCACTTCATTTTCTAAGTTTTCAATGAATTGATCTAATTTAAGTTCATTATTAATTGATAATTTTACATCTTTTGCAGTACGTACAGCAGTGACAAAGCATAAAATAAACCATAAAACGAGCCCTAAAATACCTAGTACATTCTCATCTTCAATAGGCTGTAAAAGTAATAAAATACTAAAAGGAACCAATAAACAGGTTATATACGACAATGAAGAGCGAATATCAGAGGCTAAAACATTTACACCGCCACCAGCAAGGGAGCTAAAAACAACGAGTGATATAAACTTCTCCTGCATTTGCATTTTTTCATAAAACAAAATAGGAAAAGCAGCCCATGTTAAAGCCGTTAATAATAAACCTATAAAATACAGGTGATATTTAAAAGCATGGGTGTTGTTAACAAATACATGGCTCGCTATTCGAAGTAATGAAATAAATGATAACGTAAAAAGCCAGTAAAGTTTTTCTTGCGAGGCGCTGTGGTTAATACTACTAAAAATAAGAAAACAAGAAACAACCGTGTTTATAGCAATTGCAGAACTAAAATAGGAGCTAACAAATGCTAATCGCTTATTGGCAAAGTTATTTATGTGAGAGGTCATTAATGTTACTTGAATAGGCTGTTGCTCAATGTAAACAGTTTACTTAAGTTCAATAATAAACAACAGTGAACATTCATAAAAAAGTATTATTTGAGCCTCTTAAGCAGTTTTATAAGCCATTAAACTAAAAAGGGCTGGCAAATTGCCAACCCCTTTTTGTTAATGTTGATTACTTATCACTCACCATCAACAATTATGCGTAGCATACGACGAAGTGGCTCTGCCGCTCCCCATAAAAGCTGATCGCCTACTGTAAATGCGCTAATGTATTTTGGCCCCATCGCTAATTTACGAATACGGCCAACAGGGATACTTAAAGTGCCTGTGACTTTAACGGGTGTTAAATCTGTTGCGCTAATTTCGCGCTCGTTTGGAATTACCTTAACCCACTCGTTATGTGAGGCTAAAATTTCTTCAATTTTTTCTACGCTAATATCTTCACGTAACTTAATGGTCATCGCTTGTGAATGACAACGCATAGCGCCAATACGTACACATAAACCATCAATTGGCACCGGTTGCTTAGAAGAACCTAAAATTTTATTGGCTTCTACTTGCGCTTTCCACTCTTCTTTAGACTGACCGCTTGGCATAGGTACGTCAATCCACGGGATTAAACTGCCCGCTAATGGCACACCAAATTGGTCTTGTGGTAAGTCTTTTGAAGCCATTGTTTCACTTACTATTTTATCAATTTCTAAAATAGCAGAGCTTGGGTTATCTAGTTTATCTGCAACACTTGCATGAATAGCGCCCATTTGTGCAATAAGCTCTTTCATATTTCGTGCACCAGCGCCCGACGCCGCTTGGTAAGTCATTGGGCTTACCCACTCAATTAGGTCTTGCTCAAACAAACCACCTAATGCAAGTAGCATAAGCGATACAGTACAGTTACCGCCCACAAAGGTTTTAACGCCTTGCTCTAAGCCTTGTTCAATAACATCTTTATTTACAGGGTCAAGTACAATAATGCTGTCATCAACCATACGAAGTGCAGATGCCGCATCAATCCAGTAACCATCCCAACCCGACTCTCGAAGTTTTGGATATACCGCATTGGTGTAATCGCCGCCTTGGCACGTAACAATAATATCCATTTTAGCAAGTTCGCTAATGTCACTTGCATCTAGTAATGGTTTTGCGTCGCCTGCTATATCTGGGCCTAGTTGACCCGCTTGTGAGGTGGTGAAAAAGGTGGTGTCGATATGGGCAAAATCACTTTGCTGCTGCATACGTTCTAATAACACAGAGCCAACCATGCCACGCCAACCGACTAATCCTACTTTTTTCATTGTTTGTTCCACTGTTTGATTCATAAAAGATGCCTTAATACATTAAAAATTAAATTCATTGCGTGAGATTTAATTTTCATTAACGCTAAACTAACACTCGTAGACGGCTAAAACTAGCGAATAAAACAGAACTTAAATATTTTTCATACTGAGCATAAACACAAAAAAGCTCTGTATTAAAATACAGAGCTAATAGATAGTGAAGTTTACTATTTCATTCCTTGAGTTTTATTTTAAATAAAGCTTAAAACTCATAGCTATAACTTAAACTAAACTCAGTGCCGGTGTCTTGTCCCCAAAGGGTAAGACCTTCTTGTTCAATTTCTTTTTCTTGGCCAAGCATATTCTTAACCTTAAAATTAACTTTAGAGTTAAAGTTAGGGAAGTAAGAATAAACTAGATCAACTGAGTGAAAGGACTTTTCTTCTGCATCTTCATTACCACGTGTACCAGGTACAATTATACGAGGACCAAACACATTATAAATTAATGAAGTAGAATGAAATCCATCATCCGAGTCATAGCCCATTTGTAAGTTTGCAACCCACTCAGAATGACCAACTAAACGACGCTCATTGTTAGTTACAATATTCGATACCGTATCGGCCTCAAGGGCTTCTTTAAGCTGTGTTTCAAACAGTGAGTCAACACCGTCCGAGTCATTAATCCCCAAATTAACACTTGAGTCAGATAGCGTAACGTTGCCTGACAAAAATGCTGAAGACCAATCTTTATTTATAAAGCCAAAGTCAGTTAAAAAATCAACTTCAATACCCGACAATTTACCCGACTGAGCATTTGCTGTTAATAACTGTGGAGATGCACCGCCTACGCCCGCAAGCTCAACCATTTCAATTGGGTTTTCAATGTCTTTATAAAACAATGCAACAGAAAGGTTATTACCTGATGGCATATACCATTCAAACCTAAAATCTACATTTTTTAAATTAGAACTTTGTAAACTAGGTGATCCTCTCACTAGAAACTCAGTTAACGGGTCAACAAAGAAAGAAGAGCTTACATCACGTAGATCAGGGCGAATGGTTGTTTCACTTAAATTTAAGCGAAATTGCATTTCTTCATCCATGATGTACGTAACAGCTAAAGAAGGAAAAAAGTTATCTTCATTAATAGCTATATCTTGGATTTCTTGTAACGTATTTTCAAAGAAATTCGTATGCGCTTCATAACCGACTGATACTTGCGAAAAATCTTCCCATCGAACGCCACCAGTAAAACGCCAAGTGTTCTGATAGAAGTAATCGGCCATAAAATAATAAGCATCTAATTTATGCGCTGCACTGTACTTATCACCATCAGTGGTGCCGTCATCAAAAATACCTGAGCCAGTTGCACTTGCATAAAAAGCGTCATTCGCCGTGTTTTCATCAGCAAAAATATCGCTTACGTTAGAGCCAAACGAGTACTCATCGCTTATACCACGGTGCGTAATGCCAAACTTCACATTACTTGCATCACGTTTTTTCTCTGAAAAATCACCGCCTATTTTTAACTCAAGCTCATAGCCGTCACCATAAAAAGGCATACCCATATTCCAACCAAATGTTTCAACATCGTCGTGTAATACTTGATACTCACGGGTGATATTTGTTGCAGCTACATCTTGCAGTTGTTCAGATTCAAGCACGCCATCAACTAAGTTTTGCTGATAAACAACATCTAAACCACCAGGTGCATTACGGTTTGCTCGACTTAAACCGCCATACCAATCAAAAAATAAATTATTTAGCTCTGCAAAGTTGTGCGTCCCCTTAAGCTGAGTCGAAAACATTTCGCGCTCTTCGTACGTAATATCTACTCGGCGTAATTCGGTGACACCTTCTTCAGTTTCATTTGCATCAAAGTAATCGCGGTTACGTACGCGGTCACTCATGTCATGAAGTGCAATATTAGTAAGCTCAAACTTATGGTTTGAATTTAACTCATATCCTAAATTTAATGTGCCGCTCCAACGTACATTTTGCTCAGTCGATGTACCATCGTAATACTGGGCAAAACATTTGTCTTCACAGCCTAAGCTACCAAGGCTTGAGCCGCTTTGCTCTTGAACTACTTCCCACTCGTTATCGTAAGATACGGCTGCAAGCACACCAAAAGTACCGACCTCACTTTCAAATCTATCACCTAAGGCAATAGAGAAGTTCATAGCAGGGTCAACATCCTTTTCTGAAATACCTACATCCCAATCAAGCGATTGAATCAGGTTTTTACGCTCAGCTAACGTAGTGTTTATATTGCCCTCAAGACCAGCATCACTGGTAAGCGCAGTAGTAAACACATCCGATAATGCTCGCGAACCATCATCTCGACCCATCCAGTCATCATCACCGCCACTGTAAAAGTAACCGGTATCGCTATTAGAAGTATTGTACGATGTACCCACTTGTACTTTTAATAAAAAGTCAGAAGGAATTGATTTAGTGCGAATATTTACATTACCACCACCAAAATGAGCTGGCATATCCGGTGAAAATGACTTCTGTACACTCAAGCTTTCAATAATTTCAGATGGAAATAAATCCAAAGGAACCACTGAGCGAGTAGGATCAGGACTTGGTACATACATGCTATTTAGCTGAGTACTAGAATAGCGTTCACCTAAACCACGCACATAAATAAATTTGCCATCGACTAACGTTAAACCAGTAACACGGCGAAGTGCAGAGGCAGCATCGCCATCACCAGTACGTGATATTTGGTCTGCACCCATAATATCAGCAACAAACGCTTGGTTTTGACGTTCTTGCAGTACAGCACCCGCACTGCCCTTTAATCGTTGCCCTACAGCAACAACTTCTTCTATTTCTTGCTCTTCTACTTGCTGCTCAGCAGCCGTCGCTGTATTTACTGATAAACCAAGTAACGCAGCCATTACAGCGTAGTTTAACTTTGATAAAGCAAGTGTAGAGGGTTTAAAAGATTTCATTTTTATACTCCGAAACAAAACAAGACATTAGCCGAGCTTTCGCTCGGCTATAATGTGGTTTGGGTTAAAGGCCTACTTTTACCCAACCTGCTGTCCAGTCTGTTTGTGCATCCATCGCACCAATGTAATCTACAGAATCAAAGTAACTATCTAAGCTTGATGAATCAAAGCCATTACCAAGTAATAACGACTCAGCAGTTGGCATATAGCCATTATCTGCAAGCCCAAGGTCAGCGGCTACTTGAACTGAATTGCCTGTTTGTCCTAAGAACCAAGATTCAACATTACCTGTACCAATTGCTTGCGTACCAAAGTTGTTAGCGGTTTCACACGCAACAATTGAGTGAGTAACAGTTAATGTACCGTCCTCTGCTCGCGGCGCTGAATCAGAGCCTACTCGTAAACAGTTTGAATAGTCTGCACCACCTGTAACCACTACGTTTTTAAGCATACCCGCAGTACCTGCACGTAAGCGGATACCATTTACACCCACATTACCAATAATTGTTACGTTAGAGATAGTTGGCATTGTTAGTGGCGTTGCACTTGAATCAAACTCAGAGTTATCAGCTTCAATTGCATTGTCGCCCTCAGAGTCTGATTGTTTAATCAGTACATATTGCGCTTTACCCGTCCAACCGAATGACCAATCAAGTGAATCATCACCTATGCTTGTTAAAACAAGGTGACTAATATTTGCAGTACCACCAAAAAATTCAACACCATCGTCTAGATTTTCATGAACGTGAATGTAATCTAGTTCAGTCTGACGACCAACACCCGCAAGTGTAATACCGTTAAGCTCATCGCCATTACCGAGCGTTTTGCCCGCTTGTTTAACTGCAACATACTTTAGCGTACCTGAATTATCTTCAGGGTCATTACCACCGAACTGGCCTGCGTCACCTTCAGCAGACACACCACAGTTTGCAAGTTCATCTGCGGTAGCTTCACCTTCTTGGTCGCCACATGAGTTAGCAGGTGCATTACCCAATAATACTAAACCGCCCCATTGACCAATCGTAGTTTCGCCGCCCGTCATATCTTGGATTGACGTCATAGTAATTGGTTGATTTACACTGCCTACTGCTTCAATTTTAGAACCACGGCGAACAACTAAGAAGTCATCACCCGACTCACCAATTAACGTTGTACCAAACTGAACATAAAGTGTTGTGTTGTCAGCGCGGTCATTACCAACGGCTGTACGTCCTTTTAAAATCCAATGCGCATCGTTAGTCAGTGTTACATCAGATGTAAATACAACATCAGAGTTTAATTGATATACAGGTTTGTCTGTAATTGTAGGAAAGCTAGCAGAAACATCTGTTGCAAGTCCTTGTGCTAATGCATTAGCAATATCGTCAGGAAAGCTTGGTGTAATAGCAACTGTCCAACCATCCATCCAATTATTATCGCCATCGAATGCGCCGATGTAATCTGTTTTGGTAAAGAACGAGTCAAGCTCTGATGAATCCCCACCAGCACCTAATAAAGGTGAACCCGATTTTGGTGTGAAGCCGTCTGTCGCTAAATTAAGTGCTGAAGCCGTAAGCGTTAAGTTGCCCGTTTGACCTTCAAACCAAGACTGCACATTGCCACTACCAATTGCTTGTGAACCAAAGTTATTATCTTCGCTACATGCAACTGCTGAGTTTTCGATAGACAACTCACCCGATTCTGCATTAGCAGCAGAGTCTGAGCCTACACGTAAACAGTTTGAGTAACCTTCAGGGCCCGTTATAACAACATTTCGTAGCACACCTGCAGTACCAGCACGTAAACGAACACCGTTAGTACCATCAGCACCAACAATTGTTACGTTAGAAATAAGCGGTTTAGTCAATGGTGTCGCATTTGAATCGAATTCTGAGTTATCAGCTTCTATTGCGTTATCACCCTCAACTGAACTTTGTTGAATATAGATATTTTGTGCACGACCCGACCAACCAAATGACCAATCGAATGCA
The DNA here is from genome assembly GCF_015864775.1 of Pseudoalteromonas sp. NSLLW218. Classification (NCBI taxonomy): domain Bacteria; kingdom Pseudomonadati; phylum Pseudomonadota; class Gammaproteobacteria; order Alteromonadales; family Pseudoalteromonadaceae; genus Pseudoalteromonas; species Pseudoalteromonas sp. NSLLW218. The sequence goes on along the minus strand of NZ_JADYWO010000004.1, from coordinate 95,547 downwards.
TCGTCGCCAATATCAGTTAGTACAATGTTACGAACATTAACTGTGCCACCAAAAAACTCAACACCATCATCTAGGTTTTGGTGAATTTGAATGTATTCAACTTTCGTTTGTGAACCAACACCTGCAAATGAGATACCGTTAAGTTCATCGCCATTACCCAGCGTTTTACCTGCATGTTTAACAACAATATAACGAAGAACACCTGAGTTATCATCGCTAATATCACCACCAAACTGACCAGCGTCACCTTCAGCTGATACACCACAGTTAGCTAATTCTTCAGCTGTCGTTTCACCGGTTTGATCGCCACACGAGTTAGCAGGTGCATTACCTAATAATACTAAGCCGCCCCATTGACCAATCGTTGTTTCAGCGCCTGTTACATCTTGAATAGATGTCATAGTGATTGGCGCAGTTGCATTACCATTGGCATTAATTTGTGAACCACGACGTACAACTAAAAAGTCATCACCTGTTTCACCAATTAGCGTTGTACCCGCTTGAACATATAATATAGTTGCATCTGCACGGTCATTTCCAACTGCAGTACGACCATTTAAAATCCAATGTGCATCGTTAGTAAGCGTTACATCTGCTGTGAACGTTGTATCTTCAGTTAAACGGTATACTGGTTTATCTGTAATTGCTGGAAATTCACTAGAAACATCTGATGCTAAGCCTTGTGCAAGCGCGTTATCAATATCAGTAGGGAAGCCGCCATTAATACCGACAGTCCAACCTTCCATCCAGTTAGTTGATCCATCAAAAGCACCAATTTGACCATTTGCGATAAGCGGTGAACCAGCAAGTGGCGTGTAACCGTCATCAGCAAGCATAAGCTCTGCTGGCGTAAGTACTTGGTTACCATCTTGTCCTTCAAACCAAGATTGTACATCGCCACCGTTAATTACTTCACTACCAAAATTATTTGCCGTTGTTTGACACGCCACAATAGAGTTTACAATCGTTAGTGTGCCATCTTCAGCGCGAGGAACTGAATCAGACCCTACACGTAAACAGTTTTCGTAAGTAGCAGGACCCGTTACAAATACATTTTTAAGAGCGCCCGCAGTACCAGCGCGTAGACGAATACCATTATTACCTTCTGCACCGACGATTGTTACGTTAGAAATAGTAGGCAGTGTTAATGGCGTGGCGCTTGAATCAAACTCAGAGTTATCCGCTTCAATAGCGTTATCGCCTACGTTAGCGGCTTGTTGAATGTAAACATTAGTAGCCGAACCCGTCCAACCAAAAGACCAATCTAGTGAATCATCACCAATGTTAGTCAGCACTACATTACTTACATTAACCGTACCACCAAAAAACTCGATACCGTCATCCAGGTTTTCATGAACCTGGATATAGTCAACTGTAGTTGCAGAGCCAACACCGGCAAATGTAATACCATTTAACTCATCACCATTACCAAGCGTTTTACCTGCTTGCTTAACAAGTACATATTTTAGAGTACCTGAATTATCATCACTGATATTTCCACCGAACTGACCTGCATCACCTTCAGCTGACACACCACAGTTAGCAAGTTCGTCTGCTGTTGCTTCACCTTGTTGGTCTCCACATGAATTTGCAGGTGCATTACCAAGTAATACCAAACCACCCCATTGGCCAATTGCTGTCTCGCTACCCGTAACATCTTGAATTGATGTCATCGTAATTGGCTGGCTTGCAGTGCCTACTGATTCAATTTGTGAACCTCGACGCACAACTAAAAAGTCATCACCTGACTCACCAATAATCGTTGTACCTTGCTGAATATAAAGCGTTGTACTATCTGCACGGTCATTACCCACAGCAGTACGACCACTCACAATCCAATGTGCATCATTAGTTAATGAAACATCAGCAATCAATGTTGTATCAGCACTTAAGCGATACACTGGTTTATCTGTTATTGCTGGAAATTCACTTGAGACATCCGTTGCTAAGCCTTGAACAAGTGCATTGTCGATATCAGCAGGAAAACCCGTAGTTCCATTTTGAGAATCATCACGCGATGATGTTTCATCTAATGTATCACTGCCACCTTCAACAACATTAGTAACTGTGTCGCCTTCATTTATTGTTGTGTCGCCTTCAGATACTACTAAGTCACCACCACAACCCGCTAATGATATTGCAGTTGCAATCAAACTTACTTTGAATAAGTCAGATAATTTCATTGTTCACTCCGTTAAAGTATTTAATTATTTTGTTAAGTGCTTTAAATAAACTCAAGTCACCTTAAAACATTAAGTAATGCTTTAAGGTCACTTGAGTTATCAGCAGCGCCTACCTTACGGTAGCTATATGACATTACAGTTACACTTTAATAAACATAAGATGACAAAGTTATTTGCATAAAATTCAAGTAGTTAATTTATTAAAAACATAAAAAAACCACACTAAAAATAGTGTGGTTTGGATTTGCGATTATGAAATTATTTTTAAACGTTATTACTAAAGCTTAAAGCAGTGCCGTTCTTAATGTTTCTGCATGCACTTTCTCGCGCTTTACATATTTAATCCATTGTTGTGCTAAACGCTGTGATTTTTTATGTTTTTCTGCCTGTTCAAACGCTAAAATTGATGCATCAAAATTTTGTAAGTTGTACTGAGCCATACCCAAGGCAACAAATGCATTTGATTCAAAATCAAGTGAGCCTTTATCAAGTGCTTTACGCGCTGCGTCGGCCGCTTCCTCGTATTGCTCAGTGTTAACGTAAACTTCAGCTAGGCGTTGGTCATACTTACCACTGGATGATAAATCAGCTGCTTTTACAAAGTATTCTATTGATTTTTCGTCTTCTTTTGCTTGGATCATCGCCTCAGCTATAAAGGCATAGTTTTTAGCGTTTTGCTCTGCGACACCTTCTTTAATCGCTTTACTCATTACAACGCCTGCTTTGTAAGCCAAACCGTTATATAAATACACTTGCGCTAATTGGCGTAGATCAGATTTAGACGTTAAAAAACCTTGCTGGTAAGCTGCTTCAATAATGGCTAGCTGCTTTTTTTCTTGCCCAGTTTCGCCATACATACCCGATAACTGTACCCAGTACTCAGGTTTGTTATAAAGCTTAACCATACGCTCAAGTACTTCAACTACTTTGTCAGCTTGATTAAGCGAGTAATACATTGCACGCTGAAGTACTAACCAGTTTTCCTTAGGAATTTTACCTTCGCTATCACTTAAGGAGATAACTTGGGAGATATACTCAAGCCCTTTTTTATAATCCTTTAACTGATAGTATGTTTGAGCCCTTAGCAAGTAATAGCCTTCTGTTTTAGGCTTAGTGTTAATACTGTCCCAGTCATCTAAAAATGCGATAACTTTAGTGTAATCACTATTAGCCATAGCTAGTTGCGCCAAACTAAACGTGGTGCTTAAACGAAGCGACTCGGGAATGGCCTCCTCTGCTACGACTTTTTCAAACGAAGCTATCGCTTTGGGTAAATCGTTTTCGTTGTAATAAATAAATCCATAAAAATTATGCATCATTGCAACTTCGTACGAATTCATGCTCGAGGCTCGTTCTTTAATGCTATCGAGCGCTTCAAGTCCGCCTTTTACATCGCCATCATCAGCAAGCTTTTGGGCACGAGCCAGTTGACTATAAACCTTTTCACGTAGCGCTGGGACACGTTTTGTTTTTTGCTCTTGCTCTGCATATGCTGTAGCTACATTTAACCCTGGTATTAGGCTTAGGGCACTTGGTGCAACAATACTTGTACTTATTGCAGCAGTACAAAATAGTGTTAATTTTAAAAATTTAGCTGTAGGTAGTAATTTCATAATCGCCTCGCATTTCTGTCCGTTTACTCGTGGTTAATTACTAAATTAACCGCTAATTTGGAAAGATATTTTGTTCTGAACACCCGCAACTTCAACGGCTTCACCATTTACTACGCGCGGTTTATATTTAAATTTAAGGGCTGCATCCATCGCCGCTCTATCAAAGAGAGACTCAGGCTCTGCTTTAATCACTTGTGGGTCTCGCACCGTACCTTGCTTAGTTACTGTAAATTCAACAATAACGTAGCCTTCAATGCCACGTGATAATGCGCGACGAGGATAAACAGGCGCCACTTTAACAATAGGTAAATACTCACCATCACTTGTTTCAAGCGCTAAACCACCGGCTAAATTTACATCCGCATCCACATTGGCTCCAAAGTCGAAGTTATTAGCGTTCGAAGTCGCGTCGCTATTTTGCATTTGCGGCGATTCCATTGGCGGAGGTGGCTCTTTAGGCGTTGGTGGTTTTTGTGGTTTGCGTTCTTTTTTTTGCACGCTTTCTTCTTTTTTAAGCCTTACAAAATCAAGTACATTACCCTTGGCGGGTTCACTCATTACACCTTCGCCACCAGTAATAAGTGCCTGCATGCCTAAAAACAACATAAAGGTCACTACACCGGCTATTACTAATGCTACTAAATAACGCATTGCCTGCCCTTATGCTTCTTGAGCCGCAATCGACACATCAAACACACCTGCTGCGCGTGCTGCATCCATTACTTTTATTAAAGTATCGGTTGTTGATTTTTTGTCAGCTTGAATAACAACACTACCTTGCGGGTTTTCAGCTTTTAAACGCTCAATATTGGCCTGCACTGCACGTATATCAATTTGACGTTTGTTAATCCAAATTTCACCCGTGTCAGAAATCGCCACTAATATGTTTGCACGTTCTTTTTTAACAGCTGTTGCTGCTTCAGGGCGGTTTACGTCAATACCCGATTCTTTTACAAACGACGCTGTAACAATAAAGAAAATAAGCATGATAAATACAACATCTAACATAGGTGTCATGTTTATTTCTTCAGCTTCGTCTTCTTGCATTAAATTACCTAAAGGGGCTCTCATTTTTTATTCTCCTAGGATGAACGGCTTTAAATGGGCCGCTTATCAAAATTTTGCTTAATGGTCTAAAACCATGCTGTCTTGTAGTAGCTCTACTTCTCGCTTGGCTTTGCGTTGTAAATACGTTGATGCAAATACACCCGATAACGCACCTACCATACCCGCCATTGTTGGAATAGTTGCTTTAGATACACCCGATGCCATTGAGCGCGCACTGCCTGTGCCTGTAATTGCCATCACATCAAATACTTCAATCATTCCTGTTACTGTGCCCAATAAGCCAAGTAACGGGCATAACGCAACCATTACGTTAATAAGCGGTAAATTAGTATTTAGGCGCATACTTGCACGCGAGATCATCGCTTGACGAATTTGCTCTGCATTCCAGCTGTTACGCTCACAGCGAGAACTCCATGTGCTTTTAGCGTCTTTTTTATAACCACGAAAACCATTAAAAAAATAAATAAATCGCTCGAGTATCAATAACCACATCGCGAAGATTAACACCCCAATGACCAAGAGAACTTGGCCACCAGTGTCGAGAAAATCACGGATAGCATTGATTGAGTCAATCAATAGCACCATGGCTTATTCTCCTTTCTCACTTCGCTCTGCAATAATACCGGCGCTTTGCTCTTGTAATATAAGCAGTAAACCTTTTGAGCGAGTATTAAGTAGCGTGTAAATAAATACGGTTGGTATTGCAACAACTAAGCCTAATACGGTTGTTACTAGTGCTTGAGAAATACCACCAGCCATTAATTTAGGGTCGCCAGTACCAAATAGTGTAATTGCTTGGAAGGTATTGATCATACCGGTTACCGTACCAAGTAAACCTAATAGCGGTGCAACTACCGATATAATTTTGATAAGTGTTAAGTTACGCGTAATTTTTGGCATTTCGCGTAAAATAGCTTCGCTTAATTTAAGCTCTAATGTGTCGTAGGCAACATTTGGGTAGTCGTCTTTAACTTTCATAACACGACCTAGTGGATTGTCATCTCTCGCTACGCTGTCTTTTAGCTGGCGGCGAATTTTCCCACCAACAAGTAATAGCGATACAAAACGCTCAATTGCAATTAATAATGCAAGTAAACCTACACCTAAGATTACGTAACCAACAGCGCCACCTTGATGTACTTGCTCTGCAGTATCTGGGGCTTGAACGAGTAAACCTAAAATTGAACCACCTGTTGGGTCAAGTGAAAATTGCACAACACCTGTCTTAGCTTCTTGTAAATCGCCCGCTGTCGATGTGTAACGCGATACTGGTTGGCGAGTTAGTTCGCTTAGTGTATTCGTACCTGGGTTGTATTCTAAATACTTACCGCCCGATACAAGGTTAAAAGCACCTACGCGAACAACTTCTTGCTGTGCTTTATTACCACCTTCGACTATAACCGTAGTATTAAAGCGACTTACTTTGCCTTGCTCGGTCATTTCGCGTTGCAGCTCGTACCACACTTTTTCAATATCGTCGATTGAAGCAAGCTTTGATGTTGAACCCATTTTTTGAGCGAGATCGTCCATAAAAGCACTTCGCCCCGGAATTTCTGCCGATACAACCGATGTTGCAAATTTATTGCTTGAATCACCAGCAACTTGCTGAAGAACGCCATATAGTTCTTTAAGTGATCCCATACGCTTTGATAAAGTGTCAGTTAAATTAGCAAGCTTAACTTCGTTTTCTTCAAACTGTGTTTCTAATCGCTCTGATTCACTAAGCATTTGACTGCGTTTTGCTTGTGTATCTTTTAGCATTTGCACTTGTTCGTTTTGACGCGAGGTAAATTCTTGCTCTCGTTGCTTGTTTTGTACGCTTTGAACCGATTTCCCGTCTTCAATTGATTTAAGTAACGAATCAAGATCCATTGACTCTGCCGCGATACTATTACCTGTAAAACCTAGGCTTAGTGTAAAGCTTGCAGCAAAAAGAGCCGTTTTTGTCATTTGAGTAAACAATTTCATTTTTAACCTCTTATTCTGCTGCGTGTACTGGCAGAGTTAACATATCTGGGGCAAGTTGCTTACGCGCTATGCGAAGACCTTTGTTAATTTGGCTTATAGTAGAGTCAGGAAGCGCTACAAACGTTTTTGTGTCTGTATCCCAACTACCTGCTTGCTTGCCATCGCGCGTTAAATAAATAAGCTCTAAACGACCAATGCGTAAAAAGTCTACTTCTCGCTCTTTACCACTTACTTCTAATAGAGCGGTATATGCTTCAATGGTACGCCCGTAATCAACTTCCACTTGATAAGCTTCCAAAACACGGCGAAATTTCTCGCTTGAGGTGATATCAGCACGATCCATCATGGTTTTTAATGAGGCTAAACGTTTTGCACGCTCGTCTTGTAGAAATGGCACGTCGAGTGATACAAACTGCTCAAGGCCTGTGATCATACGCATCATTAAAGGTGTAATTTGACGTTCAATAATAGAAACCTGATCCATTGACAGGTTTAAAGATTCCATCTCTTCTATTTGATTATTTAACTGTTTAGTTAGCTGAGCGTTGTAAACAGCTAAACCATCAATTTCTTTATTGAGGGTTTTAAACTGCTGTAAACGCCCTTGCATTGAATCTGCAATCTTGTCTATTTTTGTTTGTGATTGCGCAGCTGATTTATTAATTTCACTGCTTTTATCAATAACCTTATCTAAATCGTTTGCGTGTACTGCTGCACTTGCGGCCACAATACCAGCTAAGATTAATGGTTTAACGCCTTTCATCGCATACACCTTTACTCGTTAGTTAGCGGATTTGCTAGTTTGTTTTTTAAGGTCATAAATTTTGTTATATAAATAATTTATGACTTAATAATTTCAATGAGCAGGAGTTTATAGATGAAACATGACAAGGATGTTGCGCAAAAAAGTCGCTTTTATGACAATGGTAACAATTAAGACTTACGAGGAGGTTTTTAAGATGATAAGAGCATTTGTTAACCAAATGCCCTATAAACAAGCTGGGTTATTTTAAAATTGAATTAATTTGATTAAGGGAATAGTGCCAATCGGTATAATTAATTTCTATTGGGTATGCTTTATTGTCTTTTATGAGCACGAGTGAGGGAAACCCTTGAATCGGTAAGGTACGAACAAAAGACAACTCTTCTTTAAGTTCATCATTAAGCTCACTTGATGCTAGCTGCGCAGTAAACTCATTTTTATCTAAGCCTATTTGTTCAGCCAAACTAATTAATGTACTTTCATCAGACGGGTTTTGCGCGTTTAAGTAATAAGCATGTTGAATTGCAGCAATCATTTGAGCTTCTTTATCAGTTTTACGCGCTATAAGTGCAGCTCTGCATGCGGGATACGTTGAACGTCTTGGCTGGCAATCGCGCCAAAAGTTATAATTAAATTGCGTACCTAACTGCGCTGAAATTTTATGCCAAGTACCCTCAAGCATCTCTTTCATATTTTGTGGCATTGGGTCTTGGCTATCAGGTGCTAATCCACCTACTTTATATTCAATTGCTACTTTACCAGCAAGCTCTGATTTTAGCTTAAGCCAGGTTGGTGAGTAACCCCAGCACCAACTACACATAGGGTCATGAACATATATTAATTTACTTTGAGACATATTAATCCTTCAACTAGTTCGAGACGACTCTATTACGACCAGCAGCCTTTGCACTATAAAGAGCTTCATCTGCTTGTTTTAATGAATCATCATAATCAGTTACTTTATTTACTTGGGAAATACCAATACTACAGGTGATTGAAATACGCTGCTTGTCATCGGTAAATATAACGTGCCCTGCGACAGCATCTCGAAATTTGTTTGCAATTACAGTGGCTGTGGGAACAGTAACCTGCGGTAAAATAACAACAAACTCCTCACCACCATAACGCGCTTTATACGCAGTTGCCAAAAACTGAGATTCAAGGAGCTTGGTAAATTCAATCAATACCGTATCACCGAAGTCGTGACCATGCGTATCGTTTAAAGATTTGAAGTTATCTAAATCAATTAACAAAATTGAAAAAGGTAAGTACTGATCTGGGCGTGTTTGGGCAAGCTTTAAAAAATGAGAGGTAATAAAGCGTCTGTTTGCCATGCCAGTAAGGGGATCTGTGTACGCATGTTGTTTTTGCTCTAGCGTAATATCGGCAATAGCCATGTGGCTTTTATGTCTAAAATACTCACCAATAAATGAGAATAAAAACACCATAGAAAATGACGCTATAAATCGTGTTTTTTCTACATCGCCATAGCTAACTTGCCCAAAGTCAGGGCCGTATAAAATAACAATACAACAAAACAGTAAAGTAAAACCTAACCAAGCACCTAATCTGACCCCTAAAGATGCAAACGTTACTACTGGATAAAACATTAGCCAATATAGCGCGGTGTTGTCTTTACCACCGGTATAAACAAGTGCAACAAACATCATGCACACAATGCTCATACTTATTAATGCCACTACTTGAAGATTACCTGTTTTTATAAAGTAGATAGAACAGCTTATATTTGTAATGTTAACGATAATTAATGAAGCGGTGAGTATCGGTGAGTAAACCTTATAATTCAAAAACACGAGTACAGCAATCACCACAATTGATATCCCAATCATGGTAAATAAAGAAAACGCTTTGCGTTGCATGTCTGAGCTATAAACACTGTCGATATTTATTAGACTGAGCCAATTTGGTTTATTCACATTTTTTTTAGTCATTAATTTTATACTTTAAACTTTTGAACCATATTTTCTAAGGCACTAAACTGCTGTTTTAGTTTGGTACATTCGTTAAGCGTGTCATTTAAGTTAGCTTTGCCTTGTATAGAAAGCGCACTAATTGTTTGAATATCAGTATCTAATAACTTAACAACTTGGTTTTGCTCATCTGTTGCACTGGCCACAGAATGATTTGCATCGTTAATTTGCTTAATAGCTTGAATAACATGACTCATTAAATTGCCGACGGCATCTGCTTGTTGTACGCTTTTTTCACTGTCTTGAAGGCTTGTTTTCATAAGCTCTACAGCAAGGTTTGAGCCTTTTTGTAACTGGCTCACTGTGTCTTCAATTTCTTGCGTTGATTGTTGAGTGCGGTGTGCTAATTGGCGTACTTCATCTGCTACAACGGCAAAACCGCGTCCTGCCTCTCCTGCTCTAGCGGCTTCTATTGCTGCATTGAGTGCCAATAGATTAGTTTGCTCGCTTACACCTTTAATAACTTCAAGCACTTGACCAATACTGGCTGTGTGTGTATTTAAACTGTTTATAGTTTGCTGAGCTTTCTCCATATTAGCTGAAAGCTGGTGGATGGTTGCAACACTGTGGCTTAATGCTTCTTGGTTTTGTGTTGAGTGCTCATCTGCATTTTTAGCAAGCTGCGAAGCACTCTCTGCATTACTTGAAATATCCATTGATGTAGCTGAAAACTGATTAATAGCCGCTGCAACGCTATCGGTTCGTTTACTTTGATCATCATACATAGACAGTGATGAATGTGTTTGTGATACCAAGCTCTCAATAGCTGTATCTAATTGCTCAGTGGACTCTTTTACTTGATCTATTGAATGCTGAATTTTTTCGATGAAAATATTAAATGAATGACTTAAGTCGCCAAACTCATCATCATTTTCAACGGTTAGACGCCTTGTTAAATCGCCTTCTCCTTGTGCTATATCTTTAATGGCATCATTTAAACGGTTCATAGGCTGCATTAAATAGCGTAATAAAAGCTGCATCATAATAATGATAGCAATGATCCCTATCACCATAAAAACAGCCGCAGTTTGGCCAAAGTTAGAAACGCTGACATACGCTTTATCTTTATCTATAACAACACCTAGGTACCAATCTACATTTTCAATGCCACTAATTTTTGTAAACGAGATAAGTTTAGACTCTCCGTTTATTTCGTATTGGGTAAACTCACTTTGCAAGGGCGTATTAGTACCAAAAATATCTGATGTGTTTTTTAAGTTTAACTTAGCATTAGGATGGCTTAACACTTGACCTTTGTTATCGAGTAAAAAACCATAACCAAGACCTAAAAAATCAATATCGTTGATAATTTTAGTTACAGTTTGCATATCAATATCGGCACCTGCAACGCCGCTAAACTGCCCATTTTGTAAAATGGGTACTACCGCTGAGATTGTAAGCTCGTTAGTTGTTACATCAATATAGGGAGTTGTAAAAGCGGTATTTGATTTGTTTTCGACTAATTTGTACCAAGGCCGAGAGGTCGCATCAAAATCAGCAGGTAAAACGACAGATTGATCGTTTAATATAAACGTGCCGCTGGATTTACCGATATAGGTATTTTTAAAGCTTCCGGCAAGTTCTGCAGTATTTAATTGTGAAAGGGTGAGTGCTTTAGAATCATTGGCTTTGTGGGTTTTAGCAATTGATATAACAATCGCCAACTTTGCATTTAACCAACTCGCTATATTTTGTGAAACAGATTCTGAGTTTTGTTGTAATACTAGGCTTAACTGCTGCTCTGTTTGCTTGCGCATTGCAATGTAGTTATTAAAAGTAAATAACCCTAGCACCAAAACCAAAATTAAAGAGGCTGCAATAGTCACTTTGGAAGTAAATTTCAACGAGTTAAGCATATACATCCTTTTTATTATTTATCTTTATTATCCATACAGTTTTAGCAAAAATTTAGCAAAATGTCCTAATAAATAAGGCTTGCGACTAGATTATTAGATAAAAATAAGGATAAAGGATTAAAAAACAAAAGGCTGTAGGGGGTAACTGACTAATATTGAGATAAATTATGACTCGTATTAATTACTTGTGGAACGTTCCTATTAAATGTAGCTTTATAAGTGACTGAATACGTATTCAGTCACTTTTGTATAGTCTGTTATTTCCACTTATTTGCTAAGCGAACAACATTTAATCCGTACCATGCTATAAATACATAACACACCAATGGTACAAAAAAGCTTTGTTGTATATTAACTGTGTCAGCTATAAACCCTTGCAGTAATGGTACAAGTGCCCCCCCTACAATAGCTAAGCATAACCAACCAGAACCCTTACTAGTCAATGATCCTAGTCGCTCGATAGCAACCGAAAATATAGTCGGGAACATAATTGAGTTAAATAAACCAATTGCCAAAACTGAATATAAAGCGACGTCACCTTGAGTAAAAATTGTGATCAATAATAGCGCAATAATACTAAATGCATTAAATGCGATAGCCTTAGAAGGCGCTATTTTTTGTAATAAAACAGAGCCAATAAAACGCCCTACCATTGCCCCGCCCCAATAATAACTAATAAGTGCGGCCGCGGTATGCTCTTCAAGCCCTGCTATGTGTGCCTCACCAAAGTAATTTACTAAAAAGCTGCCGATGGCAACCTCCCCGCCTACATAACAAAATATAGCAAGTACACCCATAGTTAAGTGCGGTGCTTGAGTTAATGAACGATATTCTACTGCCGCGTTATTTTCTTCTTTATGGGCTTCAATTTCTGGAAGCTTTATAAAGGCAAATATAATAGCGATAAGCAATAATGCGCCAGCAAGCATTAAGTAAGGAACTTTTACAGACTCAGCAGTTGCTGCAGAAGCGGCTAGACTACCTGCTGTACCAAAAAATAATAAACCACCTACATAAGGCCCAACAGTAGTACCAAGCGCATTAAGTGCTTGTGCCAAATTTAAACGAGAAGAAGCTGTTTTTTCAGGCCCAAGAGCAGCAACATAAGGGTTAGCAGAAACCTGAAGTACCGTTACACCAGCGGCAAGTACGAATAAAGCGCCTAAAAATAGCCAATACTCATGTACTACAACAGCAGGGTAAAACAACATACAGCCAATTGAAGCCACAATTAAACCGGTTAAAATCCCTTTTTTGTAACCAAACTGCTTAACTAAAATACCCGCAGGGATAGAAACAATAAAATAAGCACCAAAAAAGCAAAACTGTACTAGCATCGCTTCAAAAAAGCTTAAATCAAATACACCTTTTAATCGTGGTATTAGTACATCGTTTAAAACAGTAATAAAACCCCATAAAAAAAATAGGGTCGTCATTGCAGTCAGTGGAAACAGGTAATTTTTATTTGGCTGTTCGTTGACCGCGAATGATTGATTTGTATTTATTTCACTCACGTCGTTTTCACTCCATTAACAAGTTGAAAACGATTCTACATGTTTATATATAAATTAGTCAGTGCAACAAAGGAACGTTCCAATTTTATGATTTGCATTGAGTATTGGTCGTATTGATAATACGGTCTATCTCACCACTATTATGGAACTGATAAAGCCCTTCGTTTATGTCATCTAAGACTAAAAGCCATTTAGGTGTAAGCTTACTAATAGCAAAATATAAAGGATTGTATTGCAAAGAAATGCTTTCTTGCTCAATGGAAGAAAGCAAAGATTGTTTTTCAGGTTTAGTTAAAGAAGAGTAAGTCACTGAGAATTTAAGAACTTGAGGGTCGCCTATAATCAAATCAACACGTTTAGCAACCAGGAGCTGAACAAGTTGTAAATCATCAACAGAGGTAATAACTTCAAACTCAGCATTGTCCATCATAGCATCAAACTCAGGCGTATTTTGATACCCTCGAACAACACCAATCTTTTGCCCTTTAAGCGATTTTAAGTTTCCAGTGAAACGGTCTGAATCGCCTTTCCTTTTTAAAAATGCAATTTCGCCACCTTTAAACGAATTTGATAAACCGAGTAATTCTCGACGTGTTTTACCATTAACATAATCGGAGGGGGCTGTATCTTCTATAAAATATTCAGGCATTAATATATCAGCTTTGCCTAGCTCTACATTTCGTACAGCTCTTGCCCAAGGCAAAAATTCTATATATACGCTGTAGCCCTTACTATTTAGTAGAGCTATTGAAAATTGATAAACCCAGCCTTTATTACATAAATTATTACCAATATAAGGAGGCCAATCGAGTGTGGCTAAATGGAGTGTTTGTTTGGGATTTTTCGCTTCATAGAGCACTCCTGATTTGTGGTAATGTCCAGTTAAAACATGTTGAGTACCATTTTGATAATACTCAACTGATGTTTCAGCAAAACAATTACTACTTGTCAGTAATAATATAAAATAAAACCAGCGCATTTTAGAATCTATTTGTGATTAATCATGTTTTTAAGTTTAGTTACAACTAAACCTTTTGCACTAATAAATCTTAATTAGATGCTTTTTCCCATTTCATTTTATTATTTGTATCGCGCGAGCTTATAATTGTTGTATCGCTGCTCTCAACGCCGCCTAATTTAGCTAATCGATCGTACAAAACAACATTACAGGTAGCCGCTAAGTTCATGCAGCCAATAGTTGGAATATATACCACTTCATCACACCACTTTAAAACGTCTTTTGGTACAGAGCCATCTTCGGGGCCAAATACATAAAATGCATTTTCAGGATGCTTAAACTCAGGAAGTGGCGTTGCCCCTTCAATAAGCTCAATGACAACAACGGTAGCACCCTCTGGTTTTACCGCTTCTAGACTATCGGTTTCGGTTAAAGGGATACGCTCAAGTGCGTTCTTAGTATCGGTATGAAATTTTTTGGCGTTTAAGTAACGATTACCGGTAAAAAACACTTGTTTGGCGTCATAACAGCCTGCTGCACGCAATACACCGCCAACATTTGTCGGGCTTTTAGGGTTAATTAAACCAATACTCGCTTTTAACTTATTCATTAATCAGCGTCCTTTGTTGGCCACTCTGCAATGTATAAATCAAAATCATCAAGCTTTACATCACAATCTTTTACTGTTTTGTCTTTTACAGAAATACCTAGCTCATGCATCTTTGTTTTATCGCCACTATTTAATAATGGGTGCCAAGAAGCCAAACCACGACCTTCATGTAAACGACGGTAACTGCAGCTTTGTGGCATAAAAAAGATGTCTTTAAGGTTTTCTTTTGTGAGTTTTACACAAGAAGGAACAAGCGTTTGGCGGTTTTCGTACTCGCTACAACCACAGGTGTTGTTATCAAGATACTGGCATACAATATTAGTAAATATTAATTGTTCACCTTCACGTAACTGATCGGTAGCTGTAAATTCGTCTTCATCTTCGCTATCAATAAACGTATTTAAACAACATTTTCCGCACCCATCACAAATGGCTTCCCATTCGTTTTGACTCATGTCGCTTAAGCTTTTTTTAAGCCAAAATTGTGTATTTGCTAATTGTTGATCAAACATAGTTTACTCGTGCCCCCTAAAGAGCGCGCATTCTACCGTATTGCTGTAAATGGCGCAAAGCCAATACCCTTTCAAAGTACTGGCTTTACGCTACAAATTAGCTTTGAGATTTAACCCAACGCTTAATTTTTTCCTCTAAGATTGGCATTGGCAATGCGCCATCAATTAATATTTGCGTATGGAATGCTTTAATATCAAATTTATTACCGAGTTCTTTTTTAGAAAAATCACGTAATTCTTGAATTTTAAATTGCCCTAACTTGTAAGAAAGCGCTTGTCCTGGCCATGCAATATAGCGCTCAACCTCTGCAATTACATCGCTCTTTGCCATAGATGAGTTAGCAAGCATGTAGTCTATACCTTGTTGACGCGTCCACCCTTTCGCATGAAAACCAGTATCAAGCACTAAACGCATTGCGCGTAATTGCTCGTCTGATAAACGCCCGTACCACATATAAGGGTCGGTAAATAAGCCTAGCTCTTTGCCTAAGCTCTCTGCGTAAAGCGCCCAACCTTCTGCAAACACAGTGTAACCACCAAATTTACGAAAATCAGGTAAGCCTTCTATTTCTTGTTGAAGTGCTATTTGAAAGTGATGCCCTGGGGCTGCTTCATGAATCGATAAAGTTTCGAGTAAAAATTTAGGCTGCGCTTTTAAGTTATAAGCATTGATATAAAAAATACCAGGGCGAGAACCATCAGGTGCCGGAGATGCGTATGATGCACCTGCTGCCGACTGCGCTCGGTATGCTTCAACTGCTTTTACAACGTAAGGTGCTTTGGGTGCAATGTTAAAAAGCAGAGGCAAACGTGCGTCTATTTTTTTCTTAACATTTTCGTATGCTGCAATTAGCTCCTCAGGCGAGTTGTAGTAAAACTCATCTGAATCACGTAAATGGTCAAAAAATTCAGATAACTCACCTTTAAATCCTACGGTTTCTTTTACTTTTTTCATTTCGCTTAAAATACGCGACACTTCACTTAATCCAATGTCATGAATTTCATCTGCAGATAAGCTAAGCGTCGTGTTTTTCTTAATTTGGTATTCATACCATGCTTTACCGTTTGGTAAGTCACTATAACCAACACTTTCTCGACTATTAGGAATATACTGATTAGCTAAAAAGTCACTCATGCCTTTATAAGCCGGTACTAAGTGCTGCGTAATCAATTGACGATACTGCGCTGTAATTTTTTGCTTTTGCTGTGCACTAAACGATTCTGGTAATTTTTTAATTGGTCCCAAAAATAGTGAGTCTTCAGCATTTTTAACTACATGAGCCGCAAATTGTGGCTGCAGTTTTTCAGCAAGTAGTTTTGGTAACGTAATACCTAGTTTAATACCTTGTGCCATTGAGCGCTCTACACTGGCAAGCCACTTTACAAAACCTTCGCTGCGCGAGATAAAAACCGTGTAATCTTCAACTGTATTAAACGGCTGAGCACTTTGACCTGAACCAAAACCTGCAAAGGTGTTATGCGCGCCTGCCATCTGGTTAATTGGTAGTAAATAATCAGGAAACTGCATACCTTCTAATTTAAGTGCAAGGTCGCGCTCTAATATTTCAAAACTTAAAAGCGATTGCCCTGTTAACTGTGCTTCATCTATAAAGTTTAAGCGCTGTTGATATTTTTTATAAAAAGCCGCTTTTTTAGCTCTATTTTCTTTTGAAATCTCAGGCGTAAATTGATCGTTAAACTCGTTACGACCATTATACGTTGCGCTAATGGGGCTATATGTGAGCGATTCATCGTAATACTGTGCAACAAGTACATCGAGTTGTTGCTCTGCCGAAAGCTCTGAAACAATACCTGCCGATGCGTTAACTGTGTTTAGCTGCGTACTGGTATTAGTGTTTGTACTAAGCCCAGTATTCATACAGCCACTTAAAGCAAACATAACGCCACTGGCAACTAATGCTAATTTAATTGATTTCATGATAATCCTTTTTAATATCGTTTTTTGATTATGCGCATTAAACCGTGCTTAATAAAGTAATTACGATAGATTGCGTTCATCGTATTAAATTTGCACTTTTATCTGAGCTTGTTACATTTCTATTAATTCAAATATGACTTAAAAGAAAAATTAAATGAAAAAACAACTACTCAGCACCTCTATTGCCTTACTTTGCTTAACCACTTTTAATACCCATGCCGTAACATACCTATCGGCTAAAGCCATGGTTGATGTTGAAGATGGCAAACTCATTAAATCGCCCTTGATTACTATTGATGATGGCGTGATCACTAATATTGAACAAAATAAAAAACCAACGCTGGTTAAAGGTGATAAACATATTCAACTACCTGATTTAACCCTTATGCCAGGTTTAATGGATATGCATGTGCATTTAACAAGCGACCCTACGGTTCCACGCAGCGAACGTTTAGGCCAGTCAGTACCGCGTATGGCGATTAAAGCCGCTTATTTTGCTAAAAAAACATTAGAAGCCGGATTTACAACAGTACGTAATGTTGGCGCTGAAGGTTACAGCGTTATAGCGGTACGTGACGGTATAAATGCGGGTGACATAGTTGGCCCTCGTATTTGGGCTGCGGGGCCATCACTTGGAATTACTGGTGGGCACTGTGATAACAACCGACTACCTCCTGAGCTTAAATACACTTCAAGCGGTGTTGCCGACGGTCCGTGGGCTGCCCGTATAAAAGTACGCGAAAACATTAAATACGGGGCAAACGCTATTAAGTTTTGTGCCACAGGTGGCGTATTTTCAAAAGGGACTAAAGTAGGTGCACAGCAGTATTCTTTTGAAGAAATGAAAGCCATTGTTGATGAAGCCCATATGCGAGATTTACCAGTTGCAGCTCATGCACACGGTACAAGCGGGATTAAAACAGCAATTAAAGCAGGTGTTGATAGCGTAGAGCACGCCAGCTTTCTAGATGATGAAGCCATTGCTCTTGCCAAAGAGCATGGAACTTGGCTTTCTATGGATATTTACAATACCGAATACACTCTAACTTATGGCGAGCAAAACGGTGTAGATGAAGAAAACCTCGATAAAGAACGCCAAGTATCTAAAAGGCAACGTGATAGCTTTAGCCGTGCTGTAAAAGCAGGTGTTAAAATGGTATTTGGTACGGATGCAGCAATTTACCCGCACGGAGATAATGCAAAACAGTTTAGCCGCATGGTTGAATTTGGCATGACAGAACTGCAAGCTATTCAAGCATCCACAATTAATAGCGCTAAGTTATTAAAAATGGATGCTCAGTTAGGACAAATTAAAACCGGATTTGTAGCAGATATAATTGCTGTAAAAGCAAACCCTCTTAAAAATATTAAAACCTTAGAGTCAGTCCCCTTTGTAATGAAAGCCGGTGTTGTTTATAAAGATTAATTGTAAACGTTAAGGCGTGTTGACCTTTGAAAATTACAATTCTCTCGTTTAGTAAGGCTAAGATTACTTAGTCTTACTAGCCCTTAATTCACATAAAAGGAACAATATAACCTTATAAAACTTCATCATTGATTATTAATCATCCAAACAGTTCTATTTAATAAAAAAAAGTGAACTTTTTATTCACTTTAAAAACAATAACCATTATCATTCGCGCAAATTCAATAACGCGAATAGTTATCACTCTATGAAACCGTTTAAGTACTCTCTTATTACTCTTGCTTGTTTAAATGCAAATATGGCATTTGCCCAAAATACTACAGCTGACTCTGATATTGAACGCATCAGCGTATACGAAAAACAAAACCGCGTGGTGATGAGCTCTGGTCTTGCTACTAAATCAGACATGTCTTTAATGGAAACACCTGCACCGGTTGTTATTATTGACCGTGAACTTATTGAATCTCAAGGTGTAGATAGCCTGCAAGATTTAGTTAGAAACGTAAGTGGTTTAACACAAGCAGGTAATAACTACGGTATTGGTGATAACTTAGTAATTCGTGGTTTAGATGCAAACTATACCTACGATGGTATGTATGGTGGTGCAGGCCTAGGTAATACATTTAACCCGACTCGTTCACTTACAAATGTTGAATCTGTTGAGGTTTTAAAAGGCCCAGCAACGGGTTTATATGGCATTGGTAGTGCGGGTGGCGTAATTAACCTAATTGAAAAAAAACCAGAGTTTGAAGAAAAACACAAAGTATCGGCTGAGATTGGCCAGTGGGATAGCTATTCATTAGCGTTTGATAGCACTAACGCTATAACAGATGATTTGGCCTACCGTGTGATGGCTAAAACAGCGTCAAGTGACGGCTTTCGCGATTTAAAAGAAAATCGCGACGAAATTTATACCTCGCTTAAATACGTGCTTAACGACAAACAAAACATCATGCTTTCTGCAGCATATATAAAAGATGAAATAGCGGTTGATTCTATTGGTCACCCTATTCGTATTTACAACGCAGAAACTGCAAACGGTTTAACCGCGGGTGAAGTAACCGGTGCAGATTTAGTAAACGATCCGACAGGAAGCGGCGTACAGTTAAGTGATGCACAACGCGACCAGCTAGCTAATTCATTATCTGCATCAGATGGCTTAACGCCATATAGCTTTGGCACAAACGGTATAATTTCGCCAATGGCTGATGCTAACGAAGGTGAGGAGCTGCGTTTTAAATTAACGCATAACTATTACATTACTGACGATTTGTTTTTAAACCAGCAACTACAGTACCGTAACTACACATCAAGTTTTGCGCGCCAAACAGGTGCTTATAACTACGTTTACTCTACTCGTGATGGAATTATTAATAACGACCCTCGTGCTCCATTAGTTGAAGACGGTGTACTTTATCCATATGCAGCACGCCGCCAAGAATACCGCCAAGTAGAAGCAGATGAAAAATCGTGGCAGTACTTTTTAGATTTACGTTATGACTTTATGCTAGGCGACGTAGATAACGAATTACTTGTTAACGCCAACTACGAAGATAGAGATATTCGTTTTAAACAATTCTCAATTTGGGATCAAGATTACGTACTCACAAACGATGCTGGTGATGTAACGTACCAAGGATCATTGCCATATATTTACGATATAAGAGAACCAAATTGGCCATCTGGCAACTTTGATGACTTCGATCCACTTAAAACCAGCGACTACAATAAAAAAGTACAAGCATGGGGTTTAGGCATTCAACATGTTGGTTATCTTACTGAAGAGCTTACAACGCGTATTGGTGTAGCATATAACCGCATTGAGCAAACTTACGAGCACTTTGGTGTAGATGAGCGCTATAGCTCGAGCCGCGCAGAGCCAACACCTGAAGCGAGTACATCAGATTCTGGCTTAACGTATAACCTAGGTGCAACATACCAGCCATCTGAAGATTTATCTGTATTTGTAAATCATTCAAAAGGTCGTACTGCGTACAGTGTATTAGGCTCTGTTGCGGGTAATGAAGCAGACAGAGAAGATTCTGAATCAATGAGTAACGATTTAGGTTTTAGATTTAAAGCGTTTGATGATCAATTACTGGCTTCTGTTGTTATATTTGAAAGCTCTCGTACTAATTTAGAATACGCAAATCCACTTTATGATGCGTTAACATCAGGCTCAAATGTGCCTGAAAGCTATTATGATGGTAAAGAAGAAACAACAGGTATTGAACTTGATTTAAACGCTTACTTAAATGATAAATGGAAAGTTAACGTAAACGGTATTTATCAAGATGCACGTGACAAAAGTAATCCTAATAGCAGCAGTTATGATACACGCCAAAAAGGTGTGCCTTACGTAACAGCAAGCACATGGGTAACTTACTACGCAGATATGTTTAACTTACCTGAAGCTGTGAATATAAGTGGTGGTATTACCTTTGTAGATAACAGAAGTACTAATTCGAGTTCGTTCTCGATTCCTGATGGTTATGTACCAAGTTACACGACTTACGATACAGCGGTATCGTACACCACTGATAAATGGCATATGCAGTTAAACTTAAATAACTTGTTTAATAAAAAGTATTACTCAAAAGCTATGTTTTTAGGTGGCATGCCAGGCGAAGAGCGTAATGCAAAACTAAGTTTTAGTTACACGCTTTGATAGTTTAGATGATTAAAAAGCACGGTTTGTATTTTCACAAGCCGTGCTTTTTTGCTATGGCTATTTAATTAAATAGTAACCACTATGCGACCGTTAATTTCACCTTTGAGCATATCGTCAAAAATTTCGTTAATATCCTCTAAGCGTTTTTCTTCTATGATTGCTTTTACTTTACCTTGAGCGGCAAATTCCAAGCATTCTTGCAAATCTTTACGCGTACCAACGATAGAACCCACTACTGACACGCCATTAAGCACAGTATCAAAAATAGGAAGCGGCATATCCTCTGGAGGTAATCCCACTAATACACACTTACCACCACGGCGTACACTTTTATAAGCTTGTTCAAACCCAGCTTTTGACACCGCAGTACACACAACGCCATGTGCGCCACCTACTTGTTCAAAAATAGCTTCGCTGGGTACAACTTCTTTAAAGTCGAGGGTTATATCTGCGCCAAGCTCTTTAGCAAGCGCTAGCTTTTCTTTACCTGTATCAACAGCAATTACATTAAAACCCATTGCTTTAGCGTATTGCACGGCTAAATGCCCAAGACCACCCACACCAACAATCGCTACCCATTGCCCAGGTTTAGCACCGGAAACTTTTAATGCTTTATACGTTGTAACACCTGCGCAAAATAACGGAGCAGCTTCTGAAAATCCAAGACCTTCTGGTATTTTTACAACGTAATCGCCATGCGCTAAACAATACTCCGCATAGCTACCATCTATAGAATAGCCAGTATTGTGCTGCGATAAACACAGTGTTTCTTTACCATCTAAGCAAAACTCACAGTGTCCACAAGCGCTGTAAAGCCAAGGCACACCAACTCTGTCGCCAACTTTTAAGTGCTTAATGTTGCTACCAACTTTATCAATAACACCGACACCTTCATGCCCTGGTACTAATGGCATTTTTGGCTTTACCGGCCAATCACCATGACATGCATGTAAATCAGTATGACAAACACCACAGGCAGCTATTTTAACTAAAACGTCGTTTATTCCAACCTCAGGAATTGGCAGGTCTGTTATTTGTAATTTACCTTTGTATTCATTATTAATTGCAGCTTTCATAGTCATTCCATCGTATTTGAAAAAATAAAAAAAAGGATTTATTTACGTATTGTTGTGTACAACATACCCCAATATAGATGTATAAATATTAATCTAAATCATACTTTAGTCGTTAAAAATAATTTATTAACTGGCTAAGAACTTGCTATCCAAAATGAGCGTGCTAGCATTTACTTTCTGAAATTACTGAAAGTTACTAAGCTATGAGTTTATCCGAAAAGAATTTTGCCTTCGTAATGCATTGTGGTGAGATGGGCAGCCGCTGGGGATTCAATCGTACAATTGGGCAAATGTGTGGTTTGCTGATTATTACTAAAAATCCTATGACAGCAAATGAGATTGCAGATGCGCTTAGTATTTCTCGCGGTAATGTAAGCATGGGTATTAAAGAGTTGCAATCGTGGCAATTAATTAAAGTGCAGCATATTCCTGGCGATCGAAAAGAGTACTACGCCCCTGCTGGTGATATTTGGGATATGGCTAATCGCGTATTTGAAGAACGTAAAAAACGTGAGATTGACCCTACCTTAAGCTTGCTGCGTGATAACCTGTTAGATGAAGCTGTGAACGAGGATGAACTTTATGCCCAAAAACAAATGGGTGAAATACATAACCTACTTGAAACCGTCACTAAATGGTCATCAGAGCTGCAACGTTTAACGCCAGAGCAACTTAATAAACTGATGAAGCTAGGTTCAGGAATTGGTAAAGTTATTGACTTAAAAGATAAGATATTCAAAAAAGAATAAAGCCGCAATTGCGGCTTTATTTATATGCACGTTTTAAAAATTAGATTTTTGGATAACCAATTCTATCCGACAAATAACCTACGCTAGTAGCGAAGTAATACGAGCGATTCCAGTGCATAAACACTTTGTAGTTATCGTACGCTAAGTACATCCGGCCATTTATATCATCAGGCATAACCAGTGCAGCACGTACGTCTACATTAGGTAAATCAGAACCATCAGCTTTACGAACTCCTAGTGCTTGCCAATCAGCTAATGAGCGCTCTGAGTCATTCCAATATTCTAACCACTGCTTACGTGTTTTAGTACCGCGTACTAAAACGTATTTACTGTCAAAGTTTTCAGGTAATTGGACTTGGCGACCCCACGTAAGAGAGTCGTTCCACCCTTCTTGCTTTAGGTAATTAGCAATTGAGGCAAAAGCATCTTCCTTTGTAGTCCAAATATCTTTGCGACCATCATTATTGTAATCAATCGCATAAGCGTTGAACGATGTAGGCATAAATTGTGTTTGCCCCATAGCACCTGCCCACGACCCTTTAAATTTATCTAAGGTAATGTGGCCCGATTTTAAAATATCCAGTGCAGCCCAAAGCTGGCGTTTATAAAGCGCTTCTCGGCGTCCATCAAAAGCAAGTGTAACAAGTGAAGAAATAACATTGTGACCACCTTGAATAGTGCCAAAGTTACTTTCAAGTCCCCAAAGTGCCACTATAAAACGAGCTTGTACACCAAACTCTTTAGCAACTCGTTCAAGCACATCTTTATTTTCTGCATAAAGTTTGCGAGCGCGGTCAATTTTCCATTGTGGTACACGTTTTGGTAAATAAGTTTCAAGCGTTTCTTTTACTTCTGGCTGGTTTTTATCAGCCGACACCACTTTTTCTTTATACGTTGCTGTTGCAAAGGCATCATCAATAAGCTTAGCTTCATAACCTTTAGCTATAGCTTCTTGCTTTAAATTAGTTAAATATGTTTGAAACTCGGCTTGTGTTTTAGCCATTACAGAGCCGCTCAAGCAGACTCCACATAATAAAACGGTCAGTTTTTTAATCACTATCAACTCCATTTTCTTTTCGTAATTGGCTTAGCAAGTTTTCCTCTGGCGGTGGAATTTGTAAATAGAAGCCTTTATCAGGATTTGATAATGCTGCTTTTACAGTTTCTAAATCGGCCCCACCTAAACGTTCACGTTTTGCTAAGTTTATGATCATAACGTAATGAGGTTGACCAAACATGGTCATTAAAGGTTCCGGAACTTTACTAAAATCATCTCTTTTTTCAACAAATAAGAAGGTATCCGCTTTTTTCTTACTTTTATATACAGCAGTGAGCATTATGACCCTATAAATTCTTGCTTAACAATGCCGCACACTATAACATGAGAGTAATAATAAGTTAGAAAATTTAGATTAGAAATTTCAATAAAGGCCTTATTCAGCCTACGTTTATCTAACATTGATTTTTAATCAGACAATTCAATTGAGCGTGTATGTCGGACCAAATTTTTGAGTTAAAAGGGAATCTTTTTACGTTATCAGTTTTGCACCTTTATAGTACTGATATAGCCCTTCTAGCAGAACAGTTGTATATAAAAATAGCCCAAGCACCTAGATTTTTTGAGGGTGCTCCTATTGTTGTTAACTTACTTGAAGTGAAAAACAGCCCACTCGATTTTGTGCACTTAAAATCATTGATTGAGCGTATGAGCTTTAATGCGGTTGGTGTGTGTAATGGTTCTGATGAACAACATGCCCAAGCTAAAGCTGCTGGTTTATCTGTTTTAAACTATTCACAAGACGTTAAGAGCGAACCTGTTAAACAAGAGGCTAATACGTCTATTGTAGAAAAAACAGTGCATTTGCCGGCTCAGATTATTAGCGGCACCGTTCGTTCTGGCCAACAAGTTTATGCAAAAGACCGTGATTTAATAGTACTTGGTGCAGTAAGTCACGGCGCTGAAGTAATTGCCGATGGTAATGTACATATTTATGGCACGTTACGCGGTCGCGCTATTGCTGGCGCAAAAGGTTTTAAAAAAGCACACATTTTTTGCCAAAAACTTGAAGCCGAATTGGTTTCAATAGATGGTAACTACTGGATCAGTGATTCACTACAAGGTGAACATTGGGGAAATGCGGTGCAAATACAACAAAAAGACGAATCATTAGAAATTTCAGCTTTGGTTAAAGGATAAATCTCATGGCAAAAGTAATTGTCGTTACCTCTGGTAAAGGCGGTGTTGGTAAAACAACATCAAGTGCTGCAATTGGCACAGGCTTAGCGTTAAAAGGCTATAAAACAGTTATTATCGACTTTGATATTGGTTTACGTAACTTAGATTTAATTATGGGTTGTGAACGCCGTGTTGTTTATGACTTTGTAAACGTGATAAATGGTGAGGCAAACCTTAACCAAGCGCTTATTAAAGATAAACGTGTAGATAAATTATTTTTACTACCCGCTTCACAAACTCGTGATAAAGACGCATTAACACGTGAAGGTGTTGAACGCGTACTAAACGAATTAAAAGAAGACTTTGATTACATTGTATGTGATTCACCAGCAGGTATAGAAGCTGGCGCTATGATGGCAATGTACTTTGCTGACGAAGCAATTGTGACAACAAATCCAGAAGTGTCGTCAGTTCGAGATTCGGATCGTATTTTAGGTATTTTACACAGCAAATCAAAACGTGCTGAAGAAGGCCTAGAAAACATTAAAGAACACTTACTATTAACACGCTATAATCCTAGTCGTGTTGAAAAAGGTGAAATGCTATCGGTAGAAGATGTGCAAGATATTCTGTCAATCCCACTATTAGGTGTTATTCCTGAATCGCAAGCGGTATTAAGTGCTTCAAACTCAGGCCAACCTGTTATATTGGATACAGAATCTGATGCAGGCCAAGCTTATTCTGATGCAATTAACCGCTTACTAGGTGAAACCGTCGATTTTCGCTTCTTAGACGTTGAGAAAAAAGGCTTATTTAAACGGATTTTTGGAGGTTAACGTGTCTTTACTTGACTACTTCCGCTCAGAAAAGAAAAACAGTGCGTCACTAGCAAAAGAGCGATTGCAGATCATTGTCGCGCACGAGCGTTCTCAACGAGGAACGCCGGATTACTTACCACAATTAAAACAAGACATTTTAGATGTGATCCGTAAATACGTGAACGTAAGTACCGATGCAGTTCAGGTTCAGTTTGATCAGAACGAAGACGATTTAGCCGTACTTGAGCTAAACGTTACACTACCTGATGAAGAAAAGAAGTAATTGAAGAAAGGGCGCTTTATGAGCGCCCTCTTTATTTTCGCAATAACTTTCTAAATACCTACGCTTTAATCCCCTTCGTGCAACTAAAACTTTTTAACTATGTAACACAAAAACTATAGATAATACCAATTCGCTTAATTAAGTGATCTATTTTGAGGATCGAAAAACGTGTTGATAGCTAGGCAAAAAAATCGCTATTTAGTTGTTCTAAAAGAGATTTTTTTAACACAGGTAACGACACGTTTAGCGCCGCAAAATGATTAAGTATTATTGCGGATTGGTATAAGTATTACACAGTTAAAGAAAACATTAAGCCTTAAGTATCCCATTCTTTTAAAGCGTCTTTAACATAGGTATATCGCCAAGAACTAAGTAAATCTGGCTTTATATGACTCTGTTTTTGCTCATTAGTTAGCTTCCAATTCCAACTAATCAATTGATTTACCTGCTTTTTAGAGGCCATAACGTCTTCTGGTATATTGTGCTCTTTAGCTACTTTAGTGATTTTTTGTTTTATATCTTTTGCTACTTTTTTATAAGTAGGAAAATCAATTAAACGCTTAAGTACATCAGGATGCTGAGCATCAGGAACTGCTTTGGCAACTTCAATACACTTTATTATATCTACACCAGAGCGATTAACTTCAATTGCTTCAACTCCTGGAATTTGACGTAGAGCGTTTAAACTTGAAGGACCACGTTTGGCAATTTCAGTCATGTTATGTTCTTTTAACACAAAATTAAGCGCCAAATTTTTCTTGATAGCTTTATTTCTTCGCCATACAGCAAGCTCTTTTAATACCGCTAATTCGTGCGGTTTAAGTTGCCATGCATTTTTAATATCTTTATATAAAAGCTCGTCAGGTGTTTGAAATGCACGTTTTTTTGCAATCAATTCACTTTCGTTTATTACAATGTCAAAGAAACCAGCCACATTGATACGGTCGATGATCTGCTCAAAACATGGTAATAAGTAAAAAGTATCAGCAGCAGCGTAGTCTAATTGTTTTTTGGTTAACGGACGTTGCAGCCAGTTAGTGCGTGACTCGCTTTTATCTATTTCAATACCTTGAAGTTCTTTTACCATAAGTGCAAAGCCCATACAGTTACCTTCACCGAGTAACTGCAACGCAAATTGTGTATCAAATAATGGAGCTGGAACGAACCCTGCGTATTTTTGAAAAACTTCAATATCTTCAGAAGGAGAATGCAGTACTTTTAAAACAGCAGGATCTTTAAGTATTTCCCAAAAATCAAATAGTGAAAGTTCAGCTAATGGGTCAATAAGCGCTAAATGCTCACCATCAAAAACTTGGATAAGTGCAACTTCTGGATACAAAGTTCGACGACGCATAAACTCAGTATCAATAGCTAAAATAGGCTTATTTTTTATTTGTTCAACAAAAGTATTAAGTTGATTTTGGGTTTCGATCAATTGGTATTGCACTTAATCTCCTACAATAAAAAAGCCGACATATGTCGGCTTTTTTATAGGTTGCTAATCTTTCAAGGCTCTTCGGAGTATCTTACCTACGTTAGTT
This sequence comes from Pseudoalteromonas sp. NSLLW218, assembly GCF_015864775.1. Taxonomy (NCBI): domain Bacteria; kingdom Pseudomonadati; phylum Pseudomonadota; class Gammaproteobacteria; order Alteromonadales; family Pseudoalteromonadaceae; genus Pseudoalteromonas; species Pseudoalteromonas sp. NSLLW218. The sequence continues at coordinate 67,832 of NZ_JADYWO010000004.1, read as the reverse complement.
TTAGGTAACTCATCCCTAAACTCTACCAGTTTGGGGACCTTGTAATTAGTTAAATTATCACGACAGTGACTTATTATATCTTTTTCAGTTAAAGAAGGGTCTTTTTTCACAACAAAAACTTTAACTTGTTCACCACTTACATCGTGAGGAATACCAATAGCTGCTACTTCAAGCACACCTTCGTGCATAGCCACTACTTCTTCAATCTCATTAGGGAAAACATTAAAGCCAGATACAATGATCATGTCTTTTTTACGATCTACAATAAAGAAGAAACCTTCGTCATCATAAGTCGCAATATCACCTGTAGCAAACCAGCCATCTTTTAAACATTCAGCGGTTGCATCTGGTCGTTTGTAATAACCAACCATGACTTGTGGGCCTTTAACGCAAAGCTCACCAGGTTCACCTTTAGCTGCTTCTTCACCGTTATCTAAAACTAATTTAATATCAGTGTTCGGTGCAGGTAAACCAATAGAGCCATTATATGCTTTCAAATCAAAAGGACTAATAGTAACTAAAGGAGAACATTCTGTAAGGCCATAACCTTCCATTAATTTTGAGCCAGTCACTTTTTGCCATTTTTCAGCAACAGGACGTTGAACGGCCATACCGCCACCTAAAGACATTTTTAAATGGCTAAAATCAAGTTCAGCAAAACCTGGTGTGTTTAACAAACCATTAAATAATGTATTAACGCCAGTAATTGCTGTGAATTTATGTTGACCCAGCTCTTTAACAAACCCTGGCATATCTCGTGGGTTTGTAATTAATATGTTTAAACCGCCGTACTTCATAAACGTTAGGCAGTTAGCTGTTAAAGCAAATATATGATAAAGAGGCAGTGCAGTAACAACAACTTCTTCACCACGGTTTAACACTTTGTCTAAACAACCTGAAACTTGCTCAAGGTTACCAACCATATTGCCATGGCTCAGCATTGCTCCTTTAGATACACCTGTTGTACCACCGGTGTACTGTAAAAAAGCAAGATCAGATAAGCTCATTTCAGGACGTGTATATTTAGCTTCATCTGCAGCTAAAACGTCTGAAAATTTAATTGTGTTAGGCAAGTTGAACTTTGGCACCATTTTTTTAATGTGCTTCACTACAAAATTAACTATGTGCTTTTTAAGCCCGCCTACCATGTCGCCTACTTGCGTTACTACAATATGTTTAACATCAGTATGGGCAAGTGACTTTTCAAGTGTGTCAGCAAAGTTTGCTAGGATGAAAATAGCAGTAGTGTCAGAGTCTTTTAGCTGATGCTCTAATTCACGCACAGTGTAGAGAGGGTTAACATTAACAACGACACAACCTGCACGTAAAACACCTAAAATTGTGACTGGTGTTTGTAGTAAGTTAGGCATCATTACGGCAACTTTGTCGCCTTTTTTGAGACCTAAGTCATTTTGAATATAGGAAGCAACTTTTTTTGTTGCTGTATCTATTTCATCGTAAGACATCGTTTTACCCATATTCGTAAATGCAGGTAAATCGGTGTAGTCACTAAAACTTTTTTCGAACACTTCGAGTAACGAGTTGTAATGCTCAGGATCGATTGTTTCAGGCATACCCTCTGGGTAGCGCTTAAGCCAGATTTTTTCCACTCTTAGCCCCTGTTTATAATTATATTTTTATTAACCTTAATCTAAGTAAGGCGCTTTAACAATTGAGCAAATACTCTAATGCAGGAATAATCCCACATTTAACACATATTTACAATTAACATGCACCATTTTGCAGCATAAAGTCTTGAATATGCTCAAAACAGTGTTCACTGCTTTGCATGTGGCAATGATGCCCACCATCTACATTAATGACCTTCAAGCTATTGTAATAACTAATATACTTTGCCAAATTTTGTTTTACAAACGAATAACCTTCGTTACCTAAAATTAATTGACATGGTGCAATTAAATCTTTTATTGCACCAATACATTGCGCTTCATCAAACCTAAAACCTGAGTGATTTTTGAGCTTTGGATCTGTTGTTAGCGCAAAACCATCTGAAACCTGTTTAATATTTCGTTGCATTAAGAGCTTAATAAGCTCGCTATTCAAATCGGTTGTTTGAGCACGAGCTTCATAAATAAGTTCTTTCGACTTATAAATTCTCGACTTTTTATTTTTTAAACGCGCTCTATTTAGTACTGCACTTTGTAACTGTTCACACACACCTTCACTAGGGGTTGTAACACAACCAATTCCCTCAATAAAGGTAACAGACTCTACATAATCGCTAAAGCAGCTAGCAAAAAGTCCTGCAACCATAGCGCCCATGGAATGACCTACTAAATGTACTTTTTTAATACCAAGGGCATTTATAAGTTGGTACACATCATCAATATAATCAACAAAATAATAGTGTGCATCATCACTTCGCCAAGATGATAAACCGTGCCCGACAAAGTCAATACAGTACCACGTATGCTTTGGGTTACCGTTGTTTAACATTGGCATAAAGCTATGGCAGTTGTCTAACCACCCATGCAACGCTATTACTATTTCGTTCCCTGAACCTACTTTTAAGCCATGGATATTTAAATTATTGGTTTCAATATTAAATGGCTGCACGGTAAGTCCTTTATTAATTTAGAGCATCATTATTTATAGCATACAAGTTGTCAGACCACTAACTTAGAAAATGGTGCCAAATTCACGATTTAATTATCTTCGTGATGAAAAAAGAAGCAAAGCATAATAATTAAACATAACATTATTAATAACTTAAACTAAAAACAACAAACTAACCGTTTTTAATAAGCTTACTCTGTATGTATTTTGAACAATTTAAAAGTGGCGGCATTGTATATACTTAACTTATAACTAGTATAATTTAAATAAATAGAACTAACAGCGTTAACTATAATTCTATGTATATAAAATCAAAGTATAAATTATAAATATCTCAGATATTCATTTATTTATCATCCTATCTGTATACAATATCAGCGGCTATTAAATAAGGTACACTCATAAGGTACAACCATGAAAAAACAGATCAGCTTATTGGCACTTTTATGCACCGCTTCTGGTGCTTACGCAGAATCAGCACCTAAAAATGTAATTTATATGATTGGTGACGGCATGGGTCCGGCTTACACCACGGCTTATCGCTATTTTAAAGATGACCCTGCAACAAAAGAAGTAGAAGGCACGGTTTTTGACACTATTTTAAAAGGCATGGCTCACACCTACCCTGATGACCATACTTATGTAACAGACAGCGCTGCGGGTGCTACAGCGCTTAGTAGCGGCCATAAAAGTTATAATGGTGCAGTTGCTGTAGATACAGATAAAAAGCCAGTTAAAACCATGCTTGAAATGGCAAAAGAGCGCGGTATGACAACAGCGCTTGTTGTAACGTCACAAATAAACCATGCAACACCTGCTAGCTTTGCAGCTCACAATGAATCTCGTTACAACTACGATGATATTGCCAACGATTATATTGATAATAAGATTGCTGGTAAATTACCTGTTGATTTAATGCTAGGTGGCGGTACTAAATATTTTATTCGTGACGACCGTAATTTAGTTGAAGAATTTAAAGCGGCAGGTTACCAATACGGTGACGATATTAATAATCTGGGACAAATTACACAAATACCTGCCATAGGTTTGTATGCAAGCAAAGGCTTGCCATTTGCCCTTGATATGAACCCAACTCGCCTTACTCAGTTAACATCTAAAGCGCTTGGTTTACTAGATAACCAGAACGAAGAAGGCTTTTTTGTGATGATTGAGGGCAGCCAAATTGATTGGTGTGGTCACTCTAACGATATAGCGTGTGCGATGGCTGAAATGGACGACTTTGCTAAATCAATCGAAAAAGCAAAAGCGTACGTTGATAAAAATAAAGACACTATACTTGTAGTTACAGCCGATCACTCAACGGGCGGCTTAACTATTGGTTCGCACGGCCAATTTAAATGGGAAACAGACGTAATTAAAGGTGTTAAGGCAACGGCTAGTAAGTTAACAGACAAACTTATGGAGTCTAAAGACTTAAAACCAGTATGGACTGCTAACACCAATATTGAATTTACAACTGAAAACCAAATCAAACTTGAGCAAGCTAAAAAAATGGGCGAAAAAGCGCTTAATTTAGCTGTTAAAAGTATTATTAGTGATGCAAGCTTTACTGGCTGGACAACTGGCGGACACACCGCTGTAGACGTTCAAGTATTTGCCTATGGCAAAGGCAGTGAGCAATTTATCGGCTCACAAAATAATACTGATATTGCAGATAAGCTGATTGGCTTTATTGAACAGTAATACTAATCCGCAATAATACTTAATCAATTTGAGGGGTTAAATCTGACGTTAACTACGTTAAAATTTTCTGATATAGAACAACTAAATAACGAAATTTTTGCCTTGTTATCGACACGATTTTCTTCCCTCAAAATAGATCACTTAATTAAGCGAATTGGTATAATTTCACCTCGTTTTGAACATAAAAAGCCCGAACACATGTTCGGGCTTTTTATTGAATTTTATCGCTGTATTTATCTAAAACGCTCAATTAAGCTTTAAGCGTATATATCAACACCTATTAAATTTTGTACTTCGGCTCTGCGTTCTAAATTAGCAAATTCAGTATAAGTAGAAATCGCTTTACTTACTTGAGCTGTCGGTTGGTCGTAAATTGTTTGGCTGTATTCATTGCTTTTAGCACTGCTTTTAAACAGTTGATTAGCTAGTTCGACGCCCTCGACACTGCTTTTTACATAATCGGTATTCGTTTTTTGAGCAGCCGGCTGGTCTAATAAACTCTGTGGTTTATTAGTAACAACTTTAGCAGGGCTAACCCTACCCGGAATATCTCCGGTAAAAAAACCTGAACCAATAGGCAGCGTCATTACGCGTCTCCAACCTTAATATTGCATAAAATTATGATTTAAAAACAACCAATTTGCAAATAATATGATTACTCACGCCCTGGTAGCTTTTTCCACGTTACCGTATCTCGCACATATTTAGGTTGAGCGTCACTCGCTTTTACAACGTCACCCGTTAAAAGCGCGGCTTCAACATGCGCTAACATATAACGCGCATCAGGCAATGTAATATCAGTATTAATTGTCACATTTTCAAAGTCATTTAGCGCATCAGGATAGGTTTTAAAGCCCGTGCCCACAGCTACAGATGGCTCAGTGGTCGCTATATAGTCATTATTTAGTAAATCAGGTTTTATAACGCATTCTTGGTTAACTAAAAGCATTAGATTATTTTGCACTTGGTAATGTGCAAAGTATATCTCCCCCATGCGGGCATCTATGCTTGGGTAAACACTAAGGCTACCGTTTTGTTCAAACGCTTGTTGCGCCATAATAGCCAAAGTAGACACACCTACAAGCGGCAAATTAGTTGAATACGCTAAACCTTGCGCTATAGCTACACTAATACGTACACCAGTAAAACTGCCCGGGCCTTGTCCAAAACCAATGACATCTAAGTCTTTTAATTTACAGTTTGCTTTAGTTAATAGCTCATCCACAAGTGGAAGTATTTTTTGGCTATGTTGCTGCGGACATTCTTCAAAATGATGAAACGTTTGGCCCTGAAAATGTAAAACAATTGAAAGTGCTTCTGTTGAAGCATCAAGGGCAAGAATATTACTTTTGATCATTTTATTACTCTAATTAATTTGTTTTAAAAATGTATTGGCATCTTCTAAGCTTCGCGTGCGGCGCATCGGCGGTAAGCTTTTTAAAAATACTTGGCCATATTGGCGTGTAACTAAGCGATTATCGCATATTACAAGTACGCCTTTGTCTTTACTATCTCGAATTAAACGCCCTACACCTTGTTTTAGCGCAATAACAGCCTGCGGTAATTGTATGTGTGAAAAAGGGTCTTTTCCCTGCATTTGGCAATCTTGCATTTTAGCTTGAAGCAATGGATCGTCAGGGGCTGCAAATGGCAATTTGTCTATAATAACACAGCTTAGTGTACTGCCGCGTACATCAACACCTTCCCAAAAAGAAGCCGTGCCGAGTAATACCGCATTACCATGGCGAGTAAATTTCTCTAAAATAATACGCTTAGACATTTGCCCTTGCATATAAACTGGGTAGTCTATTTGTGTGGTGAGCCCTTCGGCCACCAAGTGCATCATTCGATAGCTCGTAAATAACACAAAACAACGCCCTTGCGCTGACTTTATAAGCTCAAGTGTTAATTTTACAATCGCATGGGGCATATTATCAGCGTGCGATTCAGGTAAGTAACGCGGTAAACACAGCAGCGCCTGATTAGGGTAATCAAACGGGCTATCTACCATCATGCTTTGCTTTGGTTTTAAACCAAGGCTTGCATTAAAGTGCTCTAGTTTATTGTCGACCGAAAGTGTTGCCGATGTAAATACAAAGCCTGCGCCTGTGTCTTGCATCATTTGAGCAAATTTAGCGGATACATTTAATGGTGTTATATTAATAGTTAAATAACGGCGCGTTGTTTCATACCAGTAACTAAAACCAGTTTGAGCCGTATCAAAAACCCGTTCTAACTGCCCTTTAAATGCCAATGCTCGCTCAAACGGGTGCTCTATTTTATCGCTTCTATCCAAACAAAGTTTGAGTACTTGATAGACAAAGTCTAAATCACTAATGACGCGGTGGAGCGCCGCACATATTTGTTTATCGCTTAGCTTTTCTCGCCAATCGCCTCTACTGCCATCAACACCAAACTGTAGTCGTAAATCAGCAACGCTTGTCTCAAGCTTATTTAAACTTTTACCAAGTTGCAGCATATCGGGTATTTCAGCTCTATAAATAGCACGTAAATCATTAATTAAATCCACCAGCTTTTTAGTGCTTACACTCTCACCAAAATAATCACTGGCAATTTCACTTAACTGGTGGGCTTCATCAAATATATATGCGTCGGCTTTTGGCATTAGCTCAGCAAAGCCACTTTCTTTTACGGCCATATCAGCAAAAAATAAATGATGGTTAATAACAACCACATCGGCATCGGCCGCAGTTAAACGTGCTTTGCGTATATAGCAGCTTTGAAAATCTGGGCATTCTTTGCCTAAGCAGTTATCAGCTGTTGAATTTACATAAGGCAGTACTTTGGCATCATCCTCTATACCAATACAATCGGCTAAATCGCCTGACTGTGTTTCACTTGCAAACTTAGCCACCATAGCTAGTTGATGCATTACGTCGGAGTCATCAGTAGGCACATGTGCAACATGCTGATTAAGTCGATAGGTACATAAGTAATTGGCACGCCCTTTTAATAAGGCGGTTTTTTTAGAGGCGCCAAGCGCTTTCACTAATTGAGGTAAATCGCGGTGGTATAACTGCTCTTGCAAGGCTTTTGAGCCTGTCGATATTATCGTTCGGCCTTTTGATTTAAGTGCTGGAGCTAAATAGGCAAACGTTTTACCCGTACCAGTACCTGCCTCAACGACCAATTGCGAACTGTTTTTTAATGCATCTGCAACAGCTACTGCCATATCAATTTGTGGTTGGCGAGGCGTATATCCATCTAAGGATAACGCCAAAGGTCCGGTTGCACTAAACAGCTGTTTGATAATACCAATCACTTTAAAGTAAATAATAGCGGGATTTTACGTAAGCAAAGCATTAAGGGCAAGCAATTACAAAACCCACTTTTATTTTGTAGGTTAACACGGCTTTATTTTCCGACTCTAGAGAGTAATTTATTATTCAATTTTACAATATACCCTGTATTTATAACGTACATTTAATTTAATAATGACAATATTTACAAAGCCACATTTCTTATTAACCATTACTGAAAATAATCCTTATTTAAAGCTATATAAAGGCATAAATACTGTGACTCTCAAATATTACAGGAGTACCATACGCGGGTTTATAATCCTCCTTTTTGTGTGTCGTTTAAAAATAGTTAAGGTTAATCAATGAATGCTTGGTACCTCATTTGTTTTCTCTCTGCAATTGCAATATTTATAGCCTTTGCAAACCAGTACATCCTCAAAATGCAAACTACCATTGCCATTACAACCGGCTCTGTGGTTATTTCTTTATTACTGATCATTGCCGTTAAATTATTAGGCGATCAGAACGCATTAGCAATGACCCAAATTGTTTCCAGTATTAATTTTAACGAGTTGCTACTTAAGGGCATGTTGGGTTTTTTACTCTACGCGGGTGCGCTTGAAATAAACCTACTAGCCCTGCGTAAGCAGCGCTGGGAAATAACCGCATTGGTGCTATTTTCTACTATTGCTTCCACATTTATAGTGGGTTATTTAAGCTTTTATTTATTCCCCGTTTTTGGTTTTGATATTCCTTTTATTTATTGTTTATTGTTTGGCGCGCTTATTAGCCCAACTGACCCTATCGCTGTACTTGCTATTATTAAACAAATGCGAGCGCCAGAAGGTATATCGGTTCAAGTAGAGGGTGAGTCGCTATTCAACGACGGTATTGGTTTAGTAATATTTACCACTATATTTTCTGTTGCTTTTTATGGCACAGATGCACAATTTGGTGACATAGCAGAGCTATTCTTTGTTGATGCAATAGGGGGCATTGCGTTTGGTTTAGTCATTGCATTAGTTGGCCACTTTTTAATTATTAATAGCCGCGATGTAAATATTCGCCTATTAATTACTTTAACTATCCCAACTGCAGGTTTTGCTGCTGCAAATATTTGGGAAATATCTGGCGCACTTGCCATGGTAACCAGTGGAATATTAATGGGTAACATTACTCGCACCAAAGCAACCGAGCGCACGGGGCCTGAAGACACTCGTTACGTAAAAGATTTTTGGCATGCAACCGACAGCTTTTTAAATGCGCTACTGTTTTTAATAATTGGCATGTTGATAGTCACTATGCCAATTACCCTTGGCGAAATTGGTTTAGGTTTATTAATGGTGCCGGCTGTATTACTTGCACGCTTTATAAGTGTAGGCGCACCATTTGTAATTTTTAAACGCTTTAGAACTTACGATAAACACAGTGTTAAAATTTTGACCTGGGGTGGACTACGTGGTGGCCTTGCTCTGGCAATGGCAGCAGCAATCCCACGCGAGCAAGTTTTTGTAGGCGGCTCTGACCTACATAACCTAATAGTAATTGTTACTTACGTAGTGGTTATATTTTCTATTATTGTACAAGGCTTAACTATTTCGCCGCTTATTCAAAGCAGCATTAAGTCAGCTGAGCAAGCAAAGTAATAAATGCTTTACCTGCAACACATTCAGTAACCAAGTTATTAAAAAAATCACTTGGTTACTGTTACTCACGTGTTACAAAAACACTTTAAAGTTCTACAAATTGTTATCCTTTTTATTTATCTGCTTTGTTTAAATTAATCCGCTTGAAATGCAAATGAAAACAATTATAATTTTGGCTTTTCCTCTACAGGGCTTTTCGATGTCCATAAATAATTCTCACATATTTTTCAATTTGGTTTCTCTGGGAAAACGACAATTTCAATGTTTTTTTATGCTTTTTATAATGGTCATGGCAAGCTTTAGTGTTTTAGCCTCGCCTAATGAGCAAACAAAAATAAAACAAATTGCACAGCTTGCAGAGTATGTAGGTGTTGATTACGTGGCAGCTGTTGGGAATGGTGAAATACTCGACCCCGACGAATATCAAGAAATGACTGAATTTTCGAACGTCATTATTGACCAAGCTGGGCAGCTATCAAGCCAAACAAATGAGTTTGATACAGTAAAGGCACAAGCTAAAGCCCTGCATTCAGCGATTGCCAATAAAGCAAGTGTTGCTGATGTACGTGCAACAAGCTCAGCGCTTCGTGAGTCGCTACTTACCTTTATGCCGCAACTATCGTTACCTACGTCACTTCTTCCCGTTGAGCAAACCAAAGCGCTTTTTGCTGCTAACTGTTCAATGTGTCACGGCCCAAGTGGTCAAGGCGACGGGCCTCTTGCAAAAGACTTATCGCCAGAGCCTACTAATTTTACCGATGAAGAACGCGCAACTAACCGCTCATTAATGGGTTTGTTTGACGCTGTTAGTAACGGTATTAACGACACGCCAATGGTTGCTTTTACTCAATTTAATGAACAACAACGTTGGTCTTTAGCTTTTTATGTAGGTAGCTTGGCATTTAAAGATGTTCAAAAACCACAAAATTTAGCGCAAAACATTACCGCTTCGCAGATTGTAAACTTAAATCCAGCACAATTGTCGGCAGGTCAAAGTGAAACACAAGCACATTACGTTAAATGGCTTCGTGGTAATCCAGAGCAACTATTTACCGGTAAAAAGAATCCGATAACGGTTACTCGCACGCAGTTACTTGCAGCGCAAGCCGCGCATGCTAAAGGCAATTACTCACAAGCAAGTGATTTAGCAATTAGCGCTTACCTAGATGGCTTTGAGCTTGTTGAAAACAACTTAAATGCCTACGACGAAACACTGCGTAAAAACATCGAAGTACAACTGATGAACCTGCGCCAAACATTTAAAAACGAGAAAGATGCAGCCATCGTTGGCGAAAAAGTAAGTGCAGCGCTAGCTCAACTCGCTAAAGCAGATAGCATGCTAAACGAAACCAAACTAACTGATGGTGCACTCCTATCAGCAAGTTTGGTTATATTACTACGCGAAGGCCTAGAAGCACTCCTCGTTATTATTGCCCTTATGACCGTACTTATTAAAACTAAACGCCAAGATGCGCTTAAATATGTACATGTTGGTTGGGTAACCGCACTTATTGCAGGTGGTTTAACGTGGGCTGCGGCGCAAACATTAATAGAAATAAGTGGTGCAAGTCGCGAAGTAATGGAAGGTGCTGGAGCATTGTTTGCCGCTGTAATATTGCTGTATGTTGGCGTATGGATGCACAGTAAAACGAGTGCACAGCAATGGCAAAAATACATAAAAGACAATATAGATAAGCGTCTTGAGTCGGGTACATTATGGGGTTTAGCAGGGCTTTCTTTTATTGCCGTATACCGTGAAGTATTCGAAACCGTGCTGTTCTATCAGTCTTTATTAACACAAAGCTCGCCTGCTCAATATTCATCTATTGCATCGGGTTTTGCCATAGCTGTAGCAATACTGGCTATTATTACGTGGGTATTAATTAAATACTCAATTAAATTACCGGTTGCTAAGTTTTTTGCAATTACCACTTACCTATTATTTGCACTCTCGTTCGTGCTTATGGGCAAAGCAGTTATTGCACTGCAAGAGGCCGACATAATAGGTATTGCTTCACTGCCAATTAGCTTTGATATTGCATGGCTTGGTATAAAGTCAACATGGCAAGGTATTGTGGCTCAAGTATGTGTGTTCGCTATATTTAGCTTTTATATATTTAAAAGCAAAAGCCAAGAGTAATGCCAATCTGCTTAAGAGTTTAAGCTAATTGGCATAAGCAAAATACATAGTAAAAAGGCCCGAAAGGGCCTTTTTGATTTGATTGCTTATGTATTTAGTAAAATTGCTGTTATCAAGCCCATGTATCTAAATGGGGGTTTTCGTCATCATCTAAGTTGGACTTTTTTTTATTATTTTGATCATCAAGCATATTGAGCTTTTTCTTTTTTTGTAACTCACGCCTTTTTTTATTCTCTAGTTCAACTTTTTCAGCGGCAGTCCCACTTTGCACACCCGCAATATGAAAAGCACTTTTTGACTCAACTTCTAGCCTGGTTATTCTTCCTAAATAAGGGATCATAATATCCATGCGTACTTCCTTATTTTTTCATTTTATTCATTAACCACTTGGTTTGAGTGATAAACAACCAATTGTTGGCGAAAATTGCGCTTATTATCTTAATATTATCGACAGTTATAACATATGCTTTAATTAAGCTAAAAAAAACTTGCCATAATATAGCTGTTTATGTTTTTATGAATGCGAAATTTATTTAAACAGATAACAATTGCACGTTCACAAAACAACGGGCAGTTAAATAGGATAAAAAATGCGCTTAAACCTGACAACAGTACATCATCACCACCATTCACCGGAATAACCTGTCAGGTCTTTCGCTGAGAGGTTATTCCTAAAAGGAACCTCTGGCGATTCAAATAACATTGATTCATTTTCGCCCTGAGGTTCCCCTCGGGGTTTTTAGTTTTTAAATTAAAGGAAAATGAATAATGAACAACAGTAATCGTCTACGTATCGCCATCCAAAAAGGCGGCCGCCTATCAAAAGATTGTCAAGATCTGCTTAAACAGTTAGGTGTTAAACTTAACCTTCGTGAACAACGCTTAATTGCACACTCAACTAATATGCCAATTGACGTACTACGTGTGCGCGATGACGATATTCCGGGTTTAGTAATGGACGGTGTATGTGACCTAGGCATAGTTGGCGAAAACGTACTAGTAGAAGTTCAAGCAGAACGTGAACGCCAGGGTGTTCCAAGTGAAGTAACCAAACTTTCAAAACTAGACTTTGGTTACTGTCGTCTTGCACTTGCATGGCCACAAGAGCTTGGCGCTCGCGATAAGAGCTGGTTTGAAGGCAAACGTATTGCTACTACCTACCCAGAAATTTTAACTCAGTGGTTAAAGCGCGAAGGCATTAACGCAAGTACTGTAATGCTTACGGGTTCTGTTGAAGTAGCACCGCGTGCGGGTTTATCTGATGCAATTTGTGATTTAGTATCTACTGGCGCAACACTTGAAGCTAACGGCTTAATTCAAGGCGAAACAATTTTAGAATCAAACGCGTGTTTAATTCAAAATAAAGATCTTCAAGATGCTGACAAACTAGCACTAATTAATAAGCTTATGCCGCGCCTACGTGGTGTTAGACAAGCTAAAGAAAGCAAATACATCATGCTACACGCACCAAAAAACAAACTTGATGAAATTTGTGAGATTTTACCAGGTTCTGGTCAGCCTACTCTACTTGCCCTTGCTGGTAACGATGAATATGTAGCACTTCACATGGTAAGCAGCGAAACATTATTTTGGGAAACAATGGAGCAGTTAAAAGCCCTAGGCGCTAACTCTATTTTAGTTATGCCAATTGAAAAAATGATGGAGTAAGTGCCATGCTTCGTTGGAATGAGGAATCTTCACAAGTACAAGCAGCGGCGCTAATGCGCCCTGCAGTTTCTGCCAGCGCCAAGGTTGAAGCTATATGCAAAACTATTTTAGTTAATGTAAAAGAGCAAGGCGATGAAGCCTTACTTAGCATGGCTAAAGAGTTTGATAATAGAGCTAACCCTCGCCTATGTGTTCCGCTTGATGAAATTAACGCATCAGAGCAAGCACTAAGTGCAGAGCTTAAATACGCAATTGATACCGCTTATGCAAACGTTAAACGTTTTCACGAAGCGCAATTGCCAAAAGATATTAAATTATCGACCCAACCAGGCGTTGTATGTGAACTGAAATATCAAGCCATCGAAGCAGTCGGTATTTACGTACCCGGTGGCAGTGCTCCACTGCCATCGTCGGTTATTATGCAGGGTGTATTAGCGCAATTAAGCGGCGCAAAAACCGTTGTACTTGCTACACCAGTACAAGGTGATAAAGCGATTAACCCTGCTATTTTATATGCAGCTAAGTTATGTGGCATTACGACTTTGATAGAAAGTGGTGGCGCAGGCGCAATTGCAGCAATGGCTTATGGCACCGAATCGGTTCCTAAAGTGAACAAAATATTTGGCCCAGGTAATAGCTTTGTAACAATGGCTAAACAGCTCGTTGCGCAAACTATTCCAGGTATGGCAATTGATATGCCAGCAGGCCCGTCTGAAGTATTAGTTATTGCAGATGAACGTGCAAACCCAGAATTTATAGCCGCCGATTTACTCTCACAAGCAGAGCACGGCGCAGACTCGCAAGTTATTTTATTATGTAACAGCGAAAGTATTATAGAACAAACTCAGCAGGCACTTACACGCCAGTTAGCTAACTTAAGCCGCAAAGAAACAGCCGAGCAAGCGCTCGCTAATTCTTCACTTATTTTGGTTGATTCAGTTGCGCAAGCATTTGATGTATCGGCGCAATACGGCCCAGAGCACTTAATTTTACAACTAGGCGATGCAACACCTTACCTAGATAAAGTTAAAAATGCAGGCTCAGTATTTGTAGGTGACTACACGCCAGAATCTGCAGGCGATTACGCATCGGGTACTAACCACGTGTTACCAACATATGGTTACAGTGCAACTTACTCGAGCTTAAACTTGCTTGATTTTTTCCGTACATACACAGTGCAAACAATTACTAAAAGTGGATTAACTGAGCTTTCAAAAGCAATTTTACCACTTGCAGATGCAGAAGGCCTTGATGCCCACGCTAATGCGGTTTCAATTCGTTTAGAGGCAATTAAAAATGAGCAATGAGAGCGCACAAGCGTCTAGCTTATTACCTAAAAATATTGCAGCCCTTGCTGCATACAGCTCTGCAAAAAGTGAAAAGCTAACCGGTACTACGTGGCTAAATGCTAACGAAAGCCCATATGCTAAAAATCTTGAACTAAGTATTGAAGATTTAAATCGCTACCCCGATCCACAACCGCAACTAGTTATTGACAGGTACGCAGCTTATACAGAGCTTGCAAGCGAAAATGTATTAATGACCCGCGGCGCAGATGAAGGCATTGAGCTTTTAGTACGCACATACTGTGAACCAGCTAAAGATAGTATTGCGCTATTTGTACCAACCTACGGTATGTACAAAGTAACCGCCGATACACACAACGTTGGTATTAACGCGCTTACCCAAGAGTTATTACTAAATGGCAGTGCTTGTGAAATAGTCGCAGCTGTTGGCAACTCAAAACTGGTATTTATTTGTAACCCAAATAATCCAACGGGCAGCTTAACGCCACTAGATAAAGTGAAAGCGATTGCAACAGCACTTGCAGGTAAGGCATTAGTTATTGTTGATGAAGCCTATATAGAGTTTTGTCCAGAGCAAAGCGCCACTAAGCTTATTAATGAGTTTAGTAATGTAGTGGTTTTGCGCACCTTATCTAAAGCCTTTGCGCTAGCAGGCCTTAGAACAGGCTTTACGCTTGCACAAGCAAGCGTTCTTGCGCCAATTCGTAAAGTTATTGCGCCGTATCCAGTATCGGGCGTAGTAGCAAGTATTGCAGCGCAAGCAATTGCACCCGATGCAATTACATCGATGCGCCGCCAAGTGACTATTTTAAATAGCTTAAAAGCTAAGTTAGTGGATTGGCTAAACGCCTCCCCTGCTGCATTAAAAATTCTCACTGGTGAAGGTAACTTTGTTACTTTAAAATTAGCCGATAAAAACTACTTTAAAATTGCACTTGAGCAAGGTTTGGTTATGC
The DNA here is from genome assembly GCF_015864775.1 of Pseudoalteromonas sp. NSLLW218. Lineage (NCBI taxonomy): Bacteria > Pseudomonadati > Pseudomonadota > Gammaproteobacteria > Alteromonadales > Pseudoalteromonadaceae > Pseudoalteromonas > Pseudoalteromonas sp. NSLLW218. The sequence continues at coordinate 52,571 of NZ_JADYWO010000004.1, read as the reverse complement.
GCGCTTTTACTCTATACGGTGAAAACGACTGGCTACGAATTTCAATTGGCAGCGAACAAGAACTTGAACAAGTAAAAATTTGGTTAGATGGCTTACAAACGCCGGCTACCACAGCATCTTTAGCAGGAAACGAAGTATCATGAGTAACCCCTATTTATTTATCGACCGCGACGGCACTATTATTGAAGAGCCAATTACCGACAAACAGGTAGATAGCCTTGAAAAGCTAGCATTTTTACCTGGCGTTATACCTGCGTTATTACAATTACAAGCTGCAGGTTACCGTTTAGTGATGGTATCTAACCAAGATGGTTTGGGCACAGACAGCTTCCCGACTGCTGACTTTGATATAGCACAAGATAAGATGATGGACATAATGCAAAGCCAAGGCATTAGCTTTGAGACCGTATTAATTTGCCCACACTTTAACGAGCAAAACTGTGATTGCCGTAAACCTAAAACTGGTTTACTTACCGAGCTTATGCGCTCAGGCAAAGTAGATTTAGCACGCTCTTTTGTTATTGGCGACCGTGAAACTGATATTGGCCTTGCTCAAAATCTATGTTGTGAAGGTATTTTATACGACGGAGATTGGAGTGCGATAGTGACTAAATTGACCACCGCAAACCGCGAAGGTCGTGTTACACGCAACACTAAAGAAACCCAAATTGATGTGGCAATAAACCTAGATCAAACTAAAAATGGCAGCATAGACACCGGACTTGGCTTTTTTGATCACATGCTTGATCAAATTCGTACGCACGCAAACATTGGCTTAAACATTAAAGCCAAAGGCGATTTACACATAGACGAGCACCACCTTGTTGAAGACATTGGTATTGCTCTTGGTGTCGCACTTAAACAAGCGCTTGGCACTAAATCGCAAATTGCACGCTATGGTTTTGCGCTTCCTATGGATGAGTGTAAAGCTGAAGCACAAATTGATTTATCGGGACGTGCATCATTTGTATTAAACGCTAACTTTAGTCGCGAAAAAGCAGGCGATTTAGACGTACAAATGGTTGAGCACTTTTTCAAAAGCTTAAGTGATAATGCCGCTATTAGCCTTATTTTATCGGTAAGCGACGGTAACTGTCATCACCAAGTAGAAGGCTTATTTAAAGCGTTTTCACGTGCTCTTCGTATGGCAGTGGCACAAGACACGACCCAGCAAACAGCCAGCTCTAAGGGATGTTTATGATTGCCATAATTAATACCGGTTGTGCCAATATTAATTCCGTACGCTTTGCGTTTGAACGCTTAGGCCAAACGCCAACAGTAATAACATCACCAGAGCAATTAGCGGGTTTTGAGCGCGCTATATTACCAGGTGTAGGTCACGCGTCGGTTGCTATGAAACGCCTAGTCGATAACGGCTGGCAACAAGCTATAAATGAATACCAGCGCCCGCTTATGGGTATTTGTTTAGGTATGCAGTTACTGTGCGAAAGCACCGAAGAAGGTAACGTACAATGCTTAGGTAAAATACCAGGGCAAGTAAAAGCGCTTGATGTAGGCAATTTAACGTCGCCGCATATGGGTTGGAATAACTTAAGCGTTAATAAAGAGCATGCATTAACTAAAGGGCTAACATTCGATGAGCAAGTGTACTTTGTTCATAGCTTTGCGCACACCGTAAACGACGCCACACTAGTGAGTGGCGAATACGGTCAAACCTTTTCAGCCATTGTTGCTAAAGACAATTACGCGGGCATGCAATTTCACCCAGAGCGCAGCGCAAAAGTTGGCGCACGTTTATTACAAAATTTTGTTGATTGGCAGTTGTAAGCTGCCCATTAACTAACAATAAAGAGATTATTTGTGATTATTCCAGCATTAGACGTATTACAAAATCAAATTGTGCGCTTGTACCAAGGTAAATACGACACAGCACAGTTTTACCCTTTCGAACTTGGCGCGCGTTTAAAAGAATACGCCGACAGCGGCGCAGGTAAACTACACCTTGTTGATTTAGAAGGTGCACGCGATCCAAGTAAAAAACAGTGGAAACATATTCAAGCTGCAACCAAAGCACTTAATGTACCGTATCAAGTGGGCGGCGGTATTCGCTCAGAGCAAGATGTAAGTGATTGGCTAAAAGCCGGTGCAAACCAAGTTGTTATTGGTTCAATGGCAGTAGAAAAACGCGAACAAGTGAAAGCGTGGATTGAACAATTTGGCGCAGAGCACTTTGTAATTGCCCTTGATGTAAATAAAACAGCCACAGGCTGGGCACCTGCAACACACGGTTGGTTAAGTGAATCTGAATTTGGTTTACTCGAACTGGTAGATTTTTATGTTGGCTTAGGTGTTATCGACTTTTTATGCACGGACATCAGTAAGGATGGCACCATGACTGGTCCATCGTTTGAGCTTTACGAAGACCTAACTCGCCACAACAGCACAATTAAAGTGCAAGCCTCAGGGGGCGTAAGCTCACTTGACGACATTAAAAAGCTTAAAGAGCTCGGTGTGGGCGGCGTTATTTTAGGTAAATCATTGCTTGATGGCGCATTTAGCGTTGAGGAGGCACTGGCATGTTATCAAAACGCATAATTCCATGTTTAGACGTTAAAGACGGCCAAGTAGTTAAAGGCGTTAAGTTTAAAGGCCATGAAATAGTTGGCGATATTTTAACAATGGCTAAAGCTTACAGCGAAGCCGGTGCCGATGAACTGGTTTTTTACGAAATCAGTGCAAGCGTTGAAAAACGCCTACTTGATGTAAATTGGGTAGAGAGCATTGCACGTAATATCGATATTCCATTTTGTGTTGCGGGCGGTATTAAGTCGGTAGCCGATGCAGCGCGCGTTTTAGAGCGTGGTGCCGATAAAATAAGTATCAACAGCCCTGCTATTGCACGCCCTGAACTTATTAAAGAATTACACGATGAGTTTGGTAAGCAATGTGTTGTAGTCGGTATTGACAGCTTTTTTGATGAAACGACTGGTGAATATTTAGTTTACCAATTAACTGGCGATCCTAATGCATCAAGCCGTACGCGTTATAAAACACAAGAATGGGTTAAACGCGTACAAGACCTAGGCGCAGGCGAAATCGTATTAAACTGTATGAATCAAGATGGCGTTCGTAACGGTTACGATAACGAGCAGTTAAGTAAAATTCGCGAGCTATGCCACATTCCTTTAATCGCCTCTGGCGGTGCGGGATCAATGCAAGATTTTGTTGACGTATTTAAACAAAGCAAAGTAGATGGTGCATTAGCCGCCAGCGTTTTTCATAAAAATGTGATTAACATTGGCGAACTAAAACAATTTTTAACAGATAACCAAGTGGCAGCAAGATTATGCAAGTAACACAACAAAACCAAGCTCAAGTCGATTTCGCTAAAAGTGATATGATCCCTGCTATTATTCAAGATGCCCGCTCTGGTGTTATTTTAATGCAAGGCTTTATGAACAGCGAAGCACTCGCTGTTACGCTTGATACCAATAAGGTAACGTTTTACTCGCGTTCAAAATCGCGTTTATGGACTAAAGGCGAGTCATCAGAAAACTACTTAAACGTAGTGTCTGTGCATACCGATTGTGACTACGATTCAATTTTAGTACTTGCCAATCCAGAAGGCCCAACGTGCCACTTAGGCACACAAAGCTGTTTTGGTGATGAAGCAAAACCAAGTTTAAGCTTTTTAGCACAGTTAGAAGATGTGATTGTTGCGCGTAAAAACGACGACCCTGAAAAAAGCTACACAGCGTCATTATTTGCAAAAGACTTAAGCCGTAGTTGTCAAAAAGTAGGTGAAGAAGGCGTAGAAGTTGCCCTTGCCGCTATGAAACACGATAACGATGAGCTAACAAACGAGTCTGCTGATTTAATTTATCACCTTACAGTATTGCTACAACGCCAAGGCTTAGCCCTTGAAGATGTAGTTAAATGCTTGCAAGGTCGCCATAAATAGCATTCGCTATGGCTACAAAAGGCTCATATTTATATGGGCCTTTTTATTTTCCCTTTTAGTTAAGTAAATCACGTGTGATATAGTGCATGGCTAAATTAATCGGTTACTGTGAACTATGAAAAACTATATTATTCCTTCTATTGGCGCATTTACTTTAGTTATCGCGTTTATTTTAGCGGGCTGTACCAGCAAAACTAATCAGACTACAACTACAGCAACCACTACTACAACGAATCAGTCTGTAAAAACCACAGTAACACCCGATGAATGCAGCACCATAAATAACTTAATAAATGGTTATGAATCTGGTTTTGATTCAATAAAAACAGATAAAGTAAATAACCAGTTTACTAATCAATGGCGTACTAATACTCATATTATTGGAGCAACCTGTACAGTTACATTAAATAAGTCTGAGCAAGCAAGCTACCAATGCCAAACACCTGTTAAAACACAAACGAAAACAATAAAGTCTCATCAAACACTTGCTAAGCAATTACGCCAATGCTTAACCAAAACAGGTTGGTTTGAAAGCCAAAAAGAAACAGCAAGTTCAATTTACAGCACCTTTGTACTTGATACTAAAAATCCGGTTATTACACTTTCTACAAATCAAGAAGGTAATGGGTTTTCTACTCGCTTTGAAATTGCTCCACCGTTAGGACTTTAATAATGCGCCAATTAAATCAAAACAAAAAACCATCTAAATTTAAAACTGATTGCTTAGGAATATGCGAAAGGCGCAGCGGTTACTGCACCGGGTGTGGACGTACCAACGAAGAAATTTTTGATTGGATAATATTATCTGAAGATGAAAAAAAAGCGATTTTAGAAACACCACGAGCAGATGCTAACTCATAACAAATAAAATCCTAAATGTTAAAAGTAACAGTTAACTGATTAACTAAAAACTTTTTGCTTGTTGTGGCTATTCATTTTAGTTGCGCTAATACAGCTTTCGACTACTTGCTCAAATGAGTTATTAATATCTATATTTATAACATTGGGCTCATCTTCTTTTGGAACTTCTAGCGCTTCAAATTGGCTTTTGAGTAAATCAACAGGCATAAAATGCCCTTTTCTGTCCTGCATACGGCTTTTAACCAGCTCAAAATCACCAAAAAGATGTAAAAAGGTAATGCCTATATTTCCATCACATATTTGTTCTCGGTATTTCTTTTTTAATGCTGAGCAGACTATTACCGCGACTTCATTTTTCTTTTCAATGCTAAATGCAGCATCACGTATTCTTTCTAGCCAAGGCACACGATCAGCATCATTTAAAGGCTGCCCAGATGACATTTTTAATATATTAGCCTTGGGATGTAAGTCGTCTCCGTCGATAAATTTAGCGCCAATGCGCTTTGCTAATGCATCACCCACACTTGACTTTCCTGTGCTTGAAACCCCCATTACAATATAAACACGACCTACATTTGTGTTACTCATGTATTTATCCTCGCCTTAATTTAATAATTAATTATTTTCAATGTATATATTATATTGAGTTACGGGTAACATGTTACGCGTAACAAATACGAAAGTGAAGTTAAACACACACTAAACATATAATTCACACTGAATATAAGTAGGGAAAAATGTCAGATTTATCATTAATACTAACAGCGGTAGGCTCCATATTTTTATTGCTTTTTTTAGTAATGAAAGTACGACTACATGCTGTAGTCTCTTTGATCCTTGTTTCTATGATTGCAGGATTATTCTCAGGAATGAGCCCTGAAATAATTGCCGCTACAATTCAAAAAGGAATGGCCGGAACACTAGGCTTTGTAGCGGTGGTGGTCGCTTTAGGCGCCATGTTTGGCAAAGTAATGGAAGAAACCGGCGCGCTGGATCGCATTGCCCACACACTTTTACACCGTTTTGGGGAAAAGAACGCTAATTGGGCACTTACCTTTACGGGCTTTATTTGTGCCCTCCCCCTGTTTTTTGATGTGGCCGTGGTACTTTTAATCGGTATTGTTTTTGCTGTAGTAAGAAAAGGCGGTGGCAGCGTTGTTAAAATTGGTATTGGGCTACTTGCTGGAATAGCGTCTTGTCAGGCGTTTCTTATTCCTGCGCCAGGGCCGATTTTGGTTGCCTCTCAATTAGGCGCTGACTATGGTTATATGATTTTATTTGGCCTTATTGCTGCTATACCAGCGATGATTATAGGAGGTCCAATTTGGGGCTCTATTATTTCTAAATCTATTCATGTAGAACTCCCACAGCACGAACAAATCGACGATAACCAAAGAGTTGGTAAAGGCACGCCTAGTTTTGGATTAGCATTAGGTTTAATTGCTTTGCCATTAATTATGATTAGTTTAAATACTATTGGTAGTCGCTTTGTTGAAAAAGACTCTGATTTATATAATTGGTTAGCCTTTATAGGTCATCCATTTACAGCAATTTTAGTTGCCTGCCTAATGGCATTTTATTTACTCGGCGCAAGGCGCGGTGTCCCTAATGCTAGAATCATGGAAATTTGTGGTAGTGCCTTACAACCTGCAGGAATTATTATTCTTGTCACTGGTGCCGGTGGGGTATTTAAACAAGTATTAGTTGATTCAGGAGTAGGTACGGCACTAGGTAATTACTTAGCTGGCTCAGGCTTACCGATTGTAATACTCGCTTTTGTATTATCAGCCGCTGTGCGGGTCATTCAAGGCTCTGCGACAGTAGCTATGCTTACAGCGTGTGGCTTAATTATTCCAATGCTTCAGCCTTTAGGACTTGATGGGGCACAGCTTGCCGCTGTCACTATCGCTATTGGTGGGGGATCTATTGTGCTCTCTCATGTAAACGACTCAGGATTTTGGTTAGCGAGTCGCTATCTCGGTTTGAGCGAAATGCAAACTCTTAAAACATGGACGGTAATGGAAACCATTATTGGTACTGTTGGCGCACTTGTCGCTATGATGATTTCTCTGTTTTTGTAAAATTACAGTATGTAGATTTATCATCACACATATAAAAATTACCTGAGCCTTTTGTTATTTAGGCTCAGGTGATTAAGCTCATGTACTTAGAGGATTTAAACACTCTCACCTAGATGAACTATATAGCCAGTATCAATTACTTGCTTATAATTCATGCTAGTATCCAAATCGGAATTAATCCGACTCAACAACTCTCTTCCCGCAACATTACCTATCTGATAACGAGGGGTGATCACACTTGCTAATTGAGGCACCATTGCTTGGCCAATATCATGACCATGAAAACCCACAACCCCCATTTGGCTAGGCACTAAGATGTTGCTTCGCTGGCACTCAAAAATAGCCCCAATTGCTAAATCATCATTAGTACAAAACAAACAGTCAGTATCTGGGTAGTCAGTACGCGCTTTTTGTAAAAGTTCAGCGCCTAAACTATAAGATGAAGCTTGATCAGTCATCACACTTTTAGGCGTAAAGCCTTTAGCTAACATAGCATCTGAATAACCTTGAAATTTTAGGCGTGTTCGTACATCGAGCCTTGCACCTATATAAACAATATTGCGATAGCCTTTATTTAAAAGCGCTGTCGTCATATCAAAAGCGGCTTTAACGTTATCAAAACCAACCGCTTGCTGCATAGGAGAGTGATGAGTATCCATTATTTCAATCACAGGCACGCCTGACATTTCAATCATTTTTAGTGTTCTGTCTGTATGTGTGGTTTCTGATAAAATTAAACCATCAACGTGATACGACAATAAATACTCAACCCGTTTTTCTTCAATTTCAGGGTTGTAACCATAATGGGCCAACATTGTTTGATACCCTGCAGGCCCAGTCACATCTTCAATGCCTCTTATAACTTGAGCAAATACGTGGTTCGTTAACGATGGAACGAGTACACCAATAGAGTAGCTTTTAGCATTAGAGAGTAAATCAGGGGCTTTATTTGCAATGTAACCTAGCGTATCAATAGCTGCACTAATTTTAGTGCGAGTAGACTCTGATACTTTTTCGGGATTACGTAAATAACGACTCACCGTCATTTTGGTTACACCAACCGCATCGGCAATATCTTGAAGAGAAGAACGTTTGTTTTTTTTCATCACACACAATTAAATAAAATGTTACTTGTAACATACCAACTATTATGAAAAATCACTACTTTTAGCCATTTTTATTTAGGTTATCGCTAAGCGATTACCCAGAGATTTAAATAACCTAGATCTATTTTAATGAATAAATCTGTATTTGTACCAATAACATTAAACAGAGGCTCAGATACTCCGAGCCTCATCGTAATTAAAAACTTATAGCAATCTCAACAATTGCGAACCAGGTATGCCGCTTTGTGGTAATAACGCGGGGGTAACTGCAAATGCTTCTGGTATTTTACTTTTGATTTCATCCATCTTTTTACGGTTATTTTGTTTATCATAAACATAATATTTAAGGATATTTCCGTATACATCGTCTTTTGCATCAACCTGCTCTAGGGTTTTTAACGCTTTATCGTAATCATCAAGGTAAATGTATGCCAGTGCTAAGTTATCAGCTGAGCCAACATGTAGCTTACCTTCAAGCTGTTTTGATAAATCTTCAAGCTCTGCAACAGCAAGCTCATAACGCCCTAGCTGTATATAGGCCGTTGCTAGTGAATTTTTTAAAAAGTAAGGCGGGTTACTACCAGGCTCATACCATTTTTCGTAAGCACTTAGTATGTCTTCATATTGCTCAAGTTTAGAGTAAACGTGATTTAGCAGCCTAAAGCTTTGTAGTTTGATTTCAGCTTCTTCAAAACCAACAAGTTTGTCTCTATTCAAGTGCCAATCTTGAATGCCTTGCGCAGCTTGGCTTAACAGTTCAGGGTTATCACTTTTTGCCCCAGCAGCGCTTTTTAGAAGCTGTGCAAGTTGTTGTTTATATTCTTCACTTTTAACAGGAGCCTGAGACGTATTATTACTTTGCTGTTTGTTATCTGAATTACCATCTACAATTTGCGCTGCAGCTAAAGCACTAAAAGACATTGCCGCCGCAACCATAACCAAATATTTACTTTTCATTGTTTTTTCCTTGTTTAACATTTTGATCCTCTGAATATTAAAGCTCTTAGAATGAGCAATATTCAAAAGTGGGGGGGTAAAAAAGTTAGGCGAGCTTTTAGCACTTTGCTCTTGTAGCAATAAACTTGCTAAATCCAATTGGTATTTACCTTTTAGCTTTTGCATACACAACTCATCACAGCTAAGTTCGAGTTGCTCTCTTGCTAAACCAGTTAACTTTAAGCAAATAGGATTCCACCAAAAAACGCTTTCTATAAAACAAATAAGCCACGTCCAATAAATATCACCTTGTTGTAAATGAGTTACCTCGTGTTGAATGACTGAATCTAATTCTTTACGGTGTGTCATCGTCGACTCTAACCAAATAACAGGCTTTATTAACCCGGTAGCAAAAGCAGGCTCTGTATGGGTTGTTAGTCTAATTGGATACTGATTGTTAATGTGTTTAAGTTCAGGACTTGGCTTTGAGTTAATGTATAAATTTTTTATAAGCTTTACATATAAGCCCATGCGTAATAAAAACAATCCAAAACCAGCTAAAACTAAAACTATAAAAACATTACTAAGTGATGGCAATAAGTCCCATATAACCATATCGCTTTGTAATTCGTCCTTAATTGCTACTTGTTCAGCATTTGGTATTAGTGCTTTAACATCGGGAATCAATTGCGCCACGTTGAATGTGTAACGATTTGCCCCTTCAAATAAGGGTAACTGGGAAAAGTACTGCCAAGGGACAAACCAACATGCCAAGGCAGTCATTAAAATGTAAAAGTTTAATCGTGCTGGGGCATTTTTTAGTCCTTTTACTGTAAGCAAAATACATAAGCTAATAAGTGTGCAAGTTAGTAAATAATCCGTCATTACCCTCTCCTTTAATCTAACTTCTTATTTTTTAAAAGCGTTTGTAAATATTCTATATCTTCATCATTTAGCTTTTCTTCTTTGATAAAGTGGGCAATTAAACTACGAGAATTACCTTTAAAAAATCGTTGCATAAAACTAGGCATAGCTTGCTCCGATAATGTGTCTTGAGTCACGATTGTTCTAAAAACAATAGCTCGCCCTTCATGTCCACAACGCTCAATCGCTCCTTTGTGTTCTAACCTATCTACAATAGTTTTAACTGTTGTATAGGCTACTTTTTTATCTTTTTGCTTATCAGCTAAAAGCACCTTATGTAGTTGACTCGCGGTACAGGGTTCTTCCTGCCAGAGCAGCTGCATAATATCCATTTCAAAATCACTAAGTTTCATTGTCGCTCCTATTACTACACTTGTAGTGGTACTGTTACAAATGTAGTAGTAAGTAATCTTAGTGTCAATACAAAATTGACATGTGAATAAAAAACAAACGGTAGAAATATAAAAGTCTTAGGAAGGTTTTATAAAAAAGGTAGATAAAATAAAGAGGTATACTTATTAATAGATTTTAGAAAAACATAAAAAACGATAGTTTATTTTCAACTAACGCTTTTTATGCTTTAAAGTTTTTATGGAAGGTAGTGAGGTAACTATGCTTTATCGAGCGCTTGGCTTACATCTGCCATTATATCTACAATGTTTTCAATACCGACTGACAAACGAATTAAATCGCGACTTACGCCTGCATTTGCTAATTCTTCATCGTTTAATTGGCGGTGTGTGGTTGACGCAGGGTGACACGCAAGCGACTTGGCATCGCCAATATTAACTAAGCGTAAAATCATGTTTAGTGCATCAATAAAACGAGTACCCGCTTCTAGGCCACCCGCAATGCCAAAGCTTAAAATACCGGATGCTTTGCCACTGGTAATTTTTTTGCTCATTTCGTTATACGGACTTGATTTTAACCCTGCGTAATTAACCCAAAGCACTTTTGGATGATTTTCTAAATACTCAGCCAACTGCTGTGCATTTTCGCAGTGGCGATCCATTCTTAAGCCTAATGTTTCAAGGCCGATTAAAATGTCAGATGCGTTTTTAGGCGCAAGCGCTGCACCGGTATTTCTCAGTGGCACTACTCTGCAGCGTCCAATAAATGCTGCTTCAGCAAAGGCTTCAGTATACACCACATTGTGATACGACGGATCGGGCTCGTTCATCATTGCAAAGCGCGTGGCGTTGGCTTTCCAATCAAACTTACCAGAGTCGACAATCATGCCACCAATAGCAGTACCGTGCCCGTTTATATACTTTGTAAGTGAGTGAACCACTATATCGGCGCCCAGCTCAAATGGGCGGCATAAATACGGCGTAGCCACGGTATTATCAACAATAAGCGGCACACCTTTGCTATGTGCAATACGTGCTAAACGTTCAATATCAACAATATTACCTGCAGGATTACCAATAGATTCACAAAAAACAGCGCGGGTGTTGTCGTCAATTGCATTCTCGAACGCGGTAAAGTCATCGGCCTTTATCATGCGTGCTTCAATACCTTGCCTAGGTAAGGTATGTGCAAATAAATTATACGTGCCGCCATATACTTGGCTGGTGCTCACAATATTAGTACCTACCTCGCACAAACATTGAATAGCATACGTAATAGCCGCCATCCCAGAGGCAACAGCCAGCGCACCAATGCCCCCTTCCATTGCAGCAATACGTTGTTCAAGTACGGCATTTGTTGGGTTCATTATGCGGGTGTAAATATTTCCAGGTACTTTTAAATCGAATAAATCAGCGCCATGCTGCGTATTATCAAATGTATAAGAAGAAGTGTGATAGATAGGCACGGCTGCCGATTTGGTCGTAGGCTCAGATTCGTAACCGTGGTGCAGTGCTAATGACTCTAATTTCATAATTATTTCCTTCAATTAATTTACCACTAAGCTAGCACTTCTTGGTTATAAAATGCACATGAAATATATTAAAGGGTGTTAAGGTGATTTGATTTAAGTTAAAGGCAGCTCGGAGCGATTACCGGTCATTGGGAAAGTTAAATTTATTCCTGTGTTTTGAGTAGAAATCTAATTTTGTCCAATAACATTATTAAACGCCGTTTTGGGGGAAAATAATATGATTAATTTCTAGCAGTTTTAATTACTTGTTTACAAAAGTAATTATTGGTGAAATTATTATGGTATGTAATTTACGCTATTCTGGTGTGTTATAAACTACCAAAATGGTGTTCAATAAGCTGTTAGAGCGTATGCGATGCTTAGCGCATTCCATCAAATTTTAAGAAGTATAAAAAAAGGATATTTTTAACATGGCAAGATGTACAGCACCTAGTAATGGTCATCGTACTGCGAGTGGGGTTGCGAATTGTCCCGCTTGTAGTAGTCGTAGTCGCGGGTATGGCGGTTACTCTTCTTACACCTCACCGTCATATACCTCATATGGTTCTAGTTCTCGTAGTACTAGCACTCGTGGTAGTTCATCAGGCTCTAGTAGACCCAGGTGGTCTAAATCAAGTTCTTCTGTTTCATATACTCCTACACAAATTCAATCACTTACTCCAATTCGTGAAACTGTTGAAGCTAGAGCGGCAGCTCAACCAGATCTTAGAGATGTATTTCTTTGTCACGCATGGGGAGATCGTAAGGAAGCAGCAAAAGAACTAAACGATTTACTTGTGACGTCAGGTGTAAAAGTTTGGTTTAGCGAGAAAGATCTTGCTCTTGGTGTACCAATGATGCGTGCAATAGATAAAGGGTTGGCAAATTCACGAATTGGTCTTGTGCTTGTTACTCCAGCGATGCTTGAGCGCCTTCCTAAAGAGAGTGTTGCCGACAAAGAACTATCTGCGCTTTTGGCAGGTAACCAACTTATTCCTATTATGCATAATGCTACATACGAAGACTTGCGAAATGTCAGCCCATTACTCGCCTCTAGAAGCGGGTTGGATACTGCCGAAGATTCAATGGCAGTAGTTGCGGAGAAAATTGCAGAGCTAGTTAATATTGAGTTTTAGTGAAAATACGCTCTAGTAAGTTGCTTAAATGGACAAAACAACAGCTGGCTTTTTACTCGTTCCTCGTTAATTTTGGCCAGCTACTTTATTGCCGCTTAGCAAACCGTTATGTTTACGGAGATGTTTGGTGAAAAATATACCTAAATTGGTATTCATAATATTAGTGCTAAGTATTTTGTTAATGCTTAAATCGAGTAACGAACCATTTTTATTTAACAGCCAATTTCCTATATTCAATCAATTTCCTATCGGTAATAGTATTGTATTGAATATTTCATTAGGTCTTTTTGTTAGTGCTTTATTTTACTACTTTACAGTGTTTATTCCCGACTACCGTAAACGTAAACGTAAAATTATTAAGAACAATTACCTAAATCAATACAAACACTTTAAACAGAACATGATTAGTCACTTTTTAAGTGCGTGTGAAACATCTTATCCGTCAGACTTGGTAGACACCTTATTAGACCAAAAAGAATTTAAACGTTACTTCTCGCTGAAAGCAACAGATTCAGAAGATAAGTGGCATGTTGTTTTGAATAAAATGGATCATGAACTTTTAGAAATTATGCTACTAGAATTTGAGGCTTTTAAAGAAAGTACAGGCTACGTTCTAAATAATATTGAGTTTAATCAACCAGAATCATTTGAATTTTTCCATCACTTTAATAAGCAAATTGTTTTATTAAAAAACATCACTGATGATTACGATGAAATAAAATCATTTAGTAGGTTTTTGTGGTCACTATTCGCAGGTTGGTGCTGGATTGAAGGTTATGCTGAAAAAGATAGATTTCAAGAAATGATAGACAGCATATAAGAAAACATAATAAGGCATTTAAACAGAAGTTGCTCCTCACCCGTTTTAGTGGACACCTCCTCAACATTTTAGCCAACATTTTTTTGCCCATTATTAGGGCGTTACCACTGTCTGCAATTGGCACTTAGCAGTCATAAATATACGAATCAAACACCAACAAAAAAGGTAAGAAAATGAGGTCGTCTTTGCTAATTTCTATTTATATGACAGCAAGTGGTACTTTGCTTAAGCGTGCTGTGAGCGAGAATTAGTCATTGAGTGAGTAATTAATTAATGACTACTTCCCCCCCTTTTTTATATGTTCAAATAACCCATCATATGCATAATATATATAGCTAGCAATAACTTATGCTTTTTGCTATTAATAGAAGCTCATAAAATAAGGACGTTTTCGCTTAAAAATAGAGAAAGAGTCCTCTGATAAAGCAGTTATATTTAAAGGAGTGTTACATGGAGTATAAGTTTATTGCAGTTTCTCAAATCTGGGCGACAGGTGGTATGTTAAATAGAGCAAACGCTAAAGCAAACGAGTTGGCAAGAGATGGGTGGGTGTTATCAAAAATGGAAAAAGGCTTTAGTGGTTTTTTATTTGCAACTTTATATCTAGCCTTTGAGCGTAAAATTTAAATATAACAAGCGACTAAGGTTAGGACTATCCGATCATGGCACTTAGTAGCCATAAATAAGCGAATCAAACATCAACAAAAAAGGCGCTTCTTTTACGGTAAGCGCCCTTCTCTTATCTCACTAATTACTTATTTTACGATTGTCATTTCGTCTAACAAGTTTTGTGCGTTATCTACTTTATCCATTACCCACAGCATGTAGCGTGAATCAACGTGGATTGAGCGATTAAGCTCAGGGTTGTAATCCCAATCACCAATAATACTTTCGTAAACACCGTCAAACAGTAAGCCTACAAGCTCTGCTTTGCCGTTAAGTGTTGGCGAACCTGAGTTACCACCGGTAGTGTCTACATTTGATAAAAAGTTTACTGGTACTGTATTCATGCCGCCCGTGTAATCACCATAAAACTTGGCTTTAATTTGCTCTTGTAACTTTTTAGGTGCATTAAATGGGTCAACATCGGTGTTTTTAGCAAGTAATCCTTCAAGCGATGTAAACGGTGTTGCTACCAAGCCATCTTGAGGTGAATAGCCACCTACAGTGCCATAGGTTACTCGTAATGTGCTGTTAGCATCGGCGTATACCGGTTTGTTTTTAGCTTTGTTAAACGCAATGATTGCGCTCATTAGCTCTGGGCGAGCGGCTTGTAATTTACCTGCCAGTGCCTTTGATTTATCTTCCTCAGCTTTCATTACTTTAAAGATTGCTTTAGCGTACTGCACAAATGGGTCTTGGCTTTGATTTAGCTGGCTAAACGATTGCTCAAATAATGAATTGCGAACAGTGGCATTATCGAGTCTTGACTGCTCATACATGCTATCAAGTAACGCGCTTTGGGTTGCTTTATCAAACCCATTTTGTACTTTAAATACGTTATCAACGTCGCTAAAACGCTCTTCTTTTGGAAGTGCTGCATACAGTTCTAAAAAGTGCAGTAAAATAGCTTTGTCTACTTTGCTATCATAACGGCGCGTCATGCGCTCAAGCCCTGCTTTAATGCGAGGTAAGTCACGTTCTTGATAACCAGATTCACGTTCGCTATTTGGCTTTTGTTTTTCGTAAGCTAAGCGGTATAAACGTCTTGCTGTACTGATCATTTGTGAGCGATGTACATAACCTAACATGCGGTCGCGTTCACTATGCTCTTGTGATTGCGCAATTAGCTCAGATAGCTCACCTAATACGCTTCCGTATTGTTCTTTACGCCCACCATCACTATTGATCCATTGTGTTAGGTCTTGCTCAAACTGTTTTTTGCGCTCAAGCATAGTGCCTTTTTTGAAGCTTTCGATCATCGAACCATAGTTTTTAATATAGTTGTTATAACCTGCAATGGTGCTTTCGTAAGCAATACGCGCTTTACTGCCGTCTTCTGAATTTTCTTCAATAAGCGACACGTATTTTGAGTTATGAACGCGTGCTTTAGGGTAACTGTCGTTAAATACGCTATCTACCTCTGTTGCTATACGGTAGCGGTTAGTACGCCCTGGGTAGCCTGTAACCATTACAAAGTCGCCTTCTTGCACGCCTTTGGCACTTACTTTTAGGTAAGAGTCAGGTACGTAAGGTACGTTGTCTTCGCTGTACTCTGCAGGTTTTCCATCTTTGCCTACATAAGCGCGGTAAAAACCAAAGTCGCCTGTGTGGCGCGGCCACATCCAGTTATCTATATCGCCGCCGTATTTACCTACGCCCATAGCTGGTGCGTAAGATAAACGTACGTCTTTAATTTCAAGTGACTTAATTAGGTAAAACTCTAAACCACCATGAAACGAATACACGTTACAACGATAGCTTTCATCGGCTTCACATTGGGCTACTAGCGCTTTTTCATTTTTTTCGAGTGCGTCGTAGCGTGCTTTTGCTGTTAGCTCGTTAGTACCTTTAATTACTTCATCTGTTACGTTGGTAACCGTTTTTGTTACATAGACGCGTGAGCCCGGCGCTGCAGGTAAATCTTCTGTAGGACTTTTAGCTAAAAAGCCATTTTCTAAAATATTGTTTTCAGGCGTTGAGTTGTATTGTACCGAGCCATAAACACAGTGATGGTTTGACACAACTAAACCCTTAGGCGATACAAACGATGCTGTACAGCCACCTAGGCTAATTACCGCATTCATTGGGAATTCGGTTAATTTAGAAATAGATTCAACATCAATTTCAAGCCCTTTGGCTTTTAAAATTGATTCTAACTCTGGAAGTTGGTGTGGTTGCCACATGCCTTCGTCGGCTATGGCACTACTTGAAAGTGATAAAGAAAATGTGGCTACTAATGTAGCTACAAGAGGTTTTAAACGCATTATAGAATCCTTTTTATTTGTTTCTATAACAGGTTACTCGCGATGGGACAATAAGGTCAATAGCCGTGCAATGAATTGTTACAATCGAGTGTTTAATCTTACTTTTTATCAAAATTCATCGAAAAATCAAGAAACTGTTTTGCTGGTATTGGTTTACTAAAATAGAAGCCTTGCATAAAATCACAACCCAATTCGTTCAATAAAGTATGCTGCTCTTTTGTTTCTACACCTTCGGCTACCACTGTCAGTCCTAAGCTGTGCGACATGGCAATAATTGCCTTTACGAGATTACAATCTTCATTGTTTAGTACAATACCGTCAATAAAACTTCTATCTATTTTGAGTACATTAAAAGGGTATTCTCTCAAATAACTTAATGACGAATAACCTGTACCAAAGTCATCCATTGATAAGTTAATGCCTAATGCAGTAATTTCAGTCAGTATATCAACAACATTAGTGTGGCAACTCATCAATACTCCCTCAGTTATTTCAAGCTCTAAACTTTCGGGGTTTATGTTTGCTTCACTCAATGAGTTTTGAATAAAACTGAGTAGTCCTACGTCTCTAAATTGGCGAGGAGATAAGTTAACAGCCATGGTGTATTTTTGTTGGCGTTTACAGGTACTTTGCCATGTGTTTAAAAAGTGTAATGCTTGGCTAATTACAAACTTACCAATAGGTACAATTAATCCTGTATTTTCGGCGATAGGTATAAACTCATCGGGTGTTACATTACCTAGCACAGGGTTATGCCAGCGTAATAACGCTTCTGCACCAATGATGTGTTTATTTTTGGCGTCAAATTGGGGCTGGTAGAATAACTCAAATTCATTACGCTCAAGGGCGCCACGCATCTGCTCTTCTATTACTAGTCGGCGCTGAATAATTACGTTCATCTTTTTAGTAAAAAATGAATAAGTATTACGACCATATGATTTTGCTTGATACATTGCAGTGTCAGCATTTCGTAATAAATCAGCAACGGTTGTACCATTTTCTGGGTATATGGCTACACCAATACTCGCTGTTAGTATGTGTTCCCGGCCCTCAATTTTAAAAGGGGCTCTAAAGTTATTGACCAATTTTTCAGTGATTTTTAGCGCTGCATGGTGATCAGTTATACCTCGTAGTAATACGATAAACTCATCTCCACCTAGGCGCCCTACCGTGTCGTCTTTTCGCAGTGCCTCTTGCAGCCTTTGCGCTGATTCAATTAAAAGTTTGTCCCCTGTTTCATGGCCTAAAGAATCATTTATTTTTTTAAAGTCATCTAAATCCAAAAACAGTACTGCCGCTTTCTCATTATTTCTTTGTGCTTCAATAAGTAATTGCGACAAACGATCAAGTGCTAAAAAACGATTTGGGAGTAAAGTTAGACTATCGTAATACGCTTGATGTCTAATTATTTCATCTGATTTATGCTGTTCTGTAATATCTCGAATAATAACCATTAACTGATTATGTTCTGTTATTTTATTTATTCTTGCTTCAAAAAAAACGAGCCCATGGGGCAAAGCTAGCTCGTATTTAAAGCTCATCATCTGCTCTTTTTCTAATACAAGGCTGATATAAGTTTCAAATTTTTTGGCTACTTCCTCAGGTAATACATCTCCCATCTTTTTACCAATAAACTGCTTTGGCTTGGTATAAAGATCGGTTTCATTGCTCGCATGATACTCTAGGATAGTTCCATCATTTTCCATCAAGAAAAATAAATCAGGGATTGCCCCAAAAATGGTTTTTAGCATATCCTCATTAAATGAAGCCTCTGCTTGTGCTTTTTTCACATCCGACAAATCGATATCAATACAGTACATTTGTTTTGTATTATATTGATTTGTAAACATAACATGGCTGGAAAAAACCGATACGTTGTTTCCATCCTTGTCTTGTAAAATAATTTCAGACGCTGGAATTTCTATATCTTTTTTTACCCAATCACTGTGCGCGTCAATAACAAATTCACACATTGGCTCTGGAATTATAAGATCTTCTATTTTTTGTCCTATGGCTTCTTCTTTGGTATAGCCATAAAGTCGCTCACTGCCTTCATTCCAATAAATAACACGACGTTCATTGTCATAACCTTGAACAGAAATAACATTTACTGCATCAAATAACTGATGCAAATAGTCGTTAATTACAAATTGATGGGTTAAATTTGAAGTCGGGTTATCTGATTTCATTTTGAGGCTATATCCATAATAATTTTATTTAATAATAGAGAAATACTAAATAATAATTAAATTTAACTTTAATGTTAAATTTCCATATACATTTTATACGTCATTATGCAAAACAAAAAAAGAGCCGAAGCTCTTTTTTTAATGGTAGTTATTTATATTTAAACACTATAAAAACTGAGTTTAATTTTTTGTCACATCATTTGGATGTTCCACGCCAATCCATGCTTTGAATAGTGCTTTTTGCTCAGACGTTGCCTCTTTATCAGCAACTACTTTTTTAGGCTTATCAAACTCTTCTGATAATACTAATGTTAAGCTTTCAAGAGCATCGCGACGAAGATAGTCAATAGTTACTTTATCGCCTTTTTTAAACGTTTCTAAGCTGGTTTTTAAATCTTTACCTACGTGATGTTTGTTTATAGCGACAATTTTATCATCGGTAGTTAAACCTGCTTTCCACGCACTACCATCACGACGAACGTAACTTAGCGTAAGTAACTCGCCCGTGTTTTTAGCAGTAGCGTCAATACTTGCAAGCGCTTTTGCTTTTTCAGGGCGCTCAAATTTCAAGCCTACTTTAGTAAGTAAGTCGTCAAAGTTGATACTTGCAGGTGACTCTACATTGTCTTGCCACCAGCTAGAGTAATCACGCCCGGTTAAATCTTTTAAAATATTAAGCACATCTACGTCTGTAAAGCCTGCTGGTATTTTATGATTGTCATAAAGTGCTTTGTGAACATCGCGATAGCTTATTTTACCTTGGCTTTTTTCTAGCAAGTCGATATCTAAAGCAAGTGAAATTAACGAACCTTCTGAATAAATATTGGTGCTGTAGTTACGTGCATGATCGCCACCTTGGTTAATCCATTTATCAAAGCTTGTTTCGCTTGCGCTTTGCACTTCACGGCCCGGAGTTTGTAAATGACGATTAATAGTTTTACTCATCACTTTAAAAAATTCATCTGTTGTTTGAATGCCTGAGCGCACTAATAGATGATCTTCAAAGTAACTTGTTGAACCTTCGGCGATCCACAGTAGTTTTGAGTAGTTAATGTTCGTGTAATCGTAAGGTACCAAACCTTGAGGGCGGTATGCTTTAACATTCCACGTATGAACAAATTCATGTGCAGCGGTACTAATAAACGCTAGGTAATCTTCTCGGCTACCAAATCTATCGCGTGGACGTTGAATAATTGTTGAGTTTAAATGCTCTGTTGCACCACCGGCACCCGACGTAGCATGAACCATAAATACATAACGTTCATATGGGTAGCCATCCCAAATTACATTACCAGTAGCAACCAATTTTTTAAGATCGGTAAGCATTAGTTCTACATCGTAGTTACCATCACCCCATATAACTAAATCGTATTCACGGCCATCTACTTCAAATGTGTGAAGTTGGTTAATACCCGTTTCGATTGGAGAATCAACAAGTACGTCGTAATCTGCTGCTTTAAATGAATTTTTCCCTTTTAAATTATCCATACCCGATACAGAGCGCCACTTTTTAGGCACGTCTAAATTAACGGTTACTGGCTCTTGGCGAAATGATTCACTAAACATAAAAAAGCCTGACGCATCTATAAATGCATGGCTGTCGTCAATGTGACGTGCGCGCTTACCAAGCTCGTTTGCATACACTTGGTAGTCAACATTAATTTCTGTTGGCTCATTAAGATGTACACGCCACGTACTGTGATCTATTTTTTCCCACTTTAATTCTTTGCCGTCTTCATCTTTAGCTTTGAAATAACGAACACCATTGGCAAGGTTAAGCATTTCATAGCGACCGGTTCGCCATGCTGGAAGTTTTATATCAAGATGTGCTTGCGCTGTTTTTGGAAACCCTACACTTACATCGCCTAAATGGTGTTGAGGTTGTGAGATTTCTAAAGAATAATTTACATCTGCAAATACAGGTGCTGAACACGCAGCTAAAATAGATAGGGCTAATAACTTTTTCATAGAGACTCTTAGTGGAAACTTAATTACCTATAAGACTAACAAGCCCCTATTTAAAAGTGAATTAAATACGACAAATTGCCCTGTATACGAGTTTATACGTAGTAGCTTATTAAAATTTCTAAGTTTTTTACTAGATAACTACACATAATAAAAATTTGTTGTAAACTGAAGATAATAAAATTAATTTGATGGCGGTACGCTTAAGTGTCTGAAAGATCTAATCCAACAGATAAAAAACTCAAACAAGCAATTGATGCTCGTATGGCTGTTGAGAGTGCACGCAAACATCAAGTTGATATTTTGTGTGACTTTGCAGCTAAACTTTCGCTAAGCTGCAAAGGGCTTGATATTGAGTTAGATAATCGCCTTGCTAAATTTAGAAGTGCACTCAACAAAGGTATGAGCTTTGAAGACCTCTCTCCTCTTGTTAGTGAAACTTTGATATTACTTAAAAATCAAGAATCGATTCAGCAAGCTCAGCAACGTGATTTATTTAACAGTGTACAAAATGCAGGTAAACAGTTACAAAAAACCAAAGGCTTACCTGATGAAACTCGCAGAGCCCTGAGAAATTTACTCGATCAAGAGATTAATAACGTTCAATCAACTCATGGTTATATTCCGCTACTTGATCAACTTATTCTCTTTTATCACGAAGCATTACTAACTAAACAAAACCCTGAAGTTAATAAGCAACGGCCTGCTAAACAGGCTCGTGCAAAAAAACTACTTGAGCTTGCTAATGAACTTATACTTGAAGAAGAAGCTACACTACAAATTAATAGTATAAAAAATAGTATTACGGAAAGTGACACTATAGATGCACTATTCGATGTCGCCATAAAGATAATTGAAGTCGTAGTAAAAAATATTAGTAATGAGCGTAAGTCTGCGCAAAGCTTTTTAGTTTCGTTAAATCAAACCCTCGAAGATTTACATAATTCTATTGTCTCTACTAGCAGGCACTCTGAATCGATGAGTGTTGAATTTGATTCGTTAAATAAAAGCATTGAACTAAAAATTAAAAATCTCAACGATCAAACGCAAAAAGCAACATCAATTTCATCTTTAAAAGAACTCGTAGATAACGAATTAAAATCACTAAGCGAAGACTTTTTAGCAAAAGAAAAGTTAGAGCGAAAAGATAGAGAAATGCTTAGCGCTAGCTTTAGTGAAATAAATAAACGAATTGTTACTTTAGAAGACAAGTTAACAACGTATAAAAAACGCTTAAACGAACAGCGCTTTAAAAGTTTACTTGATGGGCTCACAAAACTGCCTAACCGAGCTGCATTTGATGAACGTTACAGCCATGAAATGCACTTGTTTAATGTTCAGCCCTCTGATGTTACGCTTGCAGTTATTGATGTTGACCACTTTAAATCTATCAATGATAGATTTGGCCACACCGCTGGTGACATAACACTTCAAGTTATATCAAAAGCGTTGCAAAAGTCGGTAAGAAAGTCCGATTTTATAGCGCGTTACGGCGGTGAAGAATTTGTATTGTTAATGCCAGGTGTGTCGCTTGAAAACGCAACATCACCTCTGGATAAAGTTAGAAAGGTAATTAAAAATATACCTTTTAAATTTAGAGAAAAACAAATTGAGATCACTATTTCGGTAGGTGCTACTCAGTTTAAAAAAGGCGATACTCTGTTAAAGGCATTTGATAGAGCAGATGATGCTCTTTACGAGGCCAAAAATTCAGGACGAGATAGACTTTGTACCAGTAAATAATGTCATAGCTATTATAAATTTTATGACAAGTAGTTTTTTACGATTTAGCAGTAAGGAGAACGTCTATGTTAATACAGTTAAACCCAACTGGGGTTTTAGATTTACTGTCGCAATTAGAAGTTGATTTATTAGAGCAATCTTCTGCTAGTGAGCGTTATAGGTTATTTAGAAACTGCGTATTAGCAGTACTTAATGTAGGTAGCCATACCGACGAAAGTAGCGATATATACGACAAATACAAAGATTTTGATATTCGTTTAGTAAGCCGCGAACGAGGCATTAAAATTGAGCTTGAAAACCCACCCGAAACCGCATTTGTTGATGGCGAAATAATTACCGGAATTCACGAGCATATATTTTCTGTTATTCGCGATATTTTGTTTATTTGTCAAAAATACGAAAAAGATTTAAAAGAGCAAAAAGCCATTACTCATATGGTGTTCGATATGCTCAGAAATGCAGGTGCTTTGCGTGTTAATAGCGAGCCAAGTATGGTTGTTTGCTGGGGCGGACACTCAATAAACGAAGTTGAATATAAATACACAAAACAAGTAGGCTACGAACTAGGCTTACGTGGATTAAATATTTGTACTGGTTGTGGCCCTGGTGCCATGAAAGGGCCAATGAAAGGTGCCACTATTGGCCATGCAAAACAGCGCAATACCAATAACCGTTACTTAGGCCTAACAGAGCCAAGCATTATTGCTGCAGAGCCACCAAACCCTATTGTTAACGAATTAGTTATTTTACCTGACATTGAAAAGCGCCTTGAAGCTTTTATAAGAACAGCCCACGCTATTATCATTTTTCCTGGTGGCGCAGGGACTGCTGAAGAATTGCTATATTTATTAGGCATATTACTGCATCCAGATAACACCAAACAATGTTTACCTGTTATTTTAACTGGCCCAAAAGAAAGTGAAGCGTACTTTAAAGAGCTGTGTGAATTTATTGAAATGACGCTGGGTAAAGAAGCATTGGATAAGTTTGAAGTTATTATTGATAATCCGCAATTAGTAGGTCAAAAGCTAAGGTCGGCTATGGCCAATGTTCGTGATTACCGTAAAAGTGAAGGCGATGCCTACTACTTTAACTGGACATTAAAAATCGATAACGATTTTCAACAACCTTTTGCACCAACACACGAAAATATGGCAAGTCTTGATTTACATCTTGATCAACCAAAACAGTTATTAGCGGCTAATTTACGCAGAGCTTTTTCAGGTATTGTAGCTGGAAATGTAAAAGACGAAGGCGTAAAAGCCATTAAGCAAAACGGTCCATACATTTTAAGTGGCGAGCCTGCCCTTATGGAAAATATGGATACGTTATTACAAGCATTTGTTGATCAGGGCCGTATGAAACTCCCTGGCAGTAAATACATTCCGTGTTACAAAATAAAAGCATGAGTTTTATAGTTTGAAACCCCATTTACTTCTTATTGATGCGCTTAATTTAATTAGGCGCATATACGCCGTTGACGCAAATCAAAAACATCACAGCGATGAGCAAATGATACAAACGTGCTGCGCACGTGTAGCTCATGCGTGTAAAAAGCTTTTAGATACAAGTAGTGCAACCCATGCGATTGCGGTATTTGATGGTGACAAAAGCTGGCGTTATCATTTTTATAAAGACTACAAACACTCCCGTGCGCCAATGCCTCAAGTGCTAAAAGATGCCTTAGAGCACTTTAAAACCGCAATAGAAGAAACTGGTATTGTTGTATTTGAGCCTATTAACGATGAAGCCGATGACATTATTGCAACGCTTGCGTTTAAAGCATCAAATAATCAAATAGCTAATACTGTTGTTTCTACTGATAAAGGCTTTTTACCCTATTTAGGCCCCTACATTACAGTTTATGATTACTTTAAAAAACTCTATTTAGATGAGACAAGTATAAAAGAGCGTTTTGGTGTTGAGCAAAATAAGCTCGTTGATTTTTGGGCTTTAGCTGGTGATAAAACAAATGATATTCCGGGAGTAAAAGGAATAGGTACCAAGTCTGCGCAGCAAATAGTTAATAACTATAATTCAATTGAGCATGCGGCCGAAGATGAGTCTCTAAGCCCAAGTATTAAAGCAAAGTTAGCCGCTAATATGGATATGTACGTAATCTCAAAGCACTTGGTTAGTTTACGCACCGATATAAATTTAGGCTTTAGTTTAAAGCAGTTAAGACTTAATTAGTCGCAAGTTAATAGCCTCTAAACATTACAAAACGTATACTATTATTAGTTACCGGAGTCAGAGTAAACCATATTGAAAAAATTTATCCGATATTTAATCTTAGGTTTAGGGCTATATGCACTGATAGCAACGTTGGTGATCACCTTTTATAAAGACGATCCTCAGGCTATGATCTGGCAAGACCGAGAAGCTTTTAATAAACGTTATATCGAAAAACTATCACTTGAGCAGCCAACAACACTAAATACTGTGCTTGATTATTTAGGCAGCCCTGACCTTACTTATGCCAAACGAGATGGTGAACAGGTATTTCAGATAGTTTTTTATCGTACACAGCATAAAACATCTGACGGTATAACCACTATGGATGAATGTACTGGGTTATTATTTAAAAATGGGCAGCTATTTTTATGGGGTCCTAGTGCATATAATAAATATCAAGAACAAAATTAGGTGAAGGTTTAATGGATGAAGCTGTTTCAACTACTTTAGAGCAGCTGCTTAATAATACGCAGCTGTTTTTAAGCTATTATAACAATAAACAAAAGTGGACAGCCTTATACCCCATGGCAAGTAAGTTAGCTGAGCAATATAGAGTGCTCTATAGCGAACAGCCATTCGCATTACAAGCACGTTTAACACTTTATAATCCTAATTATTCTTATGCTACTAATTTAGTTGTTAGTCAGAGCGTTATAACCGCTGCACTTTGTAAATCTCAACACTACAACAATGCCCTAAGCGAGCTATACATTGCAGCTTCACTTATTGAGCATTTATGTGTTGGAGCACAATTAAACAAGCTCTGTGAGCAGACACCTTTTCAAGACTCCGATAAAAAAACATGGCAAGTGCGTCATCAACTAGCAGCAAAAGTTATGCTATCCGGTGGCGATTCTGCCAAACCCGTTACGCAATTGTTAGCTAAATTAAGTAAATATAAACAAGCATTAGTAAGTGCCCCTAAAATTATGCTTTACGATGGGGGCATAACACTGATTGCTTTAGCAAATATTATTAGCATGAACATCACTAGCAATACGGCTAATAAACATATGAGTTTATTTAAAGCACTTGCTGATTTGTACATTCGCACTCCCAACTTATTTGGACTGCAGCTAATCAAATCACTCATAGCTCATTTGGGGCCACTGTTACCGGGAAGCCGCGTTTTTTATGCCGAGCAAACCATGATTTATTTAGCGACTGATGCGCAGCAAAAACATATTTTAATTAGTACCGCTAATCCAAATAAATTAGCTTGGTTTAGCGTTAAAGCAACGCTTAACGACAACCCAAAACAATGGCATTGCGCTGATAAAACTATTAACTTTAAAGTGTTCAACAGTGAACATGTAAAGTCGAAAAGTGCAGTTGACGTTGATAAAGCACAGTCTTTACTTGAACTAATAAGTAATATTAAGTTGCAGCACGAATATAGCTATAAAGGGTTAAGCCAACTAATGGCGGTTCACCCTCAGGTAGTCGCGAATTTATGTGAGGCAGTAAAACCTTACAATAAGGAGCATCAGGCCGCTAAAGACTTAAAGCATAGCTTATCGATGGTCGGTTATTATAATGCGCCTGCGATAATTCAAAGAGTTGTTTTTGAGCAATTAGTTAATGTTACCCCACACCCTCTGCAAGCATACGTTACTAACAGATTAAATTGTTTAGTGAAAATAATGGCCTTATTAGTCAGTAAAAATAAACACGACCAATTTGAACACATTACATTACCTTTATATGCTTATGCTCATTTTTTATTAACGCAATGCAGTACACAGCTTTCTCGTAAAACGCTGATTGACGACACACCAAATAAAACATTGAGTGCTCCTATTAGCTCATTTTTTGGAGTGGATGCAATTAATAACGAGCAACTAACGCAACAGCTTACTCATTTATTAAGTGACAACCCATGGACAACGGCACTTTTAGAAGCAGAGCAAACACCTAAAAAACATTTAACTGACTCTCATAAACTCTGGATCACGCTTAAAATTGTTGCGCAGAGTGTTTTTAAACCGGAACTTGCGCTTACAGCGTGGCAACTGCAAACATTAAACGAACAACTGAAAATACTAAAGTGGCAAAATCTAACTGATTTCAACCAAAAATTAGAATCGCTTGCGCTATTTAATAGTATTTAATTTATAGAGGACTATTTAACGTTCTTATACCCATTATAACTTTGGTGTATACCCGGTATTTCCTGTATAAACTAGCAAAATGGGCGATAACTTGGTATAAATGCGCCCTTAAATTTTCAAGCACGTTCACATAAATGACCTAACAAGCTATTACTCTCTCAGGGTAATAATTTATGTGCAAATCAAACTCTTTAAAGGAAAAGTCAATGGCCAAACAAACCATCACAGTGATCAAAGGCGACGGCATCGGTCCGAGCATTATCGACTCAGCACTTGAAATATTAAAAGCCGCAGGTTGCGACTTTGATTATGAATTTGTTGATGCTGGCCTAGCTGCACTTGAAAAAACAGGTGAGTTACTTCCACAAGACACGGTTGATACAATAGCTAAAAACAAAATCACTCTTAAAGGCCCATTAACAACGCCTGTAGGTGAAGGTTTTACGTCTATTAACGTAACACTTCGTAAGCAATTTGGTTTATACGCTAACGTACGTCCTGTTAAATCATTTGTTGGTACTAAAGCTCGTTACGACGATATTGATATCATTACTATTCGTGAAAACACGCAAGGTATGTACTCAGGTGCAGGCCAAATAGTAAGTGAAGACGGTAATGAAGCAGAAGCAAAATCAATAATTACGCGTGAAGGCGCAGAAAAAATCGTAACTTTTGCATACGAGCTAGCGGTACGTGAAGGCCGCAAAAAAGTAACAGCTGTTCATAAAGCTAACATTTTAAAATCAACATCTGGTTTGTTCTTAAAAGTTGCGCGTGAAGTAGCTGAACGTTACCCACAAATTGAATCAAACGAAATGATTGTTGATGCAACGTGTATGAAACTGGTAATGACACCTGAAGAATTTGACGTAATTGTAACGACTAACTTATTTGGTGATATTTTATCTGACCTTTGTGCTGGTTTAGTTGGCGGTTTAGGTATGGCTCCAGGTGCTAACATTGGTGAAGACGCAGCAATTTTTGAAGCTGTACACGGCAGTGCTCCAGATATTGCTGGCAAAAACCTAGCTAACCCAACGTCTGTAATTTTAGCATCTATCCAAATGCTTGAGCATTTAGATATGGGCGACACAGCAGAGCGTATTCGTAGTGCTGTTGCTGATGTAATAAAATCTGGCGACCGTACAACTCGCGATTTAGGCGGCAGCCACGGTACAACTGATTTCACTCAATCAGTAATTGACCGTTTATAATTAATATTTGTTATTAATTTCAAAAGCCCGCTAATTTAGCGGGCTTTTTTGTGTTTGCTAGCTGCGTTTTATCCTAGGTAAGCATAAAAGTAATAACACTAATAAACCTGCCAATGATCCGCCACTTGAACCAGAACTACTTTGCTGCTTTTGCACTGTAAGGGATAGCTCTTTAGTAAAAGTATCATTTGTTTGAGTATCAGTAACACTCAACGTTACATTAAATGCCCCGTCAGCTTGATAAGTATGTATTGGGTTTTGTAAATTTGATAGCGCACTGCCATCACCAAAATCCCAACTGTAAGTATAACTATTAAAGCCACCGGTCACTTGCGCATTAAATTGAGCGCTTAAATCATTTACTGTAACGTTTGCATCTATGCTAAGCGGAACAACTGCAGTTACATCAACCGCTTTAGTTTGCTCCGTGCCTTCGTTATCTGTCACTGTAAGCGTTACTTGGTAATCACCAGAGTATAAATAATTATGGGTGATCGATTGCGTCGTTAAAGTACTTCCATCCCCTAGCTGCCAATTATAAGTATACGGTGCTACTCCACCTGTAAACGAAGCTTGAGCTGTCAATATTCCTTGGTTTACTTCATATTCAATTTCATTTACAGATAATGGTTTAACTAGTGTAACTTCAACTACAGTTACTTGCTGTGAAGTACCATTGCTAGCAGTAAACTCGACATCGTAGGTGCCATAGTTTTGGTATGTATGCGTTGGATTTAACTCTGTGCTTGAGCTGCCATCGTCAAAATTCCACGCAAATTTATCCGCAGGTGTTAGGGTTAAACCTTCTATATTAAAATCAACGATTAAACCTGTTTTGGTAAAATTAATACCCTTAATAACATCGTAATTAAGCTGTACTTCTATGTCTTCACTGTCAGCTGACTGGTTTATAATATTAAACCCAAAACCAACCTGTGGAAGCACAACACCCGATGGCTGTTGCGCTGAAAAACTATAGTCGGTTTTATCAGTAAACTCTGTGATAGCTGATAAATCATCATCACCTAACCCTGCCCTTTGTTGATATAGGCTAAAAGCAGCATCACGTATTTGAATTGCTGAAGCAGCGGGAGTTTGCGTGCTGCCTTTATTTATTGAACGCTGATCGGCATCTACCACTAATGCAAAACCACTGCCTGGATGCTCTGTCGTGTTGTTATCCGCTTGAGATTCATCGCTATACCACAACAATAATCCTGGTGAGTACTGCTCTGCTTGCAAACTGCTGTCAACACCTGTGTACGAACGCAATTGTAAATAGTAATGTGATGGCGATGCGTACGTATAACTACCAACTTTTGCAAAGCCATTAAATTCAGTGTTAATTTGATCTTGTGCATTATTGTGCCAGATTAAGGTATCACTTTGCTCAATACGCATATCATCAACAACAAAACCATAATAATGTGTGTTCGCATCTGTAATGTATTCAATTTTCAAATCTATTGTTTGCCCAGCATAAGCTGATAAATCAAACTTATGAGTTAAGTATCCATTGGGTTGCTTAGCATCGCTATTTAAAAATGAATCACCTGAAATATACGGACCAATATTGCCATAATATGGGTTAACTGCTTGTGTATAATTACTAGCAATAGGCTCCCCATTTACTTTTACTTGTACTAAATCGTAATCGCGCTCAATACTGTAATAAGCAATAAAGCTTAAAGTAAGTGCCTCAGTTGTGCTTGGTAGCGCTATGGTATTAACTAAGCTGTTGTTAATGTTATCGCCCGTATTTGAATAGTACTGAAAATCACCTTCTACTGGCGTTTTAAATTTTTCGAGCCTTGGAGGCAGTGTCACTTTTATTTGGTTTTGTAGTTGTGAAGTGCTCGCAGTATTAATTAATGTCTGCTGTGAGTTAGCGTCTATCTCATCCATATCAAGCGTTAGCTGATTAACCCAATTTCCCTGGTATCGATTTTGTAAATACTCAAGTGCATAAGGGCTAAACATAACGGGCTCTGAACCTCTTGGCGAACCTGCCCAACTTCCTGTAGACATAACTGACCAAGACGCGACGGGCTCACCTACCGTGTTAGACTGTAAGTCGTATTCATCCAATAATCCCAAGTCATGCCCAAACTCATGCACTACCACACCAATACCAGCATCAATTGGATTAATTGTGTAACCAAAGAGTTTAATACTGCTGCCTGCAATCTCGCTCGGGCCGCTATTTTCATCAAATACATAATAACGATGGGACCAAATAGCATCGGTGCTTAGGTAGCCACCACCTGCTTCTTCGCCAATACTTGAATGAAAAATCATTACATGGTCAATAATGCCATTAGGCTCGTTAAGGATTCCATCGCCATCAATATCATCTAAATCAGTTAAATCATAATCAGCTAAATTAATATTAAACTTTGCAACCGCCTTCTCCACAGCCTCTTTGACTAAAGCGGGCGCATTTTTATCTCGTGTTGTACCTTGGCGTTCACCATATACTTTTGCGTTATTATCAGCGCTTACCCAACCATATACTTGCCCGGTAAAGTTTAAACTATTACCAGACGCTGCTTTATAATAATCAGCAGCTGTTGATAAGCTTTGCCCATCAGGACCTGCATAACCTTGGGTATTAAAAAGCATTTGCTGATAGTGCTCAGTTGAATATTCAACGTAAAACATCTCTGTATCTTGATCTACAAGCTGATTATCGTCATGTTTGAGATCAGGAAAATCAATTAAGATAGCTAACACTTTTACATCATTAATGCTTTGATCTGGCACTAGCGACGTTGAAAAAGCGGCTTGTTGTTTATTTGTGTTTGAAAAATCAGTAGAGGAGGATTTAAATTGCCTAAAGCCATTTTTAATTGAGTGATTGGCAACCTCAATATTACTCATATACGACTTAAATGAACTATCTAACTCACTTGAAGGTACTTGGTCTCTTTTTTTAAGCCAATATAAAATACGTTCTTCGTTAGTTATACCAACATCGTGTGGGCTTAAACTATTAGCCGCTACGATAGGGCTTAATAGCGTAGATAAAAGCGCAATTAACGTCACTTTTTTCACTGTGTTTTCCTCAAACAGAATTATGTAGTAATCATACCTAATAATAAAAATTTAAACATGCGATAAAAACATATAGTTAACATATGTTCTGATAATTATGGGTTCATAAATACTTTTATATTCTAATTTTATAGTACAGCCAATAAATGCATAATTTCTGCTAGGTAACTCACTTAACGTTAATATTTTTGCAGTTTTAAATTAATAAAAGACGAAAAACGAATTTAAAATGCAAATAAGCACTTTCAAGGTTGACATGAAGGCTCAAAACCCTTAAAAATAAACCCATACAGAATTTTTAATTTAAAAGCAGTGTTTTGCTAATAGGGTAAAAACTATGAACACACATATTAACCTTTTAGTCGTACTCGTACTGGTCTTAGTTATAAGCCCAGCGGGGATGTATTAAAAGGTGATACTGCTTTTTAAAAACCCTCGCACTACGCGGGGGTTTTTTTATGCATAAAAAAGCGCACAGAGGAATGAGGATGAGCAAACAAGAATATAATGGCTCTGAACTAGTAGTTCAGGCATTAAAAGAGTTAAAGGTAAAATACATATTTGGCTACCCCGGTGGTTCGGTTTTAGACCTATATGATGCACTTTTCCAGCAAGATGATATTGAGCATATACTAGTTCGTCATGAACAAGCTGCAACGCATATGGCTGATGGTTATGCCCGTGCTACAGGAGACGTTGGTGTTGTACTTGCAACCTCAGGCCCAGGCGCTACAAATTGTATAACGGGTATTGCAACAGCATACATGGATTCAATTCCTATGGTTGTATTATCAGGCCAAGTGCCTACAAATTTAATTGGTGATGATGCATTCCAAGAAACTGATATTGTTGGCTGTTCTCGCCCGGTAGTAAAACACAGCTTTAACTGTCGAAGTGCTAAAGAAATCCCAACAATCTTAGCTAAAGCCTTTTACATAGCCAGCACAGGCCGCCCGGGGCCTGTTGTAGTTGAGCTTCCTAAAGATATGCTTAACCCTGCTATTAAGTTTGAATACGAATTTCCTAAAACAACAGAGCTAAGAACATACAGCCCTAATACTAAAGGGCACTCAAAACAAATTCGTAAAGCGGTAACGACTATTTTAGAGGCCAAAAAACTGGTTATCTATTCTGGCGGTGGTATTGTTATTTCAAATACGTCAGAGCAATTAACGCATTTAGTTGAATCGTTAAATGCACCCATTACAAATACACTAATGGGGCTTGGCGGTATATCAGGTGTACATCCAAACTTTGTAGGTATGCTTGGCATGCACGGCACACTTGAGGCTAACAAAGCAATGGCCAATGCTGATGTGATATTAGCCCTTGGTGCACGTTTTGATGATCGTGTAACAAATAACGTTAAAAAGTTTTGTCCTAATGCCACAATTGTACATGTAGATGTAGATCCAACTTCAATTTCAAAAACAATCAAAGCGCACATACCGGTTGTAGGTTGCTTAGCAACAGTACTCGAACAACTACAAGCTGGAATTGATAAAAGCCCAATTAAAATAGATCGCAGCGCACAAGAAGATTGGTGGCGTCAAATTATTAGTTGGCGTGAACAAAAATGTTTAAGCTACAACACTGATGGCGACAAAATTAAACCACAAGCCGTAATTGAAGCTGTTTATAAAGCCACTAATGGCGATGCTTATGTAAGTTCTGACGTTGGTCAGCACCAAATGTTTGCAGCGCAATATTACCCATTTAAGCACCCTCGTCAGTGGATAAATTCAGGCGGCCTAGGCACTATGGGCTTTGGCTTACCTGCAGCAATGGGTGTAAAACTAGCCTTTCCAGACAAAGAGTCTGTATGTATTACGGGTGATGGCTCTATTCAAATGAATATTCAAGAGCTATCTACCTGCTTACAATACAACCTAGCGGTAAAAGTTGTATCACTTAATAACCGCTCTTTAGGTATGGTACGCCAATGGCAAGATATGGTTTACGGCGGACGTCATTCATCATCTTACATGGACTCGCTACCTGATTTTGTTAAGTTAGTTGAAAGCTACGGGCATGTAGGAATACAAGTAAATACACTTGATGAATTGCAACCTGCTATAGATAAAGCAATGTCAATTAACGACCGATTAGTCTTTTTAGACATAAACGTTGATGAGAAAGAACATGTATACCCAATGCAAATCAAGTTAGGTGGCATTGATGAGATGTGGTTACGTAAAGGAGTAAAAGCATAATGCGTCGTATTTTATCTATTCTATTAGAAAACGAACCCGGTGCACTGTCGCGTATTGTTGGGCTTTTTTCACAACGTGCATACAACATTGACAGCCTAACTGTTGGCACAACTGATGATCAATCATTGTCACGTATTACTATTACTACTATGGGTGACGACAGAGTTGTTGAGCAGATCACAAAGCAAGTTAACAAGTTAGTAGATGTGCTTAAAATTATCGATTTAACAGAAATGAGCCACATTGAGCGCGAGCTATTACTTGTTAAAGTATTTGCTCAAGACGAGACGACTCGAGCAGCGGTTACTCGCGTAGTTGATGTATTTCAAGGTGTTATTTTAGATATGGGCCGACAAAGCTATAGCCTGCAACTAGTGAGCAGTACAGACAAAATAGAATCGTTTTTAGACACACTTCGCCATGAAACCGATATTATTGAAGTTGTACGTTCTGGTGCTGTTGGTATTGGGCGAGGCGATAAAGCGCTAAAAGCATAACACTCATCTATTAAAGCCGTTATATAGCGGCTTTTTAAACATAAAAAAAAAGAGCTAAATAGCTCTTTTTTTAATTTAATTCGTTAAACCTATTAAGGGTTTACTTGGTCTTTAAGACCTTTACCTGCTTTAAAGCTTGGGATAGTTGCCGCTGCGATTTGGATCTCAGCACCCGTTTGTGGGTTACGGCCAGTGCGAGCTGCACGTTCTTTTACTGAGAAAGTACCAAAACCAACTAATGCTACTGAATCACCTTCTTTTAAAGAAGAAGTTACAGCACCTGTAAACGCGTCAAGAGCACGAGTAGCAGCGGCTTTAGAGATTTCTGCATCAGTAGCAATTTTTTCAACTAATTGAGCTTTATTCATTGTTAGATTCCTATTCGTTATTATTTTGCCTTCGCAAAACCTATCTTTATGCATTTTTAAAGAGTTAGCAACAGCAAATTGCATTTTTTGCTTAAATTCTTAAAAAATGAGTAAAATTTAAATAATTCTCGGTAAAATACAGCATGTTGGGTTAACAAAGACTTAATTTGAGTACAATTTTGGCGCAAGTTAAGCAACTGGGTAAATAAGCTATATTTTTTCGATAACTAAGGTCACTTCCCCGACCTCGACTCCAAACTTAACAATAGACGTGCGGTTTATCAAGCGCGATTGTGTAACCAAGTACATCCAATCGTCAAAATTCACTTCCAAAGTACTGCCATCGTATGGAAGTTCAACATCATAATTCCAGTGAAATACACTGCCATCACTTTTACCTTTTGCTGTACCTATAACATCAGCTGCCGACCCCGTTAAACTATTGTCTTCATTTAATGTTATTTTCCAGATTCGTTTTTGGGTTTCACCATCATCATAAACAAAGTCCTCTTCAATAACGCCCTGGTTACCGTCCCAGGTCGCATTCATATCTACGACAAGCTTTCGGGTCAATTCACCTTTAAAGTCTTGTACAACACCATAGGCTTTCAAATTTCCGCTAAAAAACGTTTTAAAGTCGAAATTTGGCGATGTATTTTTATAATGTTCAACATTTGGTGCCGAACAGCTAATTAAAAGTAGAGCCGAGACGGTCATTACAGCTGCTTTCAACGTGTTTAATATGTTCATATTAATTCCCTAATAGTTGCTTTCGTAGTTTTGGCTCAGAGGTTTTTTTATCAAGCCAAATGGCTAAAAAGTCACTCGAAAATTGAGGCTCATTAATTTCACCAATTTTTTCATCATTATGATAAAAAGTGCTCATACCTTGCTCATTTGTGATTAACGTTAGCGAGTCACCCTTTTTTATATCAGGCCAAATAGACAACAATTTACTGTCATATTTGTCAGCTAATTCTGTTTTTCCAAGATGTTCCCACTGCTCATTTGTTGCTTTAACTATTTCTTTAGCTTCAAAGTCGCGTAAATAGGTAAGCTTAAACTTAATAGGATGTGTTCCTGCGCTGTAATTACCTGAAGGGGTAAATAGCACAGCGTCATATACATCCCAAAATAAATACTCCATTCGTGCTTCGCCTACTTTATTAAATTGTGTGTTAGCTAAAACAATTGAAGTTGTAAGCAAATAAAAAGTAACTGCCTTTAGTAAAAATTTCAAAATAAGTTCCCTTTGAATAAGTGAGTAATGTTGCCAAATGAAAATTTGTGGGCGTTCAGCGATTAATAAACAACTTAATTTTTTGGTTTATAAAAAGGATAGCGGTAAACACTGCAGACCATATCGCTCCATAAACAAGCCAAAATTGCCATAAAGGTAATCCCAGGCTTATTACTTCAAAGCGAGCACCTGCCCAATAACTTGCAGGCGCAAAAGCAATACATACCAAAAAGGCCTGCCAAAGTTTTAATCTACTTAAAAAGACCATAGAGGTATTTAAAGAAAGTAATAATGCAGCCCATAAAAAAGCGAGCCATAGTGGGAAGGGATATACTTTAAATTCTAACAAGCCTAGCTTTACCGCTATAAATTCTAATAACAGGGCTAAAGGTAGGGCTTTAATTAATAGTAAGGAGTCTTGTTTTTTCTGCTTTGACAACAAAAACATTAAAACAATAATCAAGCCACTAAAAATTAGCGAATCAGCTTCAAGCAGTAATGATAAAAACCACACTGCTTGAAACAAAACAAAATTAGTAATTGAGCGCAATATCATCGTTATCGCTAATAAAACGTGGTTTACGCGCCATTAAATGCACTGTACTTGTTGCTCTAGCTCTAAATGCACCTTCACAATAAGCAAAATAAAATAACCATAAACGATAAAAACGTTCATCAAATTTAGAGCGGTCTAAATCAGGCCAGCTTTTTATAAAACGAGTTCGCCAATCCGCTAATGTTCGTGCGTAGTGAGCGCCAATATCATTAACAGTGTGAATAACCATATCGGTATTATTTTTGATTTGCTCACTCATTTCGTTAAGTGATGGCAAGCACCCACCTGGGAAAATATACTGTTGGATAAAGTCAGAGTTTTTTAAGTAGTGCTTATAACGCTGATCGCCAATAGTAATTGCTTGTATAAGCATTGCGCCGTCGTCTTTTAAGAGCTCACCACACTGAGTGAAGAAGCTAGGTAAATAGTCATGACCAACCGCTTCTATCATTTCAATAGAAACAAGTTTGTCGTATTTACCTTTTAGTAATCTGTAATCGAGCTTGAGTAATGTTATTTTATTCTCAAGACCAAGTTCAACAATTTTTTTAGCTACAAAATCATGTTGCTCATCAGATATGGTGGTTGTTGTTACATGGCAATCGTAATGTGTGGCTGCGTATATAGCAAAAGCCCCCCACCCTGTACCAATTTCGATTACTGAATCATTTTTTTGAAGCTCAACTTGCTCACAAATGCGTTTAAGCTTGTATTGCTGTGCTTCTTCAAGTGTTGCTTCTTTTGTAGGATATACAGCACTTGAGTAAAGCATTTCTTTACTTAAAAATGATTCGTACAAATCATTACCTAAGTCGTAATGAGCAACAATGTTCTTTTTAGAGCCCGATTCTGAATTTTTATTTTTTGTGTGATTAAATCGGTGTGCGATATTACTAAAAAATGCGAATTTTTTTTCAAACTCATCGAGTTGCTTTTCGTTTATAGCAAATATTTCTATAAATGAAGTTAAGTTGTCACAAGACCAGTGACCCAAAATATACGCTTCACCAGCGCCAACGCTCCCAGATAATGCAAACGCTTTATACATAGCTTTATCGTTAACTGTTACTGTTGCTTTTAACGCAGACGATACATCGCCAAAAACTGTACGCTCATTTCCTTCAATTAAAACAACTTGACCTGTTTCAATTGACGAAAAGGCTTTAGTCACTAATTTTTTATATATATTAGTTAACCAACTAGTGCTTTGTTCGCAATTTAAGCTCGACACTTTATCCATTAAAATACCTATTAATTGTCCTGACTACCTATGTGCTTTATGGCTTACCTGAGTGACCTAAAAAAGGCACTCGTTTTAAAAACAACTTTAATGCTTGATAATAAATACCTTTGAAAATAGACCATGTCATGGCCGGAAAACGTTTAAACAACTTATTAATCTCTTCGTTAGTGAGTTCTTTACGTTTTAAACGAAGTGTTGCATCAAATAATAACTCTTCATTTCGCTTATTTTCAATGTGTATCAATGTTTTATCAGGCGATTGTTTGACATGCCAATGATAGTTCATATCCAGATTCATAAAAGGTGATACGGAAAAAACCTTCTTAAAGTTCACTTTTTTTTCTAAAGGGACTAAATAATAATGACGTTCGTTCCAGGGGGTATTACTCACTTCAGCAATCATATACTTAAAACGAGTATCGTTGTGGCCAAAAAAATAAAAATTAACAGGGCTAAAATACACACCAAAACAACGAAATTGCCCTAGCATGTAAATATGAGAAAAGGTTTCGGTAATACCTAAATTGGCAAGTTGTTCATGTGCACGCTCAATAAGAGGTCGTTTAGCAAGTTGTGAGGTGCCTTTAAGATAATCAGCTTCATTAAATTTTAACGCTTTTAATCCTGAAGTACCTATGTGTTTATGCACACCATTTAGTTGTTGAGGATTATTTAAGTCTACCCACATCATATACAATGGATAACTAAAACGATGTTCTTTAACAGCAAAACGGCGATGTTTTACATCGCCTAAATACACTGCACTAGTCAAATTCGACCCCAAGTTGCTTGGCTACATCTACACCACTGTGTACGCCATCTTCATGAAAACCATTGTACCAATAAGCACCACAAAAATAACTATTGTTTTGTCCATCAATACTGTGTTTAAGTTTTTGAGCAGCAATTGACTCTTGGTTAAATACAGGGTGATGATAAGTAAACTCGCGCAAAATTTTACTTTGGCTTATTCCTTCAAGGTGATTAAGCGTTACACAAAACTGTGTATCCGATTGTATACCTTGCAAAATATTCATTTGGTAAGTAACAACAGCTGCTTTATCAGTATTGTTATTAAGTAGGTAGTTCCAACTTGCCCATGCTGCTTTTCTATCTGGTAAAAGGTTTGTATCGGTGTGCAGCACCACTGAATTCTCAGTGTAAGCTATTGCACCCAATACTGACTTTTCTTGCTCAGTCGCATCACCAAGTAGTGCAAGCGCCTGATCTGAATGACAAGCAAATATTACTTTATCAAACTTACTTTGCTCACCACTGGCAAACTCTATTGTTACTTCATCATTTTGACGTGTAACAGATTTGATGTTTGTATTGAGTTTAATTTTATCGGCAAAGCCTCTTATCAGCGGCTTAATATACTGACGAGAGCCACCTGGTACTACATACCACTGTGGTCTGTTTGTTACATCTAAAAGGCCATGATTAAAGAAGAACTTAACAAAAAATTCAACGCCTACATTTTCCATTTCTTTAATGCTGGTAGACCAAATAGCCGCGCCCATCGGAAGGATATAATGGTATTTAAAAAAGTCATTAAAGTGATTGTCGCTAAGCAGCTGCCCTAATGATTGATCAGACTGGTAATTATCTTTTTCATGTAGTGCTTTACACAGTTTGTTAAACCTAACAATGTCGTACAATAATCGCCAAAACTTAGGTCTAAAAATATTACGTCGCTGTGCAAATAGGCTCGTAAATGTATGACCATTGTATTCAAAGCCAGTGGCTTCATTATGAACACTAAAGCTCATTTGCGTTGTCTGTTTATCTACACCAATACGCGATAATAACTTTTCAAAGTATGGGTAAGTTCTGTCGTTAAATACAATAAAGCCAGTATCTATTGCGTATTTTATGCCGCACACATCAACGTCAACCGTTGCAGTGTGGCCACCTATATAATCATTTTTTTCAAATACGGTTACATCGTAATGTTTGTGAAGCAAATGCCCACATGTTAAACCAGATACACCAGTTCCTATTATTGCTATTTTTTTCAACGGGCTAATCCTTTTGCGATTTTAAGCCAAATTGGGAGTGGTAAAATACGTAATGCTTTTAATATAAGTGTAAAACGGTACGGAAAGTGAACATCTTTTCGGCGCTTATGTATTCCCTTAATCATGTAGTCAGCTGCTTTTTCAGCGGTAACAGCCATAGGCATCGGGAAATCATTTTTATTAGTGAGCGGAGTTTTCACAAAGCCTGGATGAACTAAAGTCACATCAACATCATCTAAATCAACAGCTAAGCTTTTTGCTAAATAACTTACACCCGCTTTTGATGCACCATAAGCTTCTGAACGAGGTAGCGCAAGATAAGTAACACTTGAGCTAACTAAAACAAGCTGGCCGCCTGAATTTATTTTAGGAAGTAGCGCTTCAAGGCAATACCCCATAGATAGTAAATTCACATTAATTACACGCTCAAACAATGCACTATCAAAATTTCGCGCGTCATCTATGTATTCACAGTTACCCGCGTTTAAAATAACACGGTCAAAATGAGGGAAGCCAATAGTAGACTCTTTAATGTCATGTAGATTAGTTGCATCAAATTTACATGCTTGAATATTGTCGTATTTAGCAAGCTCAGCGAGCTTTTCATTATTACGGCCACAAGCTATAACAGTGTCTCCCAACTGCGCATATTTAATTGCTAACTGCTCACCAATACCTGAAGTAGCACCCGTAATTAGTGTGATCATAATTAACCTGCCCTTTTATCAATTAGCTTTATAACACTACCAATTAAAGGAATATGCTTATATAACAACTCGCCTACATTAAAGTAATCTCTGTGCTTGATAATTTTGCCACTTTCAAAAATAAGCTTACTATGACCTTCTACCGAGATAGTTTTACCTGATGAAAGCTTTGGATGTGCGTAGTGCATAGTCCAATAAATAAAAGCATTGTTTCCGCTATTAAACGAATCACTAATATCAAACTGGCAATGCTTAACATTGCTATATAAGTTAGCAAAGTATCTGCGCAATTCTACAATGCCATTAATTTCATGCATCGGGTCTATAAACTGTATGTTGTCACAGTAAATATCACTCAATAAATCAAGGTTAGTGCTATCAAGCTGTTGGTATATTTCAACAAATTTATCTACTGGTAACTGGTTATCCATATCACACCTTAAATGCAGCAAGTGCACGTTCTCGTGCCGCTTTATGATCAACTATTGCTGGCCAGTAACATTCCTTATCTTTACCTATTGCGGCTAAATAAGTGTGTGGAAAATGAATGTGTTTATCTGGCACGTTTTCAAGCTCTGGCAAATACTTACGGATAAACTTGCCAGTTGGATCAAAGCGCTCGCTTTGTCTGATAGGGTTAAAAACTCTAAAGTAAGGCTGAGCATCACACCCGGTACTTGCAGCCCACTGCCAGCCACCATTATTTGAGGCTAAATCGCCATCAATTAGGTGCTGCATAAAAAAGCGCTCACCTTCGCGCCAGTCTATTAATAAATGCTTAGTTAAAAAGCTCGCAACAACCATACGTAAACGATTGTGCATCCAACCGGTTTGCTTTAGTTGTAGCATTGCAGCATCCACTAACGGGTAACCTGTTCGCCCTTCACACCATGCTGTAAATTCATTTTCGCTTTTACGCCACACTACGGCGTTATACTTTTCGTTAAAGTTATCACCGCGCGAAAGCTTCGGAAATTCAGCAATTAAATGCCTGTAAAATTCGCGCCAAACAAGCTCGTTAATCCACGTAAACGTTTTACTTTTTGACGTAGTTAAAATATCAGGATAACGCTGCTGAATATTAATAAGCAGCTGTTTAGTGCTTACAATACCCAATGCTAAATACGGGCTTAAACCTGATGTGCCTTTTACGCTGGGTATATCACGCTGATCGTCGTAGCTTGTAAGCTTGTCACATATAAAGTTATCGACCACGGTAGACAGTGTATCGTCGTCAACCGGCCACTTATCTGAGCATCCATCACTTTTTAGTAAGTCGCTTTCATCAAATTTTATTGGATCAGAAGTTAGAGGCCATTGAGGCAAACTAAAGTGTGTATCTTGATACTGCTTTAGCCATGCTCGCTTAAATGGAGTAAACACTTTATACATTTCATTACTTTGATTTTTAACCGTTCCAACAGGTGCAATCAAATCACCTTCGTACAAAGTAAAAGTAATAGAAAGCTCATCGCATTCGTGCAAAATTGCTTTATCGCGGTTTACTTCATTAAGCTCATATTCTGTATTAGCAATTACATGTTTTACATCGTTTGATTTACAAAAATCAATAAGCTCACGCGTACAATCGCCAAAGCTAGGCGCTTCAATAACATGTAAGGTAATGCCATAATCAGCAAGCTGAGATTGAAGATAAGTAACTCGGCGCTTGAGTAAGTCAATCTGGATAGGCGCAGCTTGGTGTTGTTGCCACTGTTTTTCAGACACAAAAAAAATGGCGTGTTTAGCGCCATTATTTAGCGCTTGAATTAACGCTTCGTTAGAAAAAAGGCGCAAATCGCGCCTAAACCAAAATAATGTATCCATTAAATACCAAATCGTAGTTTTAAATCGTGAGGGTAAGGGTTAAAAAACACTTGTTTTTCAAGGTACTCATTTGGGTGAACCTTCAAATGATGTTTTAGCAAAGTAAGTGGTACATACAATGGCACCAACCCTTCGCGGTATTCATCTATTGCATCACGAAGTTCTTGTTTTTCAACCTTCGATAAAAATGTTTTAAAATAACCTTGTAAATGCATTAGCGTGTTGCAGTTATTTCTTCGAGAAGCTGGCTTTTTAAGACCCGTCATCAAACCTAAAATATATTCATCAGCAACTGCGCTTATATCGTCACCTACATATGTTCCTAACAGGTTACCCAAATCACGATAAGCTTGATAGTTATGGGCCATCAACAAGTACTTATACTGAGAATGAAATTGAGTAAGCTTATGAACCGTAAGCGGCTCTTGTACTAATTTTTGCCAGTTTTTAAATACGTAAATTCTCATTACAAAGTTTTCACGTAAGTGCATGTCATTTAAACGTCCGTTTTCTTCACATGGCAATAATGGGTTATGCTTCATTATTTGCTCAGCAAAAAAACCAACACCTTCTGAGGTGTTACCTGTTCCTGCTTCATTGTAGATTTTAATGCGCTCCATGCCACAACTTGGGCTTTTTGCACAAAATACAAATCCGCTTAGTTCTTTAGCTTGTTCAGTTGCAACTTTTTTACCATATTCGGTAAGTTGCTGGCCTACTTCACCGGTGCCATCTGGGCGGCATACTTTAATAGTATCACCCACTTTAACCTGGCGAATAGTTGGACGGGGTATTGGTAAACCTACCGCTACTTCCGGACAAAACCGTGTGTATTCAACGTGTTTACCTAGCTCATCCATACAAAAATTTGACTTTTTATGTCCTGTGTCAAATCTAACTTTTTCGCCTGCTAAGCAGGCGCTTATACCTATTTTTATTATATCTGTATGCATATATTCTCTTAGTAAATCAAATTACCTATTGGATTTAGTAACTTGCTGAAGCCCTTATTAAAATGTAGCGCACTACTGACAACTGTAAAGCATAAACATCCATCTTTTGTTAAAGGTGTATGTTGATGACTACCATCTTGCCAAATAAAGTCGCCTGGTACGTAATTACCATCTTCATCACTAAACTCACCGTCTAGTAGTAAAGTAACTTCAAATCCGGTATGTGTATGCTCAGGAATTTCGCCGCCAGCATCAATATGTAGCAAGCTAGAACGCAGTGCACCATCATCTAATGCAACTCGAGAACGCGCTAACTTACCAACTTGTGTAAACTTACTATGAGAAATACGTGTTAAAGCACGTGGAAGTTGATAGTTATGCTCATTCACTTTAATAGATACAGGCTCTACTTCGTAAACTTCATCAATAGAATCATCAGACATGATCATATCAAGTACATTTAGTTCAAATTCTTCAAGTAAATCAGATTTCTCAGTTTGAGATTTCTCAAATTGAGCAGGCTCTTCACTAAATAATGCATTTGCATTACTTGCTTCAATTTTAGCTACTTTAGCTTGGCACACAGGGCACATATCTACGTGAATAGAAACGGCTAAACTCAATGATGTAGCAAGTGATGCATCGCAATACTGTGTCAGTAAAGTTTCACTCGGGTGATGTTTAATCATGCTGATCTCCCATTTCATTACGTAATTTTTGCAAGGCCAAACGTAACCGTGATTTTACCGTGCCTACTGGAATATTAAGTTGATGTGCAAGTTGCTCTTGCGACATGTCTTGGAAATAAACGCCTCTTACCACTTCGCGTTGAGCAATTGGTAATTTGTCTAAATAGCGCTTAATTTGCTTATCTTCTAAATGATCACTGTACTCATGATGCGTATCTTGTGAGTCGTTTAGTAACGGCCAAATATCTTCGCTTATATTTTCTTCTTTATTACTTTTCATCTTACGAAGCATATCGAACGACGCGTTACGCATAACGGTATAGACCCACGTAGTCGCTGCACCTTTATCACTGTGATACAAATGTGCTTTACGCCAAACAGAGGTTAGCGTTTCTTGCACAAGCTCCATTGCTTGAGCTTCAACACCAAACTGCTTTATTCCAAAGCGTTTAATTTTTGGCGCAAAGTATTCAAATAAATAAGAAAACGCTTTTTTGTCGCGTGATTGCGCAACATCTATAAGCGCTTGCATGAGCTCTTTACTCGGCGTTTCTGGCATGGCAGTGTACTTACCTGTATTAGGTTCACAACGTGGTGACTGTTGTTGACTTACCATAATAATTTATCCCGTTATTGCTTTTGTATTAAGTAATACGGGCAATAA
Source organism: Pseudoalteromonas sp. NSLLW218 (assembly GCF_015864775.1). Classification (NCBI taxonomy): domain Bacteria; kingdom Pseudomonadati; phylum Pseudomonadota; class Gammaproteobacteria; order Alteromonadales; family Pseudoalteromonadaceae; genus Pseudoalteromonas; species Pseudoalteromonas sp. NSLLW218. Next base: position 8,508 of record NZ_JADYWO010000004.1, on the reverse strand, counting down.
TTAATTTAGGATCATAAAATTTAGGCAAATTCGTTATTAATCACAGTATGGAGGAAATTCAGTAAGTTATCAAAATTCGTTTCAAATGCAAGTTGCTGTTTTTTCTCAATAGAAACAGGTAGGAGTTCAAGCCAACGTGCTGCAATCCAAGGAAGCTTGTCAAAATGAGTTTTCTTGTACAACAAATTAAGTTCCGTATTACCATCAAACACGTTTTTAAGCGCGTCGTGTAATAGGTAATGTTCACCAATTTGATTGTTAGAATCGTTGTACCAATACGGCGTATTACAAGGCGATACTAAGCCATGACGTAATTCGTCTTCGTCTTGATAAACGTCATTAATTTGCACATTTTGCGATGCAAATACATCAATTAATAATACATCGTTATCGTCTTGGTCAAAATCAATAATATCAACAAGGCAACCTTGCGCGCTTATATTAAAAGGCGTGTCATGCTCAAACGTACAAAGCACAAACCCTGTATTATTTTTTAATGCGGTTTTAACCATATTTAAATAACGAGGCTCAAATATGCGTAATCGCGTATAACCTTCAGGTAACATAAAAATGGGTAATGGAAAAATCGCACGTTTCATAAAGTCTACTTATTTCAAACACTCTGCCTTTATTTACGTGCGCTTTTGCTAAGTCGATCAGCTTTGTATGAATCGAATTAATTACCAGCTATATAATTGGCTAAAGATTAAACCAACCTCCCATAGCTTTAAACACTTGTACCGAGTAATAAGCGCTAATCATACTGACTACGGGTGCTAACATTAATGCAAATAATCCAAGTTCACTGCTCATCGTTTTAATCCTTTAAATGATTTATTTTACGTTTTTAATACTAGTGTCAGTACTTTTAAGCGTTGTGCTATCTGTTAAAGCGGGCTCATCTAATAAACTCTCTAAAACAGTTTTGGCATCAAAATAAAGCGTTTCCTTTAATGATTTTTCAAGCTCAGTTGTGGTTTGCTGAACATAGCTTGCTACACTTTGAGTTAATATATCAGTTACATCTAGGTCCACCTCTACTGCATGTACTTGCGCAGAACCTAATACTAATAAACTTGCCATAGCGATTTTAATTGAATGTTTCATAATGGTATTCCTTGTTTGTGTATTGTTTAGACGTAATTACATACTCAAGGGTTGTGCCAACATAAAAATAAAATTTAAACAACTGTAATTAAAGAACTTTATAAAAATAGCTTTAATTTAAAAAATTCATCTCTTGTTAATTTAACCATTAAATTTAATTTTTTGACTACTTTTTAGTTAATAAATAAAAGAGGTTTAAGTGTATTAATATCGTCACACTAAATACATTTAGCGTTTATAAAAACGTCATATCTAATCGTTAAAGTGCGCACCACTATTAATAATTAAAAAAGTGCAGTATGACTCTTTCATCACGTCGAAATTTTTTAAAAACCTCAGCAGCAAGTATATTTACCGTCGCAGTATCGAGTGCCATTACAGGTTGTGCTCAAACATTAATAAACAAACCTCTATCGGCTATTGAATTTAAACACAGTGTAGCGAGTGGCGATCCGCTTAGCCATGCTTTAATTATTTGGACACGCGCAACCACTGCTCAATCAAATTTTGAAGTTACTGTTGCCTGGGAGTTGGCAAGTGATTCTCAATTTAAAAATATTATTCGTAGTGGGCGAGAACAAACAGATAAAAGCCGCGACTTTACAATAAAAATAGATGTGCAAGACCTTACTCCAAACACAGAGTACTTTTATCGTTTTATGGGGTTGAATACACAAAGCCCTATTGGCCGGGCTAAAACACTACCAATAAACAATGTTGAACAAATAAAAATGGCTGTGGTGTCGTGCTCAAACTACCCTGCTGGGTACTTTAATGCATACACTGATATCGCTAAGCAAAAAGATTTAGATGTAGTGCTACATTTGGGAGATTATATTTACGAATACCCAATGGGTGGATACGCTACCGAAAATGCTGAAAAAATTGGCCGCCAATTAGCAGCCGATAACAGCGGTGAAATTATTACCCTTAGCCACTATCGCAAGCGTTATGCTATTTACAGAACAGACCAAGGCCTTCAAGCACTTCACGCTGCAGCGCCATTTATCGCAATATGGGATGATCACGAAGTTACCAACGATACCTATAAAAGTGGTGCTGAAAATCATACCCCTGATGAGGGTGACTTTTTTAAGCGCCGCGCAGCAGCTATTCAAGCGTATTACGAATGGCTGCCAATTAGACCGCCTATGGGCGAGCAAAGCCCGCAAATATACCGTACCTTCGATTTTGGTAATTTAATAAGCTTACACATGCTAGATACTCGCGTAATAGCACGCGATAAACAACTCGCTTACAGCGACTATAAAAACCTAGAGACCAAACAAATGGATGTTGCTCGCTTTGCCAGTGATTTAAATAATCCAAAAAGGCAGTTACTAGGTAACACACAACTTAACTGGCTTACGAGTGCAATAACTAAATCGAATGCAAAGTGGCAAATATTAGGCCAGCAAGTATTGATGACTAAAATGTGGCTACCTACTGAAATATTCTCGCAATCCGATCGCACCAAAATACCCCAGGTATTAAAAGAGCTTGTTGCCATTAAAAAAGCCGTGTTAGCAAATAAAGCGGTAACACCCGCGCAACTCGCACGCGTAAATACTTTAATGCCTTACAATTTAGATGCGTGGGATGGTTACCCAAGCGAGCGCGAAGCATTATACAAAAGCGTTACTGCATTAAATAAAAAGTTAGTCGTGGTTGCAGGTGATACGCACAATGCGTGGCATGGCACATTAAAAAATGCAAAAGGCGAAAGCGTAGGAGTAGAGTTTGCAACACCAGGTGTTACATCCCCGGGTATGGAGCATTATTTAGCGCTTAATACAGCACAAGCAAAGCAAATGGCTGACTCGCTTTCATTGTTAATAAACGACTTAAACTATTGTGACTTATCACACCGTGGATACATGTTATTGACGATTACTAAAGAGCAAATCACAACCAATTGGCGCTATATAGATAACATAAACTCCCCTAGCTACAACATCACTGATCAACACCAAAGTGTTTATAAAGGCTAATACTTTTAAAAAGAAGGTAAATGTATTATTTACCTTCTTCGCATATTTTATAAAACGTGCTTAATTACAACTATAAAGAAGCGTCCACGAAGCATCACTTCCTGGAAGGCTATTTGTATACCAATTTGCGCTGTATGCATTGCCTTGATATTGCATTTTATCGTCGGTGTTATTGTGAGTAAACGGACCACCTGTGTAATCTTTGTTCACCCAATTAGGGTATGTATTAATGCCATTACAATCGGTTGAACTTACAACACTGCATCCATTTGTATCAACACTTGTACCAGCGGGTGTATCTGGGCACTGATCAATATCATCATTCACACCATCGTTATCCACATCGCTTTGTGGTTCAACTACTTCAACAACACAACCTACATTATTAACAGTTTCACCTGCAAGTGTATTAGGGCATTGATCAACACTATCGCTAATACCATCACCATCGCTGTCAGTTACTGCACAACCAATACTATCAACCGTTGTACCTGCAGGAGTGTTATCGCACTGATCGTTACTATCACTTATACCATCGCCATCAGAGTCTAAAGCAACCGTACTACCACCCCAACCTTGAATGATCTCTTTAACTTTAGTGCCTGACGCGGTTAGTGAATTCCAACTACCGCCTGGAGTAAATAACGATGCACCTTCGTTTTTATCGTTTAAAGCCCAGTTAGCGTGGCTAATATTGTTTGTTTTAAAAAATGCCATCCATGCATCGGTTTCATTAATATTAACACCACCATTGCCATCAGCATTAACTGTACCCCACTCTGTGGCGAATAGTGCAATGCCGTTATCGAGTGCAGTTTGTGCTTTATTTCGATACGATTGGCCATGCGTGCCAGCATAAAAATGCAGAGTGTAAGCAATATTGGCGCGATCTATCGGGTTTTGTGATGCCACATCCACATCTTGCGACCACGTAGGCGTACCAACCACAATTAAGTTATCAGGGTCGATTGCTCTAATTTTATCAATAACTGTTTCTGCGTAAGGCTTAATATCGTTAACCCACGAAATTTGTAACGGCTCATTATAAATTTCATAAATAACATTGTCGTACTGCCCATATTTGGTCGCTACGTCTTCAAAAAAGCGAATTGCAGTTGCTTGATCGGTATGTGCTTCATGGCTATGAAAATCAATAATAACGTACATATCTTCGCTAATAGCTGCGTTTACAACAGTATCAAGACGGCTCATATTGCCCTCCCAATCAAAGTTCAAACTACCACCGGTACTCGTACCATGGCCAATAGCTGCACGAATTAATGTTGCATTAAATTCAGTTTTTGCCTTTGCTACTGTTTCTGCTGTGTAAAATTTTTCAGCGCCCCACCCCGTATTACTCCAAAATAGGCTAGGTCCTGCAAAGCTTGTGTTTTCTCCACCCGCAAGAATTTGGTTCCCACTCACCGTTAACTTTTCAACAGCGGCATTGGCCATTGTTGAGCATCCTAATAATAAAGCTAACGATAAGCTCGCCACTTTAAAATCCTTTCTTTTGTGATTATTTGAACTGTTATTCATCGTATTTCCTTAAATTGAAATTATCAGTCGTCATTGCTTGACGTAATAAATTGACACCAAACCAATACTTAATAGCTAAACAAAGTTAATTTGGCGAGCAGAAAGTATCATTTATTTATTAACATTAAATGAATAAAAAGGTACAAGGATAAGGAATTTAATTAACTAAATATCAACAAATGAGCAATTTAACGAGGTTTGAGGATTTTACTGGGTATATACAGGCATTTACACGATGTTTACATGATGCAGGCAAAAAATCTCGGTTACAAAAAATATATATAAAAATGAAAAGGCGGTAATAATAATTATTACCGCCATTAATAATAGCTAAATATCAGGAATAAATATTAGGGAGGCAATTAATAAGCCAACCAAATCTAGCTCTGATTAATTGGCTTATTTTTTTGTGGGAAGTACTTTTCTGCCCAAACGGTATGCATCCATCATGCTCAGCACCCAAATTATAATCATTAAAGGTACATACTTATATTCAGCGAGTTTAGCGCAGGCGTCGGAAGGTTGTTGCGCGGCTTTTAAAATGGCCGTAACCGACATGGGGATTTTACCGTGTACAATTTCATTTGCAGTACACTGTGCAATCGCAAATATATCTTGAAAGGTTAAAATTAAAAGAACAGTAAATACACCCGCAAAAATAGCGCCTATAAGGTGTTTTTTTAAAGAGAAATGCCCCGCTCCAGGATAAACAATGGCGGTAAGTAAAGCAGCTTTTAGATCTTGTTTCATGGTTATTTCAGCTCGTAATATGTATTACACTAGACACCAACATAGTGAATTAATTCTCTTTAAAATCAAGTAAAAGCTAAAGTAGCGTATCAAATAAAGTTATTTAGAATTACTCACAGCTAAGATTGAAACTTTCAGCGTACAGTTGTACACTGAAATTAATTCCAATAGTGGTAGGAACAGTTATGTCGTTAGAAGCGCCTTATTCCCGTAAAGAAGAGAAATTAAACGTAATCAGCCATGCACTCGGTATTATATTTGCCGCGTTTGTTATGTGGGATTTATTTAGCCAAGCCACCAGCACTAACGCGTATGTTAGTACTGCAATTTATGGCAGCAGCTTATTTGTGCTGTTTTTGTCATCCACTTTGTACCATGGCAGTATTCAACCGCGCTTAAGAGCCTTTTATAAAAAGTGCGATCACTGCGCCATATACTTATTAATTGCTGGCACCTACACTCCCTTTTTATTAATCTCATTAACCGGTGCTTGGTCATGGGCAACACTTACATTTATTTGGGCGGTGGCACTGGCGGGCGTTGCGTACAAAGTATTTGTAAAAAACGGTAATAAAAAAATATCTCTCGCCACCTACTTGCTCATGGGTTGGTTTGCACTGGCTATTGTTTATCCGCTTTATTCAAGTGTTGATGTAAAAGCACTTTACTGGCTACTTGCCGGCGGTATTTTTTATAGTTTAGGCACTTTTTTTTACAGTGCTAAAAGCACCCAATTTAGCCACGCAATTTGGCACTTATTTGTTATTGCTGGGTGTGTTTGCCATTATATTTCAATTAGTAATTACGTTTATTAGGCTGGTTAAGTCAATTAGAATGGTCTGGTTTGAGCGAAAACCGGTCATTGAGGTTGGCTAAATATAAGTAAATTGATTGTTCAAATTGTTCTTTGCTCATATATTCATTAAAATGAGCGCTGCGCGCATATTGATTCGTTTAACTTTACCTAAAAAATTTAGAAAACTTAGTGATAGTAATGCCTTAGGTAATTTGTTAAAACTATATAAAGTAGATAAATGAGCGTGGTGTCGGTAGAAATATGCGCGACGAGCGCACTATTAAATTGTTAGGTAACCTCATGATACTTCGCGATGTCCAATTAGTTAATGGTGGTAAATCGAGTAACGAGAAGCTTGAACAAAATAAGCACTTGATGAACTATTGGAATTTAGTTGAAGATATTTTTTGTATATATCTGCCTGATAAGTTTGATTTTGCAGGGTTGGCAAAGCTGAATGTATATCTGGGAAAATATTCAGGTGAGGATTACATTCCTCCACGATCTGGTGGAATAGCTGCTTATAAAAGAGATGACTTTAGATTCGATGATTTTAGCGAGCTCTCCGACCATAATAAGTGTGTTAAGTCTCTGTATTATCTAACTGACTCTCTACAAATTATTGGAAATAGGCTCAACGTGCCTTTTGAGATATTAAACACCATTGACTTAATTGCTGAAAAGGTCTTAGGTTGTGATTTCCAGTTGGAGCGAATACATAAAAAAACCAGCAAGTGGAATAAGTCTAGGAATATTAGAGCTACTACGACCCTATCTTATAAAATTGGCGGGATAGACATCAACTTTGCATTGATCGACAAAAGTGGTAATGTTTTATACACAAAGCAATTATTTTCGAACCAATTCAGAGACTCTGTTTGGTTTATTCTTTTCCACGGAGCATGGCGTGACTCAATTTTCACAATTACAAATAGAGTTGAGAAACGTATATTTTCAATTGATACCTCGGAGTTGCCGGTTACCTAACAAAACGATGAAGACGGATTTTCTCGAAGAGCGCGTGAAAACCGCTTATCGAATGTGTTATGTTTTATGGAGAGTTCTGGTGCGAGTTCTAGCAATTTTATCATTCATTATTATTTTATCTTTTCCTGTAAATGCAAAGATAGCTGATATTTCTTGGAATGAATTCATAGAGCAAACTGAATTAGTCGCAGTTGTATCAATTCAAGAAATGAAACGTATTGATGAAGTATATGGCGTAACAAAAGTAAAAGTCCTGAAAGTTATAAATGGAACCGACAATCACAAAGAAATTGATATTGATTGGAGTATTGGAAGAATCAGTCAGCCATTATTTGATATTTACCATAATTATGTTGTCTTCTTAAAGAAAAATGATAATGGAAAATATGAAGCTTCAATTATTGGACGATCCTTTTGGAAAATAGAGAAAGACTATTCTACTCAAGAGTTTTTTGTTGATTTAGATATGGATATCTATATGATAAATTTGATAAATATACCTGAATACATTTATGACTTAAGAGAAGTTTCTCCTAATAATCAACATGGAAAACCGTATAATGTCAGAAGGGTATATTTAAAAAAGCTAACTGAATATTTTGAGTCAAATAAAACATAACAAGTGACTATGGTGTCAATTCCTAATTTCAAACCATTTTAGGATCCCACATGACACCATCCCTCACCATAGAATTTATGATTACTATAAGCTTTCTTATACAGGCAATAATAGCCACTTTTTTAGGTTTCCCTGCCGCGACTAGCCGATGATAAATAGCTTTAAATTTAGGGTTACATTGGATAGCTGACATCATTGCCATATACATTGCGGTTCTAATTTTTGGCCGTCCACCTCGTATCATCCGTTTACCCTGATAAGCACCACTTTCTCGATTAAATGGTGCAACACCAACCAGTGATGCAGCCTCTTTATTGTTTACACACCCAAGCTCAGGCATGTCACTAAGTAAGTTAAATGCGACAACATTCCCAACGCCAGGCACACTTTGAATAATGTCATTCTTGACCTTATATTCGTCACATTCTTTGATGAGTTTTTGTAGTTTCAAATCTACTTTTTCAATCTGATTTTTTAATGCCGTTAGGATAGGTTTTATTAGTGATGATATTGTTTTTGGCATTATTTGTGAACGATTTTTCTCCATCGTTTGCATATCCATTAACTGCCTTCTTCTAGAAAGTAAATCACTCATCAAGCGCATCTGCTCTGGCTTTAAAGAAGAGAGTGGTGGCTTTATTGCTTCACCAAAATGAGCGATGAGTTGCGCATCAAGTTTATCTGTTTTTGCTTTTTGGCCAATAGCGCCTGCGAAACGT
>NZ_JADYWO010000039.1:0-728 GCF_015864775.1 Pseudoalteromonas sp. NSLLW218 | reverse complement strand
GGCAACGAAACCACAGTGAGTGACACCACTACCATCGACACGCAAGCGCCAACGCTCACCATTCAAAACGTGGGCGATGTCAGCGATTTAACACCCGAGCTTCAGGGCACCAGTAATGAAATTGGTGGCACCGTTACACTCATCATCACCGACAGCGCAGGCACAGTGCAAACCATTGACACTATAGTCGGCAGCGATGGGCATTGGTCTATTGAAGTGTCAACAGCCCTTGCACAAGGTGACTTTAGCGTTGTTGCCAGCATTACCGATGCGGCAGGCAACGAGAGCACAGCCAACAGCAGTGGCAATGTTGATACCATTACGCCAATCGTCACCGTTGATGCATTGGGCTTAGGTAACGACAGCACACCGACCGTTAGCGGCACATCAACAGAGCCCGCAGGCACGGTTATAAACATTGTTATTACCGACAGTAACGGTGATGAACACCCAATCACCGCCACCGTGGATGCAAATGGTGATTGGCAAGCAACCAGCCCTGAATTACCAGATGGAAGCTACAGCGTACAAGCCAGTATCACCGATGATGCAGGCAATACCGGCGGCGCCACACAATCAGGCACCCTTGATACTCTAGCACCGACATTAACACTGGATACAGTGGGTGCAATTAATAACAGCACGCCAACAATTAGTGGGACATCGAACGCGCCAGCAGGCACGGTTATAACGATTAACGTCACGGATGCAGATAATACAGAAACGTT
>NZ_JADYWO010000038.1:0-740 GCF_015864775.1 Pseudoalteromonas sp. NSLLW218 | reverse complement strand
TCGCCCACGTTTTGAATGGTGAGCGTTGGCGCTTGCGTGTCGATGGTAGTGGTGTCACTCACTGTGGTTTCGTTGCCAACACTGTCGCGTACACTTACTTCAATGGTGCTTTGACCTTCACTTAATGGTGTCGCTGGTGTGGCACTCCAGTTGCCATCCGCATCCACAAGCGCGGTGATGGTTTGTGGATTACCATCACTGTCGGTCACTACAATAGTGACTTGCGCGCCTTCCCCCGCATCACTTGTGCCGCTAATAACCGGTGTATTGCTGTCACTTTGTGCTGCAACCTCAACAGTAAGCATTGGCGGTGTGTTATCAAAGTCATCTGAGCTAATTGTACGGGTATTACCTGCGGCATCGGTCGCTGTTGCGATCACTGATCCAACATCAAGTAAAGATACATCTAATCCAACTAATGACCAGTTGCCATCCGCATCCGTTGTAGTGGTATATGTTGCACCAATACCACCGCCTACCAGTTGCTCGGTAATGGTAATTTCACTGCCTGCAGGCAAATCAGAGGTGCCGCTTAGAGTAATTAACAAACCAAGTTCAAACGTTGGTGTAAAGGCAAGTGCCGGTGGGGTTACATCTACTTCGCCACCGTCCGTGCCAGTACCTGTGTTGCCTGCGGCATCGGTAATGCTGGCGCTGACGCTGTAATTACCTTCAGCTAATGTACCTGTTGGTGTCGCACTCCAGTTACCATTAACATCGGTTTGTACATCAATGCTTTG
>NZ_JADYWO010000037.1:0-744 GCF_015864775.1 Pseudoalteromonas sp. NSLLW218 | reverse complement strand
CATTTAAACAAGTGCTTTATGGCTGTTTACTTCTCTAAAGCGCAGTGCGCTCGACCTCTTTGTGAATAACCCTTATTACGAGCTTTGCTCGTCACGCCAGCAAGCTGTGCGTCTACAAAGTAACTTAACCACGGTGTTAAACTTTGCCGCTGGGCTTTCACTTAAAAGCACAGCGCCCTCGACCTCTTCAGATTAACCACTTAAAGCTTTATTGCACAAAGAGAAGCGAATGAGGAGTAAATGAGAAGCCATTTAAACAAGTGCTTTATGGCTGTTTACTTCTCTAAAGCACAGTGCGCTCTTAACCCTTTCATGAATAAACCCTATTACGAGCTTTGCTCGTCACGCCAGCAAGCTACTCGTCTACGAGTGACCGTAACCACGGTGTTAAACTTTGCCACGGGGCTTCAACGTTAAAAGCGCAGCGTGCTCATAACTTCTTTTTGAAATACATTTATTGATAATTGCACAAAGAGAAGCAAATGAGGAGTAAATGAGAAGCCATTTAAATAAGTACTTGTGGCTGTTTACTTCTCTAAAGCGCAGCGCCCTCTTAACCTCTTTGTGAATAAATCACTCAAAATATGATTGCACAAAGAGAAGCGAATGAGGAGTAAATGAGAAGCCATTTAAACAAGTGCTTTATGGCTGTTTACTTCTCTAAAGCGCAGTGCGCTCGACCTCTTTGTGAATAACCCTTATTACGAGCTTTGCTCGTCACGCCAGCAAGCTGTGCGTCTACAA
>NZ_JADYWO010000036.1:0-628 GCF_015864775.1 Pseudoalteromonas sp. NSLLW218 | reverse complement strand
CGGAGGTCAGATTTTGGCGCAAAATATATTGAGACGCTCGAAATTGAACAACGGAAGCTCACGAGAAATTCAAAATGGTCATAACTTTTCACGAGGACGTCAGATTCAGGGACATAAAATGGAACGTAAAAATCAAAGTCATGTTTGCACATTCGATTAAAGGCTGCCGTCCCTTGGGACGGACGTGTGGGTTGCTGATACCTTCCCCGTGCATAAATACAACTCCCGAACCTTTCACTTAAAAGTTCGTAGATCGCGTCTTTTCCGGTTTTTCCGACGTTTTCCTCAAATAAACGTTGGTGGCGACTCCGCGCGTATTCCTTTCGTGGAACACGCATCCCGCGAGTCACGCGTCGCCCTCCCGCCGAAGGGTAGGTTGCGACAGTTGGCGACTCCACTGGGGATCATTTTTGTGAGTTAGGCCTATTTTAAGGAATTGTGGATTTGTGAAACTTCATTTGTGCATTTGTTGAACTGTGTAAAATGTAAATAACTGTTGTCTATTTCACATTCTTTACACTGCATTCTAAGCACCCACGGGTTTGAGTAAAAAAGGGGCCCTATACCTTGGTTCATGGGAAATTAAGGAGTGGAGGTGAATCTATCATCATGCTAAGTCTCCGACTTG
>NZ_JADYWO010000035.1:0-791 GCF_015864775.1 Pseudoalteromonas sp. NSLLW218 | reverse complement strand
ATTAGTGGGACATCGAACGCGCCAGCAGGCACGGTTATAACGATTAACGTCACGGATGCAGATAATACAGAAACGTTTACAGCGACAGTGCAAGCCGATGGCAGTTGGTCAGCAGATGTACCGAGCGCGCTAACGGATGGTCCACTCACTATCGAAGCAAGCGTCAGTGACAGTGCAGGCAACACCACCACGTTAAGTGAAGGCGCAACATTGGATACCAATGCACCGAGTATTAATATTGATGCATTAATGGATACAAATGATACAACGCCGAATGTGAGCGGTACCAGCAGTGCAGCAAATGGCACTATTATCACCGTCAGTTTCACGGACAGTAATGACATAACAAACACGGTACAAACAACCGTTACAGACGGTATCTGGAGTGTTGAAGCCCCTGTTGACTTAGCTGAAGGCAGTTATGAAGTTGAAGCGAGTGTTACTGATGGAAGCGGCAATACAAGTACCGCAACAGGAAGTGGCATTGTTGATACGACCATTCCTAATATTGCCGTAAATGATGTAACCGTGACTGATGACACCACGCCCACGATCACCGGCACAGCGAATGCGCCACAAGGCAGCACCGTGAGCGTTGAAATTACAGACAGTAATAACATTACTCATACCGTAACGACCACATTAGGGGTTAATGGCACATGGAGCGTAGCAGCCACGCAAGTACTGGCTGAAGGCACCTTTACAGTGAGCGCCAGTGTGAGCGATGCTGCAGGCAATGAAGCAACAGCCACAGGCACTGGTGAAATAGATACCATTGCACCGACGCTTGT
>NZ_JADYWO010000034.1:0-879 GCF_015864775.1 Pseudoalteromonas sp. NSLLW218 | reverse complement strand
ATATTATTCTTTTATCGCTTTTTGATTTCCAACGTGGTTACGGCACGACCGAACGGTCGGAATTCATTTTAACCGAAGTTAACGGATAATACAATTCAAATGATCGGTGGAAATTTATTTTATTTTTAGGTTAAGCGAGAAATGACTTAAATAAAATGGCTTAAGCACGTCAAAAGGGGGTATAAAAAGTAAACAAAACGAGAATAAAAATGCACGAAACACAATGTGGACCACTACGGGTACATAGAATGAATCGAAAAGCTTGGTTCGAGGTACTTACCCGTTGAAGACTGAAGAAAACGAAGAACGAACGATGAATGTCGAAGAACGGTTGAAAATCTTCGCGTAATTACTCACGGAAACGTTACGGAAGCGCCTCGGCTTGGATTTTCTTCACGGAAACAATTTTCCTCAGCAAATTTAAGAGAATACGAAATGTCAAGAAGGCTGAACCCTTTTCTTCTTCACTCCTCCCCCTATTTATAGCAAAATAGGGGAGGAGCTTGCCACCCAGCTCGCCCAGGCGAGCCAGGTTGCTTCCTCCAGAAGCAACAGCCTTCTGGAGGAATATTCTGGAGGGCCCAAGTGGGCCTGGGTGCTATTTGCACCCCCATTTTTACTAAGTACACCCCCCTCTGCTTTTTTTGGTGATTCTTTTTTCGTAACGTTACGAAACTTTACGAATTTCGTAACGATACTTATTTTCCTTCCGCAAGGTTACGAATCCTTACGGATTATATATTTACTCTTTTTTAGCTTTCGAAGAAGTTACGGAAACTCACGGATTGCGCAAAAACACCTCTTTTCGATTTCCGCCACATTACGGAATTTCACGGATCGCGCAAACCTGCTTCCTTTTGTTTCTCGGAACGTCTCGGG
>NZ_JADYWO010000033.1:0-996 GCF_015864775.1 Pseudoalteromonas sp. NSLLW218 | reverse complement strand
TATTAAATTCACGCAGTAAACCTGTGAGTTGATTTTTAAGCGCTACTTTTTGTTTAACACTGTGCTCTCTCAATTTGAGCATTGATTGCGCTTGCTGTTCATTAATTGATTTTGCAGTAATAAAGTGAACATCTGGTAACAGCGATGCTTGTAAAACAGCCAAAGCATCATTTTTATCTGTTTTTTGACTTTGACGAAAAGACATAACTAATCGCGCAGATATTAGTAAGGAATTATGACCAAGTGAAGTTGCAAATTGATGCCAATAATTAGCACTCGCACAGGCCTCAAAAATAATCGTTGAAGGACTAAGCGATACCAAGTACTCACTAAATTATTGCAGTGTCATCTCATTATTTGAGTGCACTTTATTATTTGTAGAACTACAAACTTGTATTAATTTATGAGCTAAATCGACACCAATTCTTAACTTATTCATAATTGAACTCCGAAAAATAATTTCTACTTAAGTGTAGAAGTTGGGAGTCCAATTATCTTGTTATATGCCATCTTCTTCTGCGGCACGTTGCTTTATTTTTGGTAATTGTATTTGAAAAGTTATATACACAATTACTAAAGGGAAAAAGCCAACCCAAGTTAAGTCATGGAATACCCAAAAATATGTAAACCAAGTTTGAATAACAATTAAAGTAAACAATTTCAGTAACCGAGGAAAAAGTAAAAGACTCCCCATACCTAAAACAGGAAAAGCGAATATACAATTCCCAGCCAGTGATTGCAGAAAATACCCAAAGCTTTCAGGAAACTCTAAACCAACAACAAATTTAGAATAAATGAGATCTGTGTAAAAAGGCAATAAGCCTAACAAAAGAAAATACGTTGAGAATTTTTCATCCTTTTTTATTTTATTATGTTGGCGGTTTCTCTCCGCTAATTTTTCGAGCGCATCCATTGCTGGAGATTCCTTTGCATTTAACACCCATTTAAGGGGCTGATAATAGTTTGCTAAAATGTGTAGCGAAGCGAAACTGAGCA
>NZ_JADYWO010000032.1:0-1186 GCF_015864775.1 Pseudoalteromonas sp. NSLLW218 | reverse complement strand
ATTACGCTACGATAGTTGCTACAACACCAGCACCTACAGTACGGCCACCTTCACGGATAGCAAAACGAAGACCTTCATCCATCGCGATTGGTGCGATTAGAGTTACTGTCATCTTGATGTTATCACCAGGCATTACCATTTCTACGCCTTCTGGTAACTGTACGTCACCCGTTACGTCAGTTGTACGGAAGTAGAACTGTGGACGGTAACCTTTGAAGAATGGAGTATGACGACCACCTTCATCTTTCGAAAGTACGTATACTTCTGAAGTGAATGTAGTATGTGGGTTGATTGAACCAGGCTTAGCTAGTACTTGACCACGTTCAACGTCTTCACGTTTAGTACCACGTAGAAGTGCGCCGATGTTTTCGCCAGCACGACCTTCGTCTAGAAGTTTACGGAACATTTCAACACCAGTACAAGTAGAACGAGTTGTATCATTGATACCAACAATTTCTACTTCGTCATTGATGCGGATGATACCAGCTTCAACACGACCAGTTACAACTGTACCACGACCCTGGATTGAGAAAACGTCTTCGATAGGCATGATGAATGGCTTATCGATGTCACGCTCTGGCTCTGGGATGTAAGAATCAAGTGCATTTGCAAGCTCAACAATCTTATCTTCCCACTCTTTCTCGCCTTCTAACGCTTTAAGCGCAGAACCCGCGATTAGAGGTAAGTCATCACCTGGGAAATCGTATTCTGAAAGAAGTTCACGAACTTCCATTTCTACTAGTTCAAGTAGCTCTTCGTCATCAACCATGTCACATTTGTTCATGAACACGATGATGTAAGGAACGCCAACTTGACGAGAAAGAAGGATGTGCTCACGCGTTTGTGGCATAGGGCCATCTGTCGCAGCAACTACTAAGATCGCGCCGTCCATTTGAGCAGCACCAGTGATCATGTTTTTAACATAATCGGCGTGACCAGGACAATCTACGTGTGCGTAGTGACGTGTAGGTGTATCGTATTCAACGTGAGACGTTGAAATAGTGATACCACGTTCGCGCTCTTCTGGAGCGTTATCGATTGATGCGAAATCTTTAGCAACACCGCCGTATACTTTTGCAAGTACGTTAGTGATTGCTGCAGTTAGTGTAGTTTTACCGTGGTCAACGTGGCCGATTGTACCAACGTTTACGTGCGGTTTTACGCGTTCAAACTTTTCTTTTGCCAT
>NZ_JADYWO010000031.1:0-1230 GCF_015864775.1 Pseudoalteromonas sp. NSLLW218 | reverse complement strand
CGTAGATACCATCTCTTCTAATCAGCCTCAAGCTTTCTTTAAATAGCTTGGGGCTGATATTCAGTTTGATTCTTCACAACACCAAAACAGATATGTGTCAGCTTTCTCATTGCAGCACCAATTGCCTGCATTTTTGTTTTACCTTGCTCCACTAATCGCTTATTTTGGGCTTTTATATCTGGATTATGTTGTACAGCTACTACAGCAGCCATATACAATTTAGCCCTTATATACCCAGGCCCTTCTTTGCTTAAGGTTGTTTTTCCAGCCCGTTTGCCTGACTCATTAAGCTTAGGTATTAAGCCTAAGTAACAAGCTAATTGCTTGGCATTTTTAAACTGTTTACATGCCATCAAGGACACCATCATACGTGATATTACCTCTCCAACACCTTTGATACTTTGAAGCAATTGGCGGTTCTTTTTTAATTGTGGGTGTCTATCAATATGCTCATCAATGTCATTTTTTAGCTTACCCATCTCAGTTTTTAGTACAGCTATCATATCTTCAATTGACTGAGTAACTCGAGTAGATGCACCTGAGAAACCAACAGCTTCATAACGATTTTCTTCGCGACGTAAGTCTTGCTCAAGTGCTTCAAGTCTACGCGTCATTACTTTTAACTCTCTCGCTTCAACAGGCTCAGGCTGCCAACTTAAAAGTGAGTGCTGTTGGTCATGACCATAACGAGCAAGCATTGTGGCGTCCGACTTGTCTGTCTTATGGACAAGCCCTAATGAACTTGCGTACTGTTTTGCTTTACCAGGATTTACATGTAATAAAATAAATCCTTGCTCATATAGGAAATACATCAGCGGCTCGCTATAAACACCTGTGGGCTCTGTTGTAATAACAATATCTTGTGCTTCTAAATTTGTATTCTTTATCAACCAGGCAACTAACTCTTGATAGCCCTTCGGGTTATTTTTAAAAATCTTCGTTTTCTTTTTACTTTTGACTACATCGCGTAGCCAGGAAATATCTAACTTTTCTTTACCCACATCAATGCCAATAAAAGCTTTCATCTCTATCTACTCCCCTTGTACATGCAGCGTCACCCTTAGTTGGGGCGCTAGGATACCATTCAGTTTAATGGAGGTTAGGAAGTCAGGGCTCAATCTACGTCACAGCATTTTCACACTCTGGTTGGGTACGAGCTCACTGTCTTCCCGATGTGACAAGTGCTAGCTAAACACTCATCAAGAAGAGATACAAGGTTGGGTTGAGTGA
>NZ_JADYWO010000030.1:0-1299 GCF_015864775.1 Pseudoalteromonas sp. NSLLW218 | reverse complement strand
GCAGCCAAAGCTTGGGCCTCACATTACCCGAACTTGGTTAAAGTATTAATTAATTTATGGGTTTATTATCCATACAAGAAATTCAACAGGACTAAAAACAGTGGGCTGTTCGCTTCGCTCCATTTTAGCCCACAATTTTTAGCCCGTTAATTGGGCGTTAGCTTTTAAACCAATACGGTGCGTAACTTGAGTAACACTGAGTTAGTTCTTCAAACTATTTTTGGTGAGTTGTCTTTTAGTGTTACTGCTAAGGAGGGCGATTTGTCTAATGCAAAGATCCTTTCAAGTGACCTTGAATCAATGATACCTGAGGGAATGGAGGTTGAAGGCAGTGTCGCCATTCTCCTTCGGGTTAAATCAAGTACAGAAATTAAGCATCTAAATTTTATGTGTACGTGGAATAACTCAATAGGGAAAGGCGGCGCATGCACTGGACAAGGCTTAGATGCATGGGAGTGGGAGACAGATAATCACCTCATATTAATAGGCACGGAAGATGAGGAGTGGCTTGGCTCCCGATTGAGACAAAAATATATATCTGAATCACCTGTAATAATGGGAAGTAAGGGCTTTGAAATACACATTGAAGAATATCCAAAAGGTATGGAGCTAACCCTTCATTATATGGTCGCGTCTAATAGACTACCTGAAAAAGAGGAATGTTCATGTTGGTTTGCAGTAGACGTTTCTCACAAAAGGGTACTTGAAGCGTGCCCGTAATAAAAGCTAACAATACGTGCCAGCTGACATTTTGGTCGGCGCTCCGTTTTGCGTATGGCTTCGCCATTTTACGCAAAACTCCACACCAACCAAAATGCAGCTGCACTCTGCGTTAGTTTTCAAAAGGAGTTTGGCATTAGTCTCAATATTTATATCGACAAAATCGAAAATTTCTCTGAAGTGGAAAGATGTGACTTTTTTCGAGTTTTAGCTCACTCATTAACCGTATCTATTAGAGTCTATCTTTGTGATAACGAATTAGACAATGAAGAAAAATTGAATAGAGTAAAGTGGCTAAACGAGATATTGCATAGGGTAGTAACAAAAGTGTACGTTAGGCCTTATGACAAAAACAATGTCGAAGGTTTCTTCGAAATGATGGCAGATTATATCGAAAAGAATCCAAATATATATGATCAGTTGGAGCATTGTTTCAATAAATCATTCCACCGCATACGTAGTTGAAAACTAACAATAATTTAAAGCGGGACTGCTAACAGTGTGCTCAGTTTCGCTTCGCTACACATTTTAGCAAACTATTATCAGCCCCTTAAATGGGTGTTAAATGCAAAGGAATCT
>NZ_JADYWO010000003.1:0-452050 GCF_015864775.1 Pseudoalteromonas sp. NSLLW218 | reverse complement strand
AAGTGGTGTGAGCCATTAAGCTAACTTGTACTAATTACCCGTGAGGCTTAACCATACAACGCCAAACGCGTTTTATGTGATAGTGAAACAAGCGAAGAAGTTAATATAACTAAAGTAGATATTACTTAAGAAAGACTTAAAAAATATTATCAGATATTTTCCAAATTCAGTTAGTACGTAGGAATACGTATTAACGCCCAAATTTGCTTGGTGACAATAGCGTTTTGGACCCACCTGATTCCATGCCGAACTCAGTAGTGAAACGAAACAGCGCCGATGATAGTGTAGCATTTGCTATGTGAAAGTAGGACATTACCAGGCTCCAAATTGTAGAAAGCCCGATTCGAAAGAGTCGGGCTTTTTTACGTCTGCAGAAAAGTAAAATACGCACAATTAATAGACTCTTATACCAACACTCATTACGTAGGGCGGGTGCAACGACTTCTGGCCCTAGAATCACACCGAAATCACTCAATATCTCTGCACGCCGATAAGTATGTAGCATTTCACTGTGACTTTTTACCGCTGTTGGCACTACGACATTCTACTGCGTAGCGCACCGACTTCAAATTATAGAAAGTCCTAATCGAAAGAGTCGGGCTTTTTTTACAGCAGAAGAAAGGTTAAATGCGAGCGAATAACGAAAAGTCTAAACCATAACATCATCAAGTACTTACATTGAATACCTTCATGATCTAACTGAACCCGAAAGGTTCGCGTTTTAAAAGTGTAGTAAAGTTAAATGTAGGTGAATAGCGTACAACTCACTCAACTATCTTATTCATATTTAATCTTTTTTACTTTCTATAAAAGCTAATTACTTTCATTTCCTTAGATAACAAATTTAATTTTGCTTTGTTACTGTCTTTGATTTAGGATCAAATCAGTTTAAAACCAAGAACTAACAGCCTGTGTATAGATTATTAATTAGCGCCATATCCATTTTATTTTGTTTTTCTGCGTCGGCAGTTGAAGTAACTGATCTATATCAAGATATTTTAAAAGTGGATGACAAAACACGAGACACTCGATTAGCTGCGAGTCGTAAAGCTTTGCTCAATGTTTTAGTGAAAGTAAGCGGTGATGAAACTGCGGATCAAAATAAATTAGCACAGCAACGCACTAAAGATATTTCTGATTATATGCTTAAGTTTGAATATGACGAGAGAGCAAATGGACAATTGAAACTCGTTGTTAAATTTGAAGCTCGAAAGATCAATGCGTTAATCAAAGAGTTAAACTTACCTTTATGGGGAGTGCAACGCCCGTTAGTCGCAATATGGTTAGGTATTGAAGACAATTGGCGCAGAGAATTAGTAACACAAGAAAGTTACCCGCAATTAGAGCAGTTAATTTATGACAAAGCAGGACGCCGTGGTCTACCTGTCGTTGTGCCATTACTTGACTTACAAGATAGACGTTTAGTAGGTATTCCTGAGGTATGGGGTAACTTTTCAGAACCAGTAGAAGAGGCCTCTAGACGCTACAGTGCTGAGCGAAGTATTACAGCAAGAATGTATAAAGAAGCAGATAGCGAAAATTGGATTTTAGATTGGCGTTTTACTAATGATGATCAATTTGATTCAAATAGATTAACGGGCGATAAGCAGCAAATAGTGAGTCAAATGATTGATACCTTAGCTCGAGGCCTTGCAAGCGAGTACGCTATTGATCCAAATGCTTATTATGAACAAGCCGCAGCCACGCTAACATTAAAAGGCACGCAAAGTTTTGTTGATGTTGAATTAGCAAAACAAAGATTATTGAACTTAAGCGTTGTTACGCAAGTTAAAATTGTTCGTAAAACTCCAGAATTTGTAGAATTTAAACTAAACCACACTGGTAATCTAAGTGATCTTAAAAAAGGGCTAGGGTTAGACTCCTCATTTAAAGATTATGAGGATCCACGCGCTTTTTATCATGTTGTTGATAAAAATAGCTTAGAGTATCAATGGATAACGCCATAATGCTAACTTCTGAGCCGATGCAAATGGCATTACCGGTTACCTTGCCGGATGACGAAACATTTGCATCGTACTTTGGTGGGGAAGATTCGTTAGAGGTTAACCATTTAAAAGATAGCTTTTCGAAGTTAGCTAAAAAGTTTCAGTATACTTATTTATGTGGGTTAGGTGATTCCGGTAAGTCTCACCTTTTGTATGCAACCTGTATTAAAGCACAAGAGCGTGGCTTATCTAATATGCTGCTGTCTATGCGCGAAGTAGTTGACTTTGGACCTATGGTATTAGACGGTTTAGAAGCGCTTGATGTTCTATGTATTGATGACGTGCATTTAGTTGCAGGGAATGATGCATGGGAAAAAGCACTATTTAACTTTTTTAACCGGTTTAACGAACCCGGAAAAATGTTAGTAGTAACTGCCGATTTACTTCCTAGCATGCTCAATATCTCGCTGCCTGACTTAGAGTCTCGTTTAACGTGGGGGACAACCTTTCAAATTCGTTCTATGAGTGATGACGATAAAGCACAAGCACTTGTTAAGCGCGCTCATATGCGCGGTCTTGAATTAAGTGATGAGTGTGCACGCTTTTTACTAACCCGTTTAAGCCGTGATATGCGTGCTTTATTAGATGTACTCGACAAATTAGATCATGCATCTATGGCAGCACAGCGAAAATTAACTATTCCTTTTATAAAATCAACGTTAAAGCTGTAGTAGGTCTAGAATCTAGACCCTTCTTTCAGTTATCATAAGCTATTATCAGAGCGTGTTTACCTTTCCTGATTGGAATTTGTTTAACTTAAGAGTGCTTTAATCGCGTCGTGAGGACTTTAGCATAGTATTTATATGCGAAACCCGAACAACAAAGAGAGTAGCCTCCGAGATAAACACTTCAAACTGCATGTGTTTGGTCTTTATTTAGCGTTATTGCATGATTTATGTAGGGAACTACAGCCCAATGCTTAACCTTATTTAATAACCAATCACACTGTTGTAAAGCAATCTTGAAAGGCCAACACGCTCTTAAGCAATCACCTTCTGTGAAAGATCAGGTATCGAATGAACTTAGAAAACATATTAGCGCAAGCACTTGAGGCGGTAGCCAGTGCCAGTGAAATAGCGCAGTTAGAAGATATCAGGGTTAATTACCTTGGTAAAAAAGGCGAAATCACTAGCTTACTTAAAACGTTAGGTAAAATAGCACCTGAAGAACGTAAAGAAGCAGGCCAAGTTATAAACCAAGCTAAACAAGATGTACAAACTGCTATCAACGAAAAGCGTGAATTGCTAGCAAGTAAAGCACTTGAAGAAAAACTAGCGGCTGAAACTATAGATGTAACTCTACCAGGGCGTGTTATGCCTACTGGCGGTTTACACCCAGTTACGCGCACTATTGAGCGCATAGAAAGCTTTTTCGGTGAGTTAGGTTTTGAAGTTAAATCTGGTCCAGAAATCGAAGACGATTTTCATAACTTTGATGCGCTAAATATTCCAGAGCACCACCCAGCACGTGCAGATCATGATACCTTTTATTTCAACCCTAAATTAGTACTACGTACACAAACAAGTGGCGTGCAAATTCGTACTATGGAAACTGAGCAACCACCACTGCGCATTATTTCACCTGGACGTGTATACCGTAACGATTATGACCAAACACATACACCTATGTTTCATCAGGTAGAAGGTTTAATGGTTGATACCGATGTTAGCTTTACTGAGCTAAAAGGTATTTTGCATGATTTTTTACGTAACTTTTTTGAAGAAGATATGGAAATTCGTTTCCGTCCTTCATTCTTCCCATTTACAGAACCTTCAGCTGAAGTAGATGTTATGGGTAAAGACGGCAAGTGGTTAGAAGTACTAGGCTGTGGCATGGTACACCCAAATGTACTTAAGTCTGTGGGTATCGACCCAGAAAAATACACCGGCTTTGCCTTTGGCATGGGTGTAGAGCGTTTAACCATGTTGCGCTATGGCGTAAACGATTTACGTGCATTTTTCGAAAATGACTTAAAATTCCTGAACCAGTTCCGTTAAGAGTGAAACAATAAAATGAAATTTAGTGAAAAGTGGTTAAGAGAGTGGGTTAATCCTGCTATTGATACGCAAGCTCTTTCGGAACAGCTTTCAATGGCTGGTTTAGAAGTTGATGGCGTTGAGCCTGCTGCTGCCAAATTTAATGGCGTAGTTGTAGGTGAAGTTGTTGAATGTGAGCAGCACCCTGATGCAGATAAACTGCGTGTTACCAAAATTAACGTAGGTGGCGATGAGCTACTTGATATCGTGTGTGGTGCACCAAATTGTCGTTTAGGTATTAAAGTTGCTGTTGCAACTGTGGGCGCTGTACTGCCTGGTGACTTTAAAATTAAAAAAGCCAAACTACGCGGCCAACCTTCAAACGGAATGCTATGTGCTTTTGTAGAGCTAGGTATTAGCGAAGAAGGCGACGGCATTATGGAATTGCCAAGCGATGCACCAGTAGGCACTGATTTACGTGACTACCTAGGTCTTGATGATAATATTATAGATGTTGATTTAACACCAAACCGTGGTGACTGTTTAGGCATTAAAGGCCTTGCTCGTGAAGTAGGCGTTTTAAACAGTATTGACGTAAATGTATTAGATATTCCAGCGGTTATCCCAACAATTGACGATAAAATATCGATTGAATTAGTGAACGAAGATGCATGTCCTCGTTACCTTGGTCGTGTGATCAAAGGCATTAACCTTGATGCAGAAACACCGCTTTGGATGGTTGAAAAGCTACGCCGCAGTGGCGTACGTTCAATCGACCCAGTAGTTGATGTTACAAACTATGTATTACTTGAGCTTGGTCACCCAATGCACGCGTTTGATTTAAATGCGATTGAAGGTGGTATTAAAGTACGTAGTGCAAACGCAGGTGAAGAACTTGTTTTATTAGACGGTAACACCGCTAAATTAAACAACACTACACTTGTGATAGCCGATCATAACAAAGCACTTGCAATAGCGGGTATTTTTGGTGGTGAGCAATCAGGTGTTACAGATAAAACATCTGATATATTACTTGAAAGCGCATTTTTTAATCCTGTAGCAATTGCAGGGCAAGCACGTAGCTACGGTTTACACACTGATGCTTCACACCGTTATGAACGCGGTGTTGATTTTGCTCTGCAACATGATGCAATGGAACGTGCAACAGCGCTACTTCTTGAAATCGTAGGCGGTCAAGCAGGCCCAGTTGTTGAAGCTGTAGCGGCTGACAAACTACCAAAAGTGACTGAAGTACGCCTTCGTCGTGCTCGTTTAGACCGTGTTATTGGTCATCATATTGAAGATGCTAAAGTAACAGATATTCTTACGCGTTTAGGTCTTGATGTTAAAGTAGAAAATGAAAGCTGGAGTGCGGACGTACCAAGCTACCGTTTTGATATTCGCATCGAAGAAGATTTAATTGAAGAAGTAGCACGTGTTTACGGTTACAACAGCATTCCTAATGTTGCACCAACTGCAAAACTTAAAATGACGACACATAACGAAGCAACTATTGCGCTTAGCAAGTTCCGCAATACGTTAGTGACTCGTGGTTACCAAGAAGCAATTACATACAGCTTTGTAGACCCTAAAGCACAAGCTATTTTACACCCAGAGTGTAAAGCAATGGTATTACCGCACCCTATTTCAATTGAAATGTCAGCGATGCGTGTAAGTTTAATGCCGGGTTTATTAGCGTCTGTAGCGTATAACCAAAATCGCCAACAGCCTCGTATTCGTTTATTCGAACATGGTCTTAAATTTATAAGCGACGAAAGTGCAGAAAATGGTGTTTACCAAGTGCCGGTTATTGGTGGCGCTATTACGGGTCTTGTAAATGGTGAACATTGGGTTGAAGAAAAACGTAACGTTGATTTTTACGATTTAAAAGGTGATGTTGAAGCCTTACTTGCAATTACTAATGACGTTACTCGCTTTGAAATTAAAGCCGAGCAGTCAGATGGACTTCATCCTGGTCAATCAGCTGTAATATATATTGATGGCAAAAAGGTTGGTTTTTTTGGTGCTTTACATCCTCAAGCTCAAAAGTCGTTAGATATCAACAATGCAACTTTTGTTTTTGAAATTGAAATGTCAGCAATAGAAAAAAGAAATTTACCGCAAGCAGAAGGGGTGTCTAAATTCCCTTCAAATCGCCGCGACATCGCGATTTTAGTGGCAGACAGCGTTAAATCTGGCGACATTTTAAGCGTGATCGAAAAAGTTGGCGGAAATCAATTGGTTGACCTAAACTTATTCGATGTGTATAAGGGCAAAGGTATTGAGCCAAATTATAAGAGTTTGGCGATTGCTCTAACACTGCAAGCGGTTGATAGAACACTCGAAGAGAAAGATATCAATCTAGTAGTTGATAACGTGGTGGCCGAATTGGCCGAACAGTTTAATGCATCGTTGAGGGACTAGATATGGCGCTTACTAAAGCCGACATAGCTGAACACCTATTTGAAAAGCTCGGGATCAATAAAAAAGATGCCAAAGATTTAGTTGAAGCGTTTTTTGAAGAAATCCGCTCAGCGCTAGAAAAAGGCGAGCAGGTTAAGCTCTCTGGATTTGGTAACTTTGATCTTCGAGACAAAAAAGAAAGACCAGGCCGCAACCCGAAAACAGGCGAAGATATTCCTATTTCGGCACGTCGCGTGGTGACTTTTCGACCAGGTCAAAAGCTTAAAACCCGCGTAGAAGTGGGCACAAGCAAAGCAAAATAAAAAAAGGCAGCGTAAGCTGCCTTTTTTATTGTCTAAAATAACTCCGCTCTAGCGGAGTTATTTAGTTGTACCGTTAGAAGACTTTTTTAAAACTCTCGAGGAGATACAAAATCACCTGCCATTATTTGCTGAAATGTTTGCTCTGCAAGTACATCTAGGCTGTCTAAGCTTTTACCATTCGTTATTAATTGCTGCTCAATTTCAAACACGTCAATATTTTCAATCCCCGACATTTGCGCTACTTTAGAAAATATATATGCATGTTTAAATTTATCATGTTTATAAAAAAGACTAATAAGTGATGTATACACTTCAAGATTCGGTACGTTGTCTTTTTTATTGAGTTCTAAAGTTTTATAAAGCAAATCGATGGTCTTTTCATCATCAAATTTAATATAGTACGATGCTAGAAAAAATTGCATTTCGGCACTTTGCGTTACACTTTTGTCATTTTCTATAGCTAATAATTTAGTCAGTGCACTTTGGTTATTATTTCGTGACCATTGGTAGTAGAGCAAACCTGGATGGTTTGTATTTTGGGTATCTTGATATAAGCGAGTCATTTCTTTAATGCTCGTTAATTGACCGTCAATACGTGACGTTTTTTTAGCTTTTAACTTAATATGTTCAATTTTAGCGGCCACAGTTATACATTGGTTATAGGATTCAAAGTCCTTGAGTAATTGGTATTTATTTTCATCAGTAGGGTCTTTGTATTCTATGTAACGTTTGATAATCACATCAGAACGCTCATCCTTGCAGTGGCTGTCTTTGTTTAAGTCGCTACAAAAGCCAGGTGTTTCTTTGCACACTTGTGCGAGTGTCAACGGTTCTTCACACCCTGTCAACGTTAGCAAACCCAATAGTACACTTGCTTTTTTAAGCATCCCTTAACCCCAAATGAATATCTACCTTGCTATTCTAACGCAATCATTTCACGCCTAACAGTAGAGAATAACTTCAGATTAAATTAGAATAGCCCTGCCTGAAGTGCATTACTCTCAAAATATAGTGCATTTTTAAAGGCTATCCGTTCAAAATGATAAACTTAGGTAAATAAAATGACCTCATCTCACGAGTTAGAATACACAAATAGTTGGCAAGAGCGCCAAGATTACGCAGAAAGCATGCAACCAATCATTGGTAAACTTTACCGTAATCGTGGTATCGAAATCGCTGTATATGGCCGTCCTCTCGTAAATGCCAGTACTATTGATATTATCAAATCTCACAAAACCGTTGCTCAGTTTGAAGGCACTAAATTGCGTTTGCGTGAAAGCTTCCCATTTTTAGAAGCTATCAGCAAAATGGAATTAAACTCTGCGCGTATTGATATTGGTAAACTTGCATATAGCTATTTGTTCACAGAAGCAGCTAAAGGCCGCTCAGTAGAAGAATTTGTAAAAGATGAACTTGCAGAAATAGCTGACTTACCAGCGAAAGAACCACGCGATGTTGTATTGTATGGTTTTGGTCGTATTGGTCGTTTACTAGCGCGTTTATTAATTGAAAAATCAGGTCCATATGCAGATTTAAGTTTGCGCGCTATTGTTGTGCGTGGCGGTAAAGATGGGGATCTTGAAAAGCGCGCAAGCTTACTGCGTCGTGATTCAATTCACGGTCCGTTCAATGGTTCAATCACTATTGATAAAGAGCGTAATGCAATTAAAGCTAACGGTAGCTACATTCAAGTTATTTACGCTAACTCTCCTAGCGAAATTGATTACACTCAATACGGTATCGACAATGCATTAATTGTTGATAACACCGGTATTTGGAAAGACGAAGCGGGCCTTGGCCAGCATCTAGAGTGTAAGGGCGCTGCAAAAGTATTATTAACAGCTCCTGCAAAAGGTAATATCAAAAACATCGTATATGGTGTTAATAACAAAGATATTTTACCTGAAGATAAAATTGTTTGTGCAGCAAGCTGTACAACCAATGCAATTACACCAACGCTTAAAGCACTAAACGATAAGTTTGGTATTAATAATGGTCATGTTGAAACTGTACACTCGTACACGAACGATCAAAACCTTATTGATAACTACCACAAAGCAGAGCGCCGTGGCCGTGCCGCAGCACTTAACATGGTAATTACTGAAACAGGGGCTGCAAAAGCGGTTTCAAAAGCATTACCAGAGCTTGAAGGCAAATTAACAGGTAACGCAATCCGCGTACCTACACCTAATGTGTCGCTAGCTATTTTAAATCTTAACTTAGCAACAAGCACATCAGTTGAAGAGCTAAACGCATTTTTACGCGATACTGCACTTCATTCAGACTTACGTGACCAAATTGATTACACCGCATCAACGGAAATTGTATCTACCGATTTAGTAGGTAGCCGTTACGCAGGTGTTGTTGATTCACAAGCAACGATTGTTGAAGATAACCGTATCGTTTTATATGTATGGTACGACAATGAGTTTGGTTACAGCTGCCAAGTAGTTCGTTGTATGCGCGATATGGCCGAAGTGTCATTCCCAAGCTTACCTCGCTAATTTATTTGCAGTGACTTAAAAGCCAGCATGTTGCTGGCTTTTTTGGTCGTGTATTATTTTTAAAGCGTATGCCTTGTGATAGGCTTTAATTAAGAAAATGCACATTCATTTTACTATTTACAAAATAATGTCAGTTCTGTGAATTAATAAACAGATAAACTTATTCAACCTAAAGGTTTTTCCATGAAAATCAGCAGCAATTTCGACAGTGGTAATATCAAAGTTATTGAAGCCACCGATCTTTTAAATATTCAATTAGAAATTAATAAAGATCACCAGTCTGAATTTTATCAGTGGTTTCACTTTCGTCTTGAAACAACACCTTACCAATTGCATAAGTTAAATATTAATGAGCTTGATAAATCAGCTTACCCAGATGGTTGGGAAGGGTATCAAGCTGTTGCATCATATGACCGTCAAACATGGTTTCGCGTACCATCAAGCTATGAAAATGGCACATTAAGCTTTGAAATTGAACCAGAGTGCGGCAGTGTTTATTTTGCTTACTTTGCACCATACAGTTGCGACCGCCATTTAGATTTATTGTCTTGGGCACAAAGCCAAGGTGCTTGCCAATTAATAACGCTTGGTGAAACACTTGATGGCCGCGATATGAGTGTGCTTAAAATTGGTGAGCCAAGTGAAGATAAGAAAAACATCTGGATCACAGCACGTCAACATCCAGGTGAAACAATGGCAGAGTGGTATGTTGAAGGTCTACTGCACAAACTTCTTGATGACGAGGATCCACATGCAGCTGCGCTTCTATCAAAAGCAGTGTTTTACGTTGTGCCAAATATGAATCCAGATGGCAGCGCACGCGGACATCTGCGTACTAATGCTAAAGGCGTTAACTTAAACCGTGAATGGCAAACACCAAGTATGGAAAATAGCCCTGAGGTTTACTTAGTGCTTAATAAAATGCGCGAAGCTGGCTTAGATATGCACTTAGACATACACGGTGATGAAGCTATACCTTATAACTTTGTGGCAGGCAGTGAAGGTATTCCAAGTTACGATGCTCGTCTTAAAGGCCTTGAAGATAGCTTTAAAGCTGCGCTTTTAACTATTACTCCAGAGTTTCAAGATGAGCATGGCTATCCAAAAGATGAGCCAGGTCAAGCTAACCTTACGGTAGGTTCATCAGCTACTGCTGAAGAATTCAAAGCATTAACGTACACAATTGAAATGCCATTTAAAGACAACAACGATTTACCTGATCCAGACTATGGCTGGTCAGACCGTCGTTCTTATCAATTTGGTCAAGATACATTAGCGGCTATTGTTAATGTTGTTGATGATTTAAGATAAAACGCTTATCTAAAAGGGTATCAATAGTTTTGATACCCTTTTTGCTTTTAATAAAACCCTTTGTATAAAAAATAATAATCATATAGCAGCTTTATTCTTAAAACGTTTTCAACGCTTCTTCGCTGCGTATCATCACCGTATCGGTACAAATCAATCTACTTTCAATTAAATACTACAGATATAGTGCCTTGCAACAGATGTGTAATTAGATATTTTGAAAATTAAGTGTTAACAACCTTGGGGTACTTAAGTTAATATTAATTAAATCATGAGTCGGGGCGGAAGAGGTGAAATCTTATTTCGTAAAGCTTATGTAGCGTAGTAGCTAAAACAGAGTCTCGTAATTAAAAAATAATAAATATAACTATAGAGGATATCCATGGAAGCTTTTGTAAGCGCTGTTAATGATGTTGTTTGGAGTAATGCACTCATCTATTTATGCCTAGGCGCAGGCTTGTTTTATTCAGTACTAACTAGATTTGCTCAAGTTAGACATTTTAAAGAAATGTGTAAGTTATTATTTAGTCCTAACACGTCTGATAAAGGTATTTCATCTTTTCAAGCCCTTGCAGTATCGTTGTCTGGACGCGTAGGCGTTGGTAATATCGCAGGTGTGGCAGCAGCTATCGGTTTTGGTGGGCCAGGTGCTATTTTTTGGATGTGGGTTGTTGCTTTTCTAGGTGCAAGTACTGCTTACGCAGAATCTACTTTAGGCCAAATTTATAAAACAGAAGAAGACGGGCAATATCGTGGTGGCCCAGCCTATTATTTTGACCGTTGTTTAGGACAAAAATGGTTGGCTGTTTTATTTGCTGTTTCGGCAATTATTGCATGTGGTGTTTTTCTGCCTGGTGTACAAGCGAATGCGGTAGGTAATGCGTTTACCCAAGTATTTGGCGATGGCAATATGGTCTCGACTAGTTTTGGTGATGTAGGTAGCTTTAAGTTAGTCGCTTTGGCAATAATCCTTATTGTTTTAGCGTTTATTATTTTTGGCGGTATAAAACGTATTGCGAACTTTACGCAAATAGTAGTGCCATTTATGGCGCTTGGTTACATAGTACTGGCATTAATCGTGGTATTTTTAAATTTAGATAAAGTAGGCGATATATTCTATTTAATTATTAGTGATGCATTTACTGCGCAGGCCGGTTTTGGTGCTGCTATTGGTTGGGGCGTTAAGCGTGGTATATATTCTAATGAAGCAGGGCAAGGTAGTGGGCCTCATGCAGCAGCAGCAGCAGAGGTTGATCACCCTGCTCAACAGGGTTTAGTGCAAGCTTTCTCTGTTTATGTTGATACCATTTTTGTATGTACTGCAACAGCACTCATGATTTTAATAACGCAGCAATACAATGTTGTGGGTGAGTTACCAGCAGGGCAGTTCATTGTACAAAATGTTGATGCAGCGACTGAGGTCGGTTCAGCAGCCTTTACTCAAATGGCTTTATTTAGTGTATTTGGCAGCTTTGGACAAGCATTTGTCGGTATTGCATTATTCTTCTTTGCCTTTACCACAATACTCGCTTATTACTTTATTGCAGAAACTAATATTGCTTACTTAAATCGTTATTTTAAAGGCAATATCCCACTTGTCCTCGTGAAGTTCGTGATTATGTTTATGGTTGCATACGGTATGGTTAATAATTCAGGTTATATCTGGACTATTGGAGATATTGGCGTTGGTTTAATGGCCTGGATTAACATATTGGGTATCTTAGCTATTTTCTTTGTAGCTAAGCCTGCTTTACTATGTTTGAGCGATTACGAAGATCAGAAGAAAAAAGGTGGAAAAATCACATTTGACCCTGTCAAACTAGGTATTAAAAATGCCACTTTCTGGGAAAAACGTTTAGGGAAACAGTCAAAAGACACTGAGTAACTAAACTTAATGAGTAACTTGTTAGATTATCGTCTCTAAATCAGTTATTGGTTTGAATTCAAAAAAGACAACGAGAAATAAAACAAGTACAATAAAGGCGCCGAAAGGCGCTTTTTTTATGCGTAGTATGGAGAGAAGTATGGCGATCATTCGTTGCCCAAAATGTGCAAAATCAATTTCAGATAAACATAAGCAATGTCCGCATTGCGAAAGCAATATTGCAGAGCTAAACGACGAGCAAGTTTTACAACTTCAGCGCGAACAGCGAATTAAAAAAAAGCAGATGTTTATAAATCACTCCTTTTTAGCGCTTATCTTATTTTTAGGTGGTTTTTTCTGTTTGTACTTTTTACAACCGCAAGAAAAAACGCTTCAGTGGTATGCTTATACTGCGGCAATTGGCGTAGGGTGTATTTGGTATCTTATTAACCGTATTGTTTTAGTGACTCTAAAAAAGAAAAAATGACATGAATATCGACAATCTTGTACAAAATATTACTCCCGAATTATTCGAACGCTTGCAATACGGTGCGTCTACTGGCAAATGGCCAGACGGAACTGTTTTATCAGACGAGCAAAAGCAACAAACAGTGCAGTTGGTTATGTTGTATCAAGCAAAAGTGGCTCAATCAAACGAGCAATTTACGATTGGTGCTAATGGTGAAATGATCCAAAAGACAAAAGCTCAACTACAAAAAGAATTTAAATCAGACAACGAAATAGCTAGGTTTAGTGAACATGATCTTTAAGCACCTTTTTACACCGAAATGGAAACACCCTAAGCAACAAGTTCGTCTTGATGCTATCGAAAAATTAGATATTGAACGTGATGCAACCATATTAAATACGTTAGCACTTGAAGACAGCTCAGCTGAAATACGCCGCAAAGCGTTGCAAAAAGTAAACGATTTACCACTTTGGTGGAAAGCGTATAAACAAGATCAAGCATTAAAAGATATTGCAGAACTACAAATATCTAATGCTGTTTTAAATAGCGAAAGTGCACTAACACCGCAAATTAAAAGTGAATACATAGAGCGTTTTGCACCCGTTAAAACACTCGAAAAGTTAGCATTTGCAGAGAAAGAACTGCAAGTACGCGTTAAGTTATTGAAACGTTTAGCAAATCCAAAACTAGTAGAAAAAGCATTTAAAGAAGGTAGCGAAGAGCTACAAGCTCAATTAGTTGAACTTGTTATTACCCATCAATTAATTAAGCCATTAGTAAAGCATGCAAAGGGTGGTGCAAAAGCAGCACTTGAAACGCATATTGAAAATGAGCGTTTAGCAATTGAAATGCCACTGCAGGTTGAAAGTGCAACACGTGTTATTTTAGCTAAGTTAAATGCCTTACGCGAAAAAACAGATTTTGGTGTTGTAAATCCACAAGCCGGCGAATTAATGGTCCAGTGGCAAGCACTTGAGCTAAAATGGCTGAGTGATGAACGCGTTAAGCTTCTTGACGAAAAATATATTTCAATCACAACTAAGTTAGATGCACACATTGAACAGCTAAAGGCGGTACATGATAAAGAGCAGCAGAAATTAGCGCTACAGCAGCGCCAATTGCTAGCACTTGCAACGCTTGAAGCTTTAACTGAAGAAATTGAAAACGCCTTACAGCTAGGCCTTGAAACACCAGAGCAAATTCAACAAGATTGGCTTGATGCAAAAGTAGCGCAAGCTAAGCAAGCTATTAGCGAAACAGAATTAGCTAATAATGCACAATCTAAACTGGCTGTAAGCAAGTTAGAAAAACTATTTACTCAAGTTGCTAAGTTACCTGAGCTAACAATTGCTATTAAAGAGTACAAACTCGCTTTTGCAGCATTATGCGAAATTAAGCCAGCAGAAGATTTAGCACAATACGATGCAACTCTAACTGAATTTAATAATGGTTTTAAAGCAGCGCGTAGTCATTTAAATATTTTAGATGGTGCACTGCAAAGTACCTTTAAAACGCAGTTAAATGCGCATAAAAAGCAATTTTTATCACCAATGAATGAGCTAGTTAAGCCACTTGAAAAAAACCAAAGCCAAGCAAAACGCAAAGCTCGTGATGTTAAACGCCTAATTGAGGAAGGCCGTTTTAATGTTGCCTTTGGCGTGTTTAAAGGGTTTGAAGAGTTATTTAATACACTCACTGAGCAATATCAACAGCCGCTTATAAATATAAAAGCGGAGCTTGAAGCGCAACTTGCAGATGCAAAAGATTGGCAAAAATACGCAGCAGCACCAAAGCGTGAAGCTTTATTAGAAGAAGTAAGTGCATTAGTAAGTGAAGAGTGTACTGACCCACAACAACGCGCAGAGCAAGTAAAAGTGCTACGCAAGCGTTGGAATGAGTTAGGTCGTTTAGATACAGACGAAGAAAAGCAACAAGGCGTACAGTTTGATGAAAAAATCGAGTTGCTATTTGCACCTTGTCGTAGTTACTTTGCAGAGCAAGAAGTACAACGCGAAGCATCAAAAGCACAACGCGAAAGTATTATTAGCGACATGCACGCGCTTCATTTACAACCTACGGCTGAGGATCACTTTGATTGGAAGCAATATGAAAGCCAATACAATCGTTTAAACAAAGCGTGGCGCAGTGTGGGTAAAGTTGACCCTAAAACATACCGTACACTAAACGAACGTTATAAAAGCGAGCAACAACAAGTACTGGCTTTATTAAACGCATTTCATAAAAGTAATGCTGCACTTAAAAATGAGTTAGTAGAAAAAGCGCAGCAATTATCACAAAGCGATGATTTAGCCGCTGCATGCCAAGAGTTGAAGCAAATGCAGCAGCAATGGCAAACAATTGGTTTTGCAGGTTTAAAAGCTGAAAATGCGTTATGGCAAAAATTTCGTCAATTTAACGATGAAACATTTACTAAACGTAGTAGTGAGTTTGAGCAGCAAAAACTTGACCAAAATGAGTCAGATAAACAAGCAGTTGCAGAACTCGCTGAGCTTGAAGCAGCACTTAGCGATGTAAATCAAAGAGCACAGTTGCACGACCTAGAAACAAAAGTGAAAGGGTACTCGCAATTTAGATCGCTTGTGCCAAAGGTTACTAAACTATTAGCTGCTATTGAAGATAAGCTTGCATTGCTTATAAGTAAATCAGAGCAAGCTAATCTAGATGCGTTAATTACAGCACTTGAAAACAATGAAACGTTACCAAGTCAGTATCAAGCACCGCTTAAAACAATATTAAGTAAAGAGCAACTTATTACTCGCATGGAAATACTAGCGAACGTAAGTTCAACCGATAAGTCACTTAGAATGGCAGAACAAGTAGCCATGCTAGATGACAAACATCGTGGCGATCATGCTGATATAAACTATTATTTAAAACAGTTATTAGCGCTCAGTGACGGTTCAGTTGAACCTGACACACTAACGCGACTTAAAGCGACACTTGCAGCTTAATACACTAGGGCGTGTTGACCTTTCGTGGTTGAATTTGCAGCAGACTGTTTGGTATTTAGGCAAGGCAGAGTCTATGTAGTGTGGTTATTCCCCATAAATAGGCGATAACGCAGCATAAATGCCAAACATGCGCTGCCCTTTGGGTTCTTTCTAGGGACGATTAACTCTTTGTTGCTCGGTTTTGACTTAGCCCGCTAGGTTACAAACCTCACGCCGCGATTAAATCGACCCTAGATTGAACAAATTTCAATCCACAAAGGTCAACACGCCCTAGAACCAGTGTAATATATGCTGGTTACTATTTTAATAAGCCGCTTTAATAGCGGCTTTTTTATGTACCACTAATTTATAAACAAAAGGGTTCTCATGAGAATTTTAGTTATTATTGCAGCGTTATTTTTAACCGCCTGTAATACCACGCAAGGCATATCAGTATATTCATTTACTAACTCTGAGGTTGAGTCTGTACTGGGTAAGCAATTACCAAAGTTAAGTGAAAAAGTAAGCTTAATGGGTTTACCGGTTCAGTTTGATGTAAACGACTTAAGTGTAAATATTGGACCTGATAACCGCGATGTTGTTGTGCTTGGTGCCGATTCGAGCGCTGAAATTAATGCATTCGCACTTAAATACCCAGTGCGTTTAAAGCTACAAATTGAAGGCAGCCCATTCTACGACAGTGAGAAAAAAGCGGTGTTTTTACGTAATATTAAATTACTTGATTCGAGTGTTGATGCCGGTGGTTTTAAAGGTAATTTAGGTGCACTTGATAGCCAAGCAATGGATGTTATTAATGCTTTTTTAGCGGTTAACCCTGTTTATACTCTAAATATGGATGACCCTAAAATGATGCTACTTAGTAAACTTCCACTTGATATGAAAGTGGTTGAAGGTGCAATTAAGCTAGTACCTCGTCTATAAGTAGATCTACCTACTTATAATATACGTATTAATTAGCCTGACTTTCAGGCTAATTAGGTTTTAATATTATGGCGGCTCCTCGTACTGTTCCCACTTCTAGGCTTTCTCGCTTTGCAAAATTAGGCTCACTTGCCACAGGTGTTGCTACCAACATGTTAGTTGATGGCGCTAAGAGCGCGCTAACAGGTAAAGGTTGGGACAATAAAAACTTACTGCTACAACCTAAAAACATTGAAAAACTAGCTATACAGCTATCTCATTTACGTGGCGCTGCAATGAAGTTGGGGCAATTGCTTTCAATGGATGCCGGTGATTTACTTAGTCCTGAATTGGCTCAGTTACTTGCTTTACTGCGCTCAGACGCGAATTCAATGCCTCATAAGCAGCTTGTTGAAGTGTTAAAAGAGCAATGGGGAGATGAGTGGCTAGCGCGTTTTTCTCATATTGAATTAAGACCTTTTGCAGCGGCTTCTATAGGGCAAGTTCATTTAGCTTACAAGGAGAATGGTGAGCAACTGGCTGTTAAAATTCAATATCCTGGTATTGCAAAAAGTGTAGTAAGTGATGTCGATAACGTTATTTCTTTATTAACGATTTCTCGATTATTGCCAAAAGATCTTAATATTAAACCACTTATTAGTGAGGCTAAAGCGCAGTTATTAGCCGAGGCTGATTATAAGCGGGAGGCTCAGTATTTAATACGTTATAAAAATGAACTAGCAACTAATCCCCACTTTAAAGTGCCTAACATATATCCAGAGCACAGCACACAACAAGTACTTACTATGGAATATATAAAAGCAAAGCCCATTGAGAGCATTACAGAGCTACCTGATAGTCAAAAAAGCTTTGTTGCAGAGCAACTTATTGATTTGTTTTTTAAAGAAATGTTTGAATTTAAATTAATTCAAACCGACCCTAACTTTGCCAACTTTCATTATCAGCTTGATACACAAAAAATTGTTTTATTTGATTTTGGCGCAACGCGAGAAATATCAACAGAGCTTAGCTTAGCGTATTTAGCTTTATTTAAAGCGGGTAGTGAAAACAACAGAGAAGGTGTACTTAAAGCGGCTTCACATATTGGTTATTTTAAAAATGACTTAGTTGATGAGTATAAAAACAACGTCATTGATTTATTCTTAATGGCGTGCGAGCCACTAAGAGCAGAAGGGGAATTTGATTTTAAAAACAGCGAACTGGCGCTCAAAATTAAAAATGCAGGGCTTGCCCTTAGTTCGCAATCTCAGCAATGGCACACACCGCCCGTTGATGCCCTATTTATTCACCGAAAACTTGCAGGGCTTTATTTAATAGCCGCAAGGCTAGGTGCAAAAATAGATGTGAAAACGCTATTTCAGCACTATTTATAGCGTTTTAATGGGCACGTGAGTGCATTTTAAGTAATGAGTGCACTTAGTGTGTAAAATTGTCATAATGCTCGCGATATTTCGCGAGGTGCATTTATGATAAAACAATTTTTAAACGATCCTAAATTATTACTAAACGCAGTAGGTGAGGGCATATACGGTTTTGACCTGTCGGGTAATGCGGTGTTTGTTAATCCTGCCGCTGAGCGCATGACAGGTTGGCGAGCAGACGAGTTATTAGGTAAAAAAATACACCAATATCATCACCATACTCATACTGATGGCACACCTTATCCCGCTGATGAATGCCAAATATATTGCACCATGTTTGACGGCAAACGTCGTGAAGTTAAAAATGAAGTTTTTTGGCGTAAAGACGGTAGCTCATTTGCAGTGGAATACACCTCAACACCGGTTTATCAAAATGATGAGTTAATTGGTGCTGTAGCGGTATTTCGCGATATATCACTGCAACAGCAAACACAAAATGCACTGCAAGAGGCACTTGAGCAAGTAAAGCATTTAAGTGAGCAGCTAAAAGATGAAAACAACTACTTAATTGCAGAACTTAACGAAGATTGGCAAGACTCAGGGCTAGTTGGACAAAGTCATATATTTCAAACCATGTTAGATCAAATAAAATTGGTAAGTGAAACCGACAGCACAGTTCTTATACTTGGCGAAAATGGCACGGGTAAAGAATTAGTAGCCCGTAATTTGTATCGACTAAGCAAGCGTAGCGAACAAGCCTTTATAAAAGTAAATTGCGCCGCATTTACCCCAAGTTTGCTAGAATCGGAACTTTTTGGCCATGAAAAAGGCGCATTTACAGGTGCCAATGAACGCCGTAAAGGGCGTTTTGAACTTGCTGATAAAGGCACCTTGTTTTTAGATGAAATAGCAGAGCTTCCACTTGAGGCGCAAAGTAAACTACTTAGAGTCCTGCAAGAACAAGAGTTTGAACGTGTAGGTGGCAGCAATACGCTAAAAGTAAATATTAGAGTAATTGCAGCGACTAATCGCGACCTGTGGGAAATGGTACAAAAAGGCACGTTTAGAATTGATTTGTATTATCGGCTCAATGTATTTCCTATTAAAGTCCCGTCCCTTAAAGATCGAAAAGAAGACATTCCTTATTTGTGCGCTAATTTGATTGCGCAGCTAAATAAACGATTGGGTAAACATTTAAAGGGGCTAAGTAAAAAAGCAATTACACAACTGCAAGCCTATGATTGGCCAGGCAATATTAGAGAGCTGCAAAATGTACTTGAACGCGAAGCTATTTTATCTAATCAGGCTGTGCTTCAGCTAAGCCAACCTTTGCAAGCGGGTGGCGAAGTAGTTATTAACCCTTCACTTACGCTTGATGAAGCGCAAAAACAGCATATAACTTCTGTTCTTGCGTTATCGCACTGGCAAATATCGGGCGATAAAGGGGCGGCAGTTAAGTTGGGCTTACCTGAGAGTACACTACGCTCAAAAATGCGAAAGTTGGGAATCACTAAAAAATCGTGATATATCGCGATATGCGCTTTATATCGCGAGCTCGGTTTTTGTTTTTTAAAATAATTTCTTTAATATCAATTAAGTAATTAAAGTTTCAGCTTGGTCTGAAAGTTGCAAATACTTGCTTAATACCCGTCATTATGAAGCAAGTACTATGAAGTTTGATATAAAAGAAGAAGACATGATCATTAAGCCCTATAACACCGAAGGGCCAATTTATATCCGCGAGCAAAAAGGATTTTTTCAGCGCATACGCCGTAATTTAGGTTGGCTGTTAATGCTAACTTTTATTGCAATACCGTGGATTCAATATAACGGTCAACAAGCTGTGCTGCTTGATGTGGCAACGCAAACCTTTACTATTTTTGGTTTAACACTCCTTCCTCAAGATTTTATGATTTTAGCCCTGCTGTTTATGGTGGGGGCTTTTGCATTATTTTTTATAACTAACTGGCTTGGTCGGGTTTGGTGTGGATATACGTGCCCGCAAACAATATGGATGCTCATGTTTTCGTGGGTAGAGCAACGCATAGAAGGCACTCGAAATCAGCGAATTAAATTAGATAAATCACAGTGGACGCTAAGCACTTGGCGAAAAAAAATAACTAAGCACAGTGCGTGGATTGTTATTTCAGTTTTAACTGCCACCTCGTTTATGGCGTATTTTATTCCGGCTAAAAGTTTGTATATGGAAATGATCACGTTTGAATGGTCAGGTATTACGAGCTTTTGGGTGTTTTTATTCGCTTTTTGCACTTATGGCAATGCAGGGTTTTTACGCGAAAAAATGTGCACAATTGCTTGCCCTTATTCTCGTTTTCAAGCTGTTATGTTTGATAAAGATACGTTGCTTGTTACATATGATAACGAGCGAGGTGAAAGCCGAGGACCACGTAAACGCAAAGCTGACCCCAAAGAGCTTAACTTAGGTGACTGTGTAGACTGTAACTTGTGTGTAGAGGTATGCCCTGCAGGAATAGATATTCGAAATGGATTGCAATATGAATGTATAAATTGTGGCTTATGTATTGATGCCTGCGACGATACCATGGAGAAATTTGGTTACGAGAAAGGCTTGATTAAATACGCCAGTGAGAAACAAATGGAAGGTAAAAAAACCAATCCATTTAGGTTAAAGCTAGTAGGATATGGCGCATTAACGGCTTTGTTAATAATATCTATGTTTGCATGGATGCTGCAACGTACACCAATAGAAGCCTCAGTACTACGCGATAGGAATGCGCTTTATAGAGTGAACTACGAGGGCTTAGTAGAAAACCCTTACACACTTACTATTATTAATAAAACGCAGCAAGCACTGCATTACAGTATTGCCATAGAGGGTTTACCAGAGGCAACGCTCTCAAGTCCGAAATCTACGCTTGTACAACCGGGTGCGATGAAAAGAGTTCCCGTTACTGTAACAGCCGATGGTTACGATATTGAACGTAAAGTGAGTAAGTTACAATTTGTTGTAACAGCGCAAGAAAACGCCAGCATTACGATAACCAAAGACAGTCAGTTTTACAAAAACTAAGATTGATAAAGCAAGATCAACAATTTTTATATCAGTTGGCCTTGCTTACTTTTTAAGTTGTGAGAAATAAACTGTTTAGCGCTATCTAAATCTGTAAATAGGCACTCACTAAAATTAACGTTTCTTTTTGCGCACTCTAAAATGCGTTTCATTTGATTTATAGCGATAGCTGAAGTGAGTACAAACGCACTACTCAGGCAGTTATTTGCTTTCATTAAATGGCTAATATCTATCATCTCTTTTTCTGCCTCAGGCGTTGCAGCTAAAACATCAAAAGAATCACTAATATAGGCCCAAGGCTGATTGTTGAGTGATTTTATTTTTTCGCATAGTTCAATTTTAAACGCACGAAGAAGCCCTGAGGTGATGTATCCCGCAAAGTGAGCGATAACAACGTTATTTTCAGTGTAAAGGCTTACCTGTCCATATTTGTTTTTAAACCCCAATGTATACTCCTTGAATTTGAGGGAAGGCTAACCTTATACCTTTAAATTCAATAAAACCAGTTCTTTTGGGTTGTTTTTTGTTATCAGATTGTTTCTTTGTCGGGCGGGTACTTAATTTAATGAGTACCCGCTCTTTAATAGTGGTTAATCTTTT
Source organism: Pseudoalteromonas sp. NSLLW218 (assembly GCF_015864775.1). Taxonomy (NCBI): domain Bacteria; kingdom Pseudomonadati; phylum Pseudomonadota; class Gammaproteobacteria; order Alteromonadales; family Pseudoalteromonadaceae; genus Pseudoalteromonas; species Pseudoalteromonas sp. NSLLW218. The sequence continues at coordinate 430,291 of NZ_JADYWO010000003.1, read as the reverse complement.
GTAGAGGTTGTAATGTAATTTAGCGCGCTAGTTATAACCGCGACTTGTGCCAAAATACATTCTTCATCGGTGGCAGTTGGGCTATCTGGGTACACTTCGGTAGTGGTTACATAGGGTGCATCAGTAAAGCCCATACATAAACCTAGCTCTCGAGCTGCATAGTTAATTACACCAAATTGCTCTTGAGGTACGCCGATTAGTTGGTTATTTTCATCGCTCGGTGCAATATGGGTTACCTTTGCAACGCTTTCTATAATGGTCTTTTGAAACTCCGGATCAGGCTTTTTGGTATCTGCAACTAAATAAAACCCGTCAGGTATGTTCCAGTTAGTATTTGTAGTGCCTTCACGCGCAGCGAGTGCGGGTCTAAATTCACTGTTATCGCTATCTGTTGTTTCGTGTAAATCAATATGAGCGATTAAGTCAGTACCTAATGATTTTACAAACGTCATAATAGCTGCTGACTCTTGAGCTGGGCTGCCCTCATAAAATGAGCGGTTAGGATCAATAGCATCTGGGTTCCAACGGTTTATTGTTTCATACCCCCAAGGGCTAATGCAGGGCGCAACAATAATATTAAACTGCTCTGAGTGTTGCATAGCCGATGTTTTAGCAAACCTAAGTGCGCCATGTACGCCACTGGTCTCGTAGCCATGCACACCACCGGTGATTAAAACAGTTGGTTTATTAGTATTAAAGTTAGGCGTTTTTAATACATATAATGGGTAAGTGCCAGCGGCGTAATTAAGCTCGCCGTATTGCTCTATATCCAAGGTGTTTTTAAGGTCATTAATTAGCGTTACGACTTCGTTTTGGTAACTGCGTTTAATGTTTTGGCGTGCTAACCACAGGGCTTTATCGTTGTTATTCCATTTTTTGCCAGGTGTGCCAATGGGGTATGTGCTGTTAGTCATAATAAACCTTTATATCAATTTTTATTAACTCCCCTATAAATAAGGAGGGTAATTACAATTGGTAGAGTTACTTAATAAAGGTGTAGCTTAACGCTGAGTAAATTAGCGTGCAAATTAAAACGTTAATGTCATATTTTTTATAGCGCGCGATTGCTGGGATTTAATATAACTTTGGTTTGCGTATTCACCCGAAATACTACCGAATCGATCGCGTTTTACACTAATCGTTAAATCACACGTTTTACTTTGATCTACTTGCGAGCTGCTAAACATTTGCAAACTTTGCAAATCTATTTCAAGGTAAGAAGTGTTAAGCGCAAAAAGTGTTGATTGTAAAAGTGTTTCATTATTATTGTTAGTACAGCTACTGCTCAGTTCTACTTGGCTAGTACTATTAGGATCAGTGCCATCTAACTGGACTGTAAGGGGACTATTAATATCAAAATTTTGATCGTTACTTGGGGTTAAAATAATAAAATTTAAAGGCAACTCAACGCTCGAATTAGCATTTATGCCATCGTCCCGTTTAAATTTTATATCAAACTGTTGGTCGTCGTCAGTGGCATTTATATATGCTTGGTAATCAACGTCTAAAAAGTCGGTATCTTTTGTAAGTACAATAGCGGTGCTATTAACAACAGCTTGTAATGAGTCGCTATCGCTTAAAACAATGTTAGAGCCATTAGCGTCGCCTGCATTTAGTTCTGCGTTAACACGCGTGCGGTTACCGTCAGAAACCAGTTCAAAACCTGCCCAAATACCTTTTGTTTTTACTAAATCCGACTCTGTTTCTGACGTGCAAGCGCATAGAGCTAAAATTAAAGCCGTTGTGGTAATGCATTTTTTAAGCATGTTAGCTCCTTTAAACCACTAAATTAGGCTGTAAATAATTGTTTAATAGGGGATATACCTAACAATTATATGAAGTATAAGTTTGTATGTGTGCATTGTTACACAACACGCTATCTGTAAATGTTTAAATTTGTTAACGGTTGTAAATAAATTATTAAGCGCTAAGTTTTAAAAACTAACTTACTAATTAAATTGTTTGCTAAGTAAGCATCGAATTAGCGCTAAATGTATTATAAAAGAGTATGTTACAATCAGGTAAAGCATATCTTCATATTGAGTATTATGGCGCAGTATATTGCTACCCCAAGTTGGCTAGGCCGTTTTTTTACCCGTATTAAACACGTAACTATTGAGCAAGAGCATCTTGTTGTTCATTTTAGAAGTGCTCCCGCGCGGACATTTTTAATTAAGGACTTTTATAATTACTCAATACTTAAAAACCGTTTATTTAGCGCCAAAATTAATTTGTGCGACAGTAGCAATACATCAATTAGTTTTTTAAACAAAGCACAAGCGAACACTTTAAACACAGCCCTTAACACGCGGTTTTCAGCCCTGCTTGAGCAAAAGGTAAATAACGCAAAGATTTCGCTCAAGCGCTATGCTTTAGATGAGTTTTTACGTGATAGTTCCATAAAAACACTTAAGAATGATGTGTTTTTGCTTACCAAGCAGTACGCTAAAAGTACAAGTGTGTGGCAACAACACTTATCGCCAAGTAGTATTAAATTTTTAAATATACTAAGCACCACACCCAATACTCACGATGCAATTGCACAGTTGCGCCATAAATATGAAAAAAAACAAATAACTCTTAAAAATGACTTTTTTAATCAAGTAGAGTCAAATCCATTAACAACCGAGCAGCGCTTAGCGGTAATACGCGATAACGATAAAAATTTAGTATTAGCGGCAGCAGGCACAGGTAAAACATCTGTGATGGTAGCAAAGTCTTTAAATTTAATAGCATGCAATATTGCCAAGCCTGAGCAAATTTTGGTGCTGGCCTATAATAAAACAGCAGCAAATGAGCTTAAAGAGCGCTTTATTAAACGCGCCACGCATGCAAAATTGCATACCAAAGCACCCACTATTTTAACGTTTCATGCGCTTGGGCTTAAATTACTACAAAGTGCTAAAAAGCCAATCGAATTATCAAAATTTGCAACTGACCCAGTTCAATTAAATAGTTGGTTAACTGGGTGGGTAAGTAAAAAAATACAAACCGAACCACAGTTTTTAAAAGCATTTTTAGATTTACTCCATGAGCCGATTGATATATTTAGCTTTAAAGATAATGCACAGTACGAGCGGTACGTACGCGATAACGAATACCGTAGCCTTGCGGGTCATAAAGTAAAAAGTTATCAGGAGGTGTTAATTTCAAACTGGCTACATTTGAATTGCGTACCGCATAGTTATGAGGTGAATTATCACTTTAGCCAAGGCGCAGAGCTAAGTGGGCAATATAAGCCTGATTTTTATATACCTCAATATGATATTTACTTAGAGCACTTTGGCATTGATAGGCAAGGGAATACGCGTGCCGATATAAATAAAAAAAACTATAACGAGCAAATTGCATTTAAGCGCAAACTGCATAAACAAAATGACACCACGTTACTCGAAACCTTTCATTACAATTGGGTAGAAGGAAAGCTAGAGCAAACCCTCGCAAAGCAATTAAAGCAGCATAATGTTGAATTAACACCTTTAAGTAACGATGAAATATTTCATACATTAAATAACTCAGGGCAGTTACAGCAAGGCATTGATAAATACATAAAATGTTTACAAGTTATTCGGGTAGAGCAATTAAGTAATAAGCAAATAGCGCAGCGCATTAAGCAAAGTGGTATTAAAAATTACCAGCAATATGCAAACTTGTTAGTGCAAATTCATGATGCTTATATAAATGAATTAAACGCGCAAAGTGCTATTGATTTTGACGATATGATTATTCAAGCAACAAAGGCGATAGTAAGCGGAGATTTTAATATTCCGTGGAGCCACATTTTAGTTGATGAGTTTCAAGATATATCAAGCGCGCGTATGGCTTTTTTAAGTGCCATATTAAAACATGGCAAAGGAATACGCTTTACTGCTGTTGGTGACGACTGGCAAGCAATTTATCGGTTCTCGGGTGGTAATTTAGCGCTTACTACGCGCTTTAATGAGTTAGTGGGTAGCCACTCTCTCACTATGCTGCAAAAAACATTCAGATATAATAATAGCATTAGCGATGTAGCTGGGCGCTTTGTAATGCAAAACCCTGAGCAATATAAAAAGCAGATCAGCACACATACACAAGTAACCACACCACAAGTTATTTTATTAGACGATTTATACCAAGGCACTAAATCGATAGAAATAAAAGTACAGCAGACTATAAGCACGATTCAAAAAAATGATGCATCAGCGAGCATTGCCATACTTAGTCGATATAGATACATGTTAAATAGCGTGCAGCAGCATTTAAAAGATAAAAAGCATACAAACACTCTTTATTTTTGGACATTGCACAGTGCCAAAGGGCTTGAAGCCGATTACTGTATTATTATTGGTTTTGAACAAGGTAAATTAGGGTTTCCTAGCGATAACCAAAATAATGTGCTGGTGGAGGCGCTATTACCAGAGCAAGATGAATTCACTCACTCAGAGGAAAGGCGTTTGCTTTATGTAGGTATTACACGCGCTAAACATAAAGCGTATTTAATTGCAGACCCTTATGCATGCTCAGCGTTTGTAAAAGAATTAGTAAATGACAATTATCCCATTCAAATCGCTTCAACGTTATTTAATAAGTCGCAACTAAAGCAAAGAGAGTGTAGTACGTGCAGCGACGGTTTAATTGTGCCAAAAACGGGTCAATATGGTGATTATTATAGTTGTACTAATACGCAAATTTGCGAAACTAAATTACGAGTGTGTAAAAGCTGTAGTGGCCCATCGGTTGATAAAAGCACGCACTCACAATGTGTGAATGCACAGTGTAAAACGCAGCACCCAATTTGTGAAAAGTGTGGTCGCGAAATGCGTAAACGCAAATCTAAGCACGGTGAATTTTTAGGATGCAGTGGTTTCGCTCTTAAAGAAGATAACTGTAAAAACACTCGAAAAATAAATGCTTAACGGCTTACAAGTAGGTTTACACCTGTCTATTTTATAGAACAATGTAAATAGAAATTATATTCATTTGATTGATTTTAACAAGCTATCAATGTCTAATAGAAGAATGAGCTTTAACTGTTGTTTATTATGCATTTTTTCAATAGATTCTTTTTATTAAATGACCATTATTCAGCCCCTGGTCAGGTTGCTAATTGGCGAATAAGTGCACTGCGCATTATTCTATCTTTAGTAATGGTGTTATGTTTTGCTGTGGCGTGCCACACGTACACAAGCGCTATTGAATTTAACTTAATTTATATTGTTGTATTAACAAGCAGCTTTCTTGCTACTGCATGTGGTTTACTTATAGCAAGTAAGCGTTTTTATCACTTTAGCGCTCATGCACTTTTAATAGCCATTGTAGCTGCTAGCGTGTCAATGAACTTATTTTTAACAGACTTAGAGCTTGCTAAAGTGGGCTCTATGTATATGTATTCTTGCCCGATAATAGCACTTATGCTACTTGGTTATAGAACAGCTCTTGCTTATGGCGTATTAAATATTGCGCCTTTTTATATGATCATCAATAACGTTGATGTCTCGGGTTTAACCGGCATAGCTCAACAACTTCCCGATGCTGACTTATACATTACAGGACTTATATTTTTATTTTTTAACATTTGTATTCCCCTTGCTGTGGCGCGCACAATTGTGGCTGCTAAGCGTTTAAACAAAACAATGATAAGCGCTAATACACACCTTAAAGATAAAAATGAGCTTTATCGAAGCCTGTTCACCGAATCAAATAAAGCCAAAATTATTGTTGACGAAAATCTTGTCATTACTGATTTTAATCAACATGCTATTGATATGTTTGGCATAAAAAAAGAATTAAAAGAAAGGAGCGTTAATCTTTCTCATTTATTTCCGGCCTTAGTTTTTGACGACTCTAATGCTCAAAATAAAATTGTGAAGTACAAAAAAAGTTATTTTAAAGCCAGTTATCAGCAAATAACAATGAGTACAAACTACCGTGTATACGACTTTTACGATTGCACGCAAGAGCAGCTCATTAAACAAAATTTATCGATGATGGAACAAGAAAATAAACGTTTACGCTTTAGAGACTCGCAAACAAAACTACCTAATAGAGAATGGTTTGAGCTGCAATGCGACAGATTAACAAGCAAATACCAAAAAGGTTTTTATATCGTTGTTGCGCAAAGTGCAAATAGTGAATACTTAAATTTGAAGCTCACTAAAGCCGACTCTCAAGCATTACTTATTAACGCGTATAAGCGTTTAAAAGCGATGCCAGATGGGCCTCTTTTGTGTGCTCATATAGGAGTGGGAAAGCTTGCTTTTATAATTGGGGCAAACTCGCAAAACGAGCTTGAAGAGAAGCTATTAATGCAAATAAAAAATACATTAGATAAAACATATAATGTATTTGGCACTAAGTGTCAGCAATCATTTTTATTTGGTTTTGCAAAGTATCCTGATCATGGAAAAAACAGCACAACAGTACTTAGCAATGCATGCGAAGCACTTAAACTAGCAAATTGTAATATGCCCCTTAGTGGTTATAACGAAAAGCAATCACAAGCTTTTATCGAAAAATACGAAATTTCAATGTTATTAGATGAAGCGCTTCTGCAGAGCGATTTGTCGGTGCACTATCAACCTAAAGTAGATGCAACGGGTCAATGTATAGGGCTTGAAGCCTTAGCGCGTTGGAACAGTCCAATACTGGGTAATGTGTCGCCAGTGGTATTTATTCCTATTGCCGAAGAATACAGAATGGTCAGTAGGTTAACCGATCTGATTATTCAAAAGGTGTGCGCTCAAATTGCCGATTGGACTAAGGCGGGTTTACCTAGTGTGCCGGTGGCAATAAATATATCTCTAATTGATTTTAGCCAAACCGATTTTATGTCAAAACTGGTTAAATACCTTGCCGACTTTAACGTAAAGCCACCTCAAATAGAGTTAGAACTGACTGAAACTTCTCTTGAGGCAAACCAAGCGCATTCGCTAAAGCTTATGCAAACGCTGCAATCGTGGGGTTTTACTATTTCGGTCGATGATTTTGGGGTGGGTTATTCTAATATTGCACGCCTTGCCGATTACCCTATTAACAAGCTCAAGTTAGATCGCTCATTAATAAGCCAAGTAACGAGCTCTTCGCGTCAAAAAAGTTTAGTTAAAGCGGTGCACGTTATGTGTGAAGAGCTCGATATTAAGTGTGTAGCCGAAGGAGTAGAAACCCAAGAGCAAGTAGCAATAATGACGCAAATGGGGTGTAAAGAGTTTCAGGGCTTTTACTTTGCTAAACCAATGCCAGCCGAAAATTTTGCAGAACATGTTAGTCGCCATGGCTTAGTGTTTAACGCTAAAGAGATGACGGCTCAACTTTAAATATATAGCGGGTATTTTACTACCTAATTACAGAGCTGTTGGGCGTTTATGGTTATTTCGCACTGATGAATAGCCTCAGCTCCCCAATGCTGTATATCTGATTGAGCAGTACAGCCTGCATCTTCAATTAAAGCAGTATTGGCATCACATAAGAGTAGCACTGCGTTATCATCTTGTACGTTTACAATAAGCGTGTATTCCCCAAAGGGTGCAAGTTTGCTTAAATCGTTATTAACAGCAGCTTTTAATAACTCATCAGTTGTTGAATAGGATGTTTCACTAAATTTTAATGTGCCATCAACGGCTGTAGCAATGTCTTTTAATTGCGAGGCTAAGTCGGCCATCACTTCTGGATTGTTATTTTCTGAAGTGTAACAACCGCTAAGTAATACTATGAGGCTTATACAAAGTAAGTGTTTCATTTTATTTGCTCCATACCGTCATCGTTTCGTGTTCATCGTAGCCTGTATCTAGGTTCCAATTTTTAATTGCACTGCAATCAGTATCTAAAAATACGGCATTGGCAATAATGGTTATGTAGTGCTGAATATTGCTAACGGCAAAGTCAAAAATATCGTTGTAATGCATAGGCTCGTGCGGCGTTTTTAGTTGTTCAATAAAAGTGGAGTCTACTTCGTTTGGGCGAGGATAAAACAAACCTAAATCAGCAGCAACATGGCGTGCACAGGCAAATAATCGATAGCTTTCTTCAACATTATTTACCACAAGCTGAAAACCGTTATGCCATGAATTAAAGTTAGGAGCGTGTTGTGCAGCGTAGCTTGGGTGAACAGTTAATAAAGCATGTTGCCAAATTTTTGCAATATCGGTATCAAAATTATCGTCTATGTTAGTACAAGATCCAATATTTTGTTGCACGCGGTCAGCATAACCTAACTCACCTAAATTTAAACGCTGCCAAATAAATGCATCTTGGTTCATTTCGCAGGCACGGTGCGCCGTTTGGTTTTGCTCATACGGGCCTACTCTTAATTCAACAACCGGATGCACTGTTATATCCGCAGCAACATGGGCCATATAACCGCATAACCAAGCAAAACACTTTTCAAATGCTTCACCTTCAAGTGTTTTGCAGTATTCAATCATTGCTTTAAGTAAATCGCCTGTGTGCTCATAATGCATTAGGTCGGCCCATGCATTTTGGCTAGGCTGCGCTACAGCTAAGTAAGGATAATCGGGGGCTACACAACCTAGTTCGAGATATGCTTGGCGTTGGCTTAAAATAAGTTTTGCCTTTTTAGGCATATCCATTTTAGCGAGTGATTTGGTTTGCGTTGCAATATTAACGGCAGTGATGTGCGCAAAAGCACCTGGCATTGTCATATCCTTATGATTTATTAATAGCGGTACAGATTAACATTGAGAGGGGGTTAAATAAAGCTAAGTGAAGTGCATGTGAGTGTTTAAAAGAGACTAAATTAACTGCTCTATTAGTTGTCCATCTTCGTACAGCTTAGCATATTGACGTTTATGTTCTTCAAACAGATAGGCGCGTAATTGCTCTTGCCCGCTATGAATCTGAGTTATTTTTGCTGCAATCCCTAGGCTACTTTGCCTAACGGGTTCTACATCTATCGATATGCTTTCTTTGTTGGGTAAGGTAAAGCTCATGTGCTGTAATTTTTTTAAGCTCTCTCCACTTTTTAATGGTTTTAAAAATATGCCCGTACTGGAAATCGATTCAATATTAAAACCTTGGCTTTTAATATTTAGCTCACTCCAGCGCCAACTACGTTGAGTGCCCTTTGTATCAATTACTTCTGGTGCGCTTAAAGTGGGGTTAATTACACCTAACTCATCAATTTTTAATTGCAAGGGAAACCAAAGTTGGTAATTAGCAACTTCAGCAAGCAAAGTTAAATTAGCATGAGTGAGAAGGCGCGCTATGCTAGCAGGAACTGAGCTTTTCATTGTCAGTATATGATCGCGAGGAGAGCTTTGCTTTGTATTTGGTTTGAATAACTCAGCTAAAAAATTTACCTCTTCATTAGAAAAGTCCATATTTCACCCTAGTTACATAAAACAATGCACCACCGTAATTTAAACAATGAGTTTGATCAATAAATGCTCTGTTTAAATTTGTTTAGTAAATATTTATAAAGGCAAGCATGCAAACTAAACAACTTATTTTGATAAATTATTAACGCTATCGCTTTTCAGAGGCTTGAATTATTTAACACTTATAAAAATATATTTAGGCTCAAGTGGCTAGCTGTTAAACTACAACACATTATTTTTATAAATTTATTAGAGTTTACACTACGATGTGTGCATTTTTACGCAATCAAAAACCAAAATTGTTGAGTATGGTAGTTACATTATTTAGTGCTGCTTTTTCAATAAATTCAGTGGCCCAAGAGCAAAGCCAAACTTTAATTTTAGTGGGCTCAGAGCTAACTACCTGTACAAGCGCAAAGCTTAATAATTGCCAAAAAGAGGCAGCTATAGATGGTAAGTCACATAATTTATATACGGTTAACGACTCTCAAATAAAAAACATCACGCAGCACTGGCCTAATAATAACATTGAGGCAAAAACGGCTGTATTAAAAACACTTAAAGCCATACAAAGTAAATCGTCTAATAGCGTCTCAAAAACTGATTTACTCTGGCTATGGCGCGATATAAATAACCAGCAATTAGAAAGCCTGACTCAGCAAGAATACAATTTTGTATTAGATATGCTAGAAGTGCCGCTACTTAATAAAAACGGTGAGCGATTAAAAGAGCAAGTAAATACCGATTTTAATATTGAGGTCGCGACTAATAATATTTTACAATTTGTGTCGGGCAGTTTAAAAGTTAATAACGCAAAACCCACTATGCTTGCTATTACGGCATCGAGCCGCGACCCTTATGAGTCGGCAGATGTAGCGCAGAGTCTTTTAGCACAATCAAATATAAGCACTCAATGGTTAGCACTAACCCCAGCGCTTGCTAAAGCTATAACGAGTAACTCGTGCGATGAATTACCCGCTCTCAGAAATACATTAATGAATGTGTATAACCGTGAAGTGATTTATCCAGAGTACACAAAGGTGGAATACGCTTTATGCAAAGGTGGCACTAATGCACTTGTATCACTTATTAAAAATAGTACCGGTGTAATGTTTAATAGCGGTAATGCAGCATTAACTCACAAAGTATTATTTGATCAAAACAATAACCCATACCCGTGGACGCAAGCATTGCAAACTCGCCCAGTAATTGTAGGTGAAGGCGCGGGCGCATCAATCCAAAGTAAAGTGACGGGCATGCTTAAAAATACGACAAGCCTTGAGGCTCTTCGTAAAAGTGAAACTAACGCTAATGCTAATGCTGGTGGACTTGCTAGCTTTAATTTTGGTGTTATAGATACTCAATTTAGCGAACAAAACCGTACATTTAGGCTTGCAGCAGCGCTAAATAAAAACGAAGTGAAAAATACTAAAGCAGAGATTCAACATGGTTTTGGTATTGATGAAAATACAGCTTTGGTTGTTATTAAATCGCCAGAAGGTAGTTTAATGACCGTAATAGGTAAAAGTGGTGTAGTGCACTTAACTGAGCAAGGCAAGTCTCAAAAAGATAGTAATAACTATCGTTATTCGTACTGGCCTGCTAGTAGCGTAATTGATATTACCAATAACACGTTTACTCTAAGCGAGCGCACCATAGAGCAAGCGTTACCGGCTATAAAAATACCTCCACTGCCTGTGCAGCGTTTTGGCTCAATTTTAACAAATTCAAAGCTTCGCTCACTTACTCAAGCTATGTGCCTAAGCCAAGAGCAAAGTGCGGTCGCTCAACAAGACGAGTTTATAATTAGCCTTACAGCAACGAGTGACACACAGTATCATCGCGTAAATGCCAAAGAGTTTGGTTGTGCGCTAAGCAATTTAGAGTTAGTTATAAAGTCGATTTAGTGACTAACCTGAGCCAAGGGTTTAAGTTTTTGGCTCTTCTCTATAAAATAGCCACCATAATGATTTAAAAGCCTTACTAAAAGAGTTTTAAAATGAATAATGAAAATGACGTAATTGATACTTTAGCCGCACTAGAAAGCTTTTTAATAGATGTAGAAAACGGTGGCTTTGGACTTAAAGGTGTTGCTGGTGTTGGCATGGCTACTAATAACAAAGATGGCAGCCGTTTTGTTGCTGTGTTTGACGATAATCAAAAGCTACTTTTAGCACGCATGATTACAGAAGACGTATTCCAAACAGGGCAAGACATGGTACGAAATGGTGTAGGGCGCAAGCACTAACATTAACTTTACTGAATAACGACACTGCAAAATGCGTTATTCAGTAAGTATTTATAAAATCAAAATATTGAAATTAAAAGTACATTTCCCAATCTAGTTGGCACCATGGGTGCTCGTCATCAGCTAATATACTTTGTAATGTAGCAGCCGTATCATTTATTTTTTCAAATAAATCATGGCTAAAATTAAAGTCAGGGTTTGGCTCGCTGTACGTTTCTTGAGTTGTAATCTTTTGCCATATACACCGACCAACTACATAACTAGTTGCATACTCTTGCCAGCTAATAAATAAGGTTTGTGCCAGTTTTCCAATAGGCTTAAGGTAATGCCATGCTTCTTCTTCGGTTAAAAAATTAACGCTAACACCACAACGACATAAAAAAGCATAGCGGCCAATATCAAAAGCTCTAATACCACAACGAGCCAGTGAGAATTTATGTATTCCTGCCCAGTCCGACATAATACCTATAGGCGTATTTTGATAGGCAGTAGATTTATTCTCAATGTAGTATCTTGCTAATAAATCATTTCTGGTGAGTTCAGCCATACAACTCATGAAAACTTGGCTATTTGATGTGTTATTAAAAACATTTAAAGTTTCAATTAATTCTTCTTTTGTTGTAACGCCATAAGCATTATCTAAAATACTTAAATTACCGTTAGCAACTGACTCGTCAGTGTAGTTTTTATTGTGATGCTTTAAGGTATTCAATGAATAACCATTTTGCATTGAAAGGTGCCCTGAGAGGCTAATAAGCCATAATTTTTGTTCTGAACTTAAGGTCGCATCATCCGCAATTACATAAGGTACTTCACTTTGATTGTGCATCTACAATCTCCTTTGTTATTTGCAGTTTTTGGCATATATCATTGTAATTAGGATGCATTGGCTGTCCATGTTCAACGAGCTTTTCACAACACTCCACTGCAAATTCAAGTGAGTATATCCCAAGCCTCTGATGTCCGTATTTATCTGCGGCTAATATTAATATGGGTATTGCTGCATCATATTGATCTAAGGCAGCTAGCGATCGCCCTTTGTAATAGTAGGTTTGTGGTAAATTAGAAAACTCGCTCATCGTGATGTTTGCGAGCTTAATACAGGTATCAAAATCATCTATATCAAAAGCTATGTGAAGAAACTTTAAGCTCCAACTTGGTTGGTGTGTGATTTTTGGCATAGCTTGCTTAATCGCATAAATAGCGGCTTGTTTTATTTGCTTCACAATCGCTTTATCTTCGAAGTTTGCCAATTTAGCCATTAACGCATGTAGCATTGCCCAAGCATATTGCTGTTTATAGTCTAAATCAGCATAGAGGGCGTAACCCTTGGGTTTATTGGGTTTTCCATCATGATCAGTCGCTGGAAGATCTAATGTTTTGAGTTCTAATTGTGAGTATATATTCTCTTGTACAGAGCCTAGCACGCGAGGGGTTTTATAAAACTTGTTAGGAGATGGTTGTATTTTTTTTGCGATAGTTTCCATTATCAAATTGAAATCAATTGAGTCTGGGCAATATATAAATAAATCAACCAGTAGTGGCCAAGGATCTATCTGTTTTTGTAAATGTAGATTCATAAAGGCGATAAAAACGTCAAATGCTTCATCTAAGCGTTCTAGCTTAGCAAGGCATAAAGCCTGTAAATAATTGCAATCAGCGTGAAAAATTAGAGGGTATGTTTGAGTCGTTATTAAAGCATCTTTGTAGCGACCATTTTCAAATTGTAACGTCGCTATTTTAAGAGCGTTACTTTCCTCATTTTTTTTAAGATCTTTTATGTAGTATCGACGGGCGATAATCAAAGCAGAGCGAAGGTCTATATCCTCAGGGCTAGTATAAAAATAAGAGTTTAAATACGTATATGCTTTTTCATAATTTTTAAGGTGCAAATAACACAGACCAATCTCTTTAGTCATATTCATCGCATAAAAACTTTTCATAAGTTCTCGCTGCGCAAGATAAATAGTGAGTGCTATATCATAGTTTTTAAGCTTAAATTCTGCGTGTGCTTGTAAATCTCGCAGCTGATCTATGCTTGCATCTGTAGGCTCTGGCAATGAGGCAAGTAACTTACTAATTTCTGTATATGCACCCAATGTCCATAAATAGTTAGCAACATAAAGATAAAGTGACTCGTCATTATAAAATACCAAATTAATTCGCTGCATAAGCGTAATTAGCTGCTCAGCTGTAAGCTTAGAATATATACATTGCTCTTCTATTAAGTTACGTAACTGAAGATGCTGCTGCAGTTGTTCAAAGCTAATATTGTGATCAATGTTAGATAGGGCATCGATTCGCAGTGGTAGGCTCTGAATATAATGATGCAGTGCAATAGCAAGTTCACGGTAGTGATTATTTTTATTGGTTACTAACTCACTAGAGATTTTCATACTCTCATCTAAAAATTTAAATACCGTGGCAGATAAAAAGTAATTCTCTGAAAAGAAATCAATTAAAGTAAATGAGACTTGCTGACTTTGATCGACATCCCAAAATAATGGCGACGAAAATAATAACTTCCATTGTTCAACATCGCTGCGAGATAACACATTACAATATAATTCATTGAGTGCTGCTTGCAGCTCTGAAATAGAGCGAACACAATTTAACTCGATAGGTTGAGGCTTAACTATTTCAGCTTCTGTAGGTGCGGGAGAGGGCTCTTCTTCATCAAAAAATGACTCGTCAACAACGCCTTTTTTTTCGTGCTCATCTTCAAATACTTGATTGGGTGCTGTGTCTTCATTTTTAGCAGGTCGTTTAGCCTCTTTAATAGCTAACTCATATGCTTTTCGTAAATCTTTAAACTCTTCGGGAAACTCTGTTGGCGATGTTTTTTTTAGAATCTCTGTATAAGCGAGTTTAATAAGGCGTTTATCTGTTGTGGCTTCAATGCCTAATATTTTCCAATGGTTCATTACTTCACTCTTTATTTAATGCATGTAATTTTTTAACTGAAACTATTTTTTATTAGTTAACTTTAATAACTAACTTTAATAGCTAATTTTAATAACTAAGATAGCGCTTTATATTTTCGATCATACGCTCTATTTTGTGGTTATCGTGTGTTTCTAACACTTCCATAAATTGACCAGTCGCCTCGCCAATCTCTCGCCTTTTATCGCCTAAATTTTCTTGGAATAAACGCTCTAACTTTGCTTTAAATGCAGTATTTACAAGTTTGTCTTTAGGCAAAACCTTAAGTGCGTTAAGTCGTGAAAAACGTTCACGTAACTCACTTTCACTCAAGCTTTCTTCATTTTCGCCTACATAAGTGCGGTATTTTTTGTCACTTGCAACATTAGTTACTTCAACCTCAAGTACACCATTAAGATCGTAGGTATATGTTAAATATAACTCTTGTATTATATTTAACGGCTCAAGATTTATTTCTAAATCGCCTAAAAACACATTATCTTTAGGGAGATAATGTTCACCCTGATAAATTTTAATGAGTACTTTTTCTTGTTCAGGGTGAGCTGAATAAACAGAACGAGTTTCGCTTACAGGAATCGTCGCGTTACGTTCTATAATAGGCAAAAACTCAGACTGACCATGTTTGTTGTTTACCTCCACGCCTAAAGTGAATGGGCAAACATCAGTCATTATTACGTCTTTCAATTCTTTAGCACGTGCGCTCATACCTGCCTGAATTGCAGCACCAGTAGCGATAGCATGGTCAGGGTTATATTGAGTTTGCGGTATACGTGAAAACACACGGCTAATTTGCTGTTGAAAAATAGGCATACGCGTGGCGCCGCCAACAAGAATAAGTCCATCAACGTCTTCAAGTGTTAAGTCAGCGTCAGACATCGCACGGTTAATAGGAAACTTAATTCGCTCAATTAACTCGCTACACAATGTACGATAATCTTCCAGAGTGAGGGTATATGAATACATTTTTTCTTTATATTCAAAATTAAAGCTGGCTGTTGAATCGTTAGTTAATTGGCACTTTAAACGCTCGCACAACGACCAAATATTACGTAGTTCACTATCTGAGAAAAAACCTTTGTACAAATCGTTTTTCTTATAAATATCTTCTTCAATAACGTTCGTAAAGTCGTTACCGCCTAAGTAGTTATCACCCGATGAGGCGTGTATTTCAAATATGTCGTTAAATACCTCAATAACCGACACATCAAATGTACCGCCACCAAGGTCCAGTACTAAGTAAGTTTGCTCACAGTCTTTATTATCGAGCCCATAAGCGAGTGCTGCGGCTGTGGGTTCATTAAGTAATCGCTCAACTTTAAGGCCTGCAAGTAAAGCCGCTTGTTGCGTTGCTTGGCGTTGTTTATTGTTAAAATAGGCAGGTACCGAAATAACGGCTTCAGTAATAGGCTCTTGTAAATAATGTTCGGCTTGCTCTTTAAGGCTTTTTAATAAAATGGCTGATAGTTCAGTTGCGCTATAATCTTGCTCGCCCAATGAAAAGGTTTTATCAGTGCCCATAAAACGTTTAAATTCACAAATTGTGTGTGCGGGGTGGGTTGCTAATCGATCCCTAGCGGCTTGGCCTACAAGAATATAATTGTCTTCTGACAAGCCAACAATTGAAGGAACGAGCACATTACCCTCCATATCCGGAATCAACTTAACCGCGTTATCTTGCCATATTCCCACTACGCTATGAGTTGTACCGAGATCTATCCCTATTTTCATTTTATTTCCCTTACTGAATGACTTAAATCATCGCTATGCTAAGTTACTTAATACAGAGCCTTAAATTCAACTTAGTTTTGCACCGACGTAATTATACAGTTTAATTAAAAACCTATTATTAATATCTGATTGAAAATTATACGCTTAACTTTATTTTATTAAAATAGGTAGCGGTTCTTGATGAGAGCAAAGAGGTCTTTAAAAGAATACATATTGGGGAGGTGCAAGCAGATTAGTATTAAGGTTGATAACAAAAAAATATGGATCTAGATATAGAGTATTATCGAATTGCTGGAAGTAAAGTTTACTGATGGTTAGGTTTAGATTAACGAAGATTGTTATTTTTAAAGGAATTAATTGGTCGGTATGGAGAGATTTGAACTCTCGACCCCTGCCACCCCATGACGGTTTTAGCTGTTGTATTTAAAGTTAAATTCAATCTTAAACCCTTGTTTATAATTGATTTTAGCTTCTCGTGATTTCAGCAAGTTTCTAAAAATCAAGTTACACTGGCTACACATTGGCTACACGCTCGGGTTCAATATTGCAGATTTAACTTCAATAACACAAGCTAAACTATCGACATTTAAAAAAAGTGCAAAACCGCGACAACAGTTAGGATGCGACAAAATTTCAGGGTTTTTCTATCTTAAGCTTTCTCAGGGTGGCGCATGGCGATTGCGTTACACCGACTTACTTGGAAAGCGAAGAACAGCCACAATAGCAGACGCGAACATAAAACCAAGCCAAGCGGCAGCGGAGGCTATTTCATGGAAGGCTAAATTAAGAGAGGGCATCGATCCGCTTTCATACAAAGAAGGCTTAGCGCAATCACAACGCGAAGAAGAACAGCTAAAAGCAGCCAATGTATATTTAAAAGTAGGTGAGTTTTTTGAGGCAATCTATACCCCGCATAAATTAGATAACTACCGGTATGGCGCAGGTACATTAAAAGTAATTAAACATAATTTTGATCACTTGTTTAACCGTGAAATGGATAAGCTAAATAGCGCTGATATTTTACAGTGGTATAACAAACGCAGGGCTAAAGGCATAAAGCGCTCTACCTTAGTTCGCGATTTTGGCGCGTTCAAAGCTATGCTTAATTATGCTGCTCAACCATTAAAAGGTGTAAGTGAGCCTATTCTTAAAGTTAATCCAATTAAAAGCATTACTTTGCCAGCTTTAACCATTAAAGAGCAAGATGAGCTAGAGGCGCATAATGAGAAGCTAAGCCACCAGCGCGATATATTCAGCCAAGAGGTTAAACAGCAAATAAACACAGGTTTAGCTCTTTACACTGAAAAGTTAAAACGTCAGAGGCGCTCAAGCATAGCCCACGGCAAAAGCCACCTTATTAATTTAGATAACTTAACTTACCCACACTGGTTTATTCCTTTTTGCCATATTGCACGTTTAACGGGTATGCGCCCATCTGACATATACGCTTTAAAATGGGAAAACTTACTGTTTAATCAATTCAACGACCAAACCACACTTATTTTCACACCTAGTAAAACTAAAAAAGCAGAGAACAGCCGAAAGATTAAATTTCCTGTTACTGGAGAGTTAAAGCATGTATTCGATAGCTGGGCAGCACAACAAGAACAGGCTAAACATGGCTTAATATTCAAATCAGAACGCACTAACAAAACTTTAGAGCGTAAAGCCCATTTAAGGCATTGTGTAGTGGTACAGTGATTTTGGCCACCCATTAAGAAAGAAATGTTATGCTAATTAAGCATACAAATTTGGGTGAAAAAATGACGAAATCAAAACGCGCAACATATTCAGCGGCAATTAAATTAGAAACGGCTCAGCTTGTGGTGGACCAAGGTTATACACAAGAAGATGCAGCCAAGGCTATGGGGGTAAATCAACCGTCAGTAAATGGGTTACCCAATTAAAGCAAGAGCGTAATGGTCAGTCACCATCAGCTTCGCCAATGACACCCGAACAAATTGAAATCCGCGAACTTAAAAAGCAAATCCAACGCATTGAATTAGAAAAGGATATATTAAAAAAGGCTACCGCTCTCTTGATGTCCGACTCCCTGAACAATTCTCGCTAATTGAGAAATTAAATCAACGAGAGCGTTATCCAATTAGTGTGCTATGTAGTGTATTCAATGTGCATCGCAGCAGCTATAAATACTGGGTCATACGCGATACAACGCCGACACTTGAACAAGTAAGGTTAGAGGCTGAAGTAAAAGCAATACATGCGATGAGTGGTGGTTCAGCAGGGGCACGGACAATCGCAGCAATAGCAACGAACAATGATTTTGAATTGAGCCGTTATCGTGCAGCTAAGCTAATGATTAAATTAAAGCTTGAAAGCTGCCAAGTACCTCAACATTCATATAAACGTGGTGGTAATGAACACCTTGAGATCCTAAACCTGCTTGATAGACAGTTTGATGTTGTTGAGCCAGATACCGTGTGGTGCGGTGATGTGACGTATATTTGGACAGGCAATCGCTGGGCTTATTTAGCCGTCGTTATTGATTTGTTTGCACGCAAAGTGGTTGGCTGGGCAATGTCGTTGTCACCAGATACTAATTTAACGCTAAAAGCGCTTGAACTCGCGTACGAAAGCAGAGGAAAACCGACAGGACTCATGTTCCATTCAGACCAGGGTAGTCATTATACAAGTTTAAAATATCGCCAACGTTTATGGCGCTATAAAATCACACAAAGTATGAGTAGGCGTGGAAATTGTTGGGATAATGCGCCAATGGAGCGATTTTTTAGAAGTTTTAAGACAGAGTGGATCCCAAAGGTTGGATATGAAAACTTTAAAGATGCTAAATATAGTGTGAGTGATTATATCAATGGATATTACAACAATGTTAGACCGCATCATTATAATGCTGGTTTAGCACCAAATGAATCTGAGATTAGATACCAAGATTCTAAAACTGTGGCCAAAATTAGTTGACCACTACAAGTCAATAAAAAAGAATAAGATGTTTTTTATAGCCAATTATTAAGTAGATGCCTCAATCGTCTTGACTAAATAAATATAGTCCACCCTCCGCCTCGAACAACTTAATGTAACTAGCGCCTCAATACCAGGCTGGTTATCACTCATCCCCGCACTGCTTTGTAGCGTGCTAAGCTTAAAGATCAATAAAAAACTGGAGTACACTAAACTCGCCAATTAAAATCGTTTTTCTTCTAATTGATATATTTACCTCATTATATCGGTTTGTGGAGGCAATGAGGGGGGTAACAATTTGACGGTACGCGAGCCGCGTAAATGTCTACTCGTACCACGTTTACTTGTATATGTGAGCAAACAGCAATTTGACTAATTAACTATTATATTTAGCCAATCACAATGACCGCTATTCGCTCTAAGCGGACTAGAAAAAATTTCACAAAATTTATTGCCAAAAGAATTCTGGAATCAAATTTAGATTAGATCTATTTAATAAAATTAGAGGGCTAGTGCTTTTTTAAATCATGCAATTGATAAAAAACTTTAGTCTCGTTGTAACTTCAAGATACCTTAGAGAAGCCAGAGCAAATTGATGGCATTTTAAGTTCAGGCAGAACCAGACTCAACTACTGAATCTGGTTCGTGCTATAAATAAGCTCGTCATCATATTTTTAAATTAAAGCTGTTATTTACCTAACAAACATCCAAATACCGGCAGCTATCATAAATAAGTTTTCTGTTAGAGAGATAAACCCTAGTGGTACGTTACTGTCACCGCCTACACACGCACATTTTAA
Organism: Pseudoalteromonas sp. NSLLW218; assembly: GCF_015864775.1. Classification (NCBI taxonomy): domain Bacteria; kingdom Pseudomonadati; phylum Pseudomonadota; class Gammaproteobacteria; order Alteromonadales; family Pseudoalteromonadaceae; genus Pseudoalteromonas; species Pseudoalteromonas sp. NSLLW218. Next base: position 410,318 of record NZ_JADYWO010000003.1, on the reverse strand, counting down.
CTCTCGTTTATCTATATAGACTGCTTTTATCACTGAAACAGCACCAACCCCACCTATGAATAATGAAATAGGGGCAATAATATAGGCTGGTAATCCGGCTATCATTCCAATGCCAACAAATGCTTCTAAAAATGGGTAAACATAAGCGTACCTGACTACTTTCATAGCGACTAAGTCATAGGTTATAAATGAATTAGTAAAGCTAAATAAGTCTTGAAGCTTTTGTATTGCTAACACTGCCATTGTTAGGGCTACAAACAGTTCAGCGGTTTGCATTGATAATAAGCTATTATCCGATGCAAAACTAAATGCCACACTAAGCAAAAAACTAACCGAAAAAATCGCAATCACGGGCGTGTAAGTTGTACCTTCTTGGGCTGCTTGTGGCTTATTAAAGTAATCACGTAAATCGTCGTAGCCACCTATACGTTTATTATCAATAAATGCTTGAGGTGTAGTTTCTACACTGTGTTGTTTTTTAAATTCATCTGTTTGCTCTCGAGAAGTTAAAAGCTGATCATCAACTGTATATCCCTCTCGCTCTAGTAGGTCTTTTGATTTTAAACCAAACGGACAAATATGCTCATCTGTTGCCATTCTAAAAAGTTGGGCTGATTTACTCATGCTTTACTCCTTATGTTATGCGGTTTATTTATTTATTTGAATTGAAATCTGGAACAGCTCTTAATTGTGCTTGAGAATTGGTTTGTGCAATGCCGTTTTGCTCTATATCTTTTAGGAGCCATTGCATTTCTTTTATTTCTCGCTCTTGGGCTTCAATTATATTTGTAGCTAGCTTTTGAACGCGTTTATCTTTGCTTTTTGCCCTGTCACTGGTGAGTATGGCAATTGAATGATGTGGGATCATCGCCGACATCCATGAGCTATCATCAACAGTCACTTGTGAGCGAACTAAAAATAAACTTCCTGCAAATACGGCAACACTAGCAATGAGTACTGTTATATTTTTCTTTTTATCTTTATACATATTGAGCATGAAAAGTAGCATTATCACTGCCATCGTGGCTCCCATATAAAGCGCCATATAAGTACGAGTTTCACTAAAATAAACATGACTAAGTTGGTAGGTGTTCAAATACATCAATACAAACATGGTTATTGTGGATGTTGCTATCATTAAAAAAAATTTTGAATAGTGTGACATTGTATTGCTCCTTAAAAGTTTTGTATTTTGTTTTTACATGTGAGTAATTTTTACACTATCAAGCTCACAAATCAGTGTTTCCTGTTGTGTAAAATGGGTATTTAACAATTAAATCAAAAATTATGCCGTTAGGCTAAAATTGCTCGCTGGATTTACTTATGTATCTGTAGGTTTCTTCATTTGAGTTGTCAGTGAGTAGTTCAATATTATATTTGTGAAATATACCCTCCATTTCCATTCCGGGAGTGCCAATAGGCATGGCTGGTACACTTAAGCCTGTAATGTGCGGAGCGTGTTGCCCAGATAAAAACTGTTTTATATGTTTAACGGGAACATGACCTTCAAATACAAATCCATCGGCTGACACGGCTGTATGGCATGAGCGCATATTAGGTTTTATTTGATACTGAGATTTAATCGACCCCATGTCATTAACGTTAATTGCTTTTGTTTGAATATTGTTTTCACTCAAATGAGCAATCCACTTATTACAACATCCACAATTTTTACTTTTATAAACGGTAAGCTCAATTTCAGGTTTTTCTGAATTTTCATAGATTATTGATATTTTATGCTGTTTTTCGATACTCATTGCCGAAAATGACATAGTTAATGATAAAAAAAACGCTGAGGTAATGTAGATTACTCGCATTGTTAACTCCTTAATTAGACCAGTGAATATGAGTGATTTTCCAACCTTTATCGGTGTTTTTTAATGTGATTGATTCCATTCCCGTAGACTTAATATCTTCCCTTTATACTTTCCTTGAGTTTTACTTCTTGAAATTGAGTAAGCTATGTCTCCATTTGTGTGAACTTGATGCTCTAGCAGTTCACTATCAACTGCACTTAAGAATTTCATATCCGCTATCATATGATGGTTCGCGTATTCATCTGCAGAACGCTCAACAATTCCGCCTTCAAAAATGACGACATCGTCGGCTAGTAATTTACGGGCACCTTTGGCATCGCCTTGTTTTAGGGATGCATGAAATAAGCTAACTGCCTTTGCAGCTTCGCTATCAACATTAACAAAGACCCAGCCTTTTTTTGTGTGCTCTTCATGGGTGTGTGCGTTCACAGCAAAAGAACTAACAGCGCTAAAAATTAGTAGCAATAAAATTTTTAAATTAGAGGATTTAATTAACATACATTTTCCTTTTTTATTAATCGTTAAATAGGCGGACCAACAAGTGTTGTAAATACACTTGTTGTAATAAGTACAAATAGGGCAATTAATATTTCAACAGTGATCGAGCGTTTTAATATACTTATATGGTGTTGTTGAGTGATTTGCGGGACTAAAAAAAGCTTATGCCATGCACCTAGTAACAGCATCGCGCTGACGAGTAACAGCTTTAATAAAATTAGTTGCCCATAATTTGATGTAAACAATGCAGAAAATGACTCTAGGTACTGCAGGAGCAGAGTTAAGCCCGAAATAAGTAGTACAAATACAATAACAATAGCGAGTTGACCAAAGTAATGCATTAACCGCTTTACTTCGCTGGTAGGTAGTAAAGTGCAGCTTTTGTAAAGCGGCCACAATGACCCTAACCAGCTCGCAATGGCAATAAGGTGAAAGGTTAAAATACTTTTCACTAACCCATTTTCATTTGCACTGTGCCCAGTAAAAGTGAAGCTATAAGCGATAAACCCAAGCATGATTAGTATAACGGCAACGTTTTTATAACCTGCTACGTTATCATCTGATTCCACACTCCACATACATGCGCTAATTAGAGCAATAATAAGCGCTGGTATTCTAAACGTTGCTTGGTCACCTATGACTGATTGCCAAACAATTTCAAGCATAAAGGGGTCAAACATTCCCATAAAGCCTGATTCAGCCATTGCTCCAGCTTCTATTGGTACTTGTAAAAGTGCAGCAATACTACCTGTAACTACACACGTAATTTGCCAACGTTTTAAGAACTGATAAAAGCTAATTAAGTGATGCCCTGCAACATTGCTGTTGCCACACATAAAGCGCATTAATAAAGTGCCCGCAAGCCCTGCAATTGCGATATAGCTTGCTAGTTTTAATAATAGTAAGAGTACTGACCATTCACTTAATTGCATTATGTTGCTACTTAATGATTATGTTTGCTGTGGGTATTAGATTGTTCTTGCATCATCTTATGCGATTCACTTTTGTGTACCATAAATCTAAACGTGTCGGTCATTTTATGTCCATCACCACCCAGTGCTGTCCATTTAACCGTGTAAGTGCCTTGGACTAAGCTCGGCAATGACCAACTAAAGTCTGTGCTTGGGGTAGAGCTTGGTTTGAAATCAAAGTTTATTGATTTATTTTTTTCATCTTTGATGATGACTTTTGCTAGCCTTACTTCACCACCAAAAGTTAACGAAAGTTGCTCTGGGCTTTTCATTAACATGGCTTCTTGCGCAGGTGTTGATTGCTTGAGTGATATATGCGCTGATGCGGAAAATGTAAGTACTAAACCTAAAATAGCTACTGCAGAATTAAAAAACTTCATAATTACCTCTTATTTAAAATGATTAAAACCAAAATTTAATACCCGCAACAAATGCGGTGTTGTTGCTACTTTGTCCACTTGATGTGGCATAGTCGGCGGTATTGCCAAATTTATTGCTCCATTCAACGCCAATATAGGGCGCAAACTGGCGTGTAAATTCATAACGAACCCTAAAGCCAATCGCGCTGCTTGATAGGCCACTTCCAAGTTCGTTTTGTTTATCGTTTTTGCCATAAAGTGTAATTTCGGCTCGCGGTTGTATAATTAGCTTTTGCGTGAGTAATAGTTCGTACTCTGCCTCTAACGTAAATGCGGTATTGCCTCGCTCACCTACGTATGCTGTCATATCAAGTTCAAACCAATAAGGGGCTAAACCTTGTAAGCCAAAAGCCAACCATTGCCGATTTTCACCTTCTTTATTGTAATCAAGACGAACACCTGCTTGAGTATCCCAATATGCTGATACGGCGTGACCCCATAAAATATCGGTTTGGTTTTCTTCAATACTTCCTTCGCTGAAATCACCCTCGGTTTTAATTACCAATCGATCAAAGGTAGTGCCGTACCATGCTTGTAAGTCAAATACACCTGCGTTTGCTTGCTCGTTATATTCAAGACGATCGCCTAGTAATGCGTAAAATGGATGCTCATCAGCGAGTGTTAATCGCTCATTGCCCTCAAGCGCATATGGGCCTTCTGTTAAAGTTGTTCCCGCAGAGTAAGCATGGGGGTCTCTTGCATCTTTAGGTGCACTTCCTCCTTGTGGTTGCATCTTAGCGCTATTCATTTGTGCCATTTCACTTTGCGCTAATAAAGGGAAACTAATTAATGAAGCCCCTGTTAACATTAATAAACCTAATGATTTAGATAGTTTTAATTGTTTCATGATACGACTACCTCTCTAAACATACCGGCATCCATATGGAATAATAAATGGCAATGCCAAGCCCAGCGACCTACATCGTGAGGGGTGGTTAAAAAGCTGATTCTTTGTGCGGGTTGAACAGGTATCGTATGACGTCGCACTTGCACATCACCTTGCTCGTTTTCTAAATCGCTCCACATACCATGCAAATGCATAGGGTGCGTCATCATGGTATCGTTTTGTAAAATAACTCTTAAACGTTGGTTATGCTTCATATGCACTGGCGTGCTTTTACCAAATTCTAAGCCATCAAATGACCAGCTATAACGCTCCATGTTTCCGGTTAAATGCAGCTCAATTTCAGCTTCTGGCTCTTGCTGGTTAGTGATCCCTTCAAGTGAGTGTAAATCTGCAAGTGTTAAAACACGACGACCATTTTTACGTAAACCAATACCAGGATCATCAAGATTTGTTCTCGGCATATCAACGCGCATATCAACTGAAGCTCCATACTCCGTTTTTGCATGACGCACTTTAGAGCTGGCAACCGCTAATGGGTTTTCAGACATACCATGTTTGCTATGATCCATCGCCATTGCACCGTGCCCCATAGCGCTATGATCCATTTCTTTAGAGTTCATATCTGACATGCCTGCCATACCAGCCATTGCAGAATGCTCACCGCCGTGGGTCATATTGCCCATCATATCGGTCATCGTTAACCATTCAACAGGGTCAAGTGCAGGTACTGGCGCATCAATATTAGGCGAGCTTGATAAAGTTCCTTTTGCGTAACCAGAGCGATCCATACTTTGAGCAAAAATCGTATAGGCATCATTTTTAGGCTCAACAATTACGTCGTAGGTTTCACCAGGGCCGAATCTAAATTCATCAACTGTCACTGGTTCAACGTTTTGCCCATCTGCTTGTACAACCGTTAGTTTTAACTCGGGGATACGCACGTCAAAAAAGCTATTACTAGAGCCATTAATAAACCTTAACCTAAGCTTTTCACCAACTTTAAATAATCCACGCCAGTTTGCCATTGGAGTACTACCGTTCATTAAAAAAGTCATTGCTGATGCAGATAAATCAGCTAAATCTGTAGGATTCATTCGCATCTGATTCCACATTTTTCGGCGCTGTAGAGCATTTGAAATACTGCTGCTTGAAACGTCATCGAAAAACTCTGGGACAGTGGGTTGATTGAAGTTAAATACATCACTCTGTACTTTTAATTTACGGAACAGCGCCATTGGGTCATCATCAGTCCAATCAGATAATTGAATAACATGCTCGTTATCTGCACTAATAATATCGTTTTCTCGCGGTTCAATAATTAATGCACCGTACATGCCTGTCATTTCTTGAAAGCCACTATGTGAGTGATACCAATATGTACCGCTTTGTTGCAGTTTAAATTTATAAACAAAGGTTTCGCCCGGCATAATGCCTTTAAAGCTGATACCTGGTACGCCATCCATTTGATACGGTAAAATAATGCCATGCCAATGAATTGAACTCGGTACTGATAACTTATTTGTTACTCTAATAGTAACGTCATCGCCTTCTTTGAGGCGCAAGGTAGGAGCGGGTATAGATCCATTGATAGTTGTCGCCATACGTACTACGCCAGTAAAGTTAACCGGCGATTCATCTATAACCAGATCAATTACTTCGCCGCTAAGTTCGGGCACAGTGCCTGTTATTGTTCCTGCTACTAAAGATGATGCAGCATGTAATACACTCGGAAAAGCAGCAAGTACACCTCCTGCAATTAAGCCTTGAACAAATCGTCTTCGTGGTGTGCTAACCTGTTGTGATGACTTTTTAAACCCCATTTCCTTACTCCTTCATAGCAGAATATGTATTGAGTATAGAAAATAGACCTGTCTTCAACATGACGCGAACATTACAAAGTTGTAATCTTGGTGTCATGTTGCTGTAGTGACAGATACTGCATAATATTTGCAGAGGTAGTTGTTAGGACTTTAATGAAGGAATTGTATGCGCTTATTAGTTGTTGAAGATGAAGCAAAAACGGGAGATTATTTAAAACAGGGACTAAGTGAAGCTGGTTTTCAGGTTTCTTTGGCGCGCAATGGTCTTGACGGTCATCACCTAGCAATGACCGAATTATTTGATGTAATAATACTTGATGTCATGTTACCTGACGTATCCGGTTGGAAAATTTTACAGTCGCTACGTGAAGCAGATAACAAAACCCCAGTACTATTTTTATCTGCTCGCGATAGCATAGACGATAGAGTAAAGGGGCTCGAACTTGGTGCTGATGACTATTTAATAAAGCCTTTTGCTTTTGCTGAAGTTTTAGCAAGAGTACGCACTCTTATTCGCCGTGGTGCAGTACAAACAGTTGACGATATACTGATCGTTGCTGATTTAGAAATGGATATTCCAAAGCGAAAAATACAACGTGCAGGCAAGCGTATTTTATTGAGTAATAAAGAGTTTAGCTTACTTGAACTATTGTTACGGCGCGAAGGTGAAGTACTACCACGTTCGTTAATTGCTTCTCAAGTATGGGATATGAATTTTGATAGCGACACCAATGTGATTGATGTTGCCATTCGTAGGCTAAGAGCAAAAGTTGATGATGACTTTACTATTAAATTAATTCATACAGTTCGCGGTATGGGCTATAAATTAGAGGTTGAAACTGATGGCTATTAAGTCACGGCCTTTATCACTTACGATGCGTGTTGTGTTGTTTGTGGCTGTAACCGTTATTGCGTGCTTAACTTTAGTTGCCACCTTAATAAATAGTTCGATAAAACATCATTTTTTCCAGCAAGATAGTAGTGAACTGCATGTTATTAATCAATCTATTGAATTAGTTTTAAGACAACACTATAAATCAAACCTGAAACTTAAAAATGAATTATCTAACGCTGTAGCGGGTCATCACGGTGTTTACTATCAGGTAAATACCGCAAAAGGAGATCTCATTTTTCAAAGCTCTGAACGAGATTTTAGTGATTTTGTAATGAGTGCTAAGGCTTCAACTGGCTTTAACCGTAACAACATTACCTCATGGCAAAATGATACCCACACCTACCGAGCTCTGGTGAGTAATTTAAGTACTGAGCAACAGCAATACAAAATTACTACAGCGATAGACATGAGCTTTCATTTACACTTTCTCAATCAATTTCAACAAAGCCTTTGGGCCATTATGTTTGGCTCAGCGGTACTCATTTTATTGGTGGCTTGGTTTGCTATACATCAAGGATTAAACCCTTTACGAGGTTTAAGTCAGAAAATACACGATATCCAAACTAATAAAATGGATGTAAGGCTCGATGAAAATAAAGTGCCTATTGAGCTTGTTAATATGGTGCAGTCGTTTAACTCAATGCTCGACAGGCTCCAGGGGGAATTTATTCGCTTATCAAATTTTTCTAGTGATATTGCTCATGAACTACGAACTCCACTAACGAATATAATTACTCAAACACAGGTTGGATTATCTAAAAAAAGGCAGTTGGAAGAGTATCAAGAATTATTATTTTCTAACTTAGAAGAACTCGAGCGATTAACGAAAATGGTTAGTGATATGCTTTGGCTCGCCAAAACTCAAAACGGGCTAATTAAACCCGTTCAAAACACTCTAAAAAGCCATGATGAAATTGAAGTGTTATTTGAGTATTTTGACGCTTTGGCTGAAGACTCATTGATTGCATTTAATAAAAAAGGTCAAAACCTTTGTTTTTATTGTGACAAATTACACTTTCGTCAATTATTATCAAACTTACTATCCAATGCAATTAGGTACGCCCCAAAAGGCTCATCAATCACTGTAAACAGTGAAATGACCACCGCTGAAAAAATATGCATTTCAGTGATTAATACAGGGGAGAGAATACCTTCTGAGCATTTACCTTATTTATTTGACCGCTTTTATCGACCTGATAAGTCGCGGCAACGACACAGTGACGGAGCAGGTTTAGGGCTTGCAATAGTTAAAGCTCTAGCGCAAGCAAACGGTGGAGATATAGAGGTCAGTTCAAATAATCAAACTACCAGCTTTAAAGTTTATTTAAATTTAGTTAAAAGCTAATTATTAAAACCAATAACTCAATGTTTGCTTGTAGCTCTTTGGCGAAGTTCAGCTAAGTGCTGTGAGTTCAACCACTCAAAGCTGCCTATCTTCTTTTAATTTCCAATTCACAGGTGTCCGGCATTTTTCAAGTTAGTTGTTGCCTTAAGTTTCAAACTTTTTGTTCGCTTAAGCATAAATCAAAACTCTTTAATTCTTGGTGCGGTCTTTTGCTGCCAATATGTTAGCCAGTAGGCGACTAGTAAACTAGCAATTGAAAATAAAAGCATAAATATAGCTTTAAGGGTGCTATCTCTTGTCGAATCATAAATTAATATAGGTATTGCAATGAAAGGGAGTGAACCTGCTATAGCTCGATAAAAACCTACTAGATTAAAACCAACTTGATATGAAAGTGCATGTAATCTGTATTTAAACGTTCTAGTAGAATCGGATAAAGACAAGCTGTATTTAGAAATAGCCCAAACAACACTATGCAAAATAGTCAGTAGAAGAAAGTAGTATATTAGATAGTCAGGGGGAGTAATCCCTTCGAAAAAGCTAACTAGGCCTTCTACACCTGAAAATTGTAGTACTAAAAGACAGGGTATTGAGCCAAACACAATTGCACAAATAATTTCATCAAATAATAAGTGTGAAGTGGTTTTTCTTTTTTGATTGATGTGCATAACATTCTCTAATGTACTTTTAGATTAAAATTACAATTTGAAAAACATGGAGACAAGTTAAATGTGTTTATTTTTTAAAATAATGATAAAGCTGGTTTATAAGGGGGCCATTAGCTGTCTTCCTATATATCCCCCCCTTTTATACCTTAAAAGTATAAAATAATTTAAGGTATGTGTTGTGCGATAAATGTGCGATAAAGAAGAGAGTTTAATTTATAACAATTTGAAATAAAGAGGAATTAATTGGTCGGTATGGAGAGATTCGAACTCTCGACCCCTGCCACCCCATGATGTGACGCTATATCGAGTTAACTTATTGTAATTTATAAATTATAAATGCAATTAACTGATTTTATGTACAGTTAACTTTGCAATTTTTATCATTTTTACAATTCAATAAAATCAAGCGGTTACGGCCCTTATTACAAATCGAGTATTTACGTTATCAGTTAAGTTCAATATAAACAACCCATTAGAAAATTTTAATCAAAAGTCTCACTTTCCTCAATAAGTTAGTTTATCTCTCAAAATGAATTGACTTAATTAATACTTGTATAAATAAACAGTATTTTATTTTAGTGTGTATGTTTGTTATTCCTATTTATATCGAGGCGGGTATTACTGGTTTTGAATCGACGGCAGCGCAATATAAAGAGCTGGGTTTAACTTTGGATGAGCTACTTATTAAGCATCCTGATGCTACCTTTTATAGGTTTAGCATCGGGGCAGTCTATGCAGGGGGTAGGGATATTCGATGAAGATTTGTTGATCGTGCTGTTGATGTAATTACAGGAGATGTAGTAGTTGCTACTTACAATGGCAGCTTTGTCTGTAAAATTGTCCATAAAGAAGAGCGTTTGCCAATGTCGACATCAGATGACTACGCACCAGTGTACATAACACCTGAAGATGGCTTTTGCTTAGAAGGTGTTGTTACTAAGAGTATTAGGCTACACAAGTACTGCGCAGAGTTAAAAAGATTTGATTGAATCTTTTGAGGTTGTATAGTTGAGATGCAGGTATGCACTTATTGGATATAGTGGTCTTTAAAAGGAAGATATATGAATAATCGATTTATCGTAGAAAATACAGGGCCAAACCAAGGTAATCTTGAACTGGCTTTTTATACGGCATTAGAAGTTTGTAAGGGAAGGTCACTTACAAATATAATAATAGTCTTTCCTACGAAGCAAGGATTTAAGAATTCTATCGTAGCTAACTTTTTAGGTAAGCAAGCAACAAAGACAATTTTAGATGGTGGCACAGTTAATGCTATCGATGGTATTAAGCTTACCTTTCGAACCCCCAAAAATATTGATAAATTTTCAAATAACGAAGTGATTTTTGCTATTTATACTTCAGAAATTGACATGAATTTAGTTGATTCAGCAAGGTCTGAAGCGATTGTATTTTTGCCTTGGAGGGAAGATGAAGGTAAAGATTGGTTAGCAATTTGGAATCCTAAAATTATTGGGCCTACAACTTGGGCTATTGATACAGATGTTCTTAGCTCTGAAGCTCAGGAAGTGATACTTAGCTTAGGCCGTAGTATAAATATGTCAACAGGTCTAACTCATCCATCTGATAAAGACTTAGCTAAAAGATTGTTTTCTTCTCTCAGAAATACAAACACTTTAACTCCTGAGTTAGTAAAGAGGTTTGCTATTCAAAATGGTTGGGAACCATTACGAGCTCAGGAGTTAGCTGTTTTTTCTGAGAAATATTGCTAACTTAACTTTTAAATAAAAGCGGATTTTGTAATTATTCAATGTCCGCTTTATTAACTTTCAAGATTGTTTGGTGCGTTTCGTTTAAATACTGGCGCATTGCTCGTAAAATTTTACCTGTCCAGCCGTCTGATGTTACATCGCCGCTGAATCCTATGTCTTTAGAGCCTTCAGCTATAATCTTTACTTTAGTTGTATTCTCTTCTTCCTTAAAGTATACGCCAGCAATGACGTTCCAATCATGTGCAGTCATACCATGTTCACCAATAACAGCGCCTTTGGATTTATCTGCCATGCGTAAAGAGAATCCCGCACTACCTAATGCTACTTTAGCAGCATCGTAAATTTGGTCGGTTGTATAGCCATGGAATGTTTCAACATGTTGATATTGTGACCAACCTGTTTTACCTTCTGGTGCATCAAAATCGACCATAGCTACATCATGGGGAACCATATTTACATTGGCGCATGCGTACAAGAATATAGGAAGGGTTAGGGTAATTAATTTACGCATTATGTGTCCTTTAAATTCCATTTTTAGTTTTTCTATCTTACCTAATTATTTTATAAGGTGTAAACATAACCCGCTAATTAAGCGGGTTTTTATATATTGTAATACCTCTCACACTTCGTTTTATTTTTTCAAGGTTGTCTGATAACACCCATAACATCCCTGCTAGGGTGTCTTTATCCATTGCTTCAAAGTGATCTTCGATACATAGCGCGTTAATTGCGGCTTCTGCTTGGTAGATGTTTTTATCTAGTTCGTTTTTAAGTTGTAGCGCTTTGTTGTTTTGCATTTGGTATTTCCTGCTGTTTTCGTTGAGGAAAAGATACAAGTAATTTTGTTCATTAAAAAGTGAAAATACGTACGTCCTGTGGTACAAATTACGTCGTAAAGTTCGTATTTAGATGTTATATATCAAGAAGGACGTAGTAAATGAAGCGAATTACCCCCGCAAACTTAAGAGAGTTACGTAAAAAATTAGGTTTATCGAGTCAACAAGCGGCAGATAGTGTTTATAAGAACCGGCGATTATGGCAAAGGTATGAAGCACCGGTGACTGCTAGTAGCAGCTTGAACATACCGCCAGCAACACTTGAACTATTTTGCTTAAAGCACGGTTTACCGTACCCGCCAAATAAGCAAGGGAAATTAGGAAAGCTAGTTAGCTTTTATGGTGGCCAAAGTGGTGCAGGGCATACGTCACTAACTATTGATATATGCACTGCTTTAATGGCCGATGGGTATGAGGTACTTGTTATTTCTGACCCTGATGGTTGCGCAATGTATGGCGAGATGTCTGTTAAACATAACTATCCATTTCCAAGAACGATAGAAGTTGAAAGCTCAAATAATTTGAGTTTCACGAATGACTTAGTAAATTTACCTTACTCTTCTTCTCCAGGTGCCTTAAAGCCGATAATAGATAACTACGATTTCGTATTTCTTGATATTGGTTTTATGATGGCTGAAAAGTATTTTGATGTTTTAGAACCTGATTTGATTATTGGTCCTGCGAAAATCAATGAATTGCCGGACCGTAATGGGAGAGCTTTTAATAATTTAGAGAAGTTAGCTGCAAGATTCTCAGAGCAGAAAAATAACAAAACTAAATTAGCGTTATTGATGGTCGCAGTATCAACAGGTTATGCATTTAGCCCCGGATACTATGGTTTATTTGATTCAAGTGCTGATGATTATGAAGAAGAGAGAGATATTTATTTTAAACAGCAGGAGGTAAAAAAATTAAATCAAGAAAAATTGTTGGAACTCTTTAAAGGTTTAATAGGGAAACCGAACATGTTTTTAATGAATAGTTATACATCAGATGCTTACGATAGCTATAGAGAAAGATATGCTAAAGGATATAGTATATTCAACAAAGCGCCTAATTCGCTACCAGCCCATGAACTACGAAGTGTTAAAAATGAAATTTTAAGGTTGCTTGGTGTTCCAGAAAGAGCTTATTGATATATAACTACAATTTAAAAGGGATATTTATGTCTAACACTAATAGTGAAACTTCACCAAAATGGCTCTTGATTGTACTTATAGCTCTTGCTTTTGTGTGTATCGGTGGTGTGTACTTATTATGGTTTAAAGGCGTTGGAGTCGGTTATGGTGGAACTACTGAAACATGGTCTCATTTTGGTAGTTTTTTTGGTGGCGTGCTTGGCCCTGTTCTATCATTTTTCTCCTTTATAGGAATTATTTATACTGTTTATTTACAGTCAAAAAGTAATAAAGAACAAGCAAAGGCAAATGAGCATACGACTGAGGCTATTAAGTCATCTGAAATATTGAGTAAAGAAAATTTAGAAGAACAACGGAAACAATTTAAAGAACAAATTGAGTATGACAAACAGCAAAGACTTTTAGATTTTTTGACAAAAATATTGGACGAGTTAGAAAGTGCAGGAGGAGATGTGTACTCTGATTTTGTTCCAAAAGAAACTAGCGCAGCTAGAAAGCTTGGCCCTCACTTCAACTTATATTCTTGGAAACTTCGAAAAACCTGTGTTGTAGTTAAGAGGCTCAGGGATAAGCTGGACATAGATAGTGCTAGAATTGTTAATTTACTTCTTGAAGCTGTGATAGGGCAAATTGAAGGTTATATTAATGCTATTGAACAACATAAAAATGTATTTATTAACCAAAGTGATATTCCACAATCTCTAATTGATTTGGAAACCGCTAAAAAGGCTTTTAGTAGAAATCTCGAATACTTGAATGAAAAGTACAAACTAAAAGATGAAAATAATAAATAATATTACGTAAGAACCCGCTAAATAGCGGATTTTTGCTCTTATGGTTTTAGAGTATGTGCGTCATTGGGCAAAGTACACATTGGTGGTTTAGCTTAGGTTTACGGTCAAATTAGGCACTTGCACCCATTCTACTTGCTTGCCGAATTCGGTGTAGACTTTGGTTGATTTACTGTCTGAGTGGCCCATTCTGGTTTGTGGGTCCCAGCCTTGGGCTTTTATTAGGCGTGCAGAAAGGCCGCGTATTTCGTGGTAGGTTGGGCGTTCTTCTGGTTTTAGGTTGCTGTATAGGCCTAGTTGGTCGCGTACGTTTGAAAATTCGCGGCTGATATTTTTGCTTACTATCTGGGTGATGTGGTTTACCAATGCACTAGTTGGGTTCGAGTTCTTTTTAGGGAGCTTGTGCACGACGTAGGGCGATACGGTGTTGTCGCGGCTGTTGTCGATAATGGCTTTTATTGTGTCGTTGATAGGTATGATCACATGCGACGCTTCACTTTTATAGGTTTTTTGGCGGTGTATTGCCAGCTCACCGTAAATTTTACCGTATTGGTCTGTGAGTGGTTCTTTATACCAAATGCAACCACAGCGCCCAGGTTCTGCTTTTTTTAGTTTGTATTCTATGCGCGATACTTCAAGTACTGCGTGGGTGGTTTGCATGGTTAAGTCCATGGCTGTTTTTAGCCAAAGTGGGGCGGCGGCACGTATTTTTTCGAATGCGTTTACGTCCAGGGCTTTGCGCTTTTTGGCTTCTTTTGGTTTTTTAATTTTAAGCGCAGCTGGGTTGGTGAGCATGTGGCCTGTATCTTTGGCGTAGTCGAATACCAGTTCAAGAAAGCTTAATTTGCGGTTGTATACGTTGTTACTGGCGCTTTGATGAAAGTGGTTCATGTAGTCGGTTACGTCGCTTAGGGTTATTTCTTCGCCTGGCATAGTGAAGTATGACTTAACGCGTTCGGCGTCGTTTAACCACGTAGATACAACACTGGTGCCGGGCTGTTTATCGGCGGTCATGCGCTCAATTATTTTATCAACCAAGCTGCTAAAACTGGTTTTTGAACCTGTATCGTTTATTAGGTCGTCTAGTAAAGAGCCGCCGCGTTTTATGCGGTTGTACTCGTTGGCAATGATGATTGCTTCGGTACGGTTTTGGCTAATAATTTTGCGCTTGCCGTTCACTAGTTTGAGTTGATAGCCGGCGTTTTTATCAAAGTATAAAAACGGCGGCAGGTCTCGGTTTTTGTTAAGTCGTTTTCTTGGTGCCATTTTAGCTGTTCGCTGCTAGTTGCAATGCAATTTCTTTTGCTTTTGCATGCGTTCCTGGTTGTTGGTCTTCGTAAATATACACTTGTTGGCCTGGGCCTACCAATTCACCTAGTACATAACCGGTTGCTACCCAGTCGCGGAGCGATTGATAACTTGGTAGTGAGTCGCTGTGAAAGTGGTTTTTGGCCCAGCAGCGGGCTTTCATTAATTTAGGCTTTTTCATAAGTCACCTTGCTCTCATTTGGCTGGTTTTTTTTCATTGTATGTTTACGTTTATAAAATTGGCGTATGCGAGCCCGTTGTTGGGCTATGCAATTGCGTTTAAATTTGTGCATTGGTGTTTAACTTTAATTGTTTGTAAATGTCGCTTACGTATTTAGCTTGGTGCTTGGCATCGTCTAGCGCGTTATGTGGGCTGCCTTTAAATTCGTTTGATTTTTTAGGGTCGATGCCTAGCACTCTACGACCAATATCTACAACGGTGCGTACGTCGCGATCGTTACTAAAGTGCCATGTTTTGGTCATTTTTGTGGCGGTGTAGGCGTTGGTTAAAATGGTGTTGTCGAACGTTGCGCCGTTACCCCATACAATGCGGTTTTTGTAACCTTCGATTTGGTATAGCCAGTCGTTGAGTTCGAGTAATGCATCTTTTAATAGCATGGTGTCTTTACTGTTAAAAATAGCGCGGGCTTCGTCGCTTTTTTTCATCCACCATTTTAGGGTTGCACCGTCTACTGTGCCGTAGTTCATGGCGTCTTCTAGGTCGATGACTTGGTAAAATTCTGCTCCAATGTTACCTGTAAGTGGGTTGAAAAATACGGCGCCAATAGAGACGATAACCGCGTTTGAGTGCTGGCCTATGGTTTCAAGGTCTAGCATTACGTCGTTTAGTTCTGTGTTCATGGTGGTTCCTGTTATTCCCAAGGGACTAAGCCCAGTTGTTTACGTTTGTCGTTCCACTTTTTAACTAGCTGGCAGGCTTCTTGTTGAAGCTTTTTGTTAGTTAGTAAGCGGCTGATCTCTTCTGGCTTTTTTGCTTTAAAGCTGACTAAGGTTTCGAGCGTTGCTTGCTCAAAGCTATTCATTAGTCGCTACTGTTTGCTAATGCTTTTATGTCTTTTACGTCGGTTTGCCAGCCATTTGCTTTTGCTCGGCGAAGCCATTTACCGCAGTGCTCAAGTGTTTCTTTTTTAGGGCGTAAACCACCTTTGGGTGCTTCTACTAGCTCGGCTTCGTCGTCTTTGTTAAGCAGTATTAAACCGCCACGGCCGCTCTGATTTAAGTAGAGCAGGGGCGTTTGTTGTTCGTCGTGCCCTTCAACCATGCCACCTAGGTGGTAGGGGTAGGTTTGAATTATGTCGTTGTCGTTTCTGTAAATTTGGTTTATTGCAGCTACATCTAGGCGGTTTTCAAGTTCAAGTATTTGCTCTTTTAACTGCGTATTTTTCTTGCATTCGTCTTGGTATTTACGCTTTTGCTGCTCTGCGGCTAGGCGTTGGCTTTCTAGGCGGTCTTTGTAGCTTTTAACTTTTTCGCGCAGCTTTTTAGGTGTGCCGGCTATTTCTTTAAATGCAGCAAGGGTAATGTTTGCATCTTGATTTTTGGTTAATGCCTGGTCGCGTTCACGGTTCGCTTGCGCCAGCTTTATTTGGGCGTTCTCAAGGTTTTTAAGTAATACAGCTGCGCCTTGTTCGTAGTCTTTGATTAATATGTTTAGCTTGTCGTTTTGCTCTTGCAGCTGGTCGGCATCAGTGACCAGTTGATCAAATTCGGCTACTTCTTGGTTGTAAGCCGTTACTAAGGTGTCGAATGCATCGACTACTGATAAAAGTTGGTTGGTCATGTTCATTATCCTGGTGTTGTAGTAACTTCAATTCAGCCCACTCGTTGAGTGAGCTGTCAGAAATTACTGGTTAAACCCACTGGTCTAGGTTTTGTTCAATAATTAGTAATGCAATGAATACTGTTATAAAGAGTGTTGCCATTAGGTTTTTCTTGAATGATTTCATGCGGCCACTGCTGTTTTTAATGTGCGGGTGTTTTCTATTAGGCTTAAAAAGGCTTTGGTAACGCATAGGTCGCGTTTGGCGCTGGCATTAAGTGCAATTGACCCTATTAGTTTTTCTTTATGAGTGTTGACCAGGACTATTACACAGAACTTGGTACCCGATTCGTAAAGGCGAAGTTCCTCACCCTGCATATGCTGGTTCATAAAGTGAATGCGTTGTTTTAGTTGGTTTATTACCAATGCTGTGAATACATTTAGCATGATTGTTCGTCCTTTTTTCCTGTTGTGTTGTTGGTTGGTTGCTTACGGCAACCACTCGGCTGGGCTAGTTGGGCAAGTGCGCGCCAGCAGGTTGTGAAACTTTTGCCCTGAGTTAGGCCGCGTGTGGCGGTGGCTCAGGGTATGGGTTGTTGGCCGCTTTAATATTTGGAATTACCAGTTCAAAGGGGCTTGCCTTTTGTGCTTGCTTTAGCGTGTGAAGTAACGGGGCCGTGGCGGCGTTATTTCTGGCTGTTGGGAATAAAAATACTTTGGTCATCGCTATTCTCCTTGTGCCGTTAGGCTGCTAGTAAGTCGTTTTGCAGTTCACGCATGCGGCGTAAGCGGGTGGTGCGAACTGTTCGGGCTACCCGAATAGTTCTAAAACTGCGTTCTAGGTCGTTATTTGCGGCACTGATTAGGCAAAGCACTATGCATACTGTGTAACGCAATACACCTTGCTTTATTGCTTGGTGCACGGTTTGGCGCATTGAATGGGTGTTGAATTTAAAGCTGAGCTCGTTACAGGCTTGGCGAACGGTGCACAGCTTTACGCCCAACACGTTGGCTATGCTTTTTTGTGGTAGGCCTTTAGCTACCAGTAACAAAGTACGGGCTTGTTGGGTTGGTAAGCGAGAATACGGCTTGGCATTAACGTGCATATCGTCAAGCTGGTATCCGGTTTCTGTGCGAATTGTGTTCATAGTGGTGCCTACAATTTAAGTTGTTATTTAGAATACAATCTAAATTGTCTAAGTCAACATTTAAATACAATTTAAATTGTATTTAGTTGGGCGATAAATTTATGGCAGGCATAAAAAAACCGCCGTAGCGGTTTTTTTGTTAATTTGGAAAGGTATTAAAATTAATCTACAAGGTAATTTTTTTGCTCTGTTTCAGTGACGACAGCGTTAAATGAATTGGTACCTCTATACGTAGTTTGCACTAATATGTGATCGCCTTTATCCCAGTAAACGGTTTTAACGTGCTCATAACTATCAGGATTTTTCATTTTACTCTTTATATATTTTTCGAATTGATAATGAGAGCCATCAAATGCGCTAAACTGCTTTTCTATAGAGCGTATACGGTTCATTTTTTTATTATAAAAAGTATGTTTCTCTTTATATTTTTCATTATCTGGAGCAAGGGCTATTAGTTTTTCGTAGATATCGAAGTTTTCTTTGGTTTGTGCGGTTGGAATTTTTGCAACTTTAGCAACCAAATCTAACTCTTTTGCTTTGTTGCGAAGTGTTACTAAATCAGGATCTTTTATAGTGTTATATGCACCGGCAGCTTTGATTGCTTTTAAGTATTCACCATCTTCTATAAATTGGTTCATTTGCTCTAATAGCTGGTTTTTATTTTTATTGAACTTTGATTGCTGGGAGGCTTGTAATTGCTTTTGTGCGGTTGCGTCTTTGGCACCTTGAATATTTGAGTAACCAAAGTAGAGTATTGCTAAAACCACTAATAGGCCACCACAGCCTAAGTTAGATCTTTTCTTTTTGCTAGTTGCTCCACAATTAGGGCAGCTTGCAGCTTTTTTGCTTATTTTATGCCCACATTCCTTACACTTTATTAATGCCATGATATTCCCTATATTTAGTTTCCATTTGATAAGTTTTTATTCTAATTTCTTTTTCTGTAACTGCCAATAACTACGCCACAAATAACTGCATCAGGCAGCATTTCAATTATGGGGTTAGGCCAATTTGGGTTAAGTGCTTTTAAGTATTTTTGTGACCCGTCTATTATTAGTTGTTTGAATGTAGCCTCAGTATTGCCATTTTGACGAATAACTACACAAGAACCGTTACGCGCTTCTACCTCTGGATCAACAAATATTATTTCGCCATTGATAAAGTCGGGTGACATTGATTCACCTTTTACTTTTAGTGAATAAGTGGCTTTACTGTGTTTTTCTGGGCATGGGTAAAACTCATCTATATCGTTTAAATGAATATCAGCCCAATGGCCAGCCTGAACCCAACTGATTAATGGCACACTTGAACAAAATTGAGTAACTCCAACGGCATTATTTTCAGCTAAATCCATATTGCCACCGCCAGACTCTAACCAATCTGCAGATACATTAAGGAACCTAGCTATAGCGACAAGGTTTCTAGGCTTTAACGTTTTTCCTGAGCAAATGGCATGAATTGACTGTTGGCTAGTACCTATTGCACTAGCGACCTTTTCTTGAGTTATGTTTCTAATTTCTAGTACATAACCTAAACGCTTAGCTAATGTGTTCATAAGTATTCAATTTAATAGTTTTATTCATTTTACAAGGGAATTTGTACAATTAAAAACAACATAAGTTGTTGTAAAATACAATTTAAGTTGTATTATGTGCGTATGTAATTTTAAAATAGGTATCAAAATGAGTACTTACACTTCATTACAAAAAGCGATTTCTACCTTAGGCGGGCAAGTAAAACTTGCCGATGCAATTAATACTTCGCAGCAAAATGTTTCTAATTGGCTCAGAACTGGAAAAGTGTCACCTGATAAAGTGATTCTTATCGAAAAAGTAACGGGGGTTTCTCGCTATGAACTTCGGCCTGATATTTATCCGCTTGAGGAAAGTAAGCAGGCTGCTTAGTTTTATGGTTTTCATGGGATTTGTTCCTGTGTTGTTGTGCGGTTAATTTTAGACCAATAACAATAAGGGCATGCAGAGCGTGTGATATATGTTTTTTTATACAGGTGATTTATGGATAACAAAAAAAACGAATGTATTGGTGTGGCAACTTTCAATATTGGTGGTGAGACTAAACAATTTGGTTTAACTAAAGATGATTTTGATATGTTTAGGCTAAGAAAAAAAAAGCTTCAAGACAGTATTAAATCAATGACAGATAGCCTGAAGCATTTTAGTGAAGAGAGAGTAAAGCTAGAAAGTCAGCTTGCTGTTATTCACCAGGCTGAAGCCAATTTTCCGGTAAAAGATTAAGGGCTGGGCCGGTGCACTTCAGCTTGGCTATATCATATTGGCGATCGTTATATTTGAAGAAGTATTCGTTACCTTCCTTTGTAGCAATATATTGTTCAAACCAACTAGGTACTTGCTTTACTTTAAATTGTGTAACGGTTAATCCTTTCTCTGTAATTGTGTATGAGTCTTTATCACCAGTTGAACGGCGGATATACCCCTCGTCATTTAGCCAATTTAAAGTTGGATTAAATGATTTATCCATATCTTTGATGAGGCGGTTTATTCCGTGTTCATCAAAAAAAGCTAGGATTTTATCTTTGCTTAAAGATACTTCAAATGGAAAGTTTTTAGCTGTGTGATGGAGAACAAGTGAACTAACTAAAACAAATTGGTTTTGTGCGTCAAGTTCTAAAGACATTTTTTGCTTCCTTATTTTGGTTTGTTGGTTTGGTTACTGAACATACTAATTTAAGGGAGCCCTTTAATACAACACAGGAATAATAACAATGCAGCAAACGACTTTGCAGGATTTACAGGATGCATTGCAGTACCTTGACCCTAATTGCTCACGCGATGAGTGGGTTAAGGTGGGCATGGGTATTAAAAATGAGTTTGGTGATGCGGGCTTTGATGCGTTTGATAATTGGAGCGCTGGCAGTGAACAATATAAACCAAGCGATATTAAAAGCACCTGGCGTAGCATTAGGGCTGGCGGCGGTACTACTATTAAAACCGTTTTTGGTATGGCTAAAGATAATGGCTTTACTGTTAAACGTGAACCGATATCCCCAGAAGAACAAGCCAGACTAAATAAAGAATTTGCACAACGTGCTAAAAAGCGCGAAGCGCAAGAGGCAGAAGATGCAGCCGCGCGCCAGCGTTGGCATGGGGTGATTGCCGATTTTTCCAAAATACTTGTCGAACAATTTACTAAACCTGTTAACTCTAATAAATATTTGGCTGCCAAGAAGGTGGCCAGTTTTGGTTTAAGCAGCTTTAAAAGTGCTGTGATAGTTATATTTAGGCCTAATTTTACGGCTGAGGCTGTGACAGGTGGTAAAGAAATTAAACAATTTTTTGCTGATTTGCCTGATAAGGAAACCCGCGATTTTAGTTTTTTACATTTTAAGCGTGGTGATTTAGTGATGCCGTTAATTGATATTGAAAAGGTGCTTTGGAATATTCAGATTATTAATGAGCAGGGAACTAAGTTGTTTTTAAAGCATGGCCGTAAGGCTGGGTTGTTTCATTTTATTGGTAAGGCGAGCAGCTGTAATATTTTAGCGGTTTGTGAGGGTTATGCCACTGGGGCGAGCATTCATATGGCAACTAAGTGGCCATGTGCAGTGGCGCTTGATGCGGGCAATTTGATGGCGGTGGCCACTGAGCTTAAACACAAGCTTGCTGATAAAACCTTTATATTTTGTGCTGATGACGATGCCAATACGAAGGGGAACCCGGGCGTAAGTATGGCTAATGATGCTGCAGCTGCGGTGGGTGGTTTGGTAGCAATACCTGACTTTGCTGCTGTTGTGGATAAGGCGGCATAATGGCTAAAAGTAGTTTAAACGATTGGAATGATTTACACGTTAATGCTGGCCTTGATGCGGTTAAAGCACAGTTACTGAGTGTGGTCGATAAGCCTAGTGCTAATGATGGTAATAAAGAAAATAACCCGCCGCCGCAAAACGCTGACGCGCGACAGCGTTCAGTGGGGGATGAGCAGTGGCAAGACCGTTTCCAAAGAACGAATTCGGGCATGCCTCAAGCAAGTATTAGTAATACTAAACTGGTGCTTGAAAATGACCCTGCTTTTGATGGCGTTTTGGGCTATTGCGACTTTAGTTACCGCATTATTAAACGTAAGAAGCCGCCTTTTTTAAAGGGTAAGGTGGGTGAGTGGACCGACACTGACACTGAGCGCTTACGTATTTACCTTTCTGAAACCTATGGTTTTACGCCTAGGGCCAATGATGTGCTGGGTGCTATTTTGGTTCATTCAGAAGAGCATGCATTTCACCCTGTTAAAGATTATTTAAATACCGTTAAGTGGGATGGTACGCCACGCGTTGCTGTGTGGTTGCATAATTACTTGGGCGCTGAAGATACTGAATATGCGGCTATGGTTGGGACGTTCTTTTTGGTTTCGGCTGTGGCGCGGGTGATGTGCCCGCCAGTTAAGGTGGATTCGGTGTTAATACTTGAGGGTAACCAGGGCTTAGGTAAGTCGACCATGTGCAATAATTTGTTTGGTGATTGGTTTACAGATACGCCTATGGCGCTTGGTGAGAAAGATACGTTTCAGCAAATGCAGGGGATGTGGGGTATTGAGTTGGCTGAGCTTGATTCGTTCAATAAGGCTGAAAATACCAAGGCTAAACAGTTTTTTGGCTCTAAGGTTGATAGGTACCGCCCGAGTTATGGCCGTATGGTGCAGGAGTTCCCGAGGCAGTGTGTTTTTGTGGGTACCACTAACCAAGATAGGTATTTAAAGGATTCTACGGGTAACCGACGATATTGGCCTGTGATGTGTACGAAGATATGCCAGGATGCGATTGCCCGTGATAGGGACCAGCTTTGGGCTGAGGCGCTTCATTTGTTTAATGGTGGTATGCCGTGGTGGCCTACTGATGAATATAAGCATTTGTTTGAAGAACAGCAGGAAGATAGGTTTGACTCTGATGTGTGGGAAGGGCTTATTTACGATTGGTTGCTTAAGAATATGCGGGGTGATTATTCGTTGGCCGATATTATGACTGAGGTGCTTGGTATGGATCCACATGCTATGCGTCCGCCTGAGCAAAAGCGTGTTGGCCAGATTATGCATAGGCTCGGTTTTATTAAGAAGAAAAAGCGTGTTGATGGTAAACGCCCTGCGTTTTATGTGCCGCCTGAGGGGTTTTGGAATGCTAAGTAAATTTTTTAGTATGACCATGACCAGTTGCGGTGACCGCTGTAAGGTGCGTGGTTGTTGGTGTGGTCATGGTGGTCACGGTGGTCATGGTGTTTTCGCGCACACATACGCGCGCGGGTGCGAGCGGACACGCGTATTTTGTACTTTCTATTTATATGTTTGTTCTTGTGTATGTAAAAACACTATGACCAGTATGACCACTATGACCAATACAGTAATAGTAAGGGTTTCAGCGGTTACGGTAGGTGGTCACGGTAAAAATAAGGGTGACCAACGCGGTTTTAATTTGTTATTAGGCTTTGACGAGGAATGATGATGCAGTTAGTTACGACGATTGATGATTTGCTTAGTGAGTGGGGTTTGTGGTCTCAGGCTGGTTTGGGGCTTACGTTGAGCTCTGCATCGAATGATGTGATTACGTCTATTGATGATGATATGGGTTTGTTAGTAGATCATGCGGTGGCAATGCTAGGCCAGTACGCACCAAAAACTAAGAAGGTGGTTATGATGAGTTACCGTTCTCAGTTGAGTACTAGGCAAATAGCTAAGAATTTAGATATTGGTGAAACCAAAGCTAGACAGCTGCTGTTAAGTGGTTCGGCTTGGCTTGAGGGCCATCTAATGGCGAAAGGGGTTTTAATTAAAACTGCTGCATAAATTTTGTATTTAATGAAGTTTTTTAAAGCTTAATTGAATATTTTTGTATTTGATTTAGGTATAGAGGGTCAGGTTTAAAAAATTTGCATTAAATAGGGGAGCGTGTTAATAATTAATTGTGGTGGTAAATTTTATACAGATGTGTACAATGCGCCGCAATTAATGGAGGAGTGTAATATGTTTTTTCCACTGCTAGGCAATCGTCAATATAAGAAAGAACAGCTAGAAACTGTGAATATTGATAGAGATGGAATTGTAAGCCTAAACTTAAATAATGAAGTCGTTCAATCGAAAATTAAAGCTCAAATTGATAAACTTAAAAAGTTAGATGACAGCAAGAAAGCTGCAAAGTAATTAATAAAGGATTTTATGGGTGCCTTAATTTTAGGTGTTGTGTTGATACTAGGGTACTTCTATCAGAGTAATCACCCCTACCGCCGTCTTCGTTTAGTTAGAAATTCAGGATATCATATCTATTTTAAAGCTGGTTTATCTGGCTTAGTTTTTGTCTTATTAGCTACTGCCACATGGTTGCTTATAGATTTTGTAGATCTTCCCTCTAATTTGGTTGATGGAGTTGAAGACAAACCCAAATTAACATTCATAGAACAAAACATTTCCTATTGGAAAGAGATTAAAGCCGCGGCGATATTCCTTATAGCTCTAGTTTTTTGTTCGCTGAATATTTTTCTTTGTAAGTTGCTCTCAAATAAAAAGAAGGTTTATGAGGAGTTAGCATCAATTGCTAATGATCTCGAAATGCTTATTGTTAAATCGACGATAGAAGTTAAACCAATTCGAGTGGAACTAGATTGCGGAAAGGTATATGTAGGCTTACCTGAAACTCCCGATTTTGAGTCAGGTGAAATTAAATATATTACCCTTTTACCACTTTTAAGCGGTTATGTTGATGATGAGAAAAAAATTGTTTTCAACAATAATTACTATCTGCATTATGAAGAATATTTTAATGGAAAGAGTGAAGAAGAGACCGAACATAATAGCATTAATGACTTTTCTATAGTTATACCGGTTGAAGAAGTTGTAGTTGCTAGCCGTTTTAGTATTGATGCGTTTATCGCATTCAGGAACGCTAAAGAGTCTGTATTAATTGGCCCACCTAACCCAAAGAGTTAATATTAAAAATAGTTTGCAATTGCGCGCGCAATAACTATACTAATTCAGGTAAGCTTAGCAAAGCTGCATCATAAAGCCCGAGGTTAACACCTTGGGCTTTTTTGTGTCTGCTGATTTATCCTTACATCCTGTTGTTGTAACCCGCTTTGGTTTTGCCTTAGCGGGTTTTTTACGTTTGAGGCCTTAAATGAAAGTTAACAAACTATTAGCCGCTGGTGTTACGGGCGTTCTTGCTTTAGCTGGTGTGATGGTTGCTGAATTTGAGGGTGAGGTGAGAACAGGTTATGTGGATCCTGTTGGTGTGGTTACGGCCTGCTTTGGGCATACCCAAACAGCTGAACTTGGTAAGACTTACACTGAAAAAGAATGTTTAAACCTGTTTGCTATGGACTTAGGTGATCATAATGAGCAGTTATTGAGAGCGGTGAATAATTCGCTTACTACCAGTGAGCATGTGGCTTACTTGTCGTTTCACTATAACGTGGGCGCTGGGAACTTCCGTAGTAGTGCGCTGCTTAAATATTTAAATAACGATGAGCGTGTTAAGGCATGTAATGAATTACCACGCTGGGTTTATGCTGATGGCCTTAAGCTTGCTGGCTTAGTTAAGCGCCGAGAGCTAGAACGAAAACTATGTTTGAGTGAGCTAACTGATGCTTAGTTTAAATAAGATTGTTTTTGCAGGCTTAGCAACGATGCTGGGCATTACCGTTATTAAGTATATGACCGTTGAGTCTGACTTAACGCAAGCGCTTGACAATAACAAACAGCTTAAAGCGTCTGTACAAAGTTATAGGAACCATGCCGAGTACTTAACTAATACGTTGGCGGTTGCTGATCAGCAAAATAAGCAGCTGCTTAAAGAGCGTGACTTACTTGCTAAGTTAAGAGCTGATCATCAACAGCAGCTTACTTCGATTAAAACTCAACTCCAAGACTCTACCTCGCAGCTAGATGCGTTAAGGCTTTCACCTAATGAAACAACTAAGACCTGGGCTAACGATTGTGTGCCTAGCACTGTTATCAGCATGTTCAAGTACGCAAGAGTTGGAGCCTGCAGTAAAGACAATAGTGCAAACTAAATATGAGTTTGTGTTGATGCCTAATGAGTTTATCAAGCCATGTAGTGTTAGTTCTCATGTTGTTGGTGATAATGCATCACATAGCCAGTACACGGCTTATTTAGAGTCTGTTATTGATACGTGCAATGAACAATTATTAAGAGCAAGAAGTTGGAACAATGCGAATAGAGATTAGTGATATAGCTACGCAGAAAGTTGTAAGTGCTACAACGTATAGTGCTAGCTTAGCCACTGCTGCAGGAGGAGTGTTTAGCTTGAATGAGTGGGCAATATTACTAGGGATTGTATTTGCAGCTCTTACGTTCTTAGCTAATTACTGGTTTCAGTACAAACGTAACGAGCGTGAAGCAAAGAAATATGAAGATGATAAGGAGTTCCATAGGGCTCGTATGAAAGAGTTGCTTTTGGAAGACTCCAAGCATCAGCAGAAGCGCTTTGATGAACTTCTTGAAATTGATGCTAACTATAGAAAAGAGCGTATCAATAAGATTCTGGAACAGCGCAGTGGCAACTAAGCCTGGTACTTGGTGCACTAAGTGCAAAGCTGTGCACAGAGGTGAACCATGCCCTAAACGTGTACCGTTTGGCCGTAAGCGTAACGGGGACAAACAATCAGGTAGAGGTGGCCGTGTGTGGCAGCGAACAAGAGAGTTTATATTTCATCGTGATAACTTCTTGTGTCAGATATGCAAAGCTAAAGGTGTTCTAACCTCTGTTGAGTTGCATGGCGCTTACCATGGTATATGTGATCACATTGTGCCGCTGAGTCAAGGTGGTGACGACAAGATAGATAACCTTCAGACCATATGCCAAGCATGTGATAAAGAAAAAACAGCACTTGAGTCACGTCAAAGTCTTAACCCGGGGGTAGGCAAAGTTTAGCGCTCCCCCACGAACACCGCCCCCTCAATTAGATTTTTATGCGGGGCAGAATTGAAATTGAAAAACCCATTTGAAGAGATTATTTGGTAATTATGGCAGGTAGATATCCATCAGTAGCAGAGGATAGAACTAACAAGGTAGTTCCGTTCCCTAACTCTACTGAAAACAAGGAAATTAGTGATAAGGACGCGAAAAAGATCGCGACCCAATCGCGTCCGCGTGGAATGTCAAAGCCAGAACAGCAGATATGGAATAGTGATATACCTGAGTATGTAAAGATTAATCGCTTTAAGCCTCACTATATTCGGTTTTTTAAAGAGTACTGCATTGTAATTGCGCGCATGGAAGCGGCCCTTACATACTTAGATGAAAATAATTGGAAGTATACAACTGAAGGCCGCAATGGCATTCAACATAAAACGCGGCCAGAGGTTAGCCAGTACAATGATGATTGGCGCAAACTGAATAGCTTGATAAATCAGATTGGTGGTAGTCCTGCGACAGATCAGCGGTTTAATAATTTGCAGCCTGGTCTATTTGATGATGTGTACTGAGTTCATCTAAATGCAAAACCGTAGTAATTACCCAACGTTTCAACGTGATCACTTAGCTGATATCGAAAAGTATGCATCTGATGTTTTAAGCGGTAAGCGGCCATCTAACAAATATGAGATGGCCGCTGTAGAACGTGAAAGCCACGACCTAGCAAGGGCAGGCAGTAAGGACTTTCCATATTACTTTGACCCTGAAGCAGCCCTTAAAGTTATTTGGTTTTTAGAAACCTTTAGCCATGTAAAAGGCAAATGGGCCAGAGCAAAAGGGCATGAAGGCTTGCTTAATTTGAGCGGTTGGCAAAAGTGGATAACAGCACAAGTTTACGGCTGGAAACATATAGAAACTCATCGCCGGCGTTTTCGTACAGCATTCACGTTAGTACCACGTAAAAACGGCAAATCTACTTGGGTTGCTCCCATTGGTTTATACATGCTAGCGAATGATGATGAACCAGGCGCTGAAGTTTACTGCGGTGCGACTACTCAAAAACAAGCAAACGAAGTGTTTAATCCAGCTAAAAAGATGGCGTTAAAACAGCCTATATTTAGGCGCCGTTTTAATATTGAATTGTTTGCTCAGCAGATAGAAAAAACAACGGACGGCGGCAAGTTTGAACGCTTAATTGGTAATCCTGGTGATGGTGGTTCGCCAAGTTGTTATTTATGTGATGAGTACCACGAACATGATGATGACGACCAACGCGATACGATGATCACCGGCATGGGTGCCCGAGAGCAGCCACTTGAATGGATCATATCAACAGCGGGTTCTAATTGGTTTGGCCCATGTGGGCAATTCCAAAAAGAGTGCCAAGAGATTCTTGAAGGAACCCGCACCGACGAAACCGTTTTTGCCATGATTTACACCATAGATAAAGACGATGATTGGCAAAGTGAAGAAGCACTACGTAAGGCTAATCCTAACTTTGGTGTATCTGTAGAGGTTGAGTTTCTTTTAAACCAGCTTACAAAAGCAAGGCAGTCAGCGCGTAAGCAAAACGCATTTAAAACTAAGCACCTTAATTTATGGGTAGGTGCTCGCGAGTCCTGGCTTAACCTTGAAGATTGGTTATCAGCTGCTGATACCGAGCTTACAATGGAGCAATTTACTGGCGAAGAATGCACAAAAGGCGTCGACCTTTCAGAGTCGGACGACTTAACAGCCGATGTAACGTGTTTTACACGCGAGATAAACGGCAAATTACATTACTACTTCTTTGCGAAAACCTATGTAACAGAGGCTAAAGCAAACGAAATAGACATTTATCGTGACTGGGTAGACCAAGGCCACTTAATTGAATGCGAAGGTACCAGCATAGATTACGACGAAGTAGAGCGCGCTATCGAAACTGATAACGAAAACTACCAAGTAACTGGCTTATTTTACGACCCAGCAGGTGCAGCACCTATAGCACAGCGCGTACAAAACAGCACAGGCATAGAGCCAATTAAGGTATCACAAAATTACACCAATTTTTCACCGGCAATGCGTGAGTTTGAAAACTTACTCAGGCAAGGCCGCATACACCATAACGGTGATCCAGTTCTTACTTGGTGCCTAGGCAACGTAATAGCCAAAGAAACCATGGACGGTAAATACATTCGCCCAGTAAAAGAACATAAAGAC
This sequence comes from Pseudoalteromonas sp. NSLLW218, assembly GCF_015864775.1. Lineage (NCBI taxonomy): Bacteria > Pseudomonadati > Pseudomonadota > Gammaproteobacteria > Alteromonadales > Pseudoalteromonadaceae > Pseudoalteromonas > Pseudoalteromonas sp. NSLLW218. The sequence continues at coordinate 381,216 of NZ_JADYWO010000003.1, read as the reverse complement.
AACAAAATAGATACCGCCGTCGCTAAGTTGCTGGCCTTCATTGGCTCATGGCAGCCAGAAGAAGATGATGGTTCTAATCAAGAATTTTTGGAATTCTAATGTTTAAAATCCCGTTTTTAAGTCGTAACAGCAGCAAAAGTGCGCCAACAGTCAATAATACTGCAGAGCAAAACACAGCGATGCAGGATATAAATAACTTGTCTGATTTGTTTGGCGTCATGCCATCTCTGGCAGGACCTGCAGTAACGCCTAAAACATCAATGAAAGTGTCAATCGTGTTTGCATGTGTGCGTCTAATTGCCGGTGCAATTGCACAGATGCCCGTACATATCTATGAGCGTGGTGATAATGGCGATAAAAATCGCATTGCTAACCATAACTTAGCTAACCTTTTTAACTTACAACCTACACCAGTATGGAGCGCTGCAGCGTTTTGGGAGTTCATGGTTTCAAGTATGTTATTACATGGTGATGGTTATGCGGTGTTATTACGTGATCGAAATGGTGATATCGAAGAGATTTTACCAATCAGTCCAGTAGGTATGAACGTTGTTAATAACAACGGTCGGCTAAATTACTTTTTTACGCTTGATGATACCCCGCGAGGGTTTGACCAAGACGACATATTACACTTTCCGGGCTTCGGTTTTAACGGCCTTAAATCTATGTCAGTAATTCAGTGGGGCGCTTTCAACAGCATTGGCCTTGAGCTTGCCATGGAGCAACACAGCGGCGAGTTCTTTAAATCGGGTTCAACTCAGCGTGTGGCCGTTGTTAAGCAAGGCAAGTGGGACGAAACACAAAAAGAATCATTCAGAAATGCATGGGTTAAAGCCTACGGTGGTATTGAAAACTCAAAATTTCCACTCGTGCTTGATAACAGCACAGATGTAAAACAACTTAGCGTATCAGCTAAAGACTCACAGCTGCTTGAATCACGCGAATTTCAAATCACCGACATAGCCCGCGCATTTGGTTTACCGAGCTTTATGGTAAACCAAGAGCAAAAATCAACATCGTGGGGCTCAGGTATTGGTGAAATTGGCTTATCGTTCTTACGTTTTACACTTGGGCCACACTTAAACCGCTTTGAACAAGAGATAAATCGCAAACTGTTTTTAAACAAATCCATGTTCGCCGAGTTCATAGCTGCAAATTTAATGCGCCTAACGCTTAAAGACAGAAACGAAGCATACCGCCAATCTATCGGTGGCTCACAAGGTCCCGGCTGGATGAGCATAGACGAAGTTCGTAAGCTCGAAAACCTACCCGAGCTGGGTGGTAAATACGCTTTGCCATACGACCCAATTGCAAATAATCAACCAATGGAAAACGAATCATGAATAACAGCCGCAAATTAATGCAGTTAGTTAAAAATAACTGCCAAAACCGTGACCAAGTTGGTTATCAAGTAAAGCAACAATCACCACTGGCCAACGCAGGCGAAAGCCGCCCAGCATTTTTGATTTACGATGTAATTGATCCATGGTGGGGCGTATCAGCAGAAATGATAAAGCGCGACTTGCTTAGCATTACTGATGCAACCGACATCGATGTTTATATTAACAGCCCAGGTGGTGACGTATTTGAAGCAACAGCCATTTACTCAAGCTTAAAAGCGCACTCTGCAAAAATCCATGTTCATATTGATGGTATAGCAGCCAGTGCAGCGACACGTATTGCATTAGCTGGCGATACCATTGAAATAGCTGATTCTGGCTTTTATATGATTCACTACGCCTGGACGCTCGCCCTTGGTAATGCACAAGAGATACGCGACACCGCCGATATGCTTGATAAAGTCGACAACACCATTGTAAACGACTACGAAAAACGCACTGATGCAGGCGAAGAACAAGTACGCACCTGGATGAAAAACGAAACATGGTTTACTGCACAAGAAGCCTTAGAACATGGCTTTGTAGACAGCATTATGCAAGATGGTGCAAGCGATAAAACCACAAATAAAGCGTGGGATTTAACATCATATCAAAATGCACCAAAGCCACCACAAGATAAATTTGAGCAACGTGAGCGGCTAGAACGATTTGCCAACATGCTGCTAACTACTGGCTAGCTCCGCTGGCACAACTATTTAAAGCACCTTTGGGTGCTTTTTTTGTACTTAAAATTGAGGAAATATAATTATGTCTATTCAGCAAAAGCGTGAGCAGCGAAAAAGTTTAGCTGTAACCCTAAACCAATTAGTAACGGATCACCCAAAAGACCAGGCTTGGGGCGAAGACAAGCAAAAGCAGTACGATGACCTAGTTAATAAAATAGATGCAATTGATGGCGACTTAGACCGCCAACAAAAAGTGCTCGACTTACAAGCTAAGTCAAAGCAAACCATTCAAGACCGTGCCGATAATAACGGTATTTCTACTGATGAAGCTGAGCATCAACTTCATCAAGAAAAAGCTGCTTATGCATCTTGGTTACGCGGTGGTATGTCGGCACTGAATGAAAACGAACGAGCAGCAGTACAAGCACGTATCGACAGCCCTAAAAATACTATGAGTACAGGGCAAGGTTCAGAAGGTGGCTATTTAACAGCTGATGAAATTGCACCAGGCATTTCACAAGCGCTTAAAGCGTATGGCGGCATGCGAGAGCTGGCAACAGTAGTGCCAACTGCAACCGGCTCTACAATTCCATGGCCTACAGCTAACGCAACGGCTGAGCAAGGCGAATGGTTAGCAGAAAATGGCACAGCAGATGATGAAGATACTTCATTTGGTGTTCGTAACATTGATACGCACATGATCAGCTCTAAAGTGATTGCGGTACCGTTCCAATTATTGCAAGACACTCAGTTTGACCTTGAAGGTTACATTAATAGTCAAATTGGTATGCGCATTGGCCGCACCTCAGAAGATGCGTTTATTAATGGTACAGGTACTTCAATGCCACACGGTATTTTAGCCGATACCACAGCGGGTAAAGTAGGGGGTTCAGGCCAAATTGCTACCATTACGTTTGATGACTTGGTTGATTTACAACACAGCGTAGACCCTGCGTATCGCCGCAGTATGCAATGCGGTTACATGATGAACGACGCTACAATCAAAGTAGTCAAAAAACTTAAAGACCTGCAAGGCCGCCCACTTTGGTTACCAGGTATGGAAGCCTCAGAGCCCAATACCATTTTAGGTAAACCGTATGCAACTAACCAGCACATTCCAACTATGGCGGCTAACGCTAAGTCGGTTTTATTTGGTGATTTCTCTAAATACATTGTGCGTGATGTATCGCAAATGTTGTTCTTCCGATTCACAGATAGCGCATATAGCCGCAAGGGCCAAGTTGGTTTCTTAGCGTTTATGCGCACTGGTGGCCGCTGCATCGATGTAGGTGGTGCTGTTAAGTACTACCAAAATGCAGCCGCTTAATTGATGCTCCAATTGCCCCTGTAAAGGGGCTTTTTTTATTTAAGGAATTTGACCATGGCAGCTAAAAAGCTAATTACTGCACGTGTACTGGTTGCATGTGTAATTGCAGATCAATCTTTTGAGCCAAACGCACTTGTAAAAGGCGATGCCGAGTTACTTGAACCACTTATTAAAGTAGGCGAATTATCAAGTGACAAAGCAGCGGTTGACTACTGCAGCAAAGAGCTAGAAGTTGAAGTTGTTGACCTTAATGCGACTGATGAAGACGCAGAAAGTGAAACCGACGAAAACACTGACGGCAAAGAGTAACAACAATGAAAATGCTCCGAAAGTTAATACAGGCGCCAAGTATTGAGCCATTCACTGTAGAAGAACTGGCAGCACATACCCATGCTGATGATGATCATCATGACTATTTGCAAAGTTTGGTACCTAGAGCGCGCAAACGTTTTGAACAACGTAGTGGCCGGTTATTAGTAGAGCAAACATGGCAGTTTGCCATGCCAAAGTTTTGCAAAGAAATTCACCTGCCTTACGCGCCGCTTCGGAGCATCACATCAATTAAATATATTAATAACTTGGGGCAGCTCGTTACTATTGACCCAAGTGATTACCGTGTAATTGAACATGGATTAACGGCCACAATTACTCCTAAACTAGGTGGGCAATGGCCAGCTGTAGGCTTTAAAGTAGCAGATGCAGTGCAAATTGAATGCGTATTTGGACATGGTACCCTCACAAATGAGGGTACCATCATTGATAATGAAACACTTATAGACCAGGACAAATACGACCTAGCAAAACAAGCCATATTAGTACTTATTGGTGATTGGTTTCGTAACCGTGAAGACACCGCACCGGTGAAACTTTACGACATGCCCAATGCCTTTAAAGCCATAGCTGATGAACTGGCCGTGGAGCTGCTATGAAATCGCTTGCTGCTGCTAAATACAATTGCAAAGCCAGTTTTGGCAAAAACACAAAGTCAAATGACGGCTATAACACGGATTCATTTGAACATGAATTTTACAAATGGGTAAATATTCAAACCGGTGCTGCAAAAGAGCTAGAACAAAGCGGCCAATTAATGGGCGAAATTACCCATACAGTAACGTGCCGTTACAGCAGCAAAATAACCCCAGCACATCAAATTAGTTATAAACAGCGAGTCTTTGAAATCATTGGTACGCCTGTAAATCAAGATTTTGCCAATGTACTAGCTATTATTGCCGTTAAGGAGCTAACCCATGCTTGATACTGGTATTGATATATCTGGCCTTAAAGAAATGGAAAAAGCGCTGCTTGAGCTAGGTAAAGAAATCGGCGCTAAAAAAGCCAGCGGCATGATGACCAGCGCCATAAGAGACGGTGCGATTAAATATCAGCAAGGTATGCAGCGTAATGCTCCAGAGTCAGACATAGTACGCATGGTTAAAACTAAACAAGGGCAAAAAGTCGAAATTAGACCTGGCTTTTTAAAATCCCGCATTAAAGTTAAAGCCAGCACTAACAGCCAAGGAAGAGAAACACGTCGTTTTGGTAAAGGCGTTGTATCGCTTGTACGTGTCGGCGTGTTTAAAGTGCCTTACATAGTGCAAGTTGAATATGGCACGAACAATCAAAAAGCAGATCCATTTATTCGCCAAGCATTTAAAAAGCGCACCAATCAGGTGGTTGTTGTTATTAATCGTGGTTTAGCTAAACGCATTAATTTAGCCCAGCGTCGTATTGCTAAAAAGAATAAACCAGCATGATAGAAAACAGCATACGCACAAAAGCACTCGCGTCATCAGCGCTTAGCGCCTTAATTGGCAATAACCTGCACTTTACTGTTAACCATAACTCAGATGATAACTATGTATTGCTTAGTGTGATCACAGATGACACACCAATAGAAATTCACATGGAAGACAACCAAAGCGAAGCACTCATTCAATTTGATTGTTACAGCAAACTACCTGCTACGGCCAAAGCAATAGCCAAAGAGCTTGATAACATTTTTAACAAACAAGGCTTTGTTGATGATGAAGTAAACGTGCAACTAGCATTAAAGCAAGGCCGCATACCCGACTTTGAAACTGGCTCGCATTTATACCGCGAGTCATACGAATATATTTTTAAATACCACACCATAAATAACGAGGTTTAAAATGCCAGCCACTCCAGTAACTACACCAGCCGCAGATACGGTTGATTCACATAAGTCTACACTGCAATTTTGTACTACGGGTGTAGGTGAAGTCGACGCTATTTTGCCAGGACTTGATATCATCCCACAAATTAACTCAGGCAAAGTATACGAAGACGACACCGACATTGCAGCCGATAGACGTTCATACAGTGAGAAATGCCTACCTGAGGACCAAGATTGGGAGCTTAGTTTTCGCCATAAACCAGCCAATGTAGACCAAAAAGCGTTTTGCGATATGGTAAAGGCCGGCACACCTATTAGCATTAAAGTAACCCGCGCCAGTGGTGAAGTACAAGATGTTGAGTTTTTACCACATGACTACTTTAGTGGTGAATCGGGTAAAGATTCAGGTAAACAAATGTTTGCTTGCATTGGCAAACTTCAAGAAGTTGACTTCTCAACGCTACCTGCAGCTTAGGGGGTTAAATGATTACAGCAGCCCAAATTATGGCGGGGAAGTTACCTACTTCTTCCCGTGAGTTTGACATTGAAGGAGTAGGCAAAATTGTATTACACCGACTGCCGGCAATGGATGAAGTAAAAGCCCGTGAGTTATTTAGCGATAAACACGCCGACCTTAAAAAGCTTGAGAAAATGGCGCAGCGCAATACTTACTACATGCTGCACGGCAAGTTTGACGATAAAGAAGCCGCTAAACTGCCTAATCTTATTGATATGCAGCAGCTGGGTATGATCCACACCACTGGGTTATTTTTCACTAACCTTGCTCAAGAGAACCTTGAGGCGATTGAAAAAAACTAAAACAGCAACCTGAGTTACAAGCGCTCTGCAACCTAGCAGATAGCTTGGGTTGCTCACTCTACGACCTTCATAAACGCTTATCAGCTGACGAACTGGAACTGCGCTTAGTCCACCAAGGGCTAAAAATGGGCCTGACATTCGACAGAAGCGAACAACGAAAAATTGAATACGAGCAAAAACGCCGCGAAGCCGAAGCGTTTTTAAATACCTGTCCTTGGCGTAAACAAAAGAGAAATTAACATGGCATCAATTGCAACGCTCACTATCGATTTAATCGGTAAAAGTGGCAAGCTAACTGCTGAGCTCAATAAAGCCAATAAAAAAACCTCATCGTGGGCTGATAAAACCCGCAAAATGGTAGGCAGTAGCGCTAAAGTAATGGCGGGGTTTGGTGCGGCAGGAGTAGCCGCGTATGCCTCTATTTATGCAAAAAATGCTGAGTTTATTGATCAACAAGCTAAAACAGCCGACCGTTTAGGTATTACTACTCAGGCTTTAGGTGGTTTGCAGCATGCCGCTAATTTATATGGTGCTTCTAACGAAGAGCTAAATAAATCACTGCAAACCATGCAAAAAAACCTAGGCCAAGTGGGGCAAACGGGCACAGGTGAAGCTAAATATGCGCTTGATGGTTTAGGTTTATCGGTTCAAGAGTTGCAAGGCCTGGCGCCAGAAGAGCAATTTAAACTGATTGCCGACAAGCTCAAAGGCGTTGAAGACCAAAGCCAAAAGGTTTACCTAGCACAAAGCTTAATGGGTAAGTCGGGCGCTAAGATGATCAACGTGATGGACGCTGGCGCTGATGGCATAACCGCCATGATGCAAGAAGCCGATGCTCTGGGTATGACGTTCGATCGCATCGATGCCGCTAAAGTCGAAATGGCAAACGATGCATTCGATAAAGCTCAAAAAACCACACACAGTTTTGGCCAAACACTAGCTATTGAAACAGCGCCTATTATTGGCGCTATTTCAGATATGTGGACCGAATCAGCAAAAGAAGCCGGTGGTTTTGGTTCTATTGCTCAGCAAGTAGTTACTAAAGTAGCCACAGGCATTGGCTTTTTAGGTGATATGGGCCGTGGTTTACAAGTTGTTTTTTTGCTTTTAAGGCAAGGTGTTGCTGAACTTGCAAATGTAGCAGTACAAAAATTTGCAAATATTGCTCGGGCAATAAATCCCGTACTTGAAGCTTTAGATATGGAGTCTTCAGGTTTAAAAGAGCTTGAATCATTTGGCGATTCATTTTCAGCTACAACTGACAAACTAGCTAAGGAACTTAGTGACTTATCAATGGCGCCTATGCCATCAGAGAAAATTAAAACGTGGATTGCTGAAGTACAAGACAAGTTTCAAGCCGCAGCCGAAGAGCAAGTAAACAATCCAAAAAAGAAAGACCTTAGTGATTTACTGGTAAACACGGACCCTAAAGCAGCGAATGAAAAAGCGCAAAGGCTAATTGAATCAGCCCGTAGCCAATATCAACAAATATTTGATGCGCAATTAGCACAAGATGGCAAAGAAGTAGAGCTCGAGAACCGTCGTTTTGAGCGTAAACAGCAAGAAATGGAACGTGAATTTCAGTTACTGCGTGATAAAAACCTCATCACTACTGAGATAGAAGCAGAATACAACACAGCCAAAGAGCAAGCCTTAGCCCAACATGAGCAAAATATAAGCCTTATTAAGCAAGAGCAGCTTACCGCTCGGGAAGAAAAAGAACGCGAGCACCAAGAAAAGCTAGCCGAAGGTGAAGCGCAGCGAAACCAAATGATGCAAGAAGGCTATAACGGCTTGCTTAATGTAATGGGTGGCTACTTTGACGGTATGGAAGGCAAAAACGCCAGCTATGCCAAGTCAGCTATGGCTATAGGCGAAACAATGCTTGATGAAGAAAAGCGAAATTCAATGCAAAGTATTTGGACTAATACTTATGACACCGCAATGAAAGCTTATGGTGCGCTCGCTGACATCCCCTATGTGGGGCCTGTTCTAGGTGCAGCTGCTGCAGGTGTCGTTATAGCTGCCGGTGGTCTTTATGCTGCAAAAGTCGGTGGTTTAGCCTCTTTCGATGGTGGTGGTTATACATGGGATGGCCCACGAAGCGGTGGTCTAGATGGCAAAGGCGGCCAGTTGGCCATGCTACATCCTCAAGAAACCGTTGTTGATCACACAAAAGGGCAAAGCTTGGGCTCTAGTGTCACTGTAAATGTGATTGAAGATGCTAGCCGTGCAGGCTCGCAAAGTCGAAACCAGCTCAATGGTGAAGATGTTATTAACATATTTGTGAGTGATATCCGCCAAGGTGGCGAGACGTCCTCTGCACTTGAAAACACCTATAGCTTACAACGGCAGGGGGTATAAACGTGCTAGTAAAATACCCAAAAGATTTAAAACTGCCACTCGTTTCAAGCCATCGGTTATCACAAAACTCTAATTTATTACGCACAGACATGGCAAGCGGCCGCGCTCGCCAGCGAAAGCGTTTTCAGTCGGTACCCACCACTATGGGCGCAACCTGGAAACTCAATAAATACCAAGCACAAATACTCGAAGGCTTTGTAACCCACGGCGTTAACGATGCTGTTAACTGGTTTTTAATGCCAGTTCGCACCCCTGAGGGCGTAATTGAACATGAAGTGCGGTTTATTCAAAGCCCGCTTGAGTCCTGCACCTACAATGGCGGGTTCTGGAACTATAGCGCGAATATCGAGATTAAAAAAAGACAAATAGTGAGTGAGGAAGCGACAGCTAACCGCTTGCTTGAACCAAACACAATTGAACAATTTGTTAATGGTGTTGAAAACGCCTTAAGTACTTATCAGGAGATTTAGACATGGCATCCTTTTTTAGTTTAGTAACCGAGCTTGAAACGCTGTTGGAGAAGTTGAATGGAATTTTATCTGGTGATGAAAGTACAACAGTTTTGATTGATGGCGAAAACAAGCCAAGCATTACAAAAAAGACTGTTGATACAATTAATAGTCAAATACAGATAGTTATAGATGCGGCGGCTGACATTGATACGGTAAAATATTCAAATGAAGCTGCTGGTTTGGCAGCTACAATTGATGGTCAGTATTTTAGTGTTGTTAGTAACAAGGCTGACAGCTATTTAGACTTATATAAGAATGAGAGTGGCTCATCTGTATTTAAAAAGTCTTATCCGAATATTGATTTTGTAAAAGATGGTAACAACATCAATCCTAGAACAATTAAAGCCATATCAACAGACTTTTCCGAAAAGCTGACTACATCAAAAAATCTTTTTGACTACAAAGCTACTGTTAATAGTTCTAATTTAAATAATGCAACAGGAGCTTTAGTCAATGATGATTTAAATGTGACTAGTGAATATATAAAAGTATTGGCTTCAACTAGGTATAGAACAAATTATAGCGTCAGAGTGTGTCAGTATGACGAGAATAATAATTTTCTTACTTCAATTAACTCTACACAAGATATAACAATAAACTCATTAGCCGCATATATTAGAATCTCAGTAAATAAAAGCAACGCTAATGATTTATCCATAGAGCAAGGCAGTAGCATCCCTGTATATAGTGAGTATGATTACGTTACATCAATCAAAAATTTATTGATTAGCTCTGAAAATGTAAAAAAAATAGCCGAAGAAGCGCTAATATCAGCCAATAACTTAGCTTTTAATGGCGACTTTCAGAGTGCATCAGGGTATTTGTTTGGGACCGAAACAGAATACAATGTTGTAGATAATAAGATGATATTAACAGCATTATCATCATCAACATTCGAAGTCTATAGAACAATTACCGCAGAGCCAGAACACAAGTATTATGTAGCGATACATATGAAGTCGTCATCAGGTGAAGATGCGTTATATATATCAAACCCTACATTATTAAAATATCACAGTGGCTCAGGACATAAAGAAAGACTCTCGCTCATAACGACTCCTGAATCTAATAGCTTTGCTGTTAGATTGTTAAATTCACCACGAACAGGTGATATATCGTTATCACCTGTTGAACTATCTGAATTTTACATTGTAGATTTAACCGACAGTTTTGGTGCTGGCAACGAGCCGTCAATAGAAGAGTTTGAAACATTATTGGATTTTTATGGGCAGTGGTTTTATGGTAACCAAGTTTTAGTTGACACTAAGGCATTATTCAATGCTATTGAGAAGATAAAAAAACCTGATAATTCAAACGTAAAATGGTGTGCTATGGGTGACAGTATTACCGAAGGCGCTCTTGAATATCCCCATCGTGCAAATCAGCTTTTAAATTACGCACTTGTTAATGAAGGTTTTGGGGGGGCATCGATGTCATTGCGCAGCAATGAAAATGAGTCTTACAATCCAAAATCTTTTGTATACAAAGCTAAAAACTCAATAAATTGGATTGATTATGATGTCGTTACAATTTTTTATGGCACAAACGATTGGAGTAACAGTGTACCAATTGGCACACCAGCCAGCTTGAATGAATATGAATTTTGCGGTGCATTAAATGAAGGGTTACAAGAAATTTATAATCAGAACCCAACGATTAAGGTAATCTTAGTAACTCCAACATTTCGACGAAATACACTAGCTAACACAAACTCGCTTGGATTGCATTTAGAGGATTATGTGAATGCAATTAAAGAGCGCGCGTTAATATATCGAACACAAGTTATCGACCTTTGGGGGATATCTGGGTGGAACTATTACACCACAGAAGCTTACACATCTGACGGGTTGCATCCAAATGAATTAGGGCAGATAACATTAGGTAAAATTTTCGCAAAAGAAATGCATCACTTATCGACCATCCACTTCTAACAATAAATGCGGTAAATTATATATGAGCCAAGTACTCCAACGCGTTTACGCCAGCGCCCCAGTAAATGACTTGCCAATTCACACATTAGAACTTCAAGCCGATTCCCTATGGGAGCTGAGGATTTGCGATGGCTTTGATGATGTGACGGCAGGGATTGAAGGGGGCGAAATGGTCACCTTTTTAGCCAGCGGGATGGGGGTTTCGCTCCCAGCCCGCGGGGTAAAAGGGCGGCAAGACTTACAATTTCAAATTGATAACGTCACTGGCGAAGCACTAACCAAAGTAAATCAAGCCATCGATGCGGGCGTGACAATTAAAGTAATCTACCGTGTTTATACGGTAAGTGATTTAACAGAACCTGCAGAGCCGGCGATTGAAATGAAAGCAGTTGATGTTCAGGCCACTGCGCTAAGCTTAAATGTAGTTGCTTCATTTAATGACTTGGTAAACAAAGCCTGGCCTAAAAACCGCTATACCCCTTCCATCGCCCCAGGGCTTAAATACTTCAGCTAAATATGAGTTATACAATTAATGACTATTTAAGTGTTCCCTACGTGAATGAGGGGCGCGATATGTCTGGATTTGACTGTTGGGGGCAAACTCGTCACCGGCAGCACTATGGTTATGGAAATCCGCTTTTTGAATCGTTTGGGCATATTAACCCAGACGATAAATATTCCCTCACTAATGCTTACTTCCAGATAGTTAATCAATTTGTTTTATGTGAACCAAAGCCAGGCGCTGTTGTATGCGGTTTTAAAATGGGTAACTTAATTCACATTGGGACAGTTGAACACATTGATGGCCAATTGGCTGTTTTACACACATCACGTAGGAAAGGTCCGTCAATTGTTAGCGTTGACGACTTTAAACGCTTATTTATTGAGGTTAAATTTTATGAATACGTGGGTTGATATAAAAGTTTACCCTAACAAGTTAGATCCTTCCGTCATGGAAATGTGTAAATGCGAACTTGGCCTAACATTACATGATTGGCTGACTACAAATGTACCTGATTACTTTGAAAGTGATGAACCGCTTTTTACAGTAATAGTAAATAGTAAAATACTCGTCCCAGAAAACTGGAAAACCTATCAATTTTCACAGAATGACGATGTAAGTATTATTGTTGAACCAAAAGATCCAGCCACAATTGCCTATGCAGTCATTGCCATTATTGCAGTGGGTTACGCGGTTTACACTGCAAGTCAGATCCCTGATAACTACAATTCAACGACCCCAGATGGTAGTAGTATTTATAATGTAAATGCACAGGGTAATAAGCCTAAACTCATGGGGATTATTCCCGAAGGAGCAGGTCGGCATTTAATTTATCCTGATTATTTAACAATGCCGCGCCGAGAATATATCGATAACGAGCAATGGCTTTATTTAATGCTATGTGTTGGTGTTGGTGATTATGAAATATTGCCTGAAGAAATATTTATTGCTGACACACCTGTAAGCAGATATACCGGTGATGTTGATTATCAGATTTTTAGGCCTAGCGAAAATGTAACTAGCCACGAAGCTTATCGCAATGTTTTTACATCAAGTGAAGTTGGCTCAACATCAGGAAGCACAGGTATTGAGCTTAAAGGTGCTGTTACAAGCTCTGGTGGTAACAATAGCACGTACTTTTATACATTTATAAACGACACGTTAGTTGTGTATGTGGCTGAATACGAGCCAGAGATAGGGCCTATTCGATACAAAACAGTGCCGCCGTTTGATGTTGGTGAAATACTAACAATTACAGGATCTATAGAAGGGCAAAACGATGGCTACTATGAGCTATTAGCCAAAAGCTCAAATGGGAGCCAAGTAAATAAAGTCGACAGTCAATTTCAAGACGACCCCACATGGACTGAGTTTGTTACAGAATATGACTCTAGCGCAGCAGTGGATGCAGAGGAGCGTGGTGGAGATGGTCAGTTTAACGGTCCTTTTTTCGCGTGTCCTGATGGCGAGTTAACAGATAAGTTATGGTTAGATTTTTATTTACCTAAAGGTCTTGGTGAACTTGATGATGATGGTAATTTTTTAAGTCGTAGTGTTACTGTTCGAATTGAGTATAGGGCAGAAGGTGCGCAAAACTGGACAGCGTTACCTGATCAAGTATTTTCAAATTCAACTAATGACCAGTTAGGGAAAACAATACCGTTTACACTGCCATTGTTGATGCGCCCTGAAATACGCGTTAAGCGCGTAACAGCCGCCAGTGATGACACTCGCATTTATGATGATGTATTTTGGACAGCATTAAAAGCTGAGTTGCAAAGCGCCACAAGCTACGATGGCCTAACTACTATTGCAGTAAAAATTCGTGGTACCAATGCATTAGCCGGCTCTGCTGAGAATAAATTCAAAGTAATTGGCACCCGAATTTTACCTGTATACGAAAACGGCGTGTGGAGCTCTCCAAGGCCAACAAGAGATATAGCGCCTTTTTTTGCGCATGTAATACGAAGTTCAGGACACAGTGATAGTAAAATAGGACTTCAAGCACTCCAAACATTACACCCCGTTTGGCACAACCGAAATGATGAGTTTAATGCGGTGTTTGATAGTGAAAGCACCATGTTTGAAGTCTTAAAGCGAGTCTTAGCAGTTGGGTTTGCTGAACCAACAATCGATTATGGCCAAGTCACTCCTGTACGTGATCAAAAGAGAACGATATACCGGCATATGTATCAACCTGATAACTATGTAGGTATGTTAAAACGCTCTATGAAACTCATTGATGACGACGAACCAGACGGTGTAGAAGTTGAGTACTTTGATCCTGTAACATGGAAGTCAGAAACAATCCTGTGCTTATTACCTGGTGATTTAGGTTTAAACCCTGAAAAAGTCAGAGCGTTTGGCATTACAAGCAGAGATAAAGCGTATCAATTTGGCATGCGTAAACGCCGTATTCGCCGCTATAGACGCACTCGCTTTGACTTCAAAACAGAAATGGACGCACTCAATTCACGTTACCTAGATTTCTGTGCACTGGCAGACGATATACCAGGATATGAACAAAGCGGTACTGTGGTGGGTTATGAGGGCCGTTCAATTTATGTTGATCATATTGGTCTAGAGTGGCAGAACGGCCAATCTCATATATTGGCACTTAGAAAACCAGACGGCACTTTATCCGGACCATACAACGCGACACAAGGAAATGCCAATAATGAGGTAATAATCGATGCTGACTTAGATTTTACTCCAGTACTGGACGGTTCAATAGAACCACCACTGTACATGTTTGGTATTAAAGAACGTTGGTGCAACGGCGTACTGATCCGCGATATAAAACCATCTTCAACAGAACAAGTTAGCGTAACAGCAGAACTAGATGATGATAGAGTTTATTTAGACGACGACAGTTTAGCACCGGCAGCGTAGATAAAAATACTTAGTAAAGAATTGCTATTTAATTAGTTTATCTAATGGCAAAAGGTAAGGATTTTGAAAGCGTTTAAAATTAATAATACAAATATAATACAAATCTAATACAAATAGATTTTTAGAAGTTGGCTTTTAATTTTGTGTAAGTGTTGGATATTAAAGGGGAATAAATGGTCGGTATGGAGAGATTCGAACTCTCGACCCCTGCCACCCCATGACAGTGCGCTACCAAGCTGCGCCACATACCGATTTGTATGCAATAGTACGTGTATTTTTTTAAAAATCAATAAGCGATTGTTTGTTTGAGTGTTTATTACGCAAGAGACCTAAAAAGGCACTCTTGCGGTGTACTAATTGGCTAGTCTTTATTTAACCACTTTTTGATCGAGTCATACATCTCATCGCGTATTAATGGCTGAGCTTTTTTGTTAGGGTGTAAACTATCGTTTTGCATTAGCTCAGGCTGACCAGCAACATCGAGCATAAAAAAGTTCATTAAATGCGCATTTGTTTCTTCGCTAACGCGCGAGAAAGTGTCTGTAAACATTTTGCTGTAACGCGGACCGTAATTAGGGGGAATGTAAATCTCCATTAAGGCGGTCATCGCATTAGCTGCTTGGCTTTTTTGAATAAGAGACGTTAAGTTAGTTTGCATTTTTTTGACTGGAAAACCACGTAAACCGTCATTAGCACCTAGCTCAATAAGTACATGAGTGGGTTCGTATTGCTCAAGCAATGCATCTAAACGGCGTAGGGCTCCACCAGATGTTTCGCCACTAATACTGGCGTTGATAAGTTCAATGTCGGCGTGTTCGTCATCGTATTTATCTTGTAACAATTTTACCCAGCCTTCTTCTTGTTGAAGTCCGTAGGCTGCACTTAAACTGTCACCGAGTATTAAAATCGTGTTGTCGGCTGCTGCGCTCAGCGGTTTGATAACTAAAAATAAAATGAATACTAAACGAAGGATTGAATGAGTCATATGTCAGCGCTTTCTCAATTAAATATAATTCAGGTTAATGGTTTGTCTAAAGTAGTCTCTACCTTTGAAGGTGAGCTGCCCATCCTCAGCGACATCAGCTTTAATGTCAAGCATGGCGAGTCTGTTGCTATTGTTGGCACGTCGGGCTCTGGTAAATCAACGTTACTCAGTTTATTAGCAGGGCTGGATACCGCAAGCAGCGGCGAAATATTTTTGGATGGCGAGCCATTACACAATTTAGATGAAGAAGAGCGTGCTGCACTGCGCGCGGCTAAAATTGGATTTGTGTTTCAATCGTTCATGTTAGTACAAAGCTTAACCGCACTAGAAAACGTCATGCTACCAGCAGAGCTTGCTGGCGAAAGTGATGCGAAAGAGCAAGCAATTGCTTTGCTTGAAAAAGTAGGCTTGAGCCATCGAATTGATCATTACCCGTCGCAACTTTCTGGCGGTGAACAGCAACGTGTTGCTATTGCGCGAGCATTTATTGGTACACCTAAAATACTGTTTGCTGATGAGCCTTCGGCTAACTTAGACAGCAAAAACGGTAAAATGATTGAGTCGTTATTATTTGATTTAAACACGCAACACGGCACTACGCTTATTTTGGTGACTCACGATGAAGGGCTTGCACAAAAATGTGAGCACATTATTCAAATAGAGGCGGGTTTACTAGTAAAAAGCCAAGTAGAGGACGTTGCTAATGTGGGTTAAGTTAGCGCTTAAGTTATTTTCGCGAGAATTTCGCCGTGGTGAGCTAACAGTTATAAGCGCAGCTATCGCCCTTGCTGTTTTAACCGTGCTTACACTGTCTATGGTTACTGAGCGAATAGGGCAAAGTATTGCGCAAAAAAGCAGTGCTTTTATTGCAGCAGACCGTGTACTTGCAAGCGATCATGTTCTCGACACTGCTTTTATTACTCAAGCACAGAGCCAAAATTTAAAAACGGCGCAAATGGTGTACTTCGACACTATGTTGTTTGCCGATGATGAAATGCAGTTTAGCTCAGTAAAAGCGGCATCTAATGCGTACCCGCTAAAAGGGCAGTTAAAAGTTAAAGATACCTTAACAGGTGAAACTAAAGTTGCTAATAGCGGGCCAACGCCTGGTAATGTGTGGCTAAGTGAGTCGGTATTTTACAGTTTAAACATTGATATAGGCGCGCAAGTAGAGCTTGGTGCTGCATTATTTAATGTTTCAAAAGTTATTGTAGAAGAGCCCGATGCGCCATTTAATGTATTTTCGAGCAGCCGCCGCGTGCTTATCAATATTGACGATGTGGCAAAAACCGAAGTTGTGCAGCCAGGTAGTCGTGTTTATTATCGCCAACTTTACGCAGGTAGTGAGGCCGATATAAATAGCTTTTACGAGTGGCTTAAACCACAAATGAAAGAAAACCAACAATGGTACGGCGTTAAAGACCGTCAATCACCTATTTCAAATAGTTTAAACCGTGCAGAGAGCTTTTTATTACTTGCCGGCCTATTAGGTATTATTTTAGCCGCAGTGGCTATAGCCGTTTCAGCAAAACGTTATTGTGAACGCCAATACGATCCAGTAGCGATGATGAAAACGCTAGGCGGTAGCCGCTCAATGATCCGCAAAATATACATGCTGCATTTATTGCTTGTGTGTGCAATGGCGGTAAGTATTGGGCTGTTAATTGGTTATGGCTTGCAAGAAATAGCAACAAGTTACTTATCAAAAAGTATGGGCACAGAGCTACCTTTGGGTGGCTTTAAACCTTGGCTGGTGGCTATAAGCACTGGCGTAATTTGTGCCGTTATGTTTTCTATTAAACCGTTATTTGATTTATTTGATATTCCACCGCTTAGAGTGCTGCGCCGTAACTTAGGTGACAAATTGGCAGTAAGTCGTGTGCATTTAGGAATGAGTGCGCTAACCGTGTTTTTATTAATGTGGTTATTCAGTAACAACATAAAAATAACGCTTATTTTGTTTATATCAACACTTGCGCTAATTGGTGTGTTGTTTTTGATATCTAAATTAATATTTGGTGGCGGTCGAAAGCTTGGCTTAAAACCAGGTAACAGTTGGTCGCTTGCAATTGCATCTATTCAAAAGCGTGCAAATGTGAACGCGGTACAGTTAATTAGTTTTTCGTTAGCGATTAAATTACTGCTGTTTTTAGTGGTACTTAAAAACGACATGATATCTGATTGGCAGTCGCAACTTCCTGCCGATGCGCCTAATGCGTTTTTAGTTAATATTACGCAAAATGAGCTTGAGCCAATTAATGAATATTTAGCTCAAAAAGATATTCAAGTATCAGAGTTTTATCCCACTATTCGTGGGCGCGTAAATGCGGTAAACGGCGAGTTGGTAGCACGTTCTGTATCGCTGCAAGACAACGAGAAAAAAGACGAAGAAGCCCGTGCAGGTATTGGCCGTGAGCTAAACCTTACATGGCTTAAAGATGTGCCTGACCAAAATGAAGTAACACAAGGCACGTGGTTTGGTGAAAATGCGATGGCTGAAGCCTCAGTAGAGGAGTCGATGCTTGAGCGTTTAGATGTTGAGATAGGCGATACGCTTACATTCTTAATTGGTTCGCAGTCGTTCGACGCTAAAATCACCAGTGTGCGAAAAGTTAATTGGGCCACGCTTAAACCTAACTTTTTTATTATTTTAAGCCCTGATGTACTTGCAGATTTTCCTGCAACGTATATTTCGTCGGTACGTATAAACCCAGAGCAAAAGCGTGACTTTAGCCAGTTATTGCGTACTTACCCTACTATTACAGCAATTGACATTGATAACTTTGTTAAGCAAATACAAACAACTATTTCGCAAGTATCACTCGCTATTGGCTTTGTACTTGCAATTGTTGTGCTGTGTGGTGCGCTTGTACTTATATCGCAAGTTCAAGCTAGTTTAGGTGAGCGTATGCAAGAAATTGTAATACTCAGAACGCTTGGCGCTAAAAGCCGATTAATTAAAAACGCGACCCTTTATGAGTTTTTATTACTAGGCGGTTTAGCTGGTTTAGTTGCTGCATTTTTTAGTGATATAGCGCTTTTAATTGTGCAACAACAAATGTTTGATTTAGCCGGTAAGCTACACCCGCACATATGGATTATTGGGCCGGTAGCTGGCGGTGTATTTGTAGCGGGTTTAGGTTATTTAATGATTGCCCGAACACTCAAACAAAACACCCAAGGGTTAGTGCGCGCCCTAGGGTAAGCTTAAACTAACTTAACACGTATTGGATTAAGTATTAAATGCCCACCTAACACGTGGGCATTTTTGTTTTCTTTGTACTGGTAATTTATACAGTGCTCTGGCATTATTAGCGTAATTTAAAAATAACAATAATGAGAATGCAGTTTGGCCATTATTTTAGGGATTGATCCTGGTTCACGCTTGACCGGATATGGCGTTGTTGCCCACCAAGGTTCTAAATTTACATACTTAGGCAGTGGTTGTATTAAGTTAGCCGATCATCCTTTTCCGGTTAGGCTTAAAATGATCTATCAAGGCATTACACAGCTTATTGAGCAGTTTTCGCCAGAAACCTTTGCCATTGAAAAAGTATTTATGGCGCATAACCCCGATTCTGCTTTAAAGCTTGGCCAAGCTAGAGGCGCTGCGATTGTGGGTGCAGCAATGGCTGACTTACCCGTATTTGAATACTCAGCTAGACAAATTAAGCAAGCAGTAGTAGGTAACGGCGGCGCTGATAAAACACAAGTGCAACACATGGTAAAAAATATTTTAAAGTTGCCTGGCACGCCACAAGCCGATGCAGCTGATGCACTCGCTATTGCGATTTGTCACGCTCACTCAGAACAAAATTTAATTAAACTAGCGGGTAACGCAAGCAAAACCGTTAGAGGACGTCTAAGGAAATAACTATGATAGGCCGCTTAAATGGTATTTTAGTCGAAAAACAGCCACCAGAGATATTACTCGAAGTAAGTGGTGTCGGTTACGAAGTACAAATGCCAATGACCTGTTTTTACGATTTACCAAAGATTGGTGAAAACGCGATTGTTTACACTCACTTTGTAGTGCGTGAAGATGCTCAACTGTTATTTGGTTTTAATAATAAAGTTGAACGTGCCTTGTTTAGAGAGCTATTAAAAGCAAATGGCGTAGGGCCAAAACTTGGCTTAGCTATTTTATCGGGCATGTCGGCAAAGCAATTTGTAAGTTGTGTAAATAACGAAGACTCAACGTCGCTAGTTAAATTACCGGGTGTCGGTAAAAAAACAGCCGAGCGTTTAGTACTCGAAATGAAAGACAGACTAAAAGATTGGGGTAATGATTTATTTACGCCATTTAGCGACAGCGCAGTAATAGAGCCAATGAGCGATGCGACAATAGCTAATAACGCAGCCGATGATGCCGTATCAGCACTGCTTGCATTAGGTTATAAATTGCCACAAGCTCAAAAAGCAGTAAAATCGATAAGCAAACCCGATATGTCTACTGAGGTTCTTATTAGAGAATCTTTAAAATCTATGTTGTGAGTAACCCATGATTGAAGCGGATCGCTTAATTGACGCGACTGAAAAAACAAATGAAGACTCTATAGATCGTGCAATAAGGCCAAAACTTTTAGCCGACTACAGAGGCCAGCCTCATGTTAAGCAGCAAATGGAAATTTTTATTGAAGCTGCTCGCACCCGTGGTGAAGCGCTCGATCATTTATTAATATTTGGCCCACCAGGGCTTGGTAAAACCACGCTTGCAAATATTGTCGCCAACGAATTACACGTAAGTATTAAAACAACATCCGGCCCTGTACTTGAAAAAGCAGGCGATTTAGCTGCGTTACTTACTAATTTAGAAGAAGGCGATGTACTGTTTATTGATGAAATACACAGGCTAAGCCCGCAAGTTGAAGAAATACTGTATCCCGCAATGGAAGACTACCAGCTTGATATAATGATTGGTGAAGGCCCAGCTGCGCGTTCTATTAAATTAGACTTACCTGCATTTACACTTATTGGAGCAACCACCCGAGCAGGCTCGCTTACATCGCCCCTACGTGACCGTTTTGGTATTGTGCAGCGATTAGAGTTTTATTCTGTAGAAGATTTGTCGCACATAGTAGGGCGCTCTGCACATTATCTAGGTTTAGAAATGTGTGACGATGGCGCAACCGAAATTGCACAGCGTTCACGCGGTACACCACGTATTGCAAACCGCTTATTACGTCGCGTACGCGATTACACACAAGTAAAATCTGATGGTACAGTAAACGCCGAAGTAGCTAAGCGAGCGCTTGATATGATTGACGTAGATAAAAGTGGTTTTGATTATATGGATCGCAAATATTTACTCGCCATAATTGAAAAATTTATGGGCGGCCCTGTTGGGCTCGACAATGTAGCGGCTGCTATTGGTGAAGAGCGTGAAACAATTGAAGATGTGATAGAGCCATTTTTGATCCAGCAAGGATTTATTCAGCGCACTCCACGCGGGCGAATAGTGTCTGATAGCGCATACCATCATTTCGGTTTACTTCCTAAAAAAGACTAGCCTATACACATTACTTGCTGTGGTTTATTGCACAGCAGGTAACTGACTTGGTATCCCTTGCTTTGATATATTTATACGGCAGGTATTTTACCCAAAACCTCAACACACTGTTGCAAATGTTATTTCAAAATACCTATATGCTTTATAGTTAACTGTTAATTCACAGGGCGTTAAGACTCGCGAAGCTATCCTGCGTACCATTCAAACTAGTAACCGAATTACTTATTGTAAAATAGGCAGGGCAATTATTAGTTTATAAATAAAGTATGTAGCGCACCAAATTGCAGGCAAAAAAAAGCCCGCAAAAAATGCGGGCAAACAACAAGTTGAAGGAAGTAATCCAGGGAACTACGTTTTACTTAATTTGGTTTTATCCAGAAAGAGTAAAACAATGTAATACGATAAAATATCCTATTACTAAGAACTTGGCTTAATGAAGCTATCTCATTCAGTGCGCTAGTTCGGTATGGGAGAATAATACGTAAGTTTACTTTTTTGTTCAAACTAGAAAATTTGTATTTTCAGATTAGAAAAACTAATTCGGTGAATTTTATTGTTGTTTGAATCTTGTGCGTTAATTAATCGTTAAATTTATAAGTTAATGAAATTTATAACTTAAGTAATGAGTTCCGTTGTGACTCGGTATTAGTTTTACTATTACGTGAAGGTCATGCTCATAAGTTTTGAGTGTTTATGCTCTTATTTTGAATAAACGGCGCATTTTATGACGTTTTACCTATATATTTACGCATATTTGTAGTCAGCAAGTTTAGTTAAAAGATTAAATAAAATACTGAGACATAGGGAAATGCCAACTAAAGCTGTTTTTTTAACGTTTTTTGTTGCCTATTCATAGCAATACCGTTGTCAGCTTGAAATGGACTAGATACACTAGATGCAACTTTTGACCTTGTAAGCGGTCATATTTATACAAATTAATCAATTTGCCGTATTTTGAAATTACTTAGGAGTTTAACGTGGGATCAGGGCTTAATTTTTTAGACCTAATTTTAGAAGCAAGTTTGCTTGTTCAATTAGTAATGTTAGGGCTAGTTGCCATGTCTGTAATGTCGTGGACAATTATATTTCAGCGTAAAAAAGCAATATCAGATGCACTATCAAATGCTAAGAAATTTGAGCAAAAGTTTTGGTCTGGTATTGATTTAAGCAAATTGTATAACGAAATATCATCACGCAGCGGTCAGTCTCAAGGTATCGAAGCACTATTCACTTCAGGCTTTAAAGAGTTTGCTCGCCATAAAAAGAATACATTTCAAAGTGCGAGTATTGTTATGGAGGGTACGCACCGTTCAATGCGTGTTGCACTTTCTCGTGAAATTGAAAAAATTGAATCTAGCTTATCGTTTTTAGCAACAGTAGGTTCTATAAGTCCGTACATCGGTTTGTTTGGTACAGTGTGGGGTATTATGAATGCCTTTATTGCACTTGGTGAAGTGAAACAAGCTACATTACAAATGGTAGCTCCAGGTATTGCAGAGGCACTTATTGCGACTGCTATGGGTTTATTTGCGGCAATTCCGGCCGTTATTGCTTATAACCGCTTTTCAAACAGTGTTGAAAAGCTTGAGTCTCACTATATTAACTTTATGGAAGAGTTTGCTAATATTTTACACCGTCAAGCAGCTACACAAATAGAGGCACAAGCGAATGTATCAGCGTAAAAAGCGCCGTCCGGTCGCAGAAATTAATGTAGTACCTTACATTGATGTAATGTTGGTACTACTAATTATATTTATGGCTACAGCACCGCTGATTACACATGGTGTAAAAGTTGATTTACCTAAAATGGAAGAGTCTGATTTAGTTGATACTAAAGATACTCCGCCCATTATTGCTTCAATTGATGCAGAGGGTAAATATTATGTGAGCGTAGGTACTGATCCTGAAGAGCCTATGGAAGCACTTGATGTTGCTGCGGTTATAAAATTACAATTAATGAAAAACCCTGACGTACCAGTAATGATTAAAGGTTCTGGTAAGGTGTCGTATCAAGAAGTATTATTACTAATGGATTTTTTGAAAAATGCAGGCGTACCATCAGTAGGATTAATGACTGAATCCTTTGAGGGGAAGTAGCTGTATGAATAGTTCAGTAGTAAAATCGATAGTACTTCATTTAGGCATAGGTGGTTTTTTGTATGCGTCTGCAAACATTCACCCACCTGCGCCTAAGGTAATGGAAGTAACGCTTAATTCGGCTATACCCACCCCAGATAATGCGGTATCGGCTGTTACAGTTGATCAAAAGCAAGTTGAGCAAAAAATTGCTGAGCTTCAAAAGAAAGAAAAAGATAAAAAAAGTGCTGAAGACAAACGTATTCGTGATTTAGAACGCAGGGCGGCAAATGCACGTGAGCAACGCGAATCTGAATCTAGGCATATTAAAAAGCTAGAGCAAGAACGCAAAGCTAAAGAAAAAGAAACAGCCGAGGCTCAAGCACAAGCTAAAAAAGCACGTGCTATTGAGCAAAAAGAGCGCGCTAAAGCTAAGCAAGCTGAAAAACAAAAGCAAGAAGCTGAAAGTGCAGCTAAAGCTGCTGCTGATAAACGTAAAACCGAAGAAGACGCACTTAAAAAAGCAGAAGCTGAACGTAAAAAACGTGAAATCGAGGCAAAAGAGCGTGCAGCCGAGGCAGAACGTAAACGCCAGCAAGCGATGCAAGAGCAAATGCTACAAGAGCAACTTGCAAAAGAGCAGGCTGCCCGTAGTAAAATACGTCAGCAACAAGTGGTGAGCGAAGTTGATAAGTACCGTGCATTAATTATGGCGCGTATTCAACAAAACTTATTGATTGATGAAAAAATGAAAAACCAACAGTGCCGAGTCAATATTCGTTTAGGCTTTAATGGTTTAGTAACGCAAGTTAAATCATTAGGTGGCGATAAGTTAGTGTGTGAAGCTGCATTAAGAGCAGTGCGCATGGCTGACACATTACCGGTATCTAAAGATAAAGACGTATTCGAACAACTTAAGAATATTAATTTAACAATCAAGCCAGAGTTTTAAAGGAATGATATGTTCAACAAAATAAAAATAGCCTGTTTAGTTTTACTGTTTGGGTTTGTGGGTGTTGCTAATGCAGCGCTTGAAATTGTAATAACTGAGGGTGTAGATGGTGCAAGGCCTATTGCTATAGTGCCTTTTAAATACCAAGGTGTTGGTCCAATCCCTGAAAAATTAAGCAGTGTTATTGCTGCCGACTTAATGCGCAGTGGTAAGTTTAAACCTGTAGATGTAGCGCAAATGCCACAACAGCCGACCAAAGATAGCGAAATTGATTACGCATCTTGGGTTAATAAAGGTGTGGAGGCTGTATTAGTGGGCGAAGTTGAGCAGCAAACTGATGGGCGTTACTTAGTGCGTTATGAGTTAGTTGACGTGATTCGTGGCCAAATTACTGGTGGCAACACACAAATGATGAGTAATGGTAAGTTAATCAAAAGCCAAGATCATATTTTAGAAGCGCGTGAAAGTGTTATTGGTGAAAGCGGTTTTCGCCGTTACTCTCATCGAATCAGTGACGTTATATATGAAAAACTTACTGGTGAGAAAGGCGCATTTTTGACTAAAATTGCTTATGTAATAGTGCGCGATAATGATGAAAAGCCTTACCAATTAGTTGTTGCAGACTATGATGGATTTAATGAGCAAGTATTGCTTCGCTCAAAAGAGCCATTAATGTCGCCAGCGTGGTCACCAGATGGTACTAAGCTAGCGTATGTAACGTTTGAAAACCGCCAAAGCCAAATTTATATTCAAGATATTTACACGGGTAAGCGCGAAATAATCGCAAGCTACCGTGGTATTAATGGCGCACCGCAGTTTTCGCCAGATGGCAAAAAGCTATTATTAGTACTTTCTAAAGACAAGACGGGTGCAACAGAAGTTTACTTGCTTGACCTGGCTACACGCAAAGAAACGCGCTTAACAAATCACCGTAGCATAGATACTGAACCATCTTGGCATCCTAATGGTCAAGATATTGTGTTTACATCTGAAAGGGGTGGTAATGCTCAGATTTATAAGTTAAATTTAAAAACAGGTAGGTCACAACGACTCACCTTTGATGGTGATATGAATCTTGCTGGTTCTATAACACCAGATGGAAAAGAATTAGTGATGGTTAACCGTACCAACGGGCAGTACCATCTTGCTAAGAAAGAGCTGGCTACAGGTGCGTTCCAAGTATTAACGAGAACACGCCTAGATGAATCACCGAGCATAGCGCCAAACGGTTCGATGATTATATATAGCACGCTTCATAATAATAAACAGGTACTTGCGCTAGTATCGATGGACGGCCGCTTTAAAGCACGGTTACCTGTGCTAGACGGACAAGTAAAGGCACCAGCTTGGTCGCCATACTTACAGTAATATTACTGGTTTACTCAAAATAGGAATCTACTCAATGCAACTTAACAAAATACTTAAAGGCCTGCTAATTGCTGTGCCAGTAATGACATTAGCAGCTTGTAGCTCATCTTCAGATATTGATGAAGGTGCTGCAAACCAATCAAATCAAGGCGTTGTTGAGCAATCAACTAACACTGATACAGTTGAAGTAGCTACAATCTCTCCTGAGCAACAAGCAGAAGAGCAACTTCGTCAAAAGTACGAAGCACTTCGCCAAGAGCAAGTAATCTACTTTGATTTTGATAAAGCGACAGTTGAAGGCAAATACGCTGATTTACTTCGTGCACATGCTGAGTTTTTAGTTCAAAACTCATCAGTTAAAGTACTAATTGAAGGCCACGCAGATGAACGCGGTACTCCAGAGTACAATATTGCACTAGGTGAGCACCGTGGCCAAGCAGTTGAAAAATACTTATTAAGCTTAGGTGTTTCAGCTAGCCAAATGTCAGTAGTAAGCTACGGTGAAGAGAAGCCAATGGTTAAGTCTCGCACTGAATCAGCTTTCGCTAAAAACCGCCGTGCGGTACTAGTTTACTAAGATAAGAGATATTATGAAGCCGAAAATTATTTTGGCAGCCATGATATTGAGCGGGAGCACCCAGTTAATGGCTGCTCCCGCTCCTGTTTCAGAAGCTGCGAGTTCACAATCAAGTATTGAGAAGCGATTAGCGTCACTTGAAAATATGATGCAGTCGCGTAACTTTTTGCAAGTAGAGTTACAACAACAGCTCAACTTATTACAAGACGAAGTAAGCCAAATTCGAGGTGTAACAGAAGAGCAAAGCTACAAGCTTGAAAAAGTACTGCAGCGTCAGCGTGAGTTGTACCAAGAAATCGAAAACCGCGTGAGCCAAGCTTATACACAGCCAGCAGCTCCGGTAGCCGATCAGGCACAGCCAAACGACGCACAGACCTATAGCAGTGACTTATCTGAAAACGAAGCTTATGAGCGCGCTGTTGCGTTAATAATGAAAGATAAACGCTACGATCAAGCGATCCCTGAATTTCAAACGTTTTTAACTACGTACCCAAACTCTGTATATGCATCTAATGCGCATTATTGGTTAGGGCAGTTGCTTACAATTAAGAATGATGGTGTAAAAGCGGTAGAGCACTTTAAAGTCGTTGTTAACGAATTTCCAAATTCTAACAAACGTCCAGATGCAATGCTAAAGTTAGGTACACTTTTACAAGATCAAGGTTCGGCGGAGCAAGCACAAAAAATATTGAGTGATCTTATCAATCAATACCCAAGTACAACCGCTGCAAAACTAGCGACTGATCGTTTAGGTAACTAGCGACTAAATTTTTAGTTAAGGCGAGCAAACTACATGGAAACTCTCGAAGAATCTTGGATTTGCATGTAGTTTGAGCACAAACGGTTTAATTTTGTGCATCTAGACATAAAAACTTAAAAAAAGAGACAATTTCGGTTGCACTCATTTTATAAATAAGTATTATAAGCGCCCGCAGCAAACGAATGGTTACCCCACTCGAAATGCGACAAAAAGAGCGGGTTATTAGCTCAGTTGGTAGAGCAGTTGACTTTTAATCAATTGGTCGATGGTTCAAATCCATCATAACCCACCATTCTTTGAATGGTCTTTTATCGGCGGATTTACGTAGAATACTAAGTTGTTATAAAACGCAACGTCAGAGCGGGTCATTAGCTCAGTTGGTAGAGCAGTTGACTTTTAATCAATTGGTCGATGGTTCAAATCCATCATGACCCANCCATTCTTTATTCCTTGTGAATAGTGTATGGCATCAATCGGCGGATTTACGTAAGCTTCATTCTTAATTGAAAAAGTGCATAGAGCGGGTTATTAGCTCAGTTGGTAGAGCAGTTGACTTTTAATCAATTGGTCGATGGTTCAAATCCATCATAACCCACCATTCTATGAGAGTTTTAATCGGCGGATTTACGTAAGTTTATTCAAACAGAATAACATTAGAGCGGGTCATTAGCTCAGTTGGTAGAGCAGTTGACTTTTAATCAATTGGTCGATGGTTCAAATCCATCATGACCCACCACTCTCTAATACTTTCCTTTATATTCTTTTTTAAATTCCCATTCTATTTTTTATAAACAGCTTTACTAGTTTGCTGTTATTTGTGTTTATATTCTCGTATAATTCGCCCTAATTAATGCACTGTAGATAAGTGGTCGAGAACATGAGTCTAGCTCAAACTATTATGCCTGAAGGTTATATTTTCCCCCCTAAGCCAGCACCGTTAACAAATGACGAGCAAGGCGAATATAAAGCGCGTATAAAACAATTACTAAAAGATAAAAATGCAGTACTTGTTGCACATTATTATACCGATCCTGAAATTCAAGCACTTGCTGAAGAAACTGGCGGCTGCGTTGCCGACTCGCTAGAAATGGCGCGTTTTGGTGCACGTCATGATGCAGATATGATCATCGTCGCAGGCGTGAAATTTATGGGCGAAACAGCCAAAATTTTAACGCCAAACAAAACGGTTGTAATGCCAACACTTGAAGCGACGTGTTCGCTAGATATTGGTTGTCCGATAGACGAGTTCTCAGCGTTTTGTGATGAGCACCCTGACCGTAAAGTGGTTGTGTATGCAAACACCTCTACCGCAGTTAAGGCGCGTGCAGATTGGATTGTAACTTCATCATGTGCACTTGAAATAGTAGAGCACCTTGATGAGCAAGGCGAAAAAATCATTTGGGGCCCAGATAAGCACCTTGGTAGCTATATTCAAAAAAATACCGGTGCTGATATGCTTATGTGGAATGGTGCATGTATCGTACATGACGAATTTAAAACTAAAGCCTTAAAAGATATGAAGGCGCTACACCCAGATGCAGGCGTATTAGTTCATCCTGAGTCACCAGCAGAAATTGTTGCACTTGCCGATTCGGTTGGATCTACGAGCCAATTAATTAAAGCTGCGCAAACAATGGACAATAAAAAGTTTATTGTAGCAACCGATCGCGGCATCTTTTATAAAATGCAGCAACTATGTCCAGATAAAGAGTTTTTTGCGGCTCCAACGGCAGGTGAGGGCGCTTCATGTAAAAGTTGCGCTCATTGCCCTTGGATGGCGATGAATGGCTTAAAAGCGATTGAGGAAGCCCTCATAAGCCCTAAAGGTAAAGAAGTATTCGTTGATATGGATTTACGCGAAGGCGCACTTAAGTCACTTAATCGCATGCTTGAATTTACTGCGAGCATGGCTAAGTAATTTTAAAAGTATAAATTAAAAACGGTTAAGTCTTAGATTTAGCCGTTTTTTGTGCCTATAGATAAGCTATTGCTTGATAAGTAAGCATTTAAAGGCTCATATTTAAAAATGCCTTGCACCTTAAGGGTCTATTTCATACTATAGCGCGCTGTTGCATTACACAATCGCAGCACTGTGGAGGGATGGCTGAGTGGCTGAAGGCGCACGCCTGGAAAGTGTGTTTAGGTTTATCCCTAACGAGGGTTCGAATCCCTCTCCCTCCACCATTATTCTTAGAACCCAGTTACTAATATTGAAAGGTATTAGTAACTGGGTTTTTTAATGCTTAAATTAGGTATTAACTAAATAGAGTGTTGATAACATGCCTATAAGTTCATGTTTTTCAATTGGCTTTGAAACGTAACCATCAAATAACTGCCTGTATATTTCTTTTTGTTCCGTAAAAACATTAGCGGTTAACGCGATAATAATTTGCTCGCTATCAAGGGCCTTAATTTGTTTACATGCCTGAAGGCCATCCATTTTTGGCATTTGAATGTCCATAAAAATAATGTCTGGCTTGTGTGACTCATATAACGAAACTGCTTCCAACCCATTATTTGCAATAATAATGGTGGCTTTAGTTGGTTCAAGCATTGCAGAAGCTACCAGTTGATTTATTTTGTTGTCTTCTGCTAATAAAATGGTTTTGCCAGTTAAATCAGGAAACTCAACATTTTTTGCTGTTAATATATTTTCATCAATCTGTGCTTGATCTAGTGGTAAGTAAACATAAAACTGGCTGCCTGAACCTAATTGACTTGTTACTTTTATTTCACCATTCATTAAGCCTATTAATGATTTAGTGATAGGTAAGCCTAGCCCTGTACCACCGTATTCGCGCGTAGTTGATTGCTCAGCTTGTTCAAAGCGCTCAAACAATCGCTCTATTGCCTTCTCAGAAATTCCAATTCCGGTGTCTGATATACTGCAACATATTTTGTTTTCATCAGTTAGTCTAAACGTTACTGTAACGCCACCTTTCGATGTAAACTTAATCGCATTAGATATTAAGTTTAAAAACACCTGTCTGAGCCTAACAGGGTCGCCCACCCAATGCTTATGCTTAATATTAATAACAAATTTAAGGTATATGTTTTTATCGCTAGCTTGCAGACCAAGATCAGACTCTAGGTGATGAATAAGTTCAAAAAGATCAAAAGGTTTATGCTCTAATGAAAGCTTGCCGGCCTCAATTTTAGAAAAATCGAGAATATCATTAATAATAGTGGTGAGTGAGCGGGTCGAATAAAGTGATTTTTTTAAATACTCTTTTGACTTTTCATTGAGGGGCTGCTCTTGCAATAACTGTAATGTGCCAAGTATGCCATTCATTGGGGTTCGTATTTCGTGGCTCATATTTGCTAAAAACTCAGATTTAGCCTGAGATGCTTGTTCAGCTAGTTCTTTAGCGTGTCCTAGAGCTTGTTCGTGATTAATTTGCTCTGTTAAATCATAAGCAATACCTAAATAGCCAACGATTTCATTTTCATTATTTAATAAAGAGGTGACACTTATATTAACTTGTATGTGCTCGCCTGTAGAAGAAATGTATGTCCACTGATTGATATCAGGCTCTGTAGCCGTTGCTTTTAAAATCAAGACTTCAAAACTAGGCGGTACAGCTTTATTTAATTCAGTACTAAGCTGGTTCGCTTTTTTTATTATTTCTTCTTTTAAATGAAAAATTGCTGGGTTTTCAATTCCAATAACATCTTGCGCTTTATAACCTAATAACTTTTCAGAGGCGGGGTTAAATAAAGTAATTAAGCCGTTTATGTCGGTTGCAATAATTGAATAACTGGCACTATTTAAAATACTTCGTTGAAGCATACTAATATCGGCAATTTCCTTAGTGCGTAGTTTTACTTCTTTTTCTAATTTTAAATTTGTTTGCTGAAGCATATGCTTATTTTGTCTAGCTTTGACAATTCTTCGCTGCGTTCGTTGTGCCCTACGGTAAAAAAATAGCTGTAGTAATAAAATTATAAACATGCAAATAAGAGTATAAAAAATACCATTGACAATAGCTTGATATTTACCCGGCAAATGCAATGTTTCAATAAATGCGTCTGAAGCACTAAGCGTGAGTTCCCATGTTCTTCCCATCACTTTAATTATTTTAGTTAACTGGTAATTAGCTGAATTGCTTTGAATACCGTAGCTAAAAAAGTCAGTTTTAGCGTTGTTAGCTATATCGCTAATGACTAGCTTATTCTCATCAACTAGCGAGAGAGAGTCTAAAATTTTATTTATTAATAATGGAGCGTATGCCCAGCCTAAGATCTCATTAATGCGTTGCTCTTTATTATCCGCAATCGTAATGCTTTTATAAATAGGCAGTAAAATTAAAAACCCTTGCAGTGATTGCTCATTAGCCTGTACTAAAGTTATAGGGCCCGTGAGTTGAGCCTTATTGTGAGAAGCTGCATTTAATGCTGCTTTTTTACGCATGCTCTCTGAGCCAATATCTAAACCTATTGCTTGTAAATTTTTATGTTCAGGAAAAATATACTGAATAATAAAATGTTCATTATTATCATTATTAAGCTGATTAAAGTTAAATGTTTGAGTGGGTCTATCATATTTTGCAGTATGTAAAAACTGGGTTAGATTCTTAGATGTTACCTTTCGAATGAAACCAATCCCGTTTGCACCGGGGAATTCTTGGCCATAGTTACGACTATTAGAGTAATTAGAAAATGTTTGGTAGTTTAAATTATTAACGCCTATACCGTGTATAAACCCTTTTAAACCGAAGAGCCCATATTTATATAAGTCGATTCTATTCGTTACGCCTGTTGAGAGCGTAGAAAGGCGGTTGTTAAGTGCTTCGTTTATTTTATAGTTAAGTGCGTTTTGGTGTTTAATGTGAGCGAAGAAAGTTAATACAATACCGCTGATAAGAAAAATGGCATGAGCAAGTATAGAGACTAAAAACCCTTTCCTAACCAGTCGTCCTGAGAACATTAACTCATCCTTTATTATTAATATGCTGAGTGCGTATCTACCTCTATTATCAAAATAAATATAGCACTTATTATTCAGGATACAACTTTGTTCATAATTAGAATATATATATTTTATAGAGGTTTAGAGCTCGAGAGTGAAAGGAAATTTAATTCTGAGTTTTATGAGTAAATAGAGAGTGTATATAAAGCTAATGATTTATATGCTTTCTAT
The DNA here is from genome assembly GCF_015864775.1 of Pseudoalteromonas sp. NSLLW218. NCBI lineage: Bacteria > Pseudomonadati > Pseudomonadota > Gammaproteobacteria > Alteromonadales > Pseudoalteromonadaceae > Pseudoalteromonas > Pseudoalteromonas sp. NSLLW218. The sequence goes on along the minus strand of NZ_JADYWO010000003.1, from coordinate 349,303 downwards.
TATTTTAGAACTAGCGAAAAAGTATTGGTTTAAGGTGTTAAACCTTCCATGCTTTTTGATCTTTTACTGATAATTGCGATCCACATAACAATGTCGGTTAGCTTTTTATTACAGTGCAATAATATTTGAAGATTACACTGCCGATATATTACGGCATTTAAATGACTTAAGTATGTACCTAATAAATATAGCTTTCTTCAGGGCCATAATAAAACCATATATTTCTGTATACACGCTTCAACCTAATAGCTTAAGCAGTTCTTTATAATATAAATTTGGTAAGTGTAAGCTGAGTCAGATGAAATCGTAGTTATGATATTCTGAAAGTAAATTGGTTATACAACTAGTAGGAGTTGTATAACCAATTTCTCTGTTATTTTTGTATTCATCCGACACAAAAAAATATTTAATATTTTATAATATGAAAATTAAATCATTAAAAACTCATATTGTTCTATATTTAGTGGCATGAAAGAAAAGTCATTGCGTGAAATTTAATTACCTTATTACATGTTTGCCGTGTAGGTCGCAAAATATACACGCTGTTAAGCACTACACAGTCAAAATTTAAACAAAACAAGGTAACGGAGACAACTATGGCTCAACGGTTCTCTAAATCACTTGTGGCAACAAGCGCAGTATTAATATGTTTTTCTATTCCTTCGTATGCCGCTGTTAATGGACTGACAGAACAAGATGTGTTTAATATAAAACTCAGGTCAATTTATTTTGATCGTGACTACGATAACGATGCAAGCGACGATTCAACCTTCGCTCAAGGTATAGAACTCAATTACACCTCTGGTTATATAAACGACTTAGTTAGTGTGGGTGTATCGACCTACACCGTGATAAATATTAATTCTACGGGTTCAGCCGCAGGTAATATTTTACCAGCAGGTAATGAGAGCGGTGGAGTTGACGATAGCTTTTCTAAATTTGGTCAATATTTTTTAGATTTTAAATTGGGTAACAACGGTCACGTTAAAGTGGGCGGGCAAAAAACTAAAAGTATGTTGCTTAAAAGCTCTGGGAGTCGGGCTATTCCTAATACCTTTAGAGGTGTTTTTGGCGACTATAAAATTGGCAACACTAAGGTATATGGTTATGTATATGATAAATGGAGCCGACGACACGATGATAGATGGGAAGACTTTTCTACCGATCAATCGGCAACTGGCGCTATTAGTGTAATTTGGGGCGTAGGTGCTACGCACAAAAAAGACGATCTAACATTAGAGGCTGAATATTTAAAGTCCCAGAATTATCTAAGTAAAATGGGATTAAAAATCAGTTATGATATTAAACTTAAACAAAGTAGGTTAACACTTTCAAGTGGTATATTTACCTCACAAGATGATGGTGATTTATTTGTAACAGGCGCAGAGGGCGGCGATTTAGATGATGAAGATACACCTGGAGCATTAACAGGCTTAACTAAAAGTGAAAACGATGGATTTGCTTATTACTTAGATGCTGATTGGAAAAAAGATATTTGGAGCGCAGGTGCTGCATTTACGAAAGTAAGTGATGCTTGGATTGAAGATAACTTTAGTGGCGATCATGGGACAAATCCATTCCCGACGCGCTCCCTGATTGGTGCCGATTTAACAAACCAAAATGAAACATCATGGCAGGCACGCTTGGGTATTAACTTAAAAGCTGTATCGCCAGGGCTCAGTACTAAGTTTTATTACACTAGCGGTACGGGCGCCGAAAATTCAGCTTTAGGTCAAATAGGCGGTGAAGCCGAAGAAAAGTACTGGGCTTTAGATACACGTTATAAAGTTGAGGCAATAAAAGGTTTAAGCTTACGCTGGTTGTTTTTAGATTATATAACCGATAAAACAGGCAGTGTTGACGGTGTTAAAGGTGATAGAGCAGACCATCGAGTATATATGGATTACACTATTAAATTTTAAATGACTTTTAAAAACCAATGCTATTTTTATGCACTGGTTTTTTTTCTGATTACTATGATAAAACTGACAAATAAATAATAACAATTAAGTTAATACATGTTTTCTCTACAGCAGTGGCGTTCTCAGGGTTCATTCACCAAAATTAATGGCCATCAAATTTTTACTAAAACAGCCGGGGATCTAACAAACCCCGCGCTGCTTTTAATACATGGCTTTCCTAGCGCCAGTTGGGACTGGGAAGGTATGTGGCAAACGCTTAGCGATCATTATTTTGTGATCACACTCGATATGCTAGGTTTTGGTTTATCAGATAAACCAAAAAATGCAGACTATAAAATTACAGAACAAGCTGATTTATACACACAATTTTTAAAGCGTTTAAATATTAATGATGTGCATATACTAGCCCATGATTATGGCGATACAGTCGCTCAAGAGTTATTAGCAAGGCAAGTACATAATCAAAGTGCCATAACGATCAATAGTGTTTGCTTTTTAAATGGTGGACTGTTTCCAGAAGTGCACAGACCCTTATTTGTACAAAAATTATTATTATCTAAGCTTGGTTGGCTAGTGCCAAAATTAATAAATAAACAAAAATTTGCCAATAATCTAGTGACTATTTTTGGCAAAAATACACCGCCTACAACACAGGTAATAGACACGCTTTGGGAGCTGCTGATTTACAAAGATGGCTTAGCCGTTATGCCTAAACTCATTAGTTATATAATGCAGAGGCAGCAAAACCGAGAACGCTGGGTTGGTGCTATTGTAAATAGCCATATACCACTTACGTTTATAGCAGGCGCAGTAGATCCGATTTCTGGTAAGCACATGATTGAGCATTACAAAAAGTTGATACCAAACGCGAGTGTTAAAGAGTTCTCAGAGCTTGGCCATTATCCACAAGTAGAAGATGCAAATGCTATAACGCAAGCGTATTTGAGTTTTAGAAACGTGTAATAAAAACGCGGCTACTAAATTAAGTGCCGCGCTTATAAACTAAAGAACTCTGAGTATTTAGGCTTTACACCTTAGTACTTTTTCTTTGGCGCTTTTAACTGTTTTTCAAATTCATCTGAAAACAATATCGTACCGTCGTCTTCCTCAGTAGGAAATGCGGCAATAAGTAAATCATCTTCTTCAAGACCTGGCGTCCAGCGACTAAACCAATCTGCAAGTGGTATTGCTTTAGCGCTACAGCCAGCCCATTCGCCAGTAGCCCACGCTTCTGCAAATTCACGAGTTGGCCAAACAGGCACGCAATCGTCGTCTTCATTGGCAAGCATAACGCAGCCATCGTCGTCGTTTAAAATCCATACTTGCTTAAATTCTTGCACGGTTTCGAACATGTAAGCTAAGCGTTTTTTTGCCCCAAGGCCTAAAATTACTGCTTGTTGTTCGGTTGCATTTTCGCTCGTCATGATTGGCTCACTCTCGTTGCTATCGATATTTAATATATAGCGTACAAGTATATCGAGTTATATGACAGAGTGTTGAAAAGTTATTATTTAATTTCATTAATGCAGATCTAATTTATATATTGAGCAGTATAACTCCTCACTAATTTGAGCGATCATTCAAAATAAGCTTGAATGTTTGTAAAAAGGCCACATTGTAGTAAGCATATACTTAATGAAGGATTGAAAAATGACTACTGATTTACTTGCTCCGTTTAAACTAAATAACACAATTGAGCTTAAAAACCGTGTACTTATGGCGCCACTAACTCGTTGCATGGCTGACGATAACTTAGTGCCAACACAAGATATGGTTGAATATTATGCTCGCCGTGCCGAAACCGGTTTAATTATTAGCGAAGCAACTATTATTCGTCCAGACGCGCAAGGTTACCCAAATACACCGGGTTTATTTACCAGTGAGCAAATTCAAGGTTGGAAAAAAGTAACAGATGCAGTACACGCTAACGGCGGCAAAATGTTTGCACAGCTTTGGCATGTTGGTCGTGTTGCACATCCTCACTTTTTTGATGGCGATGTACTGGCACCATCTGCAATTGGTGTTGAAGGTTCTGTACCGCGCATGCGTGAGCTTACCTACATCACTCCAAAAGCAGCCACTACAGATGACATTAAATCTTTAGTAGCCGATTACGCAAAAGCGGCAGAAAACGCAATTGAAGCAGGTTTTGATGGTGTAGAAATTCACGGCGCTAACGGTTATTTAATTGACCAGTTTTTACATTATGCTGCAAATACACGCAGCGACGAATACGGTCAAACGCCTGAAAATATGTCGCGCTTTGCATTAGAAGTAACAGATGCGGTTATTGCAGCTGTTGGCAACGAGCGAACTGCACTTAGATTAACACCGGGTGCTTACTTTAATATGAGTGAAGATAACCGTGATAAAGCGGTATTTGACTACTTACTACCAGAACTAGAAAAAAGAGATTTAGCGTACTTACACGGCGGTATTTTTGACGACAGTACAGCGTTTGAGTCACTTGAGGGTAAAACTACATCTGAATTTTTACGTGCAGGCTACAAAGGTACATTAGTAGGTGTAGGCAGCTATAGTTTTGAGACAGCAAAAGAGGCCATTAACGACGCTAAGTTTGATTTAATCGCGATTGGTCGTCCACTTATTGCGAATCCTGATTACGTTAACAAAATTGCAAACGGTGAAGAACTAGTTCCGTACAGCGATGAAATGCTTGCCGAACTAAAATAAAGTACTATTTGTAAAAAGTTTAGAAAATAATTAAGACACTCAAGATAAAACCTTTGAGTGTCTTTTTTTGTACATATCCCCGCCATAAATCTCCCATATTTGTTTAACTTTTATGTAAATAAAGTTCATCCTCGTTGTCATATTTAAAATTCATACTGTGTCCGTTTTCATATTTCATAATTAAAATCAAACGGGACAACAATGTACGCTTTAAAAAACAAATCACTTTTGAGCATTGCTATTGCCATGGCTGTATCAACATCCGCTTACGCAAACGATAACGAAATTGAAGAAATTACAGTAACGGCAAAACCAACAAGTTACGCAAACAATGTTATTGAGCCTGCAATGCTTGAGCAACAAAGTTCGGTATCGAGCATATTATCGGTTATTGATAACTTACCGGGTATTAGTATTAACGAAGGTGATGCATTTGGTGGCGATGATTGGTCAACGACTATTACAATGCGTGGTTTTAGTATTGACTCAAACCAACAACAATTAGGTATGACTGTTGATGGTATTCCCAATGGTGGCTCTAATTATGGTGGCGGTGCTAAAGCTAATCGTTACTTGGAGAGCGAAAATTTAGCAACGGTAGAGGTTGGTCAAGGGACGTCTGACATTAAATCGGCTTCACTTGAAGCGCTTGGCGGTACATTTAATTTTGTAAGTAAAGCACCAAGTTTAGATAAAAGCACCACTTTTGCTTATACCTCAGGCAGTCACGATGCCACACGCTATTACGTTAAGCACGAAACAGGTACGATTTTTGATAATACACAAGCGTATGTAAGTTACTCGCAAACCGATACAAGCCGTTGGATTGGCTCAGGTAGTAATGGCGGGAAAGATAACCAACACGCTGAGCTTAAATTTGTAACTACGCTTACGGATTTAACCATTATTGGTCGTTTATCTTATGATGATGTAAGCGAGACAAACTACAATAGTGTAAGTATTGAGCAGTTTGAGCAAACACCAGATTGGGATCAGCTGACATGGAATTGGACTGGGGTCCCACATTTTGACCAAATGTTCGCAGAAGGCTGGGGTACGCTTCGCGAAAACACTCTAGCGTATTTAAAATTGGAATATGCACTTTCTCCAACATCACTTATTACCGTTAGCCCGTATTATCATAAAAATTCAGGGCGTGGGGATTGGATCCCACCGTATTTAACGACCCCTGTTGATGAAAATGGTAATCCAACAACTGAGGGCGGAACAAATGCTGGCTCTTACGGATTTGCTGATAGTGAAGGGAATCCGCTTGCACCAAACGAAGAATGTACGGCAAGTTTAAGCTGGCCATGGGAATCGGGTCCTGGTTTAAACCCAGCGTGTTACGACGATACAGCAACACCTGTTATGTCGTATCGCCATACGCATTACAAAAAAGACCGCCTCGGTTTAACGGCAAACTACCAAGCCACTTTTGGTATGCATGATATAGAAGCAGGTTTATGGTATGAACAAAGTGACCGTGAAGAATCTCGTGATTGGCACAAGGTAATTGATGCGCGTATTTATCATCACTTTGATAGCACTCCATACTGGACACAATACAAAAACACTTTTGAAACTGACACTCTAAAATGGTATGCGCAAGATTCAATGGCGCTTGGTGATTTTACACTTAACTTAGGTGTTAAAAAGTACCTTGTTGATATTGAAAAGTATGATCATTATCAAAATGCAACCACAGCAAAAATAAATAGTGATTCAGACATATTGTTCAGTGGCGGTATTTTGTATCAGTTAAATGACTCTACAGAGTTATTTACCAGTTACAGCGAAAATTTTGCGGCTATTAAAGACGGTGTACTAGAACGTGATAGCTCGGATTTATCAGCCATCGAGCCTGAAACCGCTGAGAATATTGACCTTGGTGTGCGCTATCAAAATAATGCGTTAAAACTAACAGCAACAGCGTATTCAATAGAGTTTGATAACCGTATTACCTTTATTGCACCTGGTAGCGATACAGGCGGTATTGATTACACAATAGGCACTAATGGCTCTTACTTAAATGTAGGTGGTATTGAGTCTAAAGGTTTAGAGCTTTCTGCAAGTTATATGCTTAATTCAGAGTGGAATATATATAGCTCGTATACAAATAACGACTCAGAGTACAAGGGCGACGCGCCAGGCTTTGAAGCAGGTGACAAAGTAATTGACTCAGTCGATGACTTATTCGTGCTATCGACAGACTACTACAGTGGGGATTTTCGTTTTGGGTTGTCGGCTAAATACACCGGCGAACGTGGTGAGGTTGACGGCTACACTGTGCTGGATTTAAATGCAGGTTACTCAGCAGAAGTAAATGCAGGCCCATTTAAAGCACTAGATATTGCATTTGTAGTTTATAACGTGACAGATAAAAGCTATCTAGCTGGCGGTACAGGCAATGGTACCACTTACTTTATAGGTGCTCCGCGTACAGCGGCAGTGACTTTAAGTGCTACTTTTTAATACTCAAAGTACGCAACTTATTATTCAATTATGTTAGTAAATCTCTTAACCAGAGTTCAGGTTAAATAGTAAATATTTTAAAGCCCATCACTGATGGGCTTTTTTAAAAGGTACACACATATTATGAACTCAGTAATAAAAGTAGTGGTATTTAGCTTAACTGTATTATTAAGCAATGCGGCTAATGCGGCGCAAAATGTAGTGCTGATAACGCTTGATGGAGTACGCTGGCAAGAAGTATTTAATGGGGCTGATAATAGCTTAATTAATAATACTGACTTTGTTAAAAAGCCAGAGCAATTAAAGACCCAATTTTGGGCAAAAACAGCGAATGAGCGCCAGCAATTATTAATGCCTTTTTTAACTCAAGTAGTGGCTAAAAAAGGGATTATAATTGGCGATAGAGCTAACGGCTCTACTATGTCGGTAAGTAACCCGTGGTATTTTTCATACCCTGGTTATAACGAAATACTCACCGGTGAAGTAGACGAAAATATAAATAGTAACAACAAATTGCTCAACCCAAATAAAACTATTTTAGAGCGTTTAGATAAGTTAACTGAGTTTAAAGGTAGCACAGCCTTATTTGGCAGTTGGGATGTATTTCCATACATTGTAAATACTAAGCGCAGTAACGTGTATGTAAATGCAGGTTTTATGTCAATTGAAGAGAATTTATTCACTGATGCGCCACTGTTAAATACGCTACAGAATGAAATCCCCAGTCCTTGGTATAACGTACGACTAGACAGTTTTACATATCGCTTTGCTAAAGCGTATATGTTGGCTAAAAAGCCTAAGTTGTTAGTGATAAGTTTAGGCGAAACCGATGACTTTGCGCATGATGGTCATTACGACCAATACCTTAAGTCGGCAAGGCAAAGTGACGCGTTTATAAAAGACTTATGGGCAACCATTCAAACTACAGCGGGTTATAAAGATAACACCACACTAATTATTACCACTGATCACGGGCGTGGCAATAATGCCAACGATTGGCAACATCACAGCTCTAAACGTGCACTTGCTGAGCTAGAGTTAGGTGCAAATACTTACCCAGAAGGAATTGTTGGCTCTGAACATATTTGGCTTGCAGCCATTGGTCCTGCAATAAGAGGCAGAGGCTTGATTAAAACTAAAAATGAGCTTAAACAAGCGCAAATAGCTGCGACCGTTTTAAAGGCGCTTGGGCAGAACCCAAATGAAATAAATTCAAATATGGCACCTGCTATTAGCGAGATTTTAAAATGAAGAACCTATTTAAACCATTGACCCTATCAGCCTTGGCGTTGAGTTTGGTTATTAGCGCGAATGTTACTGCCGCGCCATCTAAAATCCTGTTTGGTTCGTGTGGGCATCAAGATAAAAACATTCCCATATTTAATGCAATTAATAAAGAGCAAGGGGATTTGTTTATATTTCTGGGTGACAATATTTACGGCGATACCAACGATATGGATGTACTTGCCAATAAGTATCAACGTTTAGGGGCAAAGCCTGGTTTTAAAACGTTAAAAGCGCAAACGCCTATTATTGCTATGTGGGATGACCACGATTTTGGTCAAAACGATGCAGGTAAAGAGTATCCGCATAAAGAGCAATCACGCCAAATTATGCTTAATTTTTGGGATGAACCTGCAAACTCAGCGCGTCGCACTCGCCCTGATGGAATTTATACCTCGTACATGTATGGTGAAAATGAGCAAACCATACAAGTAATAATGCCTGATTTACGTTGGAACCGTGATGCGCTAAACCATGTAGGTGAGCTTGAATACTACACTAAGCGCAAACTTAATAACCAAGGCCCGTATAGTCCTAGTGAAGTGAAGGGCGCATCAATGCTAGGTGAAGCCCAGTGGCAATGGCTTGAGCAAGAGCTTAAAAAGCCCGCAGCAGTAAAGCTAATTGCCTCAAGCTTACAGCTTTTACCCGATTTTACAGGTTGGGAGTCATGGGCAAACTTTCCTGATGATAGAAACCGTTTATTTGCATTGATTAAAAAGCATAAAGTAAATGGGGTAGTGATTATAAGCGGTGACACACACTGGGGTGAAATATCTAAGTATCAGCAAAACCTTGATTACCCATTAATTGAGATGACCAGCTCTGGCTTAACTGAAAAGTGGAAAGACGTAAGCCCTAACAAACACCGAGTAGGGGACTTTACTCATAACGTAAATTATGGTGATTTAAGCGTAGACTGGCAACAAACAGATCCCGCTATTTCACTTAAATTAAAAGGCATTGATGGCGAAGTAATAATGCAAAGTGACTTTAGTTTATCAAGTATTAGCCCTTATAAATAAACTCACTACTACGCACAGTATATAAAATAGATGCTGTGCGTTTAAATTACTTGCTAACTCTCTGATTTATTAATACCAATTACCTGTTTGCGCTACCCCTAATATTGAAAATATCTTACACTGGTTTTATCTCAAGCAAGGTCAGTGTTATATGCTAAATATTATTCAATCAAACCGTATGGAAGCCCTGCAAGCGCAGTTCCACCAGCTGTTAAAAGTAAACCCATTGCAAAGCCCGTTCGACAAAGAAGTAGTGCTAGTGCAATCGCCGGGTATGTCGCAGTGGTTAAAAATAGGTTTGAGCGAAAACTTAGGGGTTGCAGCGCAGGTGGATTTTCCGCTGCCGTCGAGCTTTATTTGGCAGTTGTATCAGCAATTACTGCCAAATGTCCCTAAAGAGTCGGCATTTAACAAGCCCAACCTTGCTTGGAAACTATTTGCAATTTTACCAAACTGTATTGATGAGCCATTATATTTGCCGCTAAAAACCTATTTAGAGGGCGATATTGACGGGCAAAAAACTTTTGCGCTGTGCGAAAAAATAGCCGACGTGTACGACCAATATTTAATGTACCGACCACACTGGATAGCCACATGGGATAGCGGCAAAGATGAGCTTGATGATGTAGATGTAGCCATTGCACCATGGCAACCTGACTTATGGCGACGCATTGTAAAATTAAGCCAAGACCTTGGGCAAAGTCAATTTCATCGCGCTAATATGCAAGGGCAGTTACTTGCAGCGCTTGAGACTATGGATAATAGCTTACTGCCACAACGCATTAGCTTATTTGGTATATCTGCGATTGCCAGCTCCCAGCTAGACGTATTTGAAGCGCTGAGTAAAAAAACAGAGGTTATATTATTCTTTTTTAACCCAAGTGAGCATTACTGGGGCGATATTATAGATGAAAAAACAGCGGCTAAAATAAGCGCTAAATACGCTAAAATGCCGCTGGTGGAAGCACAACAAAAAAAACAAACCAATCCAGATGAAGAATACTACTTTATTGGTAATCCGTTGTTATCGTCGTGGGGTAAATTAGGCCGCGACTATTTTGAACAACTTGTACAGTTAGATGCCCGTTGGATTGATGGTTTTATTGATGTGTTTGACGACACCTTACTAGGGCAAGTACAAAGCGAGATTTATCAGCTTGCGTTTAAAGGTGAATCGCTGACCGATAACAAAGAGTGGTTTATAAACGACGAAGGTAAATTACCAATCAGCGCAACCGACACCAGCATTACGCTCAGCGATTGCCATACACCGCTCAGAGAAGTTGAGCGCTTGCACGACTACTTACTTAACTTGTTTAATCAAAACCCGGCGCTTACCCCCAAAGACATAATTGTCATGATGCCCGATGTAGGCACTTACAGCCCCTACATTGAAGCCGTATTTGGCGGGGCACAAGGCAGCCGTTTTATTCCATACGCATTGGCCGATTTAGCCATAGAGCAAGAAAAGCCCGTGCTTAGCTCATTTGCTAGTTTAGCTAACTTACCGTTTTCGCGCTTTGGTGTGTCGGATATTCTTGATTTACTGCAAGTAACGCAAATTGCCGAAAAATTTGGCCTTGAAGCGCACGAGTACGAGCAAATTCAATACTGGCTTGAGCGGGTGGGCGTAAAATGGGGTATAAATGCTGAGCATAAAAGCAGCTTTGATTTACCCGCTATTGATTTAAATACATGGCAACACGGGCTTAACCGCTTATTGCTTGGCATAGCGCAGCGCGACGAGCAATGCCCGTTTAATGGTATTTACAGCGCCGATGAAGTAGAAGGCATGGCGCTTGATACACTCAACAAGCTCGTGCACTTTATTGATGTACTGCAAAGCTTTAAAGAGCAGCTAACGCCTGATGATACGCTCACTAATAAAGCGCATATTTTAAGTGAGTTATTAAACGCGATATACGAAAGTGACAGCGATGACAGCTGGGATTTATTAGTACTTCAAAACGTGCTTGAAGAGTTACAAAAACACCACGACAATGGTGATTACAGTAAAGCGGTTTCGCAGCGTATTGTTAGTTACTTAATTAAACAAGGCATTCAAGAAAAAGGCGTTGGGCAGCGATTTTTGGTTGGGCAAGTAAACTTTTGTACGCTTATGCCCATGCGCGCCGTACCATTTAAAGTGGTATGCATGCTGGGCTTAAACGATGCTGACTACCCGCGTAACGTACAACCCATTGGTTTTGACTTAGTGCCTTACTCTAAAAAGCAAAAAGGTGACCGATCACGTAAATTAGATGACCGCTACTTATTTTTAGAAGCGCTACTGAGTGCCCGCGACAACTTATACATGAGTTACATTGGTCGCTCGTGTTTTGATAACCAACCGCGCATGCCATCAACGCTTGTAAGCGAGCTGTTAGAATATATTGGGCGTAGTTTTGTATTAAGCGAAAAGAGTGAAAAAGCGCTGCCCGCATGTCTAATTAATCAGCAGCATTTACAGCCCTTTAATAGCCATTATTATTTAGCAGACGAACAATCCAATACTGTGCTGAGTAACCACAGTTACAATCCAATTTGGCTGCCAAGTGAGTCAATTAAACCACAGCCGGTTATTGCACTTGATGTGACTGTGCCAGAACAGTTAGATCTCGATGTGTTTATTAAAAGTGTGTGCAGCGCACAAGAGAGCTTTTATCAACAAACATTAGGTTTACGCCTGCCACAATTTAACGAAGTAGCAAAAGACGAAGAACCATTTAGCCTAGATGCGCTGCGCCGTTATTTTTACCTTGATGAAATACTTAAAGCCAATATAAACGAGCAACCACTGAGTACCGAGCAAATACTGCAGCGGGGTGAGTTACCTCAAGCCAATGTAGGCAGTCTCATATTTGAGGGTATGGAGCACCGAGTTGACGCGCTTGCAGGGCAAGTTAAAGAGCACATTAAAGGCGGAAAAAGTGAGCCAATAGAAGTTTTGCTTACTATTGAAAATACCAAAATAGAAGGCTGGCTAAATCATGTTTATTTGCAAAAACAAGTGTTTTATCGCAGCGCGAGTATTAAAGCCAAAGATTTAATTAAAGGCTTTATTTATCATCTTGCAGCGCAAAGTATGGATCAACAAGTAGAAACATTGTTACTTGGGCTTGATAAGCAAATTACCTTTGCGCCAATTAATAAAGCTGATGCCGATGCACTATTAGCCGATTGGTTTGAGTTATACAAAGCGCTACGCAAAGAACCCGTGCCATTTTTTCCGGTAAGTGGTTATGAATACGTTAAAAGCGGCGGCGATATAACAAAAGCAATGAGCAAATTTAGCCCGCAATACATAGGTCGAGGCGAGGGCGAAAATCCGTATATTCGCTTGACGGTGCAATCGCTAAACGATTGCCAAGAAGAATTTATAAAATGGAGTGACAAATTGCTCACGCCTTTATTTGAACACGCAAAGGAGAGTGACCATGCAAGCGCTTAATCCTCTTACTATGCCGCTCATTGGCCAAAGTTTAATAGAAGCCAGTGCGGGTACTGGTAAAACCTATACAATTACGGGGCTGTATTTACGTTACTTGTTAGGCATGCAAATAGAAGGTGAGTTAAATACGCCGCTTAGCGTTGAGCAAATTTTGGTAGTAACCTTTACCGACGCGGCCACACAAGAAATTAAAGACCGCGTGCGCAGCCGAATTATTGCTGCGCGCGATGCACTGCTTGGGCAAGACCCAAACGACGAACTCATTGAAGGCGTAATTGCCAAAATTGATGATAAACACCGCGCCTTTGATTTACTCGATGCAGCTGCTAAATCAATGGACGAAGCCGCTATTTTTACTATTCATGGCTTTTGTCAGCGGATGCTAAAACAACATGCGTTTGAGTCGGGAGTGGCGTTTAATCTCGAATTTATTTTAGATGAGCGTGACATACTGCTCGAAACCATTAAAGATTTTTGGCGTGCGTTTGTATACCCACTTAATAAAGAACGCACCGATGCTATTTTAGATGTGTTTGCCGCACCCGAGGCTTTATTCGCTCAAGTGGCGAGCATTTTAAATAAAGCTAATGCGCACATTACGCCACAAATAAATTTAGATGATGTATGGAAAGCCCGTGACGAGTACATAACCCGTGTACCCGCATTTAAAAAAGCGGTGTTAGAGCAAGAGTTTATCGGTGCCATTAAAAGCTCGGGTTTAAGCGGGTCTAAAACGCCAGCACGAAAAGGCAGCCTTGGTGCGCTCGAGGCATTTTGTTTGGGCGGCGATTTGTTTTTTGAATTTGGCACTAACAAGTATTCGTTTGAAGTGTGGAGTACAGAAAACTTAAGCGATGCGAGCAATTATAAAAAAAATCAGCCATTATTTGTGCATCCATTACTGAGTCAGTTTGACGAGCTTGCCGCCCTTAATAACACCATAAACCAAGGGCTCAAAATAGCAGTTATACAACATGCAGCACGCTGGGTAAAAGCCGCAATAATTAAGCGCAAGCAAGAGCAAAGCGTTATCACCCCAGATGACTTATTGACCAATTTATACAGTGCGCTTAATAACGAGCAAGGCGACGTACTAGCACAAAAAATTGCGCAGTTGTTTCCGGTTGCCATGATTGATGAATTCCAAGATACCGATCCCATTCAGTACGGTATTTTTAGTAAAATTTATGGGCAACAAAATACCACGCTTGCCATGATAGGCGACCCCAAACAGGCTATTTATGGCTTTAGGGGCGCAGATATTTTTACGTATATTGGCGCAAAAGAAGCTGTACAGACTGATCAGCAATTTACGCTAGGTACTAACTTTCGCTCAAGCACCGATATAGTAAATAGCGTTAATAGTTTATTTGGCAAACACGCTAACAGCTTTATTTATAACGACGCCATACCGTTTAACGCAGTAGCTGCTAAAGGTAAAAAAGCGGAAGACTCTTTTTTAATTGATGGCAAACCCGCGACCGCATTCGAATTTAACGTATTTGTAGATGAAGCCGCAGACGAAAAAAACAAACCAACCAACAAAGGTGTAGGGCAAGCACATTTAGCCACTCATTTTGCTAATAAAATAGTGACCCTGCTTGAAAAAGCAAAACAAGGTAATGCCTGTATTGGCAGTACTCCTGTAAGCGCTGCCGATATTTGTATATTAGTGCGCGACCGTGTTGAAGCACAAATAATGAAAAAAGCGCTTAGCGAAGCCAAAATAGCCAGCGTGTATTTATCGCGCGAAAGTGTTTTTAGCCAAGAGCTTAGCCATCACCTACTTAACTTTTTAACGGCGCTGCATGGGCAATATGACGAGTCACTGCTGCGCGGTGTATTAGCTGGCCCGTTATTTTGTTTAAGCTATAACGAAATACACGCACTCGCCGATGATGAAAATAAATGGCAAGAGCATTTAAACTTTTTTGCACAGCTTAGCCACATTTGGAACAAGCAAGGCGCTATGGCTATGCTTGAGCGCTTAATGAGTCACAACCAACTTAGCGCTAAATGGCAAGGTTTAGGGTATAACGTAGAGCGTTGGCTGACGGACTTTAGGCATTTGGGCGAAATACTTCAACAAAAACAAATAGAGCTTGAAGGCACGCTACGTTTACTGCGCTGGTTTGCACAAAAGGTAAGCCAACAAGACGGTGAAACAGTACAAGTACGCCTAGAAAGTGACGCCAACTTAGTTAAAATTGTCACTATGCATGCCTCAAAAGGGCTTGAATACCCACTGGTATTTATGCCGTTTGCCAGTGGCTATCGCGAAACAAAAGAAGCGCTTTATCACGATAACGGCAAGCTAATTTACGATTTAAGTAAAGACGAAGATGCACTTCAAAAAGCAGAGCAAGAGCGCCTAGCTGAAGATTTACGCCTGCTTTATGTAGCTCTCACGCGGGCTGTGCATTTTTGTGCACTGGGTGTTTATAACATTGGGCAAGGGCAAAGTAGTCGCTTAGCTATGCAAAGTAGTGCACTAGGACACGTTTTATTTGCAGGGCTTGAGCTTGCCAGTAGCCAAACATGGCGCACGCATTTAAGTGAGTTTTGCGATGCTAATAGCGCGATGGGCTATCAGCAATTTACCTCACACACATTATTAGAGCAGGGAACACTTAGTTTTAATAATAGTGAAAGTGCGCAGCAAACATTAACTGTTAATAGTGTAACGGCAACTATTGAGCGTAATTGGCGAGCAACCAGCTTTAGTGCGTTGAGCTTTAAAAAGCATAGCGACCAATTAGCCCCAGGGCGAAGTGATGAAGATCACGAAAAAGACGAGTTCGCAGTGCAAGAGGACGAACTACCATCACCTTATAGTTTTCCTAAAGGGGCAAAGCCCGGTAGCTGTCTGCACGAAATATTTGAACAAATAGATTTTACTAGCCCAGTAGTTCATCCAACTAATACCGAGCAAAACTTATCTGAGGTAGTTAAGCGCAGCCTTGAAAAATACCACATAGGTGAGCAATGGCGAGAAGTGGCTGAAAAATGGGTGCTTGATGTTCTTGCGTGCCCCCTAGATAACAGCTCTCTAGAAAACAGCCTTCTTTCATTGGGTGTGCTTGCACCCAATGATTGCCTAGTCGAAATGGAATTTAATTTACCACTTGAGAGCTTAAGTGCACCTAAGCTAAACGAAATGTTGGTTAAACATTTTGGTTTTACGCAAAGTAAGCTTGAGTTTTCGCAAGTAAAAGGCTTGTTAAAAGGCTTTGTCGATTTAATATTTTGCTACCAAGGTAAGTATTATATTTTAGATTATAAGTCTAATTATTTAGGCAGTACGCCAGCTGATTACGAAGGCGATATGCTTGAGCAAGCGATGAGCAGTCATCAATATCATTTACAGTATTTAATCTACACGGTAGCGCTGCATCGTTTATTAAAACAACGTATAGCTGATTATTCAATTGAAACCCATTTAGGCGGCGTGTATTACACTTTTTTACGTGGAATGCCAGCAGGGCAAGGCGTGTACTTTAAAAAGCTAACTGTAGAACAAGTGATTATTTTAGATGGCTTATTTAGCCAAGGAGCCATGCTATGAGCGATTTAAATGAACAACCTGGCTTGTTTGACGATATTGATCAAGCGCCTAGCGATGAGCCTCTAAATATTCTTAAATCACAAAATGAGGTGGCTGTAAAATATTCAATTACCGAAGTGCCGTTACTTGAGTATTTATTAGTTGAAAAACGATTACGTGTAGTTGATGTTAAGCTCGCTGAATTACTGAGTACTAATGGCATAGAGCAAACACATAATGAACTATTTTATATTGTTTTATTACTGTGCTTATCGCAGCAAAGTCAGCACAGTTGTTTAACCTTAAATGAAGTTGATTGGAGCAATCCTTTTAACTTGCGCAAAGGTGACTTTAATAAACTCGATGGCAATGTACCCAGTACGCTAAGCCCGTTTAGTGATGACTTTGATGTACACACAGCGGTTAGTTATTTACAAAACCATGAAAGCGTTGGCGAGAGTAAGCCATTGCAATTATTTAACGAGCGACTTTATTTTTCGCGCCTTGCAGGTTATGAGCAAACACTTGCTGATAGACTATTAAGCATGAGCGAGCGAAAGCTCAATATTAATAATGAAGTATTAGCAGGGCTTTTAAATACCTATTTTCCTGCTGATTCAACTGTTGAAACTGATTGGCAAAAAGTGGCGTGCGCGATTGCGGCCACCAAAGGCTTTAGTGTGATCACGGGTGGCCCAGGTACAGGTAAAACTACCACAGTGACTAAGTTGCTGGCTATTTTGCAGTCACTTTATGAAACAGCACCCCTTAGTATTAAGCTGGTGGCCCCTACAGGTAAAGCAGCTGCACGTTTAAGTGAGTCTATTTTGGGCGCTAAAAATAAGCTCACAACGATTCCTGATGATATAAAAACACTGATACCGCAAAGCGCTCAAACGATTCATCGCTTGTTAGGTGTAAAACCGTTTACTAATAAATTTAGGCATAACAAAAGCAATCCGCTGCATTTAGATGTACTAATTATTGATGAAGCCAGTATGGTCGATTTATCGCTGATGGCTAAATTAATAGAAGCACTGCCCGCGCACGCGCGGTTAATACTCTTAGGTGATAAAGATCAACTTGCCTCAGTAGATACCGGCAGCGTAATGAGCGATTTATGCCAAGGTTTAACACTTGGACAAACGCCACGCTATTCGCAAGCACGTTGTGATGAGTTAAATAATTTATGCTTTAATAACGAGGCTAAACTTGCAGCGCAAAGTGCGAGTGAATTTAAACTCGCAGATTGCATTGCCTTTTTACAACACAGTTATCGATTTGACGCACAAAGCGGTATTGGTCAACTTGCACTTGCGGTAAACACCAATAACACCGGTATTTTAAATTACGTAGAACAAGAAAGTACTGAAGGGCGCTTTAACGATGTAATTTTAGATTACGACTTTGTAGCAAAACCGATTGAAAAACTCGTTAAAAGTGCAGCAAGTCATTATGCAAAATACCTTAACTTAATTGCCCAAGGTGCAGGTGTTGCACAAGTGCATGCTGCTTTTGCTAGTTATCAGCTTTTAGCTGCGGTACGAGAGGGCGATTACGGCGTGCATAGCTTAAATCAACGAATAGAGCGCGTGTTGCAACAGCAAGGTTTAATTACCGTAAGTCCTAATACTCACCACTATACGGGTATGCCTATTATGGTGAGCCAAAACGATTACCAGCTTAAGTTATTTAACGGTGATATTGGTATTTTAATGCCAGATGAAAGTAATCAACTCAAAGCCATATTTATTGATGAGCAAGGTAACCAACGAGCATTTTCGCCTGCACGACTCCCCGCACACGATAAAGTATACGTAATGACCATTCATAAATCACAAGGCTCAGAGTTTAACTACACCGCTATGGTATTGCCACCGCTAAAACAAGCGCGCATGGGTATAAACAGGCAATTAGTTTATACGGGTATAACCCGCGCTAAAAATACCTTTGAGCTGGTGGCTGATAAAAAAGTACTGCAATTAGCAATGAATAAAAGCGTATCAAGAGCATCTGGTTTATATGAAAGGCTAACTTTTTAAGCTGTTAGTAATAGCATAGCACCGAGACGGTTAGATAAATACATTCTCATTCATGTAGAAATTAATACGCGAAAGTGGTTAAAGTTCTTATTATTTATCGCGTTATGATAAATGTCTTCTATACTAAAATTAATTTTATATTGAATGTATTCGTAAGGATATTAATGTTTTTTTCTAAAAATAAACAAAATGAAATAGCCTCTTTAAAAGCAGAGCTCTATCCATTACAACAAGTGTGGGAAGGGCTTTACCGAGAGATGTTAGTACTGAACATTCTTTATGATGGCAGGATTTCGCACGCCAACGATAAATTTTTAGAAAACCTAGGCTATAGCGAAGATGAGCTAACTAATAACTCTTTTGATAATTTTATTACAGATTCGTCTCGACAATCTGTCGAATTTAAAAGCTTGCAACAAGCTATTAAAAAAGAAGGGCATTGGGGCGGTGCATTACAGGTTATGCGCAGCGATGGCAAAGCTGAATGGTTACGTTTAATAGTACATCCTGTAAAAGGTGAGCAAGATCAGTTGCTCTATTTTTCTATATTCGGGAGTGTACTTACAAAAACAATTACAGCTTCTCGCGAGCAAAGCGATACTATTAAAGCTATATATCGCTCTATGGCGGTAATTGAATTTGATTTAGAGGGCCATGTTTTAAAAGCAAATGAACAGTTTTTAGCTGCAATGGGTTATCAAGAAAGTGAATTAATAGGAAAACACCATCGCACATTTTGTGAGGCTTCAGAGTACAACTCCCAAGAATACCTGCAATTTTGGGATAAATTAAGAGATGGTCAATTTATTGCTGAGCGCTTTAAACGCGTAGATAAACACGGCAATATTGTTTGGTTAGAAGCGTCATATAACCCAATCTCAAATGACGCAAATGAGCTTTATAAAGTGATGAAGTTTGCCACAGTTATTACTGAACAAGTAAATCAAGAAATTGCAATCTCACAAGCGGCCGAGATTGCTTATAGCACCTCAACCCAAACGGATAAAAAAGCAGAACAGGGCGCGAGCGTTATACAAGACACTGTTGCAGTAATGACTGAGCTGGCTATTAACATGGAGCAAGCTGCGAATGAGATTTCAGCGCTTGATCAGCAGTCGCAGCAAATATCAAGTATTGTACAAAGCATTAGTAGCATTGCTGAACAAACAAATTTATTAGCATTAAATGCCGCAATTGAAGCGGCTAGAGCTGGCGAGCAAGGTCGAGGCTTTGCCGTTGTTGCAGATGAAGTTAGGCTGCTTGCATCGCGTACATCAAAAGCAACAGAAGAAATTGTAGAAGTTGTGCAACGTAATCAATCACAAACACAAAATACGGTTGCTGTAATAGAAAAAGGTAAAGAAAAAGCAGAGCAAGGCTTGGCGTTATCTAAAGAATCTGGTGAAGTGATGCAAGAGATCCAACAAGGCGCGCAAGAAGTTGTAAATGCGATTGGGCAATTTACCAGTGAGCTTAAAGCCAACGGTTAGATTAGCTTTGTCCTTATTCTATAGCGGGCACGTTTAATGGTGCTCGTTTTAATATTATACCTCAATATCCCCCTGAAACTCATTTAATAATTTCATATTTAACAACTATACCTTTGTTAACTCATTAATCAGTATGAAATAAATTCCCACCCTTCCTAAATGATAATAAGTTGTTGCATTTTTGTTCGTTGTTCCTAATACTAGTGAGCGCTTAGGCTGACAAGCTTACGCAGACCAACATGAATACCTTAAATGATAATAAAATATTAAGTACACAACATTAAGGAATTGAATGAACAACAAATACACACACAAATTAATTAAGCCAAGCCACCTAATCGGTGCGGGACTTGCTATGTTAATGAGCTTTTCTGCAGCGAGTAAAGACTACAAAATTATATTAATTCATGGCTTACAAACCTCGCAAATAACTAATAAATCGGGAAGTGATGTAATTAATGATGGTGAAACATATTGGCAATCGTACTGGAATAATCGTGCGGATGAGCGAATTGACTGGCCTGCTTATGAACGCGTTGAAGGTAAGATTGCTACCGATTGGGTATGGCCTAAATTAAAGCAAATTTCACGCTCTAATTTATGCAGTGATGGCTGTGTATTTGTAACACATTCAACAGGTGACTTAGTTGCACGCCATATTATTGATAATCAAGAAAACTGGTTAGAAAACGAAGGATTACAGCCGCTTAATATCGTGGCTACGTTTGATTTAGCAGGCGCGGGCGGTGGAAGTGAGCTTGCTGACGTCGCTGTTAGTGCTTTAACTGGCGCATCATGGAACTTTGCGGTCGATGCTGCACTCAAATGGTGGCTAGGAAGTGATGTAACCGAGGCCGTGGGCGTATTACACGATTTAAAAGTGAATAACGCCCGTAAAATATCACCATTTCCTGATGCACGTACACCTCGTTTACGCTTTGTGGCAGATGGTAATGCATACTTAGGATTAACCGGTGGATTTTTAAAAGGCAATGATGACTCGGTGGTTGCATCGCACTCTTCATGTGGTGCAAGTTCAGCTCGTTCATTTGGAAGTTGTAGTCAAAGTATTGATACTGATGGCCGTTTAAAATCGCAAGGTGATGCGGTAAATAGCTTTATGCCAAACCATTATCCAATGATGATGAGTGACAGTTATAGCCATAACGAAATACATAATGCCCAGCGCAAAGGTAATGTAACAATCGCCATGAATAACGTAAATGTTGAAGGTGACACGGTAGGGTTTAATACGTTTGATAAAACTACAGGTAGTTGGTTTTGGAAAAAACAATATCGTTATATTAAGGATTCAAATAATTTAAGCGCATCAGCACTTATTTATAATGTGATCCCATAACATGCAAGGCGTGTAGCTCAAAGCTATACGCCTTATAAAGGATTAAATTAACTAATGAAAAAATTTTATGTCGTTGCTTTAATTATTAGCGCTATTTTATTTTCGCTATGGTTTACAAGTAAAAATGACACTCATAAAGTTGTAGAGCCAGTGACAACGCAGGTTAAACAAGCCGCTAGCGTAGTTGATTTATCACCTGTAAAAGTGATTCCCATAGATGTACCTAAAAAAAATAAAACACAATCAAAAAAGCAAGTCGCGTTTAATGAAGACTTAACAAAAGCGGCGCAGCAAGTGGTTATGCAATACCAAAGCGCACTCAAATTTCCTCCTTATTCTCAACCATTAAGCCCACTAGATGAAGACCGATTAAAACCAAACCAGTTTTACCCTGTGTCGAGCCCTATTGACGAAAGTGGTGATGCTTTAACGTTAAGTATTAAGCAGTATCGTTTTGTATACCCAGAAGAAATAATAATAAGAGTAAGTGCTCAAGGACTTGGTAAAATAGTCGTTGAGCTTGCAAATACAGATACAAAAGAAGTATTAAATACTCATATAGGTAATGCACGTGAAGGTGAGGCAACTATCACCTTTAAAGGAGAGGATGATTACCCTCGTAGTTTGCAAGTGTTTGTAGAGGGTGATGTTGCTGGTAAAAAAGTCCCTGTAGTTGCACAAATTCAATACATGGCGCCGAGTGCGACTTTAACAGGTTTTGAAACTGCATATGCACAAGATGAAAACATGGTCGTGCCAGCTAATTTAACAGTGATAAAAAGCGGTTTGTATCGAGTTAGGGCTAACTTATA
The DNA here is from genome assembly GCF_015864775.1 of Pseudoalteromonas sp. NSLLW218. NCBI lineage: Bacteria > Pseudomonadati > Pseudomonadota > Gammaproteobacteria > Alteromonadales > Pseudoalteromonadaceae > Pseudoalteromonas > Pseudoalteromonas sp. NSLLW218. The sequence continues at coordinate 327,204 of NZ_JADYWO010000003.1, read as the reverse complement.
CAGTGGCGATACACCACTTGCTCATTTAGTATCTAAAGAGCGGTTAGCACAGGGAAGCCAAACACTTAATTTGAAAGCTCACTGGTCGGTATTACCACAAGGTATTACAGATATGCGTTTAAGTGATTTTGTAATTGAGAAAATGTCCCCAAGCCCCGGTGAGCGTAACAGCTTTGGGAGTAGTGAAATAAGTCACTTTGATATTAACGATTTTTCGTACGATAGCTTGCAACAGTTGCCATACCAGGCTAATGCACAAGAAAAGTTAAGTTTAGAGTTTTTACAAGGTTTAGCTGAGAGTTAAAGTAAAGCTTAAGATTAAATTGGTAAATTAAAGGGTTTGTATATAAATACAAACCCTTAATTCTTTACTCTTAGCTAACTAAAAGTTAGCTAAGATTTATAGTAACTACACTTGGCACTTCTTGTTCATCAATTTCACTACTTACTGGTACTTTAGGTATGTCAGGTTTATCAAGGGCGATATCGCCACCATCAATTACTTCACCTGTTTGTAAGTTTTTAAAATCAAATAAGTCGGCATCAGCTAAATGTGAAGGCACTATGTTTTGCATTGCTGTAAAAATACTTTCAATACGGCCCGGGTGCTCCGCATCCCATTTTGCAAGCATTGCTTTTGTATGTTTACGCTGTAGGTTTTCTTGTGAGCCACAAAGATTACAAGGGATTATAGGGTAGCCTTGTGCAAATGCGTATTGGGCTATATCGGTTTCTTTGCAGTATGCAAGTGGGCGAATAACCATGTGCTCGCCATTATCACTCATTAATTTAGCCGGCATACTTTTTAGTTTACCGCCATAAAACATGTTCAAAAATAAGGTTTCAATCATGTCATCACGGTGATGCCCAAGGGCTATTTTAGTAGCGCCTATCTCATTTGCTGTGCGGTATAAAATACCACGACGTAAGCGTGAGCAAAGTGAACACGTTGTTTTACCTTCAGGGATAATATCGGTAACAATGCTGTAGGTATCTTCTTCTACAATTTTGTACTCAACATTTAGTTTATCAAGGTACTGGGGTAGTACATGTTCAGGGAAACCTGGTTGTTTTTGATCAAGATTTACAACAACTAGGTCAAACTTTATAGGTGCTACACGTTTTAAATGTTGAAGCATTTCAAGCATGGTGTAGCTATCTTTGCCGCCTGATAAACACACCATAATACGGTCGCCTTCTTCAATCATATTGAAGTCCATAACAGCTTGACCAGTTTGGCGACGTAAACGCTTTTGCAGCTTATTTAAGTTAAATTGAGCTTTAGCTTGATCTGAGTGTGACAATTACGCCCCCTAGTAAAACAATACAGCAAAGTTATTTGCTAAAAATAAAGGGGCGTATTATACCCAAACCACCTGAATATGCGAGTTTAGGATGTAATTAAAAGCAATTTAAACAGGGTATTTTTAGCAAGTAGTATATGAGCTGTTACTTGCTAAAAATCTTTTGGTTAATCTAGTTTTTTTGCAAGTGGGCTCACGTAACCATCGGGTTTGAGTGCCAGTACATCACAGTCTAGGCTATCAATTACATGCTCTGCTGTATTACCTACAAGAGCAGCACTTAAGCCGGTACGCCCAACGGTACCAATAACAACTAATTCGCTATTTAACCGCTTCGCTACATCAGGGATTACATCCTCTGGGAGGCCTTCTTCAATAAAACATTGCTCTGGGTTTAAATTAAACTCTGCAGCAAGTGCATTGGTTGATTCATGATGATGTTTTTTAACTGATTCGTTATAAAGCCCCGGGTTAAACTCAGGAATTTCGATTGCGATATTTATGGGCGTTGCAGGATAAGCATTAACTAAATTAAGTTTTGCGTTGGCAAGTTCACATAAAAATTGTGCGTCTTTAATAACGCGTTTATTAAGTGCTACATGCTCTTCATTTTCGCTAACTGCATTTACAGCAGCTAAAATATTACCGTTAGCAGGCCATGCCATTTCTTTTACAAATAAAACCGGAGCGGGGCATTTGCGTACTAAGTGCCAATCGGTCGGGGTAAAAATAACGGATTTAAGTGCACCATGTTGATGTGTGCCTTTAATTACTAAATCGTACTTTTCATCAATTACAGTATCAATTATGGCTTCGTAAGGGCGATTATGCCAAACCACTTGGGTTTCAATATTTATATCTTTGTAAGGAGAGACTAAATCGTTTAGCCATAGCTCACGATCTTTTAGTACAGCGTCACGCATTGCTTCGCGTTCATCGCCAGATAGCATGGTTGTCATTTCGTAAGAGAAGTCGTAAACCGTCATAAAAGCGGTAATACTTGCGCCAGACTTTTTAGCTAAATCTATTGAACGTGCTAAGCCGTGTTGATCGTCTTTGGTAGGGTCAATAACCGCAATAATGCGTTTAATAGTGTTCATATGCTACTCCATTTACATAACGGGTGTACATTTAGTGTAACGTAAATATAAAACAGTTAAAGGGGTAGCATATAAATTGTTGTTCTAAATCAAACTATTTAATTTGACGAGGCTTAACAATCGCCGCTGTTTTAGCCAAGGCATCATTATCTAAAATTGTAATAAATTTACCTTCTACTTTAATTAAGTCTGCTTTTTGAAAACGACTTAATAAACGACTAATAGTTTCTACAGTTAGGCCTAGGTAGTTGCCTATTTCACCGCGAGTCATCGTAAATCTAAATTCCTTACGCGAAAAACCACGCTCACCAAAGCGCTCAGATAAGTTATAAATAAAACTAGCTAGGCGCTCTTCTGCTGATTTTTTATTGAGTAGCAACAGCATTTCTTGGTCGTATGTAATTTCACTGCTCATTAAGCGCATTATTTGTTGGCGAAGTTTAGGTAATTTCCCTGATAGTTCGTCAAGAGTATCGAATGGGATTTCGCAAACCATTGACGTTTCAAGTGCTTGTGAGAAACTTGGATGAGTCATTTTATTTATCGCATCAAAACCAACTAGATCGCCAGCTAAATGAAAACCAGTAATTTGCTCATCACCTCGCTCTGATAATGTGTACGATTTAAATGAGCCTGAACGTACCGCATAAATAGCCTGTAAAGGTGCGCCTGATTCAAATAAGTAGTCGCCTTTATGGAGAGGTTTTTTTCGCTCAATAATTTCGTCTAGCTTGTCCATTTCTTGGCCATTAAGTGAAAATGGCAAACACAATTGACTAATACTGCAGTTATTACAGCTAATAGCACAATTACCTTTAGTACGGCTTTGAGAGAAATCCATAATTTAATCCGTTTAAATTTTTATTCACGACATTGTGTAGATTAATGTACCAACTTGTCGGTTGCAATAATCAATAAGTAGATACCATACCAAATTATAACACTGCCTAATACAATTCGGGTCCATGGATGGTTAATAATAGTATTTAGTTTTTGCGCTGCAACGCCTAACGTGATCATCGCGGGAAAAGTACCCAGAGCAAAGCAAAGCATAACTAAAGCACCATCTAAAGCACTAGGACTAGTCATCGCCCATGTAAGCGCTGAATATACTAAACCACAAGGCAGCCAGCCCCACAAAGCACCGTAACCTAAGGCTTTAAAAGGAGAGTTGATAGGCATTAAATATTTATTTAGTTTAACAATGTGTTGCCACACTAAAGTTTTGCCAATTCTTTCTAACCACTGCAAAGTAGGGCCCAAGCGCATTATATACACGCCAACGAGGAGCATAAAAATAGCAGCAATGAATGAAAGGGCTAAAGAAAAGGACGTATTTTGCCTTGCAAATTGGCTACTAATTCCTGCAACAAGTGCGCCTGCTGCCATGTAGCTCAGGGCACGTCCAACATTATAGGCAAATGAATAGGTAAATGTTTTGCGTTTGTCACTAGCCAATTGTAATGAGCTTGCAATACCGCCACACATAGCAATGCAATGACCGCTACCGATTAGGCCCATTAAAAATGCGCTGGTATAAAGAGGGTCAATCATTACTTTTATTATGTTGCTCTTTGTCGTCTTCAAACAAAATACTATGACCTTGCTTGTTTAAATCCGAAAACTGCTCACTTTTTACGGCCCAAAAAAATACGCCAATAGCAATAATGACAAATAAAATGGCAATAGGGATCAAAATGTAAATTATGCTCATAACTTTAATAGCCTTAGTGAATTACTAATCACAATAATTGAGCTGGCAGACATGCCAATAACAGCCATCCATGGGGCTACTAAGCCCAGCGCTGCCAATGGTAATATGGAAGCATTATACAATAAAGACAGCGCAAGATTTTGTTTAATAATACGTCTGGTTTGTTTGGCAACATTAAGTAAATGACCAATGGAGGCTAAATCGCTATTAAGAAGCACTACATCAGCGCTATTTTTTGATATGTCAGCACCGGTTTCCATAGCAATTGATAAATGCGCGCTGGCAAATACTGGGCTGTCGTTTATGCCATCACCGACCATAGCAACCACTTCGCTTTGTGAAGACCATTGCTCAACTGCGGTTTGTTTATCCTGTGGGGAACATCCTGATTGTACGCTTTCAAGTTTAAGCTGTTTAGCTACTTTTTGCCCTGCATCTGACGCGTCACCGGTCAACATATGACACGTTAAGTTTTGCGATTGAAGAGACTCTATAAGCTTTTTCGCATCGCTTTTTACTTTATCAACAAAGTAAAAACGTGCAACAACTTGTTTATTTATATATAAGCTTGCTTGTGCATTCGATTTTTTGCTATCAAACCAGCCACTTTTACCAATTGCGTAATGATGAGTTGCATCTTGTGCGCTAATTCCTAGCCCTGGATGTACTTCAACGTTATCAAGAGTATTATGAACGGGCGTGATTTCATCAAAAGCGCTGGCAATAGGATGCTCAGAATAACGCTCTAGCATGGCTGCCATATCTAGCACTTGCGTTTTTGTATATTTTTTATCGATTATATCTACTTCATCAAGGCTAAATTTACCTTGCGTAAGTGTGCCTGTTTTATCAAATGCAAATAAAGTGATTTGTGAGAGTGTTTCGAGCACATGTGCTTGTTTTATTAATACGCCTTTTCGAGTAAGTGTTGCCACTGCACATGTAAGCGCGGTGGGTATCGCTAAACTCAGCGCACACGGGCAGGTAGCAACTAAAACCGAAATGGTGATCCAAAATGCGTGCTCAGGATCAATTTGGTACCAGCCGATCGCTGTAAGTGAAGCAAATACAAGCAAACAAGCTATGAACCACTGCGCAACTTTATCAGTAATTTCAACTAGTTTAGGGCGCTTGGTTAATGCGTTATGTTGCAGGCGTATTATTTGATTCAAAAGTGTATTTTGGCCAATTTTATTAATTTTTATTTCAATAACGCCGTCGTGGTTAACGCAACCAGCATAAACATTGTGACCAATAAATTTAGTTACAGGTTGATGCTCCCCCGTCATCATTGACTCATCAACGGTGGTTTTACCTTTAATTAGTTCACCATCGGCAGGAATCGTTTCACCCGCTTTAATAAGTACTACGTCATTAAGTTTTAGTTTTTTGGCTGCAATTATAAGCTCTTCGCCACTTTCGTTAATGGTGCGGGCTGTTAATGGCAATAGTTTTTGTAAGTTGGCAGTAAACTCACTCGCTTTTAAACGCGCTCTAAATTCAAGATATTTACCCAACAACAGTAAAAAGGTAAACATGCACACAGATTCAAAATACACTTCGCCGACTTGCATAAATGTGGCGTAACAACTTGCACCAAATGCGCCAAAAATGGCCAGTGATACAGGTAAATCCATATTGAGCTGTTTTGCTTTTAAGCCATTTATAGCGTTGGTTAAAAAGGGCAGAGCACTATATAAAATAACTGGTGAGGCCAGTACTAAGCTGATCCATCTAAAATACTGCTCAAAATTACTGTCCATGCCTGAAAACATGCCAAAGTACATGGCAAATGCAAACATCATTACTTGCATGGTCATTAAACCGGCAACACCTAAACGGCGAATATAGGCTTTTGCTGTTTGTTGCTTTTGTTGGGATTCAGTATCGGCTTGAAACGGGTAGGCTTTATAACCAATCTTAGCAAGCGCAGTAATTATTTCGCTTAATGGGGTGCTGGTTTTATCCCATTGGATCATAGCGCGGTTAGTGGATGTGTTTACATCAACACGTTTTACTGAGATTAAATTTAATAGTTGTTTTTCGATAAGCCACGCACAAGCGGCGCAGGTTATACCTTCGACACTCAGTAATACTTCTGAGATATTATCGTTAGTGGCTATAAATTCGTCTTGAATGTCTTCGTTGTCATAACTTTTTATAAATGCGAGTTGCTCGGGTACCAATTGTTCCACTTTACCTGCACGTACGGTCCGATATTTGTAGTAATCGGTCATACCTTGGTCAACGATGTTTTGTGCAACAGCTTGGCAGCCAATGCAACACATTGGCTGGGCTTTATCGTCAATTATAACGCTTGCACTAAATCCGTTTGGCACATTTTCAAGGCAATGAAAACAAGAGTTAGACATAGTTATACTACTTATAATTAGGAGTAACTAAAACAGTTTGTTCGGTTGGTAACGTTATATTTTCTTTCATTTTCCAACTGCCATCTATAGGCTCAATAAATACTGAGTAGGCACCTGGTGTGTACTTATCAAGTAGTGCTGTAAATTCTTGATTGGCATTAGGGGTTAGAGTAGCGGTAAAGTCATGTGCTTTAATTGTGCGGTGGTAAAAAGAGAGTTTTAATACATGCACATTGCTGCTGTCGCCTTTTGTAAATTTAAAGCTTACGCGCTCATTGGTTACATTTAATCCGCCATGCAGATAAAGCGCTTTTGCTTTTTCAAACTTAGTAAGTTCTAAGTTGATTGCTTTACCTTTTTTGTAGTAGTCGTCAACAACCATATCTGGACCGTTACCTATTGCCGTAATAAATAGGCTAATACAGCCAATAATGGCCACTAACGGAAAAAAGATTAAAAACCAAGGCCAAAAATTCTTATACCACGGAGTAGGTTGCATAGTTGCTCTAAATTAGTTTAGGGAGGTTTATTTTATAGGATTTATACGTAAAAGACTAAAAAAAAGCCTCACAGTGGAGGCTTTTTTGATCTGGATTAATCTATTGAATTAAATAAATTAATTTATAAACATTTTATTAACCGCATGCTTATTTATCTTGCGATAAACTGTAAACATAGGCTGTTAATAAGTGAATTTTTTCTTCACCTAAAATGTCTTTCCATGCAGGCATTACACCAGCACGACCATGGTTAAGTGTTTCTTCAACTGCACGTTGAGAACCACCATATAACCAAATGTTATCTGTCAGGTTAGGCGCGCCAAATGGTAGGTTATGTGCAACCGACCCTTTACCGTCAGCACCGTGACATGCGGCACACATTGCAAACTTAGCTGAACCTGCTGCTGCATCTTTTTGGTTAACAGTACGGCCAGAAAGGCTTAGCACATGTGCTGTCATTTCTTTAACGCCTTGCTCACCAAGAGCATCGCCCCAAGCTGGCATTGCAGCTATACGACCATTAAGGAGTGTTTCTCTAATTTTGTCTGGTGTTCCGCCATATAACCAATCTTTATCAGTTAGGTTAGGAAAGCCGGTACCACCACGCGCATCAGAGCCATGACATTGCGCACAGTTTTGTGAGAACAAACGCTGACCAATTTCGATGGCTAATTGACCATCTGTTTGCTCGTGTTTGTCGCCATTTTCTAGAGCAACTTGCTGCGCTGCATCACCTTCAAACTTAGAATTAACTAAATCTAAAACCGGTACTTGTGCCAACTTATTAAAAATAGGACCGAAGCGTTCTTCTGCAGCTTCATACTCTTTATCAAGTTTAACAAAGCGACCTTCTGCTTTGGCCTCTGCAACTGCTTTTTTAGATTCAGCTAAAGACGTAATACCTTGGTTAGAACTCGTCCATTTACCTAAACCTTCCCAGTTGCCTAAACCTGGGTAAGCTGCAAGGTAATATACTGACCAAATAAAAGTTGCGAAAAACATGTAAGTCCACCATTTTGGTAGTGGATTATTTAGCTCTTCAATGCCGTCAAATTCATGTCCACAGCTTTCACCTTCTTTTACGCCAGCATAGTTTTTTAAGTTCCAAACTAATAGGCCAAAGATGATGCATAAGCATGCAAGGGTTAAAACAATAACCCAAATACTCCAAAAGCTAGTCATTTTTCAGACTCCTTTTCCTCGTTAGAGAGTGTGTTGTCATGTTTTTTTTCATCTTCGAAAATGGCATTAGCTGCGCTATCAAAACGGGTTTTGCTTCGCTTACTATATGCCCATGCAACAATCACAATAAACAATACTAAAATTACCAGAGTCAAAATGCCTCTGTATGTTCCGTAATCCATAATTTTTACTTCAAGTGGGTGCCAAGTTGCTGTAAATACGCGATTAGAGCTTGTATTTCTGTTGCGCCTTTGCCGTCATTCATAGCATTAACTTTATCAACATCAGCTTGAAGCTCTTCGTCGCTGCCATAACCTAAACCCGGATGTTTTGGGTTTTCTGGGTTAATAGCAAAAGTATCACGGAAAATTTGTAGTTTTTTCAGAGTAAGGCTGGTATCAACCGTATTCTCTGCTAACCAAGGAAAGCCTGGCATGTTTGACTCAGGAACCACAGCGCGTGGGTCAACTAAGTGAGCATAGTGCCAGTCGTCCGAGTAGCGCTTACCAACACGAGCCAAATCAGGACCAGTACGCTTAGAACCCCATAAAAACGGGTGATCCCAAACAGATTCACCGGCTACAGAGTAATGACCATAACGCTCAACTTCATCACGAAAAGGACGAATCATTTGTGAGTGACAGTTAGAACAACCTTCACGCACGTAAAGATCACGGCCTTCCATTTCTAAAGCATTAAGAGGGCGTAGGCCTTCTACTGGTTTAGTTGTATCGTCTTGGAACATTAGCGGAGTGATCTCAACTAGTGCGCCAAAGCTAATAGCAAAAACAGTCAGAATAGCCATAAGGCCAACGTTCTTTTCTACTATTTCATGTTTGTTTTGCGAATTTTTCTTGCTCATCATCTCACTCCGTTATGCTAATTGTGCTTGCGCGTCTAGTTTCAGAGATTCTTTCTCAGCTGAAATAGTGCGGTAAACGTTATAAGCCATAACTAACATACCTGTTACGATGAATACACCGCCTACAAAGCGCATGATATAGAAAGGATGCGACGCTTCTAAAGACTGCACAAAGCTGTACATTAATGTACCGTCAGCATTCACTGCACGCCACATTAGACCTTGCATTACACCAGAGATCCACATTGCAACAATATATAAAACAACGCCTACAGTGTGTAACCAGAAGTGGGTGTTAACCAATTTAACGCTGTACATACGACCTTGCGCGAATAACGCAGGAATTAAGTGGTAGATAGCACCAATTGAAATCATAGCAACCCAACCTAGTGCACCTGAGTGTACGTGGCCGATTGTCCAATCTGTATAGTGAGATAACGCATTTACAGATTTAATTGCCATCATAGGACCTTCAAACGTAGACATACCGTAGAAAGATAATGAAACAACTAAGAAACGAAGTACTGGATCGGTACGTAGTTTATGCCACGCGCCAGATAGCGTCATAATACCGTTGATCATACCACCCCAAGACGGTACGAATAGGATAATAGACATAACCATACCTAAACTTTGCGTCCAATCAGGAAGCGCTGTGTAGTGAAGGTGATGAGGACCAGCCCAGATATATAATGAAATTAGAGCCCAAAAGTGAACTACCGATAAACGGTATGAGTAAACTGGGCGACCTGCTTGTTTTGGTACAAAGTAATACATCATACCCAAGAAACCAGCAGTAAGTAGGAAACCTACAGCGTTATGACCGTACCACCACTGAACCATAGCATCTACCGCACCCGCATAGATTGAATATGATTTAGTTAACGACACAGGCACTGCCATACTGTTTACAATATGAAGTACTGCAACAGTGATAATAAAGCCAGCGTAGAACCAGTTAGCAACATAAATATGCGACACTTTACGCTTAATTAAAGTACCAAAGAATACAATAGCGTAAACAATCCAAACCACAGCGATTAAAATATCGATTGGCCATTCAAGTTCTGCGTATTCTTTTGAGCTAGTAATACCAAGTGGTAATGTAATTACTGCTAATACAATAACTAGCTGCCAGCCCCAAAATGAAAAGGCGGCGAGTTTGTCTGAGAAAAGACGCGTTTGACAAGTACGTTGTACGACGTAATAAGACGTCGCAAAAAGTGCACTGGTACCAAATGCGAAAATTACTGCGTTCGTGTGTAACGGACGTAGTCGAGAGTAAGTTAACCATGGTGTATCAAAGTTAAGTGCTGGCCAAGCTAATTGGGCAGCAATCAGAACCCCAATACTCATGCCAACGATGCCCCAAATCACTGTCATAATAGCGAATTGGCGTACAACCTTATAGTTATACTCAGTTTGTGATGCTACTGTTTGGCTCATTTTCTGGCTTCCGCTGCAATAAATGCGTTTAGAAATGAATTACCCACCTTTAAAAGTGGGGCCTACTATTTTCTCAAGCGTGTTATCTAAAACTTTCAATACATGAAAGCTTCAGAAAAAAAACTTGAGAAACCCTTATTTTTTGCGGGTGAAATGATAAATTTTTTGGCCTAAAAAAGATAGGTCAATTACATAAAATTATGACATCAATCAATGTTTGTGAGCTTGTTGTTTATTTTTTGATACAGTTTGTGCCTAATTTGGCTTAATAGTAACACTCACACTTGTTATTTGCAGTCGCGATTATTAGTATTTGCTTTTATTTAGTGCGAAATTGTTATGCTTATATATAAGTTAAGTTTATTCACCGCGGTATTTTTTTTATTAACAGCGTGTGATTTTTCCAAAAATACAGATGAAAAATTTCTAAAAAATGCCACATGCACAGCCAATTTGCCTTGTACTTTTTCAAATGATGTTAAAGTATGGTTAAGCGAGAAAACTCTTTCTCCCGAAACCCCATTTACTATTTTTAGTGATTTACCAATAAATATTACAATTGAAGATGCCAAGCTCAAAGGCATTACTATGTATATGGGTTACATTCCTCAGCAATTTAAAAAACATAATGGCCTGTGGCAGAGCAATACCATGGTTGGCATTTGTTCTGAGCAAAATATGCTCTGGAATTTAGAGCTAACAGTCAAAGATAATACAACCTCTTTAATACAAACACTAAATTACTCTTTTTATGTAACGTATTGAAGTTGCGACTGGAAGCTTCTGCATACAACGTACATTTTTGGTGTGAATTTGCTTTCTCATACATACGATTATTTGAGTGACTAGATCAATTAAATTATTTTTTTAGATTTTGAGACTTATAAACTTCAATGATAAATAAGTGCTCTCAAAAAGTTCAACTTTAATTGCGACTGAATAAAAAATCTAATCAAAAAACTTTCCAAAGTGGCTAAATAAGACTATTTAAGCACCAAGTATGCATAAATATGGTTATTAATTAACATTTAGTTTTGCGGTTTTAATAATGTGCTGTGATTAAGTTGTTAATTTGTCTGTTTTTGGTACACAGCTCAGTTAATTACATTTGATTACAAAGTGAATCACTTTGGTTTCAGATGTGTTTCTAATGTTTCTGTATTTTCTCATGCTTTTGTTTTTAAAGTGTATTTATTAATTAACACTGAAACATAATGTAACCTATGTACCTAAAATGTTTTATCCACATTATTGCTTGATATAAATTGAGCTTCCGTTAAGTTTTCGTTCAGTTAAAAGCGCCTAAGTTGCCCACCTGACTCACTATTCTAATAAAAAGTGAGCATTACCAATAAAGGTAAATTTCCAACAAGTAGGGTTCTTTCATGAAAAAATCAACTCTTGGTTTAGCTGTAATTGCAGCATTTCCAATGTTCTCAAGTGTGCAAGTTCTAGCTGCTGGAGACTCAGCACAAGCAATCGAAAAAATTCAAGTAACGGGTTCTCGCATTAAGCGCGCAGATATGGAAACCGCTAGCCCAGTTACTATAATCGGTGCTGACGATATCGCTGCTTCAGGCGCTGTATCAGTAGATTCTGTACTACAAAAAATGACCGCTACAGGCGGCGCAATGACAAACCCAGGTATCAATAATGGTTCTGGTGGTAATGCATCTATTGATTTGCGTGGTTTAGGTTCACAACGTACTTTAGTACTTGTAAACGGCCGCCGTATGATTAACTCAGGTACAGGCGCTGCTTCTACAGTTGATTTGAATACTATACCGGTATCTATGATCAAGCATATTGAAGTACTTAAAGATGGTGCATCTGCTGTTTATGGTACTGATGCTGTTGCGGGTGTTGTAAATATTATCTTAAAAGATAACTTTGAAGGTTTAGACCTTAATGTTAAATCAGCAATCACTACTGAAGGTGATGCAGATGAAACGTCTTTTGATATTACAATGGGTGGAAACTTCGGTCGTGGTAACGTTGTAATAGGTTTACAGTACACAGACCGTGGCGATGCTTCTCAGGCTGATCGTAGCTTTTCTGATTGTCCGTTAACTGAAGATGGCGATGGCAGTGCTCCATACTGTTCTGGTTCTTCTTACACTCCTAATGGCCATGTTTGGTCAGGTGATGAATCTTTGCAAGGTCAGGCTGATAATGGTTGGCACGACTTTGGTACTAGTGATGCCTACAACTATTCTCAATCTAGCTACTTATACACGCCAATGCGTCGTTTAAACCTTACTGGTATTGGTAGCTTTGATTTAACTGATGACACGCGTTTATACTCTGAGTTTACATACTCAAAACGTTGGTCAGAGCAGCAATTAGCGCCACAACCAGTATGGTTCGACTTTGACTACGCAGACTGGATGGGCGATTCTTTAATTGACCAAAATATTAACTACGGTGATGAAGTTTCTTACGGTCGCCGTATGGTTGACACTGGTACACGTGACTCATCTCAAGTAGTTGATACAGTTCGTTCTGTTATCGGTGCTGCAGGTTATTTAGATAATGGCTTAGAGTGGGATACATCAGTTATTTTTGGTCGTAATGACTCAGTAGATCGCTTAAGCAACCTTCACAATATGGGTTCAATTCAAAGCGAAATTGAAGCTGGTAACTTTAACCCACTTTCACAAGCTTCATGGTCAAGCAGTAGCTTTAGTGACTATGTTTACACTGAGCAAAACTCAGGCGGCAGTCAATTATTTATGATTACAGCTGCGCTTTCTGGTGAGTTAATGGAAGTACCTGCGGGCTTTGTAGGTTTTGCTGCTGGTCTTGAACGCCGTGAAGAAAAAGCGTGGTACACACCAGATTCGATCACTTCACAAGGTCTTGCGAATGACCCACGTGTTGATGCAACAAGCGGTCGTTTTGATGTAAACGAAGCATACCTTGAGCTTGCTATTCCTTTAGTAGCAGATGCTTACTTAGCACAAAATGTAGAATTAAGCGCTGCGATTCGTGCTTTTGATTACAGCACATTTGGTTCTGATGAAACGTGGAAACTAGGTTTAACATGGCGTGTAAACGACGAACTAATGTTCCGTGGTGTTCGCTCTACAGCTTTCCGTGCTCCTACAGTTGCTGAGTTATACTCAGGTGATTCTCCATCTTATGAGCAAGTTAGTTTTACAGGCGCACAAGATCAGGCTGAAGTAACCGTTGGTGGTAATGATGAATTAACACCTGAATTAGCTGATACAGTTACCGTTGGTGTAGTTTACGAACCAGAATGGTTTGAAGGTTTCTCAATGACGTTAGATTACTACGACATTGAAATCGAAAACGCTATTGCTACAGTAAACAACCAATACATTGTTGATTCATGTCTTGCATCAGATGGTTCTTTAGCGAATCAATCAACAGCACTTTGTAGTTCAGCAAATATCGATTTTAACCAAAGCACAGGTCGTATCGCGTTTAATAACCAACTACAAAACGTAGGTTATGAGCAAACAAAAGGTTATGACTTAAACTTAAATTACAAATTTGATTTAGCTGGTCTTGCTTGGAATACGTCATTAGATGTTACTTACCTTGACGAGTACACTGTTGATGTTATTGAATCAAGTATTGATTACGCTGGTTTAATTACTTCTGGTATCGGTGGTTATGCTGACGTAAAAGCAAACTTTGAGCTAGATGTTAAAGGTGATGCTTGGTCTGCTAACTACAAAGCACGTTACATTGCAGGAATGGATAGCTACAGCTGTTTAGGTAAAGAATCTACTTGTTATGCACCAACAACACCATCTGTTGTTTACCATGATGTGAGCGGTTCTTACTTTATCAGTGAAATGGTTTCGTTAACTGCTGGTGTAAATAACTTATTTGATAAGCAACCACCATACTACTCAGGTAACAACGATTCTAATACTGACCCGTACACATATGATGTACTTGGCCGTCGTGTATTTGCTGGTGTAAACGTTAAATTTTAACTAGCACATTAATCGTATTAAGGCTCAGTATTTACTGAGCCTTTTTTATTGAACAAAACAAAGGAGACAAGTACACTAAAACGATATTTTAGAAGGAGAACTGATTGTTAAAACAAGATGAAAACTTATCTTTTGTCATTGAACCAGAGCTTACTCCTCGTTCTGAACAGCGCATAGATCTGTATTTTTCTATCCCTAATGAAATGGGGATTAATCCGCAAACGCTCACCGAAGAATCTTACTTTAATAACCACTTTAAATCACATTTAGCCTACAACGCTAACAACATACACTTGCCTTTAGTACGAAGCCGCTTTGTTAGTAAAAACAAAGGTGAGCAGCAAGATTATCGTCAAAACCTTAATTTATTTTGTTACCAAGTACGTTTAGCCCTTGATGCCGACATTAAAGATGCGTTAAAAATTGATGAAGCAGAAGACTTTTATAAACGCGCTAACGAAGTATATGAACAAAGTGAAGGACTTCTAAAAAAGCTGCGTCGCTATACGCCAGATGATGAAAAACTACTGCCATTTTTTACCAATGCTGATAACTATTTAAGTTGGCATGTTGAGCAATCATTTTTAAAGCTTTTAGATGAAGGCCCACGTAGTAGCGATTATGCAAAAGAGCGTAACGATTTAATGCAGTTTTGTAAAAACGAAAATGCGTACCGGGCTGACAAAAACTATAATTCTGAAACCACAATGCAAGACGCTAATCGAATAACAAATAAAATGCGCTTGCTGCAACGCTTAATTGAGCATGGCGTTATATTACAGCGCCAAACACGGTTTCTTAACAGCTATCTTAAACGATTAGTTAAAGGCACTGTAACGGCAGTTATCATGGCATTCGTGATGGTTGTTATACTTAATGCCCGCTCAACGTTTACTGAAGTCACCGCGACGCTTATTTTAATTTTAGGGGTTATTTACGGGCTACGTGAAATATTTAAAGAAGATATTACGCGTATGATTTGGCGAGCTATTGTACAAGGGCGACCTAAGTGGAGATTTAGTTTTAAAAATAGTATTACTAAAGACAAAATAGCGAGTCAGCTAATTTGGCTTGAATACACACGCTTTAAAAAAATCCCTAAAGAAGTAAAATCTATATTTTCAAAACGTCGTCAACAAAATAAACAAGCTGCGCAGTGGTTACACTTTGCAAGTGAGACACGGGTAAGCGCGAAAGAATTTTTACCTGGTTACGATACCTTGCAGCAAACGCTACAATTTAGTCTTGCGCCATTTGCGCGTTATTTAAAACGTGGTGAAGGGAAGTTATATCATTTAGACAGTAATAAAATTTCTAAGCAGGCGGTTGAACGGCGCTACCAACTTAACATGGTGCTTGTGCTAACCGAGGAAGATAGAACACTTTATCAACGCTATAAAATAACGTTAAATCGAAGTAAAATCGTTAATATTGAACTTATCTACTCCAAAAAATGAATTTTAGTAATTAAAAAAGGGACTGATAAAATCAGTCCCTTTTTTTAATTTATTTATTAGCTAAACCATGTTTACTATATAAAGTTACTTTGTTTGATACTAGCGTGATCTCGATATTTTTTGCTTCGTCGCCCCACACACAATTAGTATGCAGTGTTTTTTCAACACAGTTGTCCGCAGTGCCTAAAATGGTTTCAACTTCAGTCTTATCCATACCTACTTTGATTTTTTCGTAACTCTCAAGACTTACCTTAGAACAAGCCGCAAGGCTTAATGTAGCTGCGATGATAAGGAGTTTTTTCATTGTTATATCCTACTTAGTATTAATGTTTGAATTTTCTGATTTGGACAATCATGCCCATTCGTGGGTGGTCAAAGTAATGTACTTCACCACTTATTACACGTCTAAACTGAGAAAAGCGGGCTGACTCTATATCGCCATTTTCTAGCTTTTGGCTAATATCAAAATTAGCTGTAATGTATAAATAATGTCGTAAGTGTATTTTAAATAAACCGTCTAGTTCCCATTCTGCTTTTGATTGATCCGGGTCGTTAAATAGTTCAGGTTGTGAATTTAATAAACTTACAAAATCAGGGTTTGAATAGCTAGGGGTTACGTTAGGGTCACTTTTAAGGTGTTTACCTGCGATTAAATGCATGCTTGGTGCCCGCGACTTACTTGCGCCTTCAAAGCGCCAGCCTGTATGTAGAATAGGTGTTAATCCTTTGCGATCTAGCTGTCGGTACTGCGCTTTAAATTGCAGCTGTTCTGGCGCTAATAAATAAGTTTGCTGCATATCATCTTTAGCGGGCGCTAGAGGTGTAACAGGTAGCTCATCATAGCTTTGTAGGTAGTTTGTACTGTCACCACATACACCCGATTGCGGGTTTGAATTAACTAATGAATCTGTAAAAGAGCGTTTTTGAAAACGCTCATCACCATCTATACAGGCTTGCATTGCTTGCTCTGTATAAAGAGGGGTCATTAAATCTAGAGAGTTTTTATCCTCAATAGCTTTGTGCTTAAGTGTAAAATCTTCTTGCAAATACGGAGCTGGGCGCTGTTTAAATACAAGCACCTCAACCTCAAACCAGCGTTCTGCAAATGCAGTGCTGCTAAACAAGCAGCATAAAATAACCAGCGATTTTTTTAGCAACATTAATGGCTAACCTTTTTTTCGAAATCTGCAATCATTGCAGTGACCATTTTTAAGCGTTCGCGAGCGTTAGCTTCACTAATTGCAAAGCGCAATTTATTTGCGCTATCCATTTTGTACACCTTAGGCGCACTTTGTATCAAACCAATGATGAAGCTAGGGTTAACCTTGGTATCTTGGCTAAATTCAAAATAACCACCTTTTGGGTTTGCTTCAATTTTTGTTATACCCAGATTACTGGCCTGCATTTTAAGCTGTTGCAAGCTGAACAAGTTTTTGGCTGCATCTGGCAGTAAACCAAAACGGTCTATAAGTTCTACCTGTAATTCGTCCATGTCGTCAAGGTTAGCACAACTTGCAACGCGCTTGTACATGCCTAAACGTGCATTTACATCGTGTATGTAGTCATCAGGTAATAGGGCAGCTAGTTTTAAATCTACTTCGGTTTGTTTTTGAAGTAGGTTTTCAAGCGTTGGCTCTTTACCTTCACGTAGTGCATTTACGGCCTGCTCGAGCATTTCCATATACAAACTAAAGCCTATAGTTTGCATTTGACCTGATTGATCGTCGCCAAGTAACTCACCGGCGCCACGAATTTCTAGATCGTGTGTAGCGAGGGCAAAACCCGCGCCTAAATCTTCCAATGATTCGATTGCTTGTAAGCGTTTACTCGCATCTTTAGAAAGTGCTTTGGGGTCACCTGTGAGTAAATAGGCATACGCTTGGTGATGGCTTCGGCCAACTCGTCCACGTAATTGGTGTAACTGTGCAAGGCCAAGTTTATCAGCTCTATCCATAATAATGGTGTTGGCTGTAGGTACATCGATACCGGTCTCGATAATCGTAGTACATACAAGCACGTTGTATTTTTGATGATAAAAGTCAGTCATTATTTGCTCAAGCTCTTGCTCGCGCATTTGGCCATGGGCTGAGGTTACGCTTGCTTCCGGCACCCATTCACTAATTTCTTGCGCAACACGCTCAATAGTTTCTACATTGTTATGCAAAAAGTAAACTTGACCACCGCGTTTAATTTCACGCAGTACGGCTTCGCGTATTAGTTCTACATCGCGTTGGCGTACAAAGGTTTTAACCGCTAAACGTTTAGCCGGTGGCGTTGCAATAATTGATAAATCGCGCATGCCGCTCATGGCCATGTTAAGTGTACGCGGTATTGGCGTTGCAGTTAGTGTGAGTATGTCTACATCGGCACGCAGAGCTTTAATTTTCTCTTTTTGGCGAACACCAAAGCGATGTTCTTCATCGACAATGAGTAAGCCTAAATCGTTAAACTTAATATCTTGCTGAATAAGTTTATGTGTACCAATAACTATATCGAGCTTACCGTTTGCCATTTTTTCAAGCGTATCTTTTTGCTCTTTAGTGGAGTTAAAGCGCGAAAGTACACCTACTTCAATAGGAAAATCAGCAAAGCGGTCTTTAAAGTTTTCATAGTGCTGCTGAGCCAGCAAAGTGGTAGGCACTAAAATTGCCACTTGTTTATCATCGTTAACCGCTACAAAAGCAGCGCGCATGGCCACTTCTGTTTTACCAAAGCCTACATCACCACATACTAAGCGGTCCATGGCTTGCTTTGATTGCATATCACCTAATACCGCTTCTATGGCGTTGCGCTGATCGTCAGTTTCTTCAAACGGGAAGCTATCGCTAAATTGGCGATATGCAGGGGCGTCTAGCGTAAACTTATTACCGGGTTTTGCTTGGCGCTGTGCATAAATGTCGAGTAATTCTGCTGCTACGTCGCGAACTTTTTCAGCCGCACGTTTTTTTGCTTTTTCCCATGCATCTGAGCCAAGCTTGTGCAGCGGGGCGCTAGCTTCTTCGCCACCAGAGTAACGGCTCAGCATATGCAATGCAGACACTGGCACGTATAGTTTAGCTTCACTTGCGTAAGTAATCGTAACAAACTCAGTAATTACACCTGCAGCATCAATTGTTTGCAAACCTTGGTAACGCCCAACACCGTGATCGAGATGCACAACAGGTTGGCCCTCTTTAAGCTCGGCTAAGTTACGTATTAGTGCATCTTGGCTGGCTTCGTACTTGTGCTTACGGCGTCTGCGCTGAGATACTTTTATACCTAGCAGTTCTTGCTCGGTAATAATAGATAGGCTTGGTTTAGTGCCAAGTACGACACTTTGTTCAAGCGGGCTTACTATTAAACCTACATCACTCGCGCTTTTTGTAAATTGTTCGAGTGTTTCAAATTCTTTAAATTTTAAACCGCTTGGTTTTAAAATGCTCAGTAATGATTCGCGACGACCATCGGATTCAACACTGAGTAATATGCGGCCTTTTTTCTTTTTTTGCTCTGCTACATAATTTATAAACGCGCCATAAGGTTCATGCTGCTTATGATCAATTCGAATAGCAGGCAGCTCGCTAACGCTTAAGTTTTTATTGCCCGCTTTAGTACCAAGCTTTGCAAGCGATAAACGAATACGTGCAAAATTGCCTAAATTAGAAAACAGCTCTTCAATAGGCTGATAAAGCGCATTGGGTTCTAGTAATGGGCGAAGTGGGTCAACTCTGCGGTTCTCATAGCGTACATTTACATCGTGCCAAAAGTTATCTGCCGCGTGCTCTAAATCGCCCAGTTGCATAACGGTAGTTGTTTCTGGCAGGTAGTCAAAAATAGTCGCGAGCTTTTCAAAAAACAACGGCATGTAGTATTCAATACCGGCAGGCCAGTTACCTTTGCTTACTTGCATGTATACAGAGTCTTGCTGCGAGCTTGCACCAAATTTTTCACGGTAGCTTATTCTAAAACGTTCAATATCAGCGTCGTTAGTAGGAAATTCATGTGCTGGAAGTAGCTCAATTTTATCTACTTTTTCATCAGAACGCTGCGTTTCTACATCAAATAAGCGAATAGTGTCGAGTTCATCATCAAAAAAGTCGAGTCTAAATGGATGCGGGCTACCCATTGGGTATAAGTCAACGATAGAGCCGCGTATAGCGTATTCGCCATGTTCCATTACTTGTTGAACATTTAGATAACCGGCTTGCTCTAAATTGTCACGAAAGTTATGTGTGTCTAGCTTGTCGCCCACTTTAAAGTTTATTGTCGAACCGTAAATAAACGAGGCCGGGGCTGTGCGCAACATTAAGGTAGATACAGGTACAATTAACACACTTTGTTGTTCTTTTTTTAAGGTGTTTAAAGTGGCTAACCGGGCTGAAATAATATCTTGATGGGGAGAAAAGTGATCGTATGGCAGAGTTTCCCAATCAGGAAATACCATTACTGGGTTATCGGGTAATAAATATTCTAGCTCTGTTTCAAGGCGCAGTGCGCTTGGTGTATCAGGCGTAACAATCAAGACTAAGTTGTCTTGCTGTTTAACGCCTTCAGCAATGGCAATACTTAAACCACTTCCGCTTAGCTGGCCCCATTGAATTTTATCTTTATGAGATTTTACCCAAGGCAAGGCTGCCCATTGCTCAAACGCCATTTATTACTCCATTTATAGTTGGCTCTTAGCAAGTAAGAGCCATCTTGAGTTAAGTTTACTTAGTCTCGATATATTTTTGTTAGGTCTTTATAGTGATCAATTCGTCGATCACGCAAGAACGGCCAAATACGCCTTACGTTTTCTGAGCGTTTTTGATCAATTTCAACCACTAAAATTTGCTCATCAGTATTATTAGCCTCTGCTAATAATTCACCTTGTGGGCCAGCAATGAACGAATTCCCCCAAAACGCAATACCATCGCTTTGCGCACTTGGGTCACTTTCATGGCCGACACGGTTACAGCTAATTACCGGTACACCATTGGCAACAGCATGGGCACGCTGGCTAATAACCCACGCATCTTTTTGACGAGTTTGCTCAGCAATGTCGTCGTTAGGATCCCAACCGATAGCGGTAGGGTAAATTAACACCTCAGCGCCTGCCATTGCCATTAAACGTGCAGCTTCAGGAAACCATTGATCCCAACATACTAGCACGCCTAATTTACCCACCGAGGTTTGAATAGGCTCAAACCCGATATCACCTGGGGTAAAGTAAAATTTTTCGTAAAAACCAGGGTCATCAGGAATATGCATTTTGCGGTATTTACCCGCAATACTGCCATCTTGTTCTAATACAACTGCGGTGTTGTGATAAAGGCCCGTAGCGCGCTTTTCAAATAAAGAAGCGACAATTACAATACTTAGCTCTTTAGCAAGCTCACCTAAGGCATTACTGCTAGGGCCTGGAATGGTTTCGGCTAAATCAAATACATCAACATTTTCGGTCTGGCAAAAATAGAGGCTTCGGTGTAGCTCTTGGAGTACAACCAGTTTTGCACCTTTTTGAGCTGCTTCACGAATGGCACTTATTGATTTTGCCATATTGTGCTGAGCGTTATCGGTATTGCTTTGTTGCACTAATGCAACGGTTAATTTTGCAGGGCTTGTCATTGTGCTGCTCCAGATAAAAATCCACGAGGTAATTGCATTGTAATACAGTGCAGGCTGCCAAATTGTTCAATTATTGGTTGGCAATTAACGCCAATAATAGTGTGTTGTGGGTATGCTTTTTGAACTTGAGCAAGAGCACGTTCATCATTGGCATCATTATACGTTGGCACAAGCACAGCATTATTAATAATTAAGTAGTTAGCGTAGGTAGCCGGTAAGCGTGTTTGCTCATTGTCATAAGCGGCTTTTGGCCACGGTAACTCAATTAAGGTATATGGGGTGTTATCCGCAGTTTTAAAGGTTTTTAGTTGTTTTTCCATTGCATCAAGTGCGCTAAAGTGCTCATCAGTTTTATCATCACACTGCACATATACAAGGGTATTATTTGGAGCAAAACGCACTAAAGTATCAATGTGGCTGTCGGTGTCATCGCCCGCTAAATAGCCATGATCAACCCATAAAAAACGTGTCGCGCCCAAGTGCTCTTTTAAAAGTACTTCTATGTCAGCAGGATTTAAATCTGGGTTGCGGTTTTTGTTAAGCAAACATTCGCTGGTTGTTAGCAACACACCATGCTCGTTTATTTCAATACCGCCACCTTCAAGTACCATATCGAGCGCTTGGTATTGGTTGTTTGTGCTACTTAGCTCTTTTACCAAAGTACGATTAATTTGATTATCTAATGCGCTTTCAAATTTATTGCCCCAACCATTAAAAGTAAAATCATATACTTTTAGTTGCTTTGGTGAATCAATAGCGGCGCAAGTAAGCGGACCATGATCGCGAGCCCAGGTATCGTTGGTAGGTGTTACTACAAAATGAACACGATTAAGAGAGACGTTAGCGCTATTTAGCAATGCTGTAATATGCATTTTTAGGGCACTGTTGTGCGCCACAATAACAAGCTGCTGTTGCGCTGTTATATGCTTAGCAAGCTCAATATATACAGGTTCTACACGTGCTAAATTATCAGCCCAATCGGTGTCTTTGTGAGGCCATGTAAGCATAACAGCGTCTTGCTCGGCCCATTCTGGTAAAAGTCTAAAGTTCATGAATTTTATATACTAATTAAGATGACGCTAGTTTAGCATTTTACATAAAGATGTCAGCTAATTATCACTGTTTAGGTCGGCCTGGTTTTGATCAAGTTCTTGACGTTTTTTAAGTTGGCGGGTTTGAGCATGTAAACTCGCTCTAACAATCAGTTCTTGGTCAGTGGTTCTAATTGCGCTAAAGAGCATGGTGTATTGATAATGTTCGCTATCTTGTTTTTCTACTGCCACAACTTCGGTGTAACAATAAACCGCAGAGGCTTCGTGGTGCAAAAATAGTTTTGTTCTAAACGCTTGGCCAATTGAGTGTACTTCGGGTGATGTAAAGCGAATACCGCCACCGCCGTAGCTATCACATTGAATTGCATTATCTTGCGCTTGTTCTGAGGCCAAAATATGGCTCATTATTAAATCTATTTTACGTGACTGGGCTTGTAAAAATGTAGCAAGCTCTTGTGCTATATCGCCCAAGTTACGCAGTGGGCGTAACGAGCTTTGCTCAAGTTCACTTACTTCATTTGCTAATCTAAATAGTGGGGGAATGTCGTCTTCTAGCTCAAGCTGCGATTTAGGAACTTGTTCGTTCGATACAGCGAATAAATTCACTCTTATACTTTCATTAATTTGAAAGTACTGCTCAAACTCACCTAATCTTTCACTATTCATTATGTTCTCCACCACGTATTTATTTAATAGTAGCGTTGTGAGTACTAAATTGCTAGCAGATAAAATAACTCATACTGGGCTAAATGCTTTGTTTACATTCAATTTTTAACATACTGATTATGAAAATAATTACACTAAGACATATTTAGGGGTAGTTATAAAAAAGCGGCCAATGTCATCCTAACATTGGCCGCTTGGGTATTGATTCATCAGCGCGTACTTATTTAAGTAGAGCGGCTAATTCATGTAAATCTTTCACAACGTGATCTGGTTTTTTAGCTAATGGGTAAAGTGCTTTACCTGGGCGTGCAATGAAAGTGGTTTGTAGGCCTGCTTCTTTTGCGCCAGCAACATCCCAACCATGGGCTGCAACCATCATTGCTTCATTTGGTGCTACGTTTAGCTTTTTAAGTACCCATTCATAAGCACGTAAGTCTGGTTTGTAAATTTTAATATCTTCAATGCTGTAACGCGCATCAAAGTAAGACATTAAACCAGCGCTTTCAAACTGTGCCTTTACACCTTTGTTTGAAGAATTTGTAAGGCTTACTAATTTATAGCCCTGAGCTCTAAGTTTTGCCAGTCCTTCTTTAACATCGCTGTGTGGAGGAAGCGTTAAAAGAGGCGTAACAATAGCTGTTTTAGCTTGTTCACTAGTAATATCAATATTGTTATTTTGAGCAACCATAAGAAGTGACGCCACCCCAATTTGCCCAAAGTCGTGATAGCTACCGCTTACTGTATCTACTAATGAATGGTGCAGCATAGTCGAAAACCAAAGTGGTAATAAATCTTCACGTCCGCCTAGTGCTTTACCAATAGAGGTACGCATTGACGTTAAATCAAGTAGGGTTTCGTTTACATCAAAAATAAGCACTTTGGGCTTTGCTTGTTCTTTTGGTTCATCAGCGACTGCATAACCAGATACAAGGCTTGTGCCTACAAGTAGTGAAAGAGTAAGTGTTTTTAACGATTTTAAAATAGACATTAGTTATTCTCCGATTCAAGTGCTGCCATAATATCAGTAGGTTCTGCGCGTAGGGTGTAGTCTTCGTTTAAAAATGCATATGTAATAACACCTTCTTGGTTTATCACATAGGTAGCCGGTAGCGGCAATTTAAAGCTTTTATCGCCGTAGTAGTGTTCAAAATCAATACCAAATTGTGTGTATAACGCTTGAATACGTTCATCAAGTGTAAACAATAGACCAAATTGCTCAGCTACTTTATTACTGATATCTGACAGCACATCAAATTCAAGGTCGTTTTTTTGTGCAGTTGAGAGAGTTTCATCAGGCAGTTGTGGTGATATTGCCACTAACTGAGCACTTTGAGTTTTAAATTGAGGTAAGTAGTCATTAAGTGCTTTTAGCTCTAAATTACAATATGGACACCAGCCACCACGATAAAAGCTAATAATTACCGGACCTTTTTTTAATAAATCCGCAAGCTCAATGTTTTCGCCGTTATGGTTGGCTAGGCTGAAGTTTTCTACCTTTTGACCAATTTGCAACGCATTGTCTTTAATATGCTGTGCAATAAGCTCTTCGTTTGTAGTGTTCATTAATGCTAAAACGTCAGCCGGTAACTTGGCATCTTTTTGTACGTTATAGGCATCTATTTGCGCTTTTAAACTCATGATTGAACCTCAATAATTAGACTATTTGCAATTATAGTGTTTTACATATTTAAATAAACATTGCAAAACTGAAAGCTTCATTCGAAAATGTTAAACATTGAAAAGTGCACAATGGCATCTTTATGTATAATTTAAGCGACCTAGAAACATTTATAGCAGTAGTTGAAAATAAAGGAGTGCTTGCTGCTGCTCGCGAGCAGCGTTTATCGCCTGCAACGGTAAGCCATCGCTTAAGTAAATTGGAGCGTGAGCTTGCAACAGTACTTGTTTTTAGAGATAGCCGACGAGTACGGTTATCTCCCGCAGGTGAAATATTTTATACGCGAGTTGGCGCTATAATTGAGGCATTGCACGACGCTGAGCATAGTATTGGTGCACGTAGCTCATCGGTAAGTGGTTTATTACGCGTGACTATGCCCCCTTGGATTTTTTCGAAATACGTAATGCCAAGGCTTAACGAGTTAGAGCAGGCCTATCCTGAACTAAAACTTGATTTTTTAATTACGGATCATTTTGTAAATGTGGTTGATGACGCACAAGATGTGGCAATTCGTGTAGGGCAATTAAATGATTCCGGTTTACTGTCGCGAAAAATAGTAAACAACAAACGTATACTTTGCGCAGCTCCTAGCTACATAAAAAAATATGGTATGCCTAAAAGCTTAGCTCAATTAAGCGAACACTATTGGGTTTGCCTGCCGTGGCAGCGCCAATTAAAGCTTTTTGATGAGCAGGGTAAAATACATACTTTTAATGCGAGAACACGCTTTACCATTTCTAATTCCGATAATATGACTCAAGCAGCTATTGCGGGTCATGGCATTGCAATTAAATCAATGATAGCTATTCATGAAGATATTAAAAATGGCATTTTAGTTGAAGTTATGCCCGGTGTAATGGCACAAGATGATGCTCCAGTTTGGTTTTTGCGTCCGCAAAATAGCTTAACTACCCGTAAAACCGATGTGTTTTATGATTTTATGAAATCACTATTTTTGAGCTGCGAATAAGCGCTTGAATGAGCGTTTTACTCCAGTTAACAACAAATAACCAGTAAGCTCGGCAAGTAAGGCAATTATAATGGCTGCAATAATGGCGGCTATTATAGAGTCTTTTTTTAAAATGATTTGACCTTCAAAGCGTTGCCACACTTGTTGCTTTACATCGCTCATGCCACTGATCAATGTAAAAATATATGGAGATTGCGCAAACCTATTTACAGCGATTTGTAAATCTTGTTGTCGCGTGTAAAGTGTACTGATATTGCTTGCACCTTTATTCACAATCCCATCATCAATATTTTTATAGTGTTTTATTAGCTTATCTAAATCATTATTAAAATACTTAGCGGCATCGTTTTTAAATGGTGCAATGGCATTTTTAGCTTCAATTAATTGGGCTGATAATGCTTGGCCAAAATCGCTTACAAATGCAGGAATTTGCACTCCAAGTAGTAAACCGAATGCAAAGAAGCTAAGTCGGATGTAATCTAAAAATTTACTCATTTATCTTCCTATCCATTTAAATAACCCAGAATTAACATTTGAGCTTGTTTTTATATCAAAAACTCGTAACCTGTCGGTAATAAAAATAACAACAGGTGTATGTTAAGGATGACGAAAAAAGTAAAGTTCACGTCAACATTTGTTGATATTTCTAAACAGCTCAAACGTTTTGTATCGCGCATAGTTCAACCCGACGATGTAGAAGATATTGTGCAAGAAACCTTTGTAAAAAGCTATGAAGCTGATTTAAAGCAAGACATTCAGTTTACCCGCAGTTATATGCTTAAAACAGCAAAACACCTAGCACTAAACCATATAGCAAAGTGGGACAACAAATTTAATGATTCGTTAGAAAATGATAACGAATTACCCGTACTACTCAAATCAATGAAGCTTGAAGATGAATACACATCTAAAGAGCGCTTCTTACTTTTTTGTAGAGCTACTGAGCAACTAAACTCATCAATTCGTAAATGCTTTATATTAAAAAAAGTTTATGGCATGAGCCAAAAAGAGATCGCAGATCAAATGCAGTTAAGCCAAAGCACTGTTGAAAAACACATTGCAAAAGGATTATTACAAACCATGTTGTACATGCGTGAACATGAGCAAAGCTCTCAAATACATCCTAAAGCTCAAGCACACCCTATATCAGTTAAGAGGGTCGCAGAATGAGTAATGTTCATCAATTTAATTCAAAAGATTTAATTTTAGAAAAGTCATGTGAATGGATAAGCGCTATTGATCGTGGTTTAACTGATGATGAAAAGGAGCAATTTAAATTATGGATGATGCAAAGCACCGCCCATCAAGACTCTATATATGAGCTTGCTCAGCTTTGGGATGAACTTTCGGTATTAAATGAATTAAGTCATTTATTTCCTCAGCGTAACAATACTAAAGCATCAAAAAATAAGTGGATGTTTTCTTACTCAATTGCAGCGAGCTTATTTGCAGCGTTAATGGTATGCAGCTACTTATTAATTAATTTAGAAAATGGCTATAACCAAGAGCTTGCAAAAGTTAATTACACTAAAATTTACAAAACAAAAGTAGGCGAGCAAGCAACGTATGTGTTGCCAGATGGCACCATAGTGCAGCTTAATACTAATAGCTTGCTAGAAGTTGCTTATAGCAAAGGCCGCAGGCAGTTATTACTTAGTCGTGGAGAAGGGCGCTTTAATGTAGCAAAAGATGCCACGCGTCCGTTTAGTGTTATGGCAGGCGACAAAAGCTTTACCGCACTCGGTACCGTATTCAATGTACAGCGTAATACCTCATCAGATTTAGAGCTTGTTGTTACCGAAGGCAAAGTGATGATCACCGACCCTAGTGTAGCGGTTGATGCAAATGACTTTAAAGATTATCAACTTGCAGATAACAGCACGCAAAAAATTCGTCAAATTAATGCCAACATTGTTACCTCAGGCGAAAAGGTAGTTATAGAGCAGAGTGTTACAAAGCCAATTACCCAATTATCAATGAACGACGTACAACGCGATTTGGCATGGCAAAATGGCATGCTTATTTTTAACGGAGAAGAGCTAAGCGATGCTTTAAATGAAGTAAGTCGTTATACCGCGACACGTTTTGAGCTTTCTTCAGCCGAGCTTGCCAGTATTAAAGTAGCTGGGGTATTTAAAGCGGGTGACGTTGAAGGTTTACTAGAAAGTTTACAAACTAATTTTTCGATTGATCATGAGCGTTTAGGTGAGCATGTAGTAACGCTAAAACACCATACAGAATCATAAGTAGACGTTATGCAAATCAGACTAATGTTAGATAAAGTTGCATCAATAAAGATTGAACGTAAAAAAAACATTAAAAAAAAGAGACAAAGCCATAGAGGATTTTTGTTTGTCAGCTGTTTATATAAGTTGCGCAGTAACCAAACGCATTTATTGAGTGGATTTAGTGTGCTTGCACCGGCTATTTTTAGCTTGAGTGTACAAGCAGCAACTCAAACCACTGGGCAAATGGTGCAATTTGATATAAAAGCGCAGCGAGCAGACAAAGCCTTAATTGAATATGCTAAACAAACAGAGCAAACCGTGGTGTTTTCTTATGAGTTGGCAAAGCAGTATGACGCAAATTCAGTTTATGGATTTTACACTCAACTAGATGCCCTAGAGGCATTACTAGGTGGGACAGAGCTCGATGCGGTTGTTGATCAAAATGGTTTACTGAGTATAAAACTCAAACAAATCAACAGGAATGATAACAACATGATGAAGCTTTCAGCGGTCAGTGCAGCAGTATTACCAGCTTTACTTGCAGTTAATTCGCAAGGTGTAAACGCAGCAGAAGAAGTCGCTCAAGAAAAAATTGAAAAAATTGCTATTGTCGGTAGCCGTGTAGCAGGACGTTCAGTTGAAGATTTACCCGTTCCAGTAGATATCTTAAGTGCAGAAGCGCTTGAAAATACAGGCCAAACAGAAGTTGGTCGTATGCTACAGTCTATCGCTCCTTCATTTAACTTTTCAAGCTCTGCAATTAGTGACGGTACTGATGCTTTAAGACCTGCGACACTTCGCGGTTTAGGCCCCGACCAAACATTGGTGTTAATTAACGGCAAACGTCGTCACCAAGCAAGTATTATTCATATTAATGGCTCTGTTGGGCGTGGTACTGCAGGTACTGATATGAATGCAATTCCAGCCTCTGCAATTAAACGCATTGAAGTATTACGTGATGGCGCTGCTGCTCAGTATGGTTCTGATGCCATTGCTGGTGTTATTAATATTGTACTTAAAGATGGTAGCGAAGGCGGTAAAGCGGCTATTAACTACGGCCAATATTCAGAAGGTGATGGCGAAACAATTAACCTTGATTTTAATAAAGGCTTTGCGCTAGGTGATGACGGTTATTTAAATACAACTATCAATTACCGTGACCGTGCACCGACTAACCGTGCAGGTTTACATGGCTCTTGTCAGTTTTACGGTTGTACAGAACTAAGTGACGGTACTTTACTTGCTGGCGATCCGCGTGAACTGACAGCCGATCGTGATACTTTTAGAATCGGTGATGCTGATTCTCAGCAGTTTGGTTTAACAATTAATACTGGTTACGAGTTAGGTGATGGCGAGCTTTACGGCTTTATTACTTACTCAACACGTGAAAACGAGTCGGCTGCATTTTTCCGTCATAATGCAAATGCAGGTGGTAACCCAGTACTACAAGATAACGATGCGACAATTCCGCTAGGTTTCTTACCAAAAATTAATACAACTATCGACGATATCTCATACAACTTTGGTTATAAAACTGAGTTTGATAACGATGCAAGTCTTGATTTGTCTTACACCTACGGTGAAAACAGCATTGATTATACGACAAGTGACACTATTAATGCCTCATACGCTAACTTTTTACGTTATGACCAAGGTTTGAGTGCAGCTGATATTCGTACAACTATCCCACGTGAAGCGTACGCTTACGGCATGGAATTATCACTGCAAACAATCAACATTGATTTTACGCAAAACTTTGATGATTATTCGTTAGCGATGGGTGCTGAAATTCGTACTGACGAATACCGTATCTTAGAAGGTAGTGAATATGCATACCGCGATTACGATACGACCAACGGTGTAAGTATTTATAACGGCTTAAGTGGTGGTGTTGGCTCTGAAGATGCATCAGGTGGTTCACAAGGTTTTGGTGGTTCGTCTCCTGCGTCATCAGTTGATGAGTCGCGTGATGTAATCTCATTTTATGTAGATGCAGAAGCTTATGTGATTGAAGATGTAATTTTATCGGGTGCACTTCGCTACGATAACTACAAAGGCTTTGGTGACACAGTAAACTTTAAGCTTGCTGGTAACTGGTCTGTAACCGACGATATTTCACTACGTGGTGCATTAAGCTCAGGTTTTAGAGCACCTTCAATGCAACAGCTTTACTTTAATAATGTAAGTACGCAATTTGTTGTTGATACTAATGGTAACCTAGTTGCAGAAGAGGTTGGTACATTTAGAAATGATTCAACACTTGCGCAAAGCTTAGGTATTCCAAAGCTTAAAGAAGAAAAATCACAAAACCGTAGTTTAGGTATTGTGTATAACGTTACAGATAATATTAATGTAACCGTTGATTACTATTCAATTGATATTGACGACCGTATTGTAATTAGTGACCGCTTAGGTAAAGGTTTATCTACAAGCCTTGATGCTGCATTAAATAGTGCGGGGGCTGGCGTAGGGCAGTTTTTCTTAAATGGTGCTGATACTGAAACTCGTGGTGTTGATTTTGTAGCAACGTGGAACACTGAAGGTTTAGGCGGTACGCTTGATTTTACACTTGCAGCTAACTTCACTAAAACAGATGTTGTATCGTTATTTTCTCCTGCTGGCTCAAGCCTTGAGACAGTAAGTGTAGACGATATATTTTCAGCGGAAGATATCTCTATTATAGAAGAGTGGCAACCAGAGGATCGTATTAACTTAAGTGCACTTTATCAACGTGATGATTGGACAGTTAACCTGTCACTTAATCGCTTTGGTGAGTACACAGTAGAAGATGGCGGACGTCAAACGTATGGCGCAGAAATTTTAACTGACGTTAAAGTTAACTACTTCGTTACTGAAGATTTGTCGGTAAACATTGGTGCAAATAACTTGTTTGACGTTTACCCAGATAAAAACGAAATAGGTAACTCTCGCTCAGGTACTATTGTGGATGCTAGTGGCAACACAGTAATAAGTAGCTCAGGTGTGTTTGACTACTCACGTCGCTCGGCTCCATTTGGATTTAACGGTGCTTACTACTACGTAGGTGCAGAATACCGTTTTTAATTAATAACCTCCCTTTCGTTATTTAACTCAAAGGGCCGTAAGGCCCTTTTTTTGTTTTAGCTTGGGCTGATTTTATTTAGAAATCAAACTTATTGAATAATCATCGTATTGCTTAATATTATTCATTACACTCATTAAAGTATTATGTGTACTGTTTTCGTCTGCGGTTATAAGTACCGAACTTATTTCATATTTAGCCGCGAACATCGCTAAATTAGACGTAACTTGCTCTAAATCAATTAACCTCCCTGAAAAATATACTCCGTTACTTTCATCAATTCTAAATAAAGCATTTTTAACAGGCTTATCTATTTGAGGGCTGTCGAGTGGTCGGTTTAATTCAATAGCCACAGGTTTTACAAAAGATGTAGTTACAATAAAGAAAATTAGTAATATGAACACTATGTCTAACATCGGGGTCATATCAACATCAGCATTATTTTGCAGTTTACTTAGTTTACTTTTCATATTGGACCTTATTTTTAATTAAATGCTGTGGCGCCACAGCAAGGTTTTAGGTACCTAATAACAAAATTAGCACAGCAAAAATAAAGCGTGGTTAAATAAACATTCTAATAACATTAAATTTTTGTATTTATTATGTATTTAAAATGTGGCGAAATAAGGTGGTGTTTATAGCAATCTGCTTATATATGGGGTCTATTTAGCATCGTTATAGAGTAATTTAATTCGTTAAATTGCTTAAGGGTTTATACAGATTGGTATTAGAGGCAATAAAAAACCCAGCGCTAGGCTGGGTTGTATTTATGAGTTATGTAAGCTTACTGCTTTTGCATACGGCTCATTTCTGCATGGCAGCTTTGCATCGTTAATAATGTTTTAGCCAGTGCTGCTTCGCAATCAGCTGGTTGCGGTTTATCCATAGCGGCTTTAAT
Source organism: Pseudoalteromonas sp. NSLLW218 (assembly GCF_015864775.1). Classification (NCBI taxonomy): domain Bacteria; kingdom Pseudomonadati; phylum Pseudomonadota; class Gammaproteobacteria; order Alteromonadales; family Pseudoalteromonadaceae; genus Pseudoalteromonas; species Pseudoalteromonas sp. NSLLW218. The sequence goes on along the minus strand of NZ_JADYWO010000003.1, from coordinate 295,160 downwards.
TTCTTCAAGCGTTTTATCTTCTACTTCTTCAAGCTCTTTAACATACGTGCTGTCATTATGTGAAGTGAAAGTAGTCAATAGGGCTGTATATGCACGTCGTGCTTCAACTGCGAAAGATGAACCATCTTCGCGTTCGCCTTTTTCATTAATTGCATATGGCTGCAAGCGCTCAACACTCACTTTTCGGGCATCTATCATACGCTGAAAAAGTGCGCCAATAGCAGGGTCTTCAACTTTTTCCTGTGCTTTTTGATAAAAATCGATGCCGCTGTTCATAACTTGAATGATGTCAGTAATATGATTTACTTCTGATCCTTGATGGGTGTTCATAATGACCTCTTTTATTAAATTAATGTATAGTTCAATTTAATAAAAGCAATGTACGTTCCACGTTTTTATTTTTATGTAGTCATTTGATTTTATTGGTTTAATTTTATTACAGGAAGGGGCTAAGTTAATGAGGAAAGTATTAACCTAGCAATTTTTACATTGTATTGTGTAATAAAGTTATTTTAGCTCTTCAGCTACCTCAGCTACTTTTTGGCGTAACCAGATATGGCTCGCATCGCGATGCAGCAGTGGGCTCCAAATCATATCAAGCTCAAAAGGAGGAATTGGAAACGGTGGCTCTAAAATTTTAAGCCCCGGATCATCTAAGTATATATTTGCGGCTTTTGAAGGAAGAGTCGCAATCAAATTTTTCTCTTTAGCTAAATGAATAGCTACATGGTAATTACGTGTAAAAGTGGCAATGTTACGATGTTTACCAAAGTGGGCAAGTGCTTCGTCAACCCAGCCGAGTTTTTGCACATCTTTAGGGTCCATGCCCACACCTACACCAAAACCTGTTTTACTCACCCATATATGGCGTGCTTTTAAGTAGCTGTCGAGGCTAAAGCTCTCAATAATAGGGTTGTCGGCCTTAACTAAGCAGCAAAAACTGTCTTTCCAAATACGTTTATGATGAAAAGACTGAGGTAAGTTTTCAAAGCGGTTGATTGCCATATCTACTTTACCGTTTTCTACGTCATGAAAGGTTACGTCACTTGGTGTGAGTATATCTAAAGTAGTATCGGGGGCTTCTTCGTGTAGTTTACTTAAAAGCTTTGGCGCTAACGTACTTGCAGCGTAATCACTGGCCATTATTCTAAATACACGTTTACTCTGGCTTGCCTCAAATTCTCTATTAGGTGCTAGAGTTTCTTCAAGCGTCATTAATATGCCACGAATAACGGGTTGTAACTCTAAAGCGCGCTCTGTCGGGACCATACCATCGCTGGTACGAACTAAAATAGGGTCGTTAAATAGGTTACGAAGTCGTTTAAGGCCATTACTCATTGCGGGTTGCGTAATACTCAATTGATTAGCAGCGCGTGTTACGTTGCATTCTCGAAGCAATGTATCGAGATAAACGAGTAAATTTAAATCTATTTTACTTATATTCATTGTGTGTGTCCTTTAGCGCTTACCAGTGGTGAATAAATCGCTGTGCTGTCGGGTATGGGTAAATATGACTTACCTGACCATTTTTTATATTTTGTTGTGCCTGCTTCCAAAAGCTAACATCTATAAGCTCTGGATGAGTGCTGAGGAAAAACTTTTTATACATAGGGTTAGGCATTACAAAGGTACATAACTGCTCTGGAAATACGTCTTGTGGTGCAACAGAGTAACTTTGCTCATCCATTAAATAATCATCGTAACTCTTTGCTTTTGGTAATGCTCTAAAGTTCATATCGGTTAGGTATTGAACTTCATCGTAATCGTAAAAAATAATACGTTTGTGCTTACTTACACCAAAGTTTTTTAAGAGCATATCGCCAGGAAATATATTAACGGCAATCATTTCTTTTAAGGCTTGCCCGTATTCTTCAATTGCGTCAGCGGCACTTTCTTCATCAGCATTTTCTAAAAATAAATTGAGTGGTGTCATGCGCCGTTCAATATACAAATGCTTGATGATCAACCATTCGCCTTCAATTACCATTGATGAGCCAATTGTTTTATGCAATTGCGCAAGTAAATTACTATCAAAACGTGCCAAAGGAAATACGACGTTAGAATACTCTATGGTGTCGGCCATTCTGCCAACGCGATCATGGTTTTTTACTAGTTGATAGCGCTTTAATACCGTATCACGGCCAAAGGGCTTACTTTCACCAAATTTGTCTTTTATTATTTTAAAAACATAACCAAATGAGGGGAGGGTAAATACCATCATCACCATACCTGGTGTACCCGGAGCAATTGTAAACTCATCACTTGAGTGAGATAAGTGATTTAAAAACTCTCGATAAAACTCAGTTTTCCCCTGCTTATGAAAACCCACTGCATTATAGAGCTCAGCAAGTGTTTTGTTTGGCATAAGCTGATTCAAAAACCGGACAAGTGCTGAAGGCGCATGAGTCTCTACCATAAAGTAGGCACGGGCAAAGCCAAAAATAACACGCATTTGAGATGACTTAGTTAAAAGTGCATCTAAATACAATCCGTTATCTTCATCGTGTAATACGGCGATTATAAAAGGCTGCACACCACTTTTTGAAACAACACGACCTACTATATAAGCAGCTTTATTACGATAAAAAGGCGTGTGCAAAATATCAAAGCGCATTTGCCAAGGTTGGTGATGTGTATCGGGTGCTTGTTTATAAAATGCTTTAACAAGAAGGCGAATATCACGCTCTAAATTTACAAATGGGGCTTTAAAATCAAAATGATTAATAATGCGCTTTATTGTTGGCTTTAGGCCATCAACTACTGGAAAGTATGTCCTATATTCGGCCTCAACAGGTACTGAAGGAGCATCTTTCAAAGTTGCTTCTACAAATATAAAGTCATTATGAAAATAGCGCCTATGGTACAGCCGGCAAAATACAGAGTTATAAAAGGTTTCGGCTAGTTCAGCTTGGGGATGAAAACATAAAAAATGCTGGTATATCTTTTTAACTTCAAGCCATAGGCTTTCATCAAGTTGCTCTGTTGGGGTTTCTTTTTTTAGCGCTTGCGTAGTTTCGTTAACACGATCATCATAATAGCTGATACGCAAACGGCTTATGTCATTAATTGCTTGCCAATCTTTTTTTGCAAAGGCGAGGGGAGCTTTGGCCGTTGTTTTTTGAAATAGTTGATAGTGCCTTTTAAAACCCGTTAAAATTAATTCAGCAATATGGCGAGGCTGCATTTGCACTCCTTAATAGTCCCTAGAGCTTATACTCTATTGTGTTAAGGGTATGTTATTTTAAGTTTAAAACCAAGATAAATATTGCTCATTAATTTGGAGTGATTTATTGGTATTGATCTATCTTTTTTTCGAGTATTTTAATTTGTTTAGTAATAACAGATACATCTTTTTTATACTCTTTATTAATTACTTTTAGTTTTTTAGTAATGTCTTTGGTAATACGGTTTTTGTCTTCAACGGCTAGAATATGATTTAACCGTTCTTGTTGTTTATATTCAGCACGCTGCTTATTACGATCAAGTATAGTTAGTTTGTGGTTATTACTACGTAACTCAGCCTGTAAACCTGACAGGAGTTTTTCACGTTCAAGTTCGTTCAGTTGTTTAGTGTAATCAACTTTGGGGCCTGAATACTGATTACCTGTTGTGTTAACTTTATAAGCTGTTGCTTCGTCGTCACAGGGCAGTTGAGAAAAGATTGTGCCTTTCTCTGTTACACATTTATAGTAAGTGGTATCGCTAAAGCTAAAAAAACTAATAAGTAAAAAGCCAGAGTGGACAATATAACGAGAAGTTTTAAACATACATGTCATCCTTGATTTTTATATCTAACAACAATATAAAACTATAACCTAGCTTGGTGGTATAGCAAGCTAGGTTAGGATAACGGCTATTGGGTGAAGGTTTTAAGCTTTTTAATACTCTGCACTAAAAATGGTATATCTAAACCTTGTTCAATAGAAAACCCCTCAGCGGCAGAGATATTTTTAAAGTTACCATCTGAATCTATTAAGGTAATCCTATCTTTTTTATAGGCTATAACGACACCCTGAGAGTAGTTAACGCCCATATCATCTTTTTTCTTGTATAAATTAACGCCCAGCATTGTTTGCTTGGCAATGGCTTTACAATTTAAATATTGGCCAACACTTGTGGCAATTAAATCGCTAGGTTGAATAAGTCCATCTACTTTAGAAATACGTTTGTCGGAGCTATATAAAGTTGATGTTGTTACTACTTCTTGCTTGTTATTGGCAAGACTAAAAGCAAAAACCTGGGTTTTATCATCTCGTACAACGGCATTATCGCTACTTTTAATAACTCTAATTGCGCTAGAGCTGTGGGCTTGATCATTTATAAAACTAAGTTCTTCCACGCCCGTTACTTCAATGCTGCGGCGCTGACTTTGCCAAGCAGGAAGAGTTTGCTCTCTTAAAATTGCTGCTTTATAAAAAGCTGGCAAACCATACACTAAGCTAAATAGCATATCGTCATGATTAGTTGGCTGTAAAAACTGCTCTGTTTTGTGCAAATTTTTATTATCGGCAACAAATTTAGCGAGTTGTTGCTGGGTTTCAAATACAAAAATATCTACATTGGCTTGTGTGTAGTCTTCACACTTATCAAGCGGGCTTGGCATTTGATAACTAATATTTTGGTTATTAATTTTTACGTTATGTGCCTGCTTATAGCTTTCTATATCAAGTAAGTCATTTTTAGCTAATAAACTTTTAGCGGTAGTAGGGTATGAAAGTGGTAATACATTATCTTGCTTCGTTACATCAAAGTTTAAATTTGCGTCAGCCCAGATATGAATGCTGTGGCTAAGTGAAAAACACACTATTAAAAATGAAATTGCGTAACGTGCAAATTTATATTGTTTTAGGCGCTCAAGGTGTTGCCATGTGTAATTACTCACAAGTAGCTGAAAGCCTAAAATAAGTAATACAATCCCACTGGCTAAAATGGTTGTTAAAGCAGGTGAACTGGTTAAACGATGCCACAGTAGAGAAATAATCTCAGGTAAGGCAGATATACTTAGGTGATAACCCAAATTAACGTAAACATAAGCATCAAGGGTAAGCAGTGACGCGCCTAGTGTGGCTATTACAGCCGCCATGCCTCGTATATGTCGTGGGTAGGGGAATATTAAACTAAGCGGAAATACCGTCAGCACAAACGCTAAAAAGGCGATAAAACTAGTGTGGCTTAACCACGTTACTAGCATATAAGTAATGCCCATAAAGCTTGTTGGTGGCGAGTCGGCAAATAAGTAGCTTAAGCTAATAAATAGCGCCAAGCCAATATTGGCAAAAGTAAACCAATGGCCCCAGCTTAATAGCTGACTCGCTTTTGATGAAAACTGATTGTGCTGCGATAAATTCATAGAGTTTATTTAACCGACTGTGATAGAGCTTTTGCAAAGTTCTCAGTTACGGCTTGTCTTTTCCCTGTTGGTACATGCTCTTTTAAGATATGCGTGATAGAATTTCCTAAACACATAAGGCTTAAATCTACTGGCGCATTGTGTTTAGTTAGCACATCAATAAGCTGATCGACGATTTGTTCTACTTCTTCATTAGAGTATTTTGATAAGATTGGCATCAGTTGGTTCAATAAAATAGTTATATTCTCGTATTTTAACACTAGAGGCGTGAAAAACAAAGATGACAACAGACGTTAAAAAATTAGTCGTTCATTATGTAGACAAAAAAGACGACGATACGCAAATTCACCTTCGAAATGATGAGATGGTAATTAACGATAAAGTAGCCGTTTTTATCGAACAATTACATCATGCATATAATGGTAAACCTGGTAAAGGTTACTGTGCTTTCAGTGGTGATAAAAACAGTGTTGTAGCCTCTGCAATGCAAAGCTACCGTAACGATGAGCTAGGCTTTTGGCATATGACAGAGCAAGCTTCAACGGTTTTAAAAGAAGAACTTGATAAGTACGCTTTTAGTGAAACAGGTTATTTAGTATTTTGTCATTATCAGTATGTTGCTACCGATTACATGTTAATTGCGATGATTAACATTAAAGAGCATTACTCTATGACCTCAGAGCTTGATTTAGCGGCTTCTCGCCATTTAGACATATCTCGTATGCAACTCGCTGCTCGTATCGATTTAACAGCGTGGGATACGCAAGCAGAAGATAATCGTTATATTTCATTTATTAAAGGACGTGCGGGTCGTAAAGTTGCTGACTTTTTCTTAGACTTTTTAGGCTGTGAAGAAGGTATTGATTCAAAACAGCAAAGCCAAGTAATGCTTAGCGCAGTAGAGGATTATTTATCAGAGCAACAGTTTGATAAATCAGAAAAAGACGATTTACGTAAGCAAGTATTTGATTACTGTAATGATTGCGTAACCACAGGCGAAGATGCAAGTGTGAGCGATCTATCTGCAACGCTTACAAAAGGCGATGACAGCCCGTTTGATAGTTTTTGCAAAGAGCAAAGCTATGACTTGGAAGAAACTTTCCCCGTTGATAAAAAAACAGTAACCAGTATGGTTAAGTTTTCAGGCCTTGGCGGTGGAGTTAGTGTAAGCTTTGAACGTAAGCATTTAGGTGAGCGTGTTACCTATAACGAAGCAACCGATACGTTAGTTATTAAAGGTATTCCGCCAAACTTAAAAGATCAGCTACAACGTTTTATGGAAAATGAAAGCGAGTAAATTTCACAAGTTGAAAAGCTGATTTAAGAGCGCGATATTTATATCGCGCTTTTTTGTATCGGTATATAAATTCGTTGCATCGGAACAAAACCATTAAATGATTTATTTCACAAAGAGAAGTGAAAGAGGAGTAAATGAGAAAACACAAGCTAATCTTATTCACGGTTTTAAATTTCGGCTGAAGTCGTAAAGCTTGCTTACGCGAGAAGCAACGCTTCTTTTTATTTAATTTTTTTGCTAACAAAACCACTAAAAGATCTATTTCACAAAGAGAAGTGAAAGAGGAGTAAAAGAGAAAACACAAGCCATGCTTTATTGGCAGGCTTAGCCTTTTTACTACCTCTAAAAGCGCAGCGTCTCTTAACCTCTTTGTGAACAAATTACTTTTACGGGCTTTGCCCATCACGCCAACAAGTTGAGCGTCTACTCGTTAATCTTATTCACGGTTTTAAATTTCGGCTGAAGTCGTAAAGCTTGTTTACGCGAGAAGCAACGCTTCTTTTTATTTAATTTTTTTGCTAACAAAACCACTAAAAGATCTATTTCACAAAGAGAAGTGAAAGAGGAGTAAAAGAGAAAACACAAGCCATGGTTTATTGGCAGGCTTAGCCTTTTTACTACCTCTAAAAGCGCAGCGTCTCTTAACCTCTTTGTGAATAAATCGCTTATTATGAGCGTGAAGAAACTTTAATAATTATTCAAAGCATGTAAACAAAAAAGCCCCGCTATTTATTAAATAGCGGGGCTTTTTAATAAGTGTTAGTTATTAATCAACACTCATTGTTTTAGTCATTGCAGAGCTTGCACGACCAGCAGGTTTGATAGAACCCGCACGTAAACCACTGTCTGGCACTAGTTCACGTTTATCGTGAGCCATTGCTACAGATGTATGCTTTACTTCGCTATCAGCTACAGGAGTAGGCTGTGCCATTGGCGCACTTGCAGACCCTTGAGTTACCGATGTTTTAACATGCGGTGCTGATTTCTCTGCTTTTGCTGGAGCTTCAGTTACTACTGGAGTTTCAACTTTAGCTGGCTCTTCAGTTACTACTGGCGTTTCAACTTTAGTCGGCTCTTCAGTTACTACTGGCGTTTCAACTTTAGTCGGCTCTTCAGTTACTACCGGAGTTTCAACCTTAGCTGGTGCTTCAGTTACTACTGGCGCTTCAACTTTAGCCGGCTCTTCATTTACTACTGGCGCTTCAACTTTAGCTGGCTCTTCAGTTACTACTGGCGTTTCAACTTTAGCTGGCTCTTCAGTTACTACTGGCGTTTCAACTTTAGCAGGCTCTTCAGTTGCTACTGGAGTTTCAACTTTAGCAGGCTCTTCTACAGCTTCAACTTTTGCTAAGTCTTCAACCGCGACGGCTTGTTCAATTTGCTGCGCTGCATCCACAGGTGTTTCTTCAGATTTAGCTTTAAGCTCTGCTTCATATTCTGCAGCAGCTTGATCAGCAACTGGAACAAATGCAGGGGCTTCGTCAGATTTAACTTCTGCTTCACCTTCAGGACGTCGACGACGTTGGCCTGATGCACGAAGATGACGAGGAGAACGGCGTGAACGAGTACGTGTTTGCTCTTGCTCGTCTTCAGTAGTTGCTGTTTCATCGTTAGAATCAACAGTGTCAACTTTCTCTTCTTTAATGTGCGCTGTTTTTTCTGCCGGAGCTTGTGTTTGCTTTTCTGCAACAGGTGCTTGCTCTTGAACTTGTGGAGTGTCAGTCACTACCGCTTGTTCAGGTGTTTGCTCTGTTGAGTTAGCTTGCTCAGCGTTTTCATCTTGCAGACGTACTTTTTTACGTATGTTACGACGTTGACGGCGAACTTTAGGCTTTTGCTCTTTAGGCTCTGCAGCTTGAGCTGGCTTAGAATCAGTTTCTACTTCTACTGCTGCTTTTGCAGGAGCTTCGGTTTTAACTTGATCTTTTTCTTCGCTTTTATGCTCTGGGCGCTTACGAGAGTTAGGGTTACGACGACGCTTATTACGGTTCTCGTTTCTCTCTTGAGTCTCGGTGCTTGCTGCTGGTGAGTCAGTTTTAACTTCCTCTTCAGCTGCAGGGCGCTCGTTGCGTGGTTTATTAGTGCGCGGGTTATTGTTACGACGACGTTGATTGTTATTACGACGACGATTATCGTTACCACGACGAGCGTTATTACGCGCTTCTTGCTGCTCTTTTTCTACAGCTTCTTTTTTATCTTCTTCAGATTCACTTGCAAATAACGACTTAAACCAATTACCAATAGCAGCTAGTAAGCCACCTTCAGTTTTAGTTTGTACAACAGCCGCTGGTGCTACTGCTTTAGCTGGAGCTGCTTGTGGAGCTGGAGTAGAAGGCATTACTACGCCTTTCAACATTGGCTCTTCACGTACTGGAGTACTTGGTGATTTTGACATCTCAAATACTTCAGGCTCTGGTGCAACAACTTGTCCGTAGCTTACTGTTTCAAGTGTTTCGTCTTTACGTAAACGCATAACTTCGTAATGTGGTGTTTCCATATGTTGATTTGGAATAATCACTACGTCACATTTGTGATGCTTTTCAATGCGGTGAACACTACGACGTTGCTCATTTAACAAATAAGCGGCAACGGCAACAGGCACTTGTGCATTTACTTGTGCTGTGTTGTCTTTAATTGCTTCTTCTTCAATTAAACGAAGAATAGAAAGAGCAATTGATTCGTTTGAACGAATAGTACCTTGACCACTACAACGTGGGCATGGACCTTGGCTTGCTTCACCTAATGAAGGACGCAAACGCTGACGCGACATTTCAAGTAAACCAAAGCGTGAAATTTTACCAATTTGAACGCGAGCACGATCTGGGCGAGCAGCATCTTTTAAACGATTTTCTACTTCACGCTGATGGCGTGGAGGCGTCATATCGATAAAGTCGATTACAATTAAACCGCCTAAGTCACGTAGACGTAATTGGCGTGCAATCTCATCGGCCGCTTCTAAGTTAGTATTAAGTGCAGTCTCTTCAATATCGCCGCCTTTAGTTGCTTTAGACGAGTTGATATCGATAGATGTAAGTGCTTCAGTTGGGTCAATTACAATTGAACCACCAGAAGGAAGACGTACTTCACGCTGGAACGCAGACTCAATTTGGCTTTCAATTTGGTAATGCGTAAATAAAGGAGTGTCGCCTTGATAAAGCTTAACACGGCTCATAAAGTCAGGACGAAAACGCTCAATGTGCGCTTTAGCTTCTTCAAAAACACGTGGTTTATCAATTAAAATTTCGCCAATATCGCGACGTAAATAATCGCGTATTGCGCGGAAAATCACGTTGCTTTCTTGGTGAATTAAAAACGGTGCTTTAGCACTGTCAGCTGCTTGTTTAATTGCATCCCAATGTACTAATAATGCTTTTAAATCGTAGTTAAGTTCTTCAAATGACTTACCAACACCCGCTGTACGAACAATTAAGCCCATACCTTTAGGAAGTTCTAAACGACCTAATGCTTCTTTTAGTTCAGTACGCTCATCACCTTCAATACGACGAGAAATACCGCCAGCACGAGGATTGTTAGGCATAAGAACTAAATAGCTACCAGCAACACTGATAAAAGTAGTTAACGCTGCGCCTTTTTGGCCACGTTCTTCTTTATCAACTTGTACTATAACTTCTTGACCTTCTTTTATTACGTCGCGGATGTTTGGGCGACCATGAAAAGTGTAACCTGCAGGGAAGTAAGTACGTGCAATTTCTTTTAAAGGAAGGAAACCATGACGGTCAGCACCGTAATCAACAAATGCTGCTTCAAGAGATGGTTCAATGCGAGTGATTTTGCCTTTATAAATATTGGCTTTTTTCTGTTCGTGACCTGGGCTTTCGATATCTAAATCATAAAGGCGCTGGCCATCAACCAGTGCTACGCGCATTTCTTCTTGCTGCGTTGCATTGATTAGCATACGTTTCATATTGTTACTCTACTTATTTATGTCGCTGACATGACGATGTTTTTCTCGCCTGTTCAGTTGTCCCTATTTTTAGAATGTGCAGCCTCACGACTGGGTCTTTAACGGAACGGCTCTGTTTCTCGTATGCAGTATTTTAAATGCTGGCAAACAATAGCGATTATTATCGCTATTAAATTCTTAATGGTGCTAAAACTGTCGGCTTTTCAGCTACGTTTACAAGTTTTACCCAGAAGTCGGCCTGTCATATTAATCTTACTAAATATCATTCATATTAGGCGCGTAGGGCTCATTAAGTTGGTGAGCAATACATACTGATGTATCGCTAATATCCGTTTTAAGAGCAAAAATCGCTGCCGATGTTAATGAACGCTTATTTATTAGATTTTTTTAGTTCTAAATAAGCTGCTATACGGTACTACAATAATTGAGCTAGTGCTGAACGACGTTTTTTACGTCGTCACTATCAGACAAATTATCTGTTCATTGCTTTCTCTAGCACGTTAAAAATCGCTTCATGTTCAAACTTAACCAGCAATATATTACGCGCATTGCCGTTAATTGATCGCACGTGTTAACTGAGGAGGCATAAAAGCTTTGGAAAACTTAACTCGGATCTGTATGATCGGCTACCCAGAATGTGCATCACGAATGTTTTAATGTGTTAAAAAGCACCGTTGTTATTTGCAAATACTAAATATTTGCGCTGCTGATTATCCCACTATTATTACAGTGTTAGCAACTAAATTATTTTACTTAAATTAGTGATTAGGCAATGTCAGAAAAAAACGACTTACAAGTAACTTATGTCACGATCAACGAAGACCATTTAGGTCAGCGTATTGATAACTTTCTTATTACCCATTTAAAAGGGGTGCCTAAAAGCGCTATTTATAAACTTTTGCGCAAAGGTGAGGTACGCGTTAATAAAAAGCGTATTAAGCCTGTATATAAACTGCAGCTTGACGATGTACTGCGTATTGCACCTATCAGAGTTGCTGAGCGTGAAGAGTTTGTACCATCAAAGTTAGACAAAGTAACTCGCCTAGAAAACGATATTTTATTTGAAGATAAATACCTTATCGTCATAAATAAACCTTCAGGTATGGCTGTTCATGGTGGCAGTGGTTTAAGTTATGGTTTAATTGAAGCACTACGCGCACTTCGCCCAGAAGAGCGCAGCCTTGAGCTAGTTCATAGGCTTGACCGTGATACATCGGGTTGTTTACTTATAGCGAAGCGCCGTTCGGTGTTAACAGCATTGCATGAACAACTTCGTGAAAAAACAATGGAAAAAAATTACTGGGCACTTGTAGAAGGGCAGTGGGACTCTAAAACTAAAAACGTAACCGAAGGGCTACGTAAAAATACACTTAAGTCGGGCGAGCGCGTAGTACGTGTAGATAACACTGAGGGAAAACCTTCACATACTCGTTTTAAAGTACTTGAACGTTTTAACGATTGCTCACTTGTACAAGCATCGCCTGTTACAGGGCGCACGCACCAAATTCGTGTGCATACGCAGTGTAAAGGTCACCCAATAGCATGCGATGATAAATACGGCGATCAGGGTTTTGATGAATCTATGCGTAAAGTTGGTTTAAATCGATTATTTTTACACGCACACGATTTAACTTTCTATCACCCTAAAAACGAAACAACCATGCGTATTGAAGCACCGCTAGATAAAACGCTTAAAAATACACTACTAAAACTACGAGATGCGAAACTGTGATAAAAGTAGCCCCAATTAAAAAATATAAGCTCGTCATTTTTGATTGGGACGGCACTGTTATGGATTCAGTGACTAAAATAGTTAACTGTATTCGTAGTAGCGCAGAGTCACTTAATATAGTGCCACCTAGTGATGAAGCCATTAAAAACATTATTGGTATGTCGCTTGAAAAAGCAATTGACGTTTTATTTCCTGATAATGTAGCGCAGCACCAAGCGTTAATTTCAGGTTATAAATATCAATACAGTGTGGATACTACTCCCACGCCTGTATTTGCTAATGTTGTCGGCGTTTTAAATGCATTAAAAGAGCAGGGCATTGTTTTAGCGGTTGCAACAGGTAAAGGTAGAGGTGGGTTAGAGCGTTTGCTTGATCAAAGCCAACTTAGACATTTCTTTAGTGCAACGCGTACAAGCGACGAAGCGCAATCAAAGCCCTCTCCAGATATGTTGTATCAATTGCTTGAAGAACTTGGCATAAGCGCTCAAGACGCTGTAATGATTGGTGACACTCAAATAGACATGACCATGGCAAAAGCTGCTGGCATGGATAGAATTGGTGTAACAATGGGTGTACATAACGCACAGCAGCTAAATAAGCTTAGCCCTGTTGCAACAGTAGATAACTATCTGCAGCTGCAACAGGTTTTGCTTGGCTAATTTATTTAACTAAAACTTGTTTTGAGCAGTAAGTACATCAATACCAAACTCAGTCAGTAGCTGGCTGAGTTTAATTAATGGTAATCCAATTAAGCTATTAGGATCGTCTCCGCTTAGTTTTTCAAATAAACAGATGCCTAACCCTTCACTTTTAAAGCTGCCAGCACAATTATAAGGCTGCTCAGCATCGCAATAAGCACTAATTTGTACATCACTAAGGATTTTAAAAGTAACATCAAAGGGTTCAACACACGTTTTTTTAGTGCCAGTTACAATATCGTAAACACAAAGCCCAGTTAAAAATGTTACAGTATTACCGCTAAATAAATTTAGTTGTTTTACGGCATTTTGTTTATTATGTGGTTTACCTAAAATTTGATTATTAAACACAGCGACTTGGTCTGATCCAATAGCTAACCCTTTGTTAAAGTGTTTATTAGCCGCTGAGGCTTTTAATTCACTTAAACGCTTAACCAGTTCGGTAGGTGTTTCGCATTCAAGTGCTGATTCGTCAATGTCTGGTGAAAACGTATCAAATGGTAAATTAAATTTTTGTAATAAAGACTGCCTAAAAGGCGAGCTTGACGCTAAAATGAGTGGATGCTTCACGGACTGTTTTCCTACGATAATTCAGATTGAGTTAGGATAAATCAGATCCGAGAGTAAAACACGTTAAAAACCAAGTAAAAATGGTTTTTTACTTTGACTAACAAACTAACTATCTATATGATGCAGCCCCTATGCAAAAGGTGAAAATTCCCATCACTCTTCATCCAGGCAAAGCAGCGCAGCACCGTTTAAAGTATGACGGAATTGTACCGCTTGAAAAACTTACTCGTTTAGAGAAAGTTGTGCAGGAAGAAGTAGGTGAAATAGCGGTAAAAATACATTGCAAAAACGATGATCAAGGTTTCGCTGTGATTAGAGGCAATTTGTCCACACACGTTACTGTCATTTGTCAACGTTGTAATGGTGATTTAGGGTTGGATTTGGTTCAAGACTTTGCATACTCACCAGTAGGTGAAGATACAGAGTTAGATATTTTTCCAGAAGACTACGATGAAGTAGCGCTTGATGAAAATGGTGAAGTTAACGTTTTTGATTTAATTGAAGACGAGCTAATTTTAGCAATTCCATTAGTGGCTACCCACAACGAAGCTTCATGCAGTTATTCAGCAAAGCCTGCCAGCTTTGGTGTATTAAAGGCGGAAGATGATAAACCTAATCCATTTGATATTTTGAAACAACTTAAGAAAGATTCTTAGGAGAAGACTATGGCTGTACAAAAAAGCAAAAAGTCTCGTGCAAGACGCGGCATGCGCCGTTCACACGATGCGATCAGTGGTCCAACTTTAACTGTAGATCAAACATCTGGTGAGACTCATCGTCGTCACCATGTGACTGCAGATGGTTACTACAAAGGCGTTCAAGTAATTTCTAAATAAGAGATTACTTATATGCTGAAAGATCTAACCATAGCGTTAGATATGATGGGGGGCGATTACGGCCCCCGTTCATCTATTCCTGCTGCCGTTTGTGCGGTAAATGCTCATGCCAATTTAACTCTCATTTTATGTGGCAATGAACACGTTATATCTAAAGAACTCGAATCTCTCGATTCTCTACCTCATCCTAGACTCATAATTCGTCACTGTAGTGAAATAGTCACTAATGCCTGTGAACCTGCAATTGCTGTGCGTTCAAAAAAAGACTCATCTATGCGTGTTGCCCTAGATTTAGTTAAATCGGGCGAGGCTCAAGCATGTGTTAGTTCAGGTAATACCGGCGCTCTATTTTTTATGGCTCACTATGTATTAAAAATGCTGCCAGGTGTTAAACGTGCCGCACTCATTTCATCTGTTCCTACAGAGCTTAAAAACCCAGTATATTTACTCGACTTAGGTGCTAATGTGCATTGTGATGCGCAAATGCTCTATCAGTTTGGCATTATGGGCTCTATTGTTGCCGGACAAGCACTTGGTTTGGACAATCCTCGCGTTAGTTTATTAAACATTGGTGCTGAGGACATTAAAGGCCACGACGACATTAAACAAGCTGCACAACTAATGCAGCAAAGCCCACATATAAATTATATTGGTTACAGCGAAGGTAGTGATATTTTTTCGGGTAAAGCTGATGTTATTGTATGCGAAGGATTTGTTGGCAACGTGGCACTTAAAACATGCGAAGGCATTGCCAAGCTTATTATGAATAAGTTTACAACCGCACTCGAAAAGCACCTTTTATATAAATGTATGGCGTTTATGTTGCGTCCAATAATAAAAAAACTCTATAAAAGGGTGAACCCCGACCAGTATAACGGTGCTTCTCTGGTAGGATTGCGCGGTATTGTCGTTAAAAGCCATGGAAATGCGTCAGCTAAAGCATTTCAAGCAGCTATTGATGAAGCGGTAAAAGAGGTTGAACGTCAACTTCCTGATAAAATAGCCGCTATTTTCGAAAACACACATTCTAAAGACACGGCGGTTAATCAATAATTGATGTGCCGTGTATTTCATTATTTATTTGTTTAATTAAAAAGAGCAAAGTATGGCACAAAAAATTGCACTTCTATTCCCAGGTCAAGGCTCGCAAAGCGTTGGTATGTTACAAGAACTACTAGAGAGTTCTGACATTGTTAAAGCAACATTTGCAGAAGCGTCAAATGCACTGGGTTACGACTTAGCAGAGCTAGTTCTTAATGGCCCAGAAGAAAAATTAAATCAAACCCACCGCACACAACCTGCATTACTAACTGCAAGTGTTGCTATTTACCGTGATTGGTTAGCAGCTAACCCAGATGCCGACGTTGTTATGGCGGGTCACAGCCTAGGTGAATACTCAGCGCTAGTATGTAGCGACGTATTAAGCTTGAGCGAAGCCGTAAAGCTTGTTGAAAACCGTGGTTTATACATGCAAGAAGCCGTGCCAGCAGGCGTAGGTTCAATGGCCGCTATTATTGGCCTAGGCGATGAAGAAATTAAAGCGGCTTGTGCTGCCTCAGCGCAAGGTGAGGTTGTATCGCCAGTAAACTACAACTCTCCTGGTCAAGTTGTTATTGCAGGGCATAAAGCGGCAGTAGATAGAGCATCGCAAGCATGTAAAGATGCCGGTGCTAAACGTGCATTACCACTTTCGGTTAGCGTACCTTCACATTGTGAGTTAATGAAGCCAGCAGCTGAAAAGCTTGCAGCAGATTTAGCCGCTTTAACATTTAATACACCTAAATGTGATGTAATTAATAATGTTGATGTAAAAGCTGAAACGTCAGCTGATGCAATTAAAGATGCATTAGTGCGCCAGCTTTACAGCCCAGTTCGCTGGACAGAAACAGTACAAGCCCTGGTTGCGCAAGATGTAACACAAAGCTACGAATTTGGTCCTGGTAAAGTATTAACAGGACTTGCTAAACGAATTGATAAAGCAATGATCTGTGGCTCAGTAAACGACGCCGCTTCAATTGATGCAGCTAAATAAGAGTATATAAAATGTCTAATTTATTTTCATTAGAGGGCAAAGTTGTCCTAATTACTGGCGCCAGCCGTGGTATTGGTAAAGCAATTGCAACAACATTAGTTGCACAAGGTGCAAAAGTTGCAGGTACTGCGACAAGTGAGTCAGGCGCTGCTAAAATCAGTGAGTACCTAGGTGACAGTGGTAAAGGTTATGCATTAAACGTAACCGACCCAGCATCTATTGAAGCAACACTTGCTGCAATAAAAGCTGATTTAGGCGATATTGACGTACTTGTAAATAACGCAGGTATTACACGTGATAACTTATTAATGCGTATGAAAGAGACTGAGTGGGACGATATTATCGACACTAATTTAAGCTCAGTTTTCCGTTTATCTAAAGCGGTACTTCGTCCAATGATGAAGAAAAAGAAAGGCCGTATTATTAACATTGGCTCAGTAGTGGGTACTATGGGTAATGCAGGTCAGGCTAATTATGCAGCGGCTAAAGCGGGTGTAATTGGTTTTTCTAAGTCACTAGCGCGCGAAGTTGCATCACGTGGTATTACCGTTAACGTAATTGCACCTGGTTTTATTCAAACAGACATGACTGATAATTTAACTGACGAGCAAAAAGCAGCAACACTTGCAAATGTTCCAGCAGGGCGTTTAGGTCAACCTGACGAAATTGCGGCTGCAGTATGTTATTTAGCATCTGACGCGGCTGCGTATGTATCAGGCGAAACTTTGCATGTAAATGGCGCGATGTACATGGTTTAATAACCATAGTACCTAAATTACTGCTTGATAAAGTTAAGTAAGTTACCTCAAAAACATTGAATTATTTGTGAACTTGCTTTAAACATACTTGAAATCGCTGCGAAAATAAGCGATAAAAGACAAAACACACACTCAGAGGTTTGACCAGACAATTATTTATGGTCAAATCATTGAATCAGAGAATTATGCCGCGTAAACTACGCGGCAATCTGAAAATAACGCATCGGCGTTTTTAATAAAGGAAAGAAGAATGAGCGATATCCAAGAACGCGTAAAGAAAATTATCATTGAACAACTAGGTGTTAAAGAAGAAGAAGTTAAAAATGAATCTTCTTTCGTAGATGACCTAGGTGCAGATTCTCTTGATACTGTTGAACTAGTAATGGCTCTTGAAGAAGAGTTTGATACTGAGATCCCAGATGAAGAAGCTGAGAAGATCACTACAGTACAAACTGCTATCGATTACGTTACAGCACACGCTGAGTAATTAATCGCACGTTAAAGGCAGCATCCGCTGCCTTTAATTTTTTATATCCAAACCACCTCAAAGTTCATGATTCAAAACTTAAATCTCGATGCTCAATTTTAGCTAAAAATTAATTTTGATTGTGTTATGCGTTTTTAATCTATTTTGGGACTAGCACTTTGAGGTAGCTTGGGTATGATCACCCCCTTGTAAAATATCCCTTATTGGAGGCAAACCGTGGCTAAACGTCGAGTCGTCGTAACTGGCTTAGGAATGTTGACGCCGCTAGGTAATGATGTTCAATCAACCTGGCAAGGCTTATTAGATGGTAAAAGTGGCATTCAAACAATAACGCACTTTGATACATCAAAATTTGGTACTAAATTCGCGGGTTTAATAAATGACTTTGATGCAACTGCATACATGTCAGCGAAAGATACTAAAAAAATGGACTTGTTTATTCAGTACGGCATTGCAGCGGGTGTTCAAGCCTTTAAAGATTCAGGCCTTGAAATCACCGAGCAAAACGCAGCACGCATTGGTGTAGCTGTAGGTTCAGGTATTGGTGGGCTTACGTTAATTGAAGAAAACCACATTAAGCTATTAAATAGTGGTCCGCGTAAGTTATCGCCATTTTATGTGCCGTCTACCATTATCAATATGATCTCAGGTCATTTATCAATGATGCATGGACTTCGTGGTCCAAATATTTCAATTGTAACTGCCTGTACTACTGGTTTGCATAATATTGGCCATGCAGCGCGCATGATTGCCTACGGTGATGCAGATGCAATGGTTGCTGGCGGTGCAGAAAAAGCGTGTACCCCAATTGGTATGGGTGGCTTTAATGCTGCACGTGCACTTTCAACACGTAACGACGATCCACAAGCGGCTTCTCGCCCTTGGGATAAAGACCGCGATGGCTTTGTGCTTTCTGACGGTGCTGGTGTTGTTGTGGTTGAAGAGTACGAACATGCTAAAGCACGTGGAGCTAAAATTTATGCTGAGCTTGTAGGCTTTGGTATGAGCGGCGATGCGTATCACATGACATCACCACCAGAAGATGGTGCGGGCGCTGCACTTGCAATGCAAAACGCACTAAATGATGCGCAAGTAAACGCTGAGCAAATTGGTTACATTAACGCACACGGTACATCTACAAATGCAGGCGATAAAGCAGAAACTGCCGCTGTTAAGTCTATATTTGGTAATTCAGCCAAAGATGTAATGGTAGGCTCGTCTAAATCGATGATGGGTCACTTGTTAGGTGCTGCTGGCTCGGTTGAATCGATTATTTCGATTTTATCGCTGACAGATCAAAAAGTGTCGCCAACTATCAACCTTGATAACCCAGACGAAGGGTGTGACTTAGATTATATTGCGCACACTGCACGTGATGCAAAGTTAGACTTTGCACTGTGTAACTCGTTCGGTTTTGGTGGTACTAATGGCTCGTTGCTATTTAAAAAGGTATAATCTTTTTTAACAACGAATCAAATTATAAGAGCTCAGTTGTTTAACTGGGCTTTTTTTATATGCCAAACAAAATGCAAACAATAATAGCAGCAGATCAAAATAGCACTTTAAGTACGCGTGACAGGGGCTTAAATTACGGTGACGGCTTTTTTACAACCGCTAAGGTTGTTGATGGGCAAGTACAGTATTGGGCTCATCATAAAGCGCGTTTGATTGAATGCGCACAGCGTTTGGGTTTTCCTGAGTTAGACTTTAATAGCCTTGAAAATCAAATTGCCCTGCATATTAAAGCTGCACCACTGAATGTGCTTAAAATACTTGTAACGCGAGGCGAAGGCGGACGTGGTTATGGGTTGCCAAGTGAGTGCAATGTTACTATTTTATTGAGTGTATTAGATTACCCTAGTAATTACGAAGCGCTTGCTAAAAAGGGTGTAACTCTCGAAATAAGCCCGATTAAATTAGCGGCGCAGCCATATTTAGCGGGTCTTAAAACATTAAACCGACTTGAACAAGTGCTAATTAAAAAAGCGATGCAAACGCAAAACTGCGACGATGTGTTAGTGCTTGATTACAGTAACAATGTAATTGAAGCTTCAGCAGCTAATATTTTTGCGATTAAAAATAAGTGTGTGTTTACGCCATTGCTTGATGAGTGCGGAATAAAGGGCGTTTATCTACAATCGTTATGTGATAAATTGCCTGTTGAATTTAAACGCGTAAAAGTAGAAGATTTAACCCAAGCAGACGCCGTATTTGTGTGTAATAGCTTAATGGGAGCAGTACCTGTTAAAAGTATTGAGCAACAGGTATTTAATACAGATGACAGCCACGCATTATTAACTAAATTATTAGCCAAGGAGGCTGAGTGTTAAAAGTTATTTTATCGGTACTTTTTTTAGCTGTTATAACCACTGCTATTGGTTACCAGCAATTACAAGCAACAATAAATAGCCCGCTAAAAGTAGCCCAAAACACACAATTTGAAGTTAAGCATGGCACTGGCTTTAATAAGTTATGTCAGCAATGGCAAGCTAATAACTGGGTAGAAAGTTGCTGGCGTTATCAAGTCATTGCAAAATTAGATCCCACACTTACCGACTTAAAAGCGGGGCTTTACGAGCTAACAGCCGATAGCGTTATTAATAACGTAAAAAAAATTAACCAAGGCCAGCAAATCAATTTTAGTTTTACCATTATTGAAGGGCAAAACTTACGTGAAGTACTAAGTGCTATTAAAAAAGCCGAGAATTTACAAAATGATTTAAAAAGTGATGAACTAAGTACACAAATACTGGGCAATAATACGCACTTAGAAGGCTGGTTATTCCCCGATACTTACCATTACCATAATAACGATACAGCGAGCAGTTTATTAAAACGTGCAGCGCAAAAAATGCAGCAAACGTTAGACGACGCTTGGCAGCAACGTGCAGCTGATCTCCCTTACAAAACTGCATACGAAGCACTTATAATGGCCTCAATTATTGAAAAAGAAACAGGCCTTGCTAGCGAACGTCCACTAATTGCATCAGCGTTTGTTAATAGATTAAACACTAATATGCGCCTACAAACCGATCCTACCGTAATATACGGACTAGGCGCCGATTTTGATGGCGATATTAAATACAAAGATTTACGCGATTATACGCCTTACAATACGTATCGTATTAATGGCTTACCGCCAACACCGATTGCTATGCCATCTAAAGCCGCTATTTTAGCTGCAGTTAATCCGCCGCAAAGTGAATATGTTTACTTTGTATCAAAAGGCGATGGTAGCCACCAATTTTCAACCACGTTAAAGCAGCATAACGCGGCAGTTAAAACGTATATATTAAATAAAAAGAATTAAGTTTTTATGAAATCAAAATTTATAGTAATTGAAGGGCTAGAAGGCGCAGGTAAATCAACCGCTATTTCGTTATGCCAAGACTTTTTAAACAAACAAAAAATAGACTTCATTAATGTCCGCGAACCTGGCGGCACGCCACTGGCTGAATCGCTTCGTACGCTTGTAAAAGCAGAGCACGAAGAAGAAATTGCCTTTGAAACCGAGTTGCTTATTATGTACGCAGCTCGCTCGCAGCTAATGCACAATGTTATTACCCCAGCGCTTGATAAAGGCCAATGGGTACTTGCCGATCGTCATGATTTATCGTCCCAGGCGTATCAAGGTGGCGGGCGTGGTATTAGCTCAAATACATTAGCTTCACTTTCGTCAATGGTATTAAAGGGCTTAAAGCCTGATTTAACTATTTACCTTGATATTGACCCAGTGATAGGCCTTGAACGTGCAAAAGGGCGTGGTGAGCTAGACCGTATTGAGCAAGAAGCCATTGAATTTTTTCAACGTACACGTATGCGTTATGTTGAACTAGCTAATGACGACAACACCATTAAAACGGTCGATGCAAACCAAAGTATTGATAAAGTACATCGCGATATAACCAATGTACTGCATTCATTTTTTGAAGGCCTAAAATAATATGCCATTGCCTTGGCTACATGATACTCAAGCACGTTTAGCGCAAAGTTATCGTGCAGAGCGTTTTCATCATGCGCAATTATTTTGTGGGCCTGTTGGCGTAGGTAAATTTGAGTTAAGTGATGAGCTTGGCAATGCTTTGTTATGCCAAAATATAGCTAAGCAAGTAGCTGCGAAAAACAGTATGCTAACACCTTGCGGACAGTGTAAGAGCTGCTTACTTACTCTTGCGGGTACTCATCCCGACAAGCGCTTAACGCAAGTTGATGGACAAAGTATTGGTGTAGACGATATACGTGGTATTAGTGATTTTATGAATCACTCTGCAGCGCAAAATGGCAATAAAGTAGCAATAATCGAAAATTGCGAAAAAATGACCACAGCAGCAGCTAACGCATTATTAAAAACACTTGAAGAGCCAACTAATAGCCGCTTTTTAATATTAACGACAAGCCAACCAGAACAGCTTCCTGCAACTATTTTAAGTAGATGCGCTAAAAGTGACGTAAAAATAACTAATACAGCACTTGCCCAGCAATGGTTAGAAACATTAGATATTCCTAACTATAGTTGGTTAGCACTTTTTTATAACCAACCGCTGCAAGTAAAGCATTGGCAACAGCAAGACCAACTAAAAAATATTGATACACTTTATAAGTTTGCAACTGAGTTTAAACAAAGCCATAATTTCAAAGCGTTAGTCGATATAATAAATAAACAGCCTGAGCTTGTTCGTATATTTACTTTGTTTTTAAGCGTGCAACTAAAGCAGCAATTACTGCAAGGTATGAGTTTTGACGCTTATCAAAGTGCGCAAAATGCATTAGGCGAGTTTTTACAAAATAACACACAAGTACTTGGCCTTAATTTACCGCTTGCTGTATCACGATTAGCATACACATTGCGAAATTCTTAAAAGGATTAATCATGCAAGAATTACTAGTAGACATAGACGATTTAGACGAGTTATACCGTTGTTATATGCCTTACTTAAAAAAAGGTGGCTTATTTGTACGTACTAATATGCGTTACGAAGCAGGGCATTCATTAGCACTTAGAGTTACCTTGCCCGATGCCTTAGAAGATGATGTAGTAACAGGTAAAGTGTCGTGGATCACGCCACAAGGGGCACAAAGCTCTAACCCTCCAGGTATTGGTATTAGCTTTTTAGACGATAAAACAAACCTAAACGCTAAAATCGAAAAGCTACTTGGGACTATGTTAAACTCAGGCGATCAAACATATACCATGTAGTTATAGGGTCGGTTTTTCATTGAGATTAACACCGCCCTATATTGGGTTCTTTTAATTGCTAACATAATAAATTAAACGAACAAATTTAAACCCTGAACATAATACAGGCCTTATAGTGATTGTAGATTCTCATTGCCATTTAGATCGTCTTGATTTTGATAAATTAGACTTAAACCTTGACCAAGTTCTTGATAAAGCGCGTGCAAAGCAAATAGAGCATTTTTTATGTGTAAGCGTAACGCTTGATCAGTTTCCAAGCATGCTTGATAAAATTAAGCATTACGACGATGTATCAGCCTCATGCGGTGTACATCCACTTGATCAAAAAGACGCCCTTAATAAACAGCAACTAATCGACTTAGCCTCACACGAAAAAGTTGTTGCCATTGGCGAAACGGGTCTTGATTACTATTATTCAAAAGATACTCACGCAGTGCAGCAAGCCAGCTTTGTTGGGCATATTGAAGTGGCTAACGAATTACAAAAGCCGTTAATTATCCATACTCGTGATGCCCGCGCCGACACAATTAACTTAATGCGTGAGCACAAAGCCGAAAACTGCGGTGGCGTACTGCATTGCTTTACTGAAGACTGGGATATGGCAAAAAAAGCCATAGATATGGGCTTTTATATTTCTATTTCGGGCATTGTTACCTTTAAAAATGCTATTGAATTAAAAGAAGTAGTAAAACAAATACCGCTAGATAGATTACTAATAGAAACCGACTCGCCTTATTTAGCGCCGGTACCGCATCGTGGGCAAACAAATCAGCCAGCGTACGTAGAAGATGTTGCTTATTACATTAGCGAACTTAAAGGCATTAGCTTTAATGAACTTGCTAAAGCGACTACCGAGAACTTTTATTCTTTATTTAAATTAGCAGCTAAAGGCTAAATACATGATTACTCACACGGCAAACCTTCCTATTTTACTAATGGGGCCAATGGTGCGCCGTGCAGAGCAAACTGGAGTCTGCATTCAGTTTGCTACCTCCAAGCCTGCAAACTGCCAAATAACACTTATAAATTACGAATGTTATAGCGATCAACACACTGTTTCTTTAGGGGAACATTTGTACCTGCATTTCGTGATTATAAAGCCAGTAGATAATAAACTTCCCGTAGATAGCTTATTAAGCTATGAACTCATAATTGACGATACAGCAATTGATTTATCGCCGTGGCGCTATAGCAATCAAACAACGCCTGCATTTGTAATTCCCAATAAACTCAGTGATATTTTGCATGGCTCGTGCCGTAATGCACATCATCCAGCAAAAGACAGCTTAGTGTCTGCAAGTCAATGGCAAAATACTCAGCGTGGTAATAATAATCAAGGCGCGCAATTGCTATTACTCAGTGGTGATCAGGTTTATGCCGACGACGTAGCTGGCCCCATGTTATTAGCTGTTCATCAGTTAATTAAAGCCTTAGGTATTTATAAAGAGCAACCACTTGCTATTGAGCTACCCGACGATATAAATGAGCAACTTTATAATCGCCATGTGTTCCTACCAAAAACGCCGTGGCAAAAACGCTCAAAGTTAGGTGTTGGTTACTGGCTAAAAAAAGACGAACCTCACTTTTCAAGTGTAAAAGCATATAACCACCTTATCCACTTTGAAGAATATATAGCACTTTATTTATTAAATTTTAGTGCTGCTGCTTGGCAATGCGTTGATACACAAAACACAACGTATCTAGGTCAAAGCGAGCAAAACAAAATTATTTTTAACGCTGAAAAAACAGCATTGATTGATTATGCAAAAGGCTTGAGTGAAGTAGAGCGGTTGTTTGCCAATGTATCGACATTAATGATGTTTGACGATCACGATGTAACCGACGATTGGAACCTCACCGCAGGGTGGGAGCAAGCTATAAATGAAAATCCAAGTAGTAAACGAATCATTAATAACGGTTTAATTAGTTATTGGCTATTCCAAGGAATGGGGAACGATGCACTAAATAAAACGGGCGAGCTACTAACACCTTTTAAGCAAAGCCGTACTGCTAATAATTTATGGCAGTTTAAAGCATTTGATAAACCACTAAACGATTTTAGCTTTTGGCATTACGAACTGACTACAATACCCAAAGTAGTGGTGCTAGATACGCGCACGCACCGCTGGCGAAATGAGCAAAACTTTAATGAGCCTTCAGGTCTACTTGATTGGGAACGCCTCACAGAGCTTGAAGAAAGCCTATTAAGCCACGACCAAGTTATTATTGTATCGCCAGCTCCTGTATTTGGTGTTAAATCAATAGAAGCCATTCAAGCCATGTTTAACATATGTGGCCAACCTCTCATGGTAGACGTAGAAAACTGGATGGCACACGAAGGTTCAGCCAAAAAGCTACTCGATACTTTTAGACGAACCGACACCCCAAACGAAACCCTGATTTTATCGGGAGACGTGCATTACTCATTTTGCTTTTCGGTGCAAAAGCGTTTTGGCGATCATCCCAATCGAATTTGGCAACTTACCGCCAGTGGTATTAAAAACGAGTTCCCGCGTAAGTTAATAAACATTCTCGATAAGCTCGACTCAATTTTATACGGCCCAAAAAGTCCCTTAAACTTTTTTACCAAACGTTGGCATATGGAAGTAGATAAGCACCAAACCATAGGCGAAGGGCAAAAATACTTAGTGAGCGACTCAGCTATTAGTTTAATAACACTAGAGCAAGGAAATTTAGCCCGCTACCAGTTAATACACGGTGAAGGGCATTTAACCGAGTTTGATTTAGAAGAACAGTAATTCTTAATCAATAATTAAATAAATTAAAGGCCTATTTGCACAAAGAGAAGCGAAAGAGGAGTAAATGAGAAGACACAATGCCAATCAGAATACAGTTTCGGTGTTTATTTTCTTCTCTAAAAGCGCAGCGCCTCATAACCTCTTAGTGAATAAATTACTTATAACGGAGTAAGGTTGTTAAGAAAGCAGCGCTTAATTTATTTAAAAATAAGCTAAAGATCTATTTTCACAAAGAGAAGCTAAAGAGGAGTAAATGAGAAGGCATAATACCAATAAAAAACGTGTTTGGTGTTTGTTTTCTTCTCTAAAAGCGCAGCGCCTCATAACCTCTTAGTGCATAAATTACTTATTACAGGCTTTGCTTGTCACGCCAACAAGCGGAGTTTTTCAAGTTAACCGTGAATTGTTGGCATAGACGCTGAGCTTGCTCGCGTGAGAAGCGCAGCTTCTAATCACTCTATATTAGGTAATTGCTTGGCTTTGTATTTAACCATGTTCTTTTCGGCTTCGTTTAGACGCAGGTAATTTACTACTTAATATTGCCAAGCATAAAATAGTCATAAACAACATTGAGTTTGCACCCGCTTGTAAAGAGTAATCTACCAACGAATGCAGCAGCATATCTATAACTGCAATGGCACAACCAAAAGAAACGCCTTGAAACAACGCTGTTTTACGTTTTCGCATAGTCGCTATACATAACCATAAACAATAAAGTATAAGTGAGCCCAGTGCAGCTGTAGTGGGTATACCCAGCTCTACTGCAAACTGTATGTAATCGTTATGAGCATTATCGTAATAACCCGAATAAGGCTCAGACTGATACGCCGGAAACGCAGTATAAAATGTCCCCCCACCAGAGCCCAACAAAGGCTTATCTAAAATAAGGGGTATTGAATCACGTACAACTTCGTCACGGGTTTCTGATGAAATACTGGTTTCGCTAATACGCTGTTTAACTTTTTCTACATCAAATATAGCACCAATGATAATCAAATCGATTATAAAAAAACTTATTATAAGTAGTTTGAACGCTTTAGGTTTTTGCCTGTAAATAAAAAACGCGAGTAAGCTAACAACCATTAATGCAATAAAAAACGCTGAGTTACCCATACGGCTACGGGTTAAAATAAGCGCCACAATAATAATAATTAACGAAATACGTAAAATTATTTTTGAGCTTAAAAGTATTTCAGTCCACGCCCGAAGTGTTTGTTTTAATGTTTGTTTATAGTCGCTAGTTGAGCGTTTTAGCTCGCTAACTAAAACACCAATACCTAAACACAAACATAAAGCTAAAAAGTTAGCCAAAAAGTTAGAGTAAGTAAACGTACCAATAGCACGCTCGGTATGTTTATAGCCAAATAATGGGCTAATTATATCTGGCGATAAATTTAAATAAGTGGCATATAAAGCCTGAAAAACGCCTGCACTTATAATTGCATATATTAAATTTTTAATACGCTTTTCAGTATTACAATAAATAAATAGTAGCCAGCAAAATAAAATCATAAAACTTGTTTTAATAAGCATTTGTTTAGTCTGAAACGGGTCAACGCTTACGGTAAATATTTGTACAGCGCATACGCCCGCAACTATACTGAGTACAGTAAATAAGGGCCAAGAATATAAAGGAGGGTATAAAGGGTGCTCGTTATTAATACTGCTGTAAACTAAATGGATGAAAAAGGTAGCACTAATTAATATCCCCATTGCTAAAATTGCCCAAGGGCGGTAACTACCTAATGGTAAGGGCAGCAAAAATAAAATTGCGCAGAGTAAAAAAAATATAAAACGATTCACAGGATTCTCTAAACTAAGAGCCTAAAAAGAAGGGCTAAAAAAATAAGCCATATAAAGTAAAACGCAGCCAAAAGGCTGCGTTTTTATTATTTTATTAACGGTTAGTTACCGACTTCAGATATACCTGCATCGCCACCAGTGCCGCCGGCACCTTGAGGTACTGCAGTTGTTGGTAAAGTAACAATTACCGGAGCAGCAGGAGCTGGTGCGCCACCGGGGCCAGCTGCTGTTGCTTCAGAGGCAACAGTGGCATCAACGCCAGCGGTAATAGCAGCAAGTGTAACGGTATCGCTGTCAACGCCAGCGGCTACAAGTGCAGCTAAAAAATCAGCAATAAGTGGGCTATCAGCACCAATAGCGCCTACAACTACAGTCATCATAGAATCAACTTGGGCAGCAGTACAATTTGTACATACGCCTTTAATAGCCGCTACTAAGTCTGCTTTAAGCTGATCTGGAGCTGTTTCAGCGGTTACGCTATTTAAAACGTTGACTAAATCAGTCATGCCTTCAGTTTGTACTACTGCATCAGTATCCGTTTGTGCATAACTTGGTAAAACTGTAAGTGCAGATGCACCAGCTATTAAGCTGGCTAATATAAATGATTTCATCTCTTGTCCCTTGGTCGAGTATTAATTACAAAATTTTAGCGCATCGGTGCAAAAAGTAAACTCTTTATTTTCGCCATTATCATTAGTTTTTATTATTTTGGTTGGCGGCATTATTAAATTGCCCTGTACGCCATCGCAACCTAAATCTTCAAGTACCTTTAAAGTTTCAGGTTTTTCAATTAAACAAGCTAAAACTTTAATACCAAAGCCATGACAAATATTATTAACGGTTTGAATAAAAAATTGGCTTTGAGTGTTATCTAATAAATCTTGAATGTAGCTACCATCTATTTTTATATATTCTATATCCAACCCTTGCAAGTATCTAAACGAGGTTAAACTAGTACCAAAGTGTTCAATACACACACTTATGCCAATATCTTTTATTGCATCAATATGTAAAGAGGCAACATGCACATTATAAAGCAAGCTAATTTCATGTAATTCAAAAATCAAGTTTGTTTTAATAATTGCTTTAGTGTGAGCATAAAGAGTAAGCCATTCAATAAAGTCAGTTGAATACAACGAAGCCTTACTAATATTTAACGCAAATGTATCGTCTGGGTGTTGCTCTTTAACGTTTACAAAGTTACGAATTATTTTTTTGTCTAACTCTTCGGTTAAGTTAAGCTTTTCGGCCATAGCAAATAAATGGCCATTATTAACCTTTTCGCCTTCATGCGTAAAATGAGCAAACACCTCAAAATAGCACTGCTTGTTTTGTGAGTTGGTGCGTTTAACTGGCTGCACCGAAAAACTAACTTCACCAGTAGCAATAATTGACTGAATAAGCGAACGCCACTCTTTAACACTAAACAAAGTATCTCTATCTACTTTATTTACAGCCGAATCGCCAATAGTACAGCCAGTATCAAGCGCCGAAAGCACACTCCCGATAGATGAGCCTTTATCAACACTTACTAACGCTAAGTTAGCAAAACCATTCACGTGTAAGCTGTTTTTCTTTTTACTAAAGGCATCATTTATATCGAGGCGTGTTCTACTTAAAAATTGCATATCGAATGGGACTAAAGCAATAAAAGTACTACCGTTAAGTCTAAATATTTTAGAGTTGATTAAAGCACCAATCACATTTTGCAAAGTAACGCTTACATCATGTACGTGCTCGTCACCATCTTGGTAACTTACAGTTTGGTTAATATTAGCAAGTGAGGGGAGAGTAATCATCATTGCAGTGATTGGAGTGTCGCTAGTAATGGTGTCAACCACTGAGTTAAAGTGGTTCTCAAACGAACGGCGGTTACCCAGTCCTGTGAGTGAGTCTACATATACTTCATCGGTAAGTGCTTGTGTTTGCTTTGTTAAAGAGTCAAAGGTGCTTTGCAGGTTCATTACCATATTATTAATGGCTTTAGTCACAGTACGTAGCTCGCGCGCAACAGGTATTTCGTCGTTTAATGTAAAGCGTTTACGCGTTACCAAGTGAGCTTGGTTTTCTACTGCTTTTAAAGGTTTAAACACAGCACGTAATATCAAATATGCTACAGCAAGCGACGCTACTAATAATAATAAAGAACCATAAAAGCTGCGTTTAGTATGTTCCCATAGCGTTAAATACGATTGCCCAACATGGCTTGTTACTTCAAGCACTCCCGCCATGATCCAGCCATTGTTTAATTCTGATTGCATAGTAGGGGCGTTGAGCTTTACTGCTGTAATAAACCAATTAGGTACAGACTCAACGCGTTTTGGGCTTGTTAGGTTAAATACCACGTTACTATCGGCGTTAGTAAATTTTATTTGTTTGTAATAACCAGAGTCAAAAATAGCGGTTGCCATGGTTTGGGCAATCATTAAGCTATCTTCTTCAAGGTAGGGCGAAATAGAAAGCCCTAAGCTTGTTGCTGTATCTTGCGCGTGGCTACCCATTTGCGTTTGTAAGTATTGGCGAGTGGTATCAACGTCAGTAATTACGCGTACAAAAAACGAAAGTACCGAAATCAATATAATAAGGCCATATACTTGGGTTTTTAAACTTAATCCATTTTTAAAAAGTCGAGACATAACTCGGTGTTCCTTTATCACTTTTGGCGGGCGCAAGCTCACCTTGTTCAATTCGCTCTAGCATGGTGTTCCAGGCAGAAACACCACGGCTATTTTTTACTTTATTGCCTAACCCTTTTGATTTAGCTAACCATAAACCTTGGCCATTAAAACTATATATAGGTGTTAAATCAGGGCGTTTATTAGCGGGCAGTAGTTTAGTATTAAAGTTACCTAAAACAAAGGGGATTTGATTAGGTGTTTCAATATATATCAGCACCATGTGAGGTTGATTAACTGTTTTTTGACGTACATACATTAAACGTACTTTATCTTCGGGTACGCCAAGCGCTATTAACGTAAAGTATTTGGCAATTACGTAGTCTTCACAATCACCCATACCCACACCTAAGCTTTCAAGCGGGGTAGCCCAATAATCTTTTTGGTGCCAAAGCTCATCATCGGTTTTGTATTTAATGTGCTTATTAAAAAAGTCATTCACCAAATGGATTTTTTGCCATTCACTTTTATCAGCCGATTCATCTATAAAACTTAGCCAGTTTTTAATGCGTTTATGTCCTTCATCACCATACTGTTTTTGAGCGCGCGCAATTATATCGCTATTGCGTAAATACAAAAGCATATCTTGTGCGCATACAAAAAAAGACACTAATAATAAAATGTAAAACCCTAAACGCACAAATGTTCCTTCAAGTCTGTGATCCCTAATAACCAAACAAGCCTAGTATAGTATTGGTAGCTTTGGAAAGGTAGATCACTATAAAGTATGAGAGCACTAAAATAGTGCAATGCGACCCAATGTTGTGCAACATAAAATTAACAAAAAAACAATCAAAAAGTACTCTTTAATTATTGAGTGCACTATTGTGTTGTGTATAATAGCAAGCTCACACGGCATGTGAAACGCTCGAAAAGGAATTTTAGTTTAGCAGTTCCTTTTTTATTGTTTAACAAAAATAATGAAAGGAATTAAAGTGAAAGTTTTAAAAGCAGTATTGCCTGTAGCTGGTCTTGGTACGCGTATGTTACCAGCCACAAAAGCCATCCCTAAAGAAATGCTCCCTCTGGTAGATAAACCTTTAATTCAATACGTAGTTAACGAAGCCGTAGCAGCTGGCATTAAAGAAATTGTGCTCGTTACACACGCTTCAAAAAACTCAATTGAAAACCATTTTGATACAAGCTTTGAGCTAGAAGCCACACTAGAGGCACGCGTAAAACGTAGCCTGCTAGAAGAGGTTCGCTCAATAGTGCCAAAAGATGTAACCGTAATTTCGGTTCGCCAATCGGCACCACTAGGCTTAGGCCATGCTGTTTTAGCAGCGCGCCCAATTGTTGGTAATAACCCATTTGCAGTAATGTTACCTGACGTAATTATTGATAAATATAAATCAAATTCAAAAACTGACAATTTAAGCCAAATGATCGACCGATTCGACAAAACGGGCTACAACCAAGTAATGGTAGAGCCCGTACCTCAAGAGCAAGTACATCAGTATGGTGTAGTTGATATCGCCGGTAAAAAAATAAATGCCGGCGAAAATGCTGCAATTAAAAACATGGTCGAAAAACCGAATAACGATGAAGCACCGAGTAATTTAGCTATTACAGGGCGTTATGTTGTATCTACAGCAATTTGGGATTTACTAGAATACACCCCACCTGGTGCAGGCGGCGAAATACAACTTACCGATGCATTATTACAATTGCGCCACCTAGAAACGCTTGAAGCCTACCACCTAAAAGGTAAATCTCATGATTGTGGTTCTAAATTAGGTTATATGCTTGCCAATGTAGAATATGCAATGCAATCAAGTCATATGGGTGAAGAATTTAGTCGGGAAGTTAAGGCTTTATTATCTTAATTCATTAGCCAAGTATTTATTTAAGTTGCAGGTTAATAATTGAAAAATTCATCTACTATTGGAAAAAAGTTTTTAAGTACGGCTTCGCTACAAATAGTCAGTAGAGGGTTGTCTGTGCTTGCGGGACTTATATTAGCACGTTATTTAGGCCCTGAGGAATATGGTCTATATACATATATTTTATCTATTATAGCTATCGTTACTATTCCAGTAATTGCTGGTCTACCACAGCTCTTAATAAGAGAGGTAGCGCACATAGAAGTAGAAGAAAATTGGGCTGATTTAAAGGGATTATTTAGGTGGTCTTCAGGCTTTGTAGTTTTGATTTCATCACTTGTGATGTTGGCTGTTTTGCTTGCACTATTATTTGAGCTTGTTACGGAAACTACGGCTCATTTACTTTGGTTTGCTATGTTATTAATTCCTATAAAAAGCTTTTCATCGAAGCAAGGAGCTATATTAAATGGTTTGAGTAAACCTATACTAGGACTACTTCCTGAATTTATATTAATGCCTTTCATGGCTATATTTATTTATACATTTTTTATTCTTTTTAATACAGCTTTTACAGCGTTGCTATTGATTAAAGTGCAAATTTTTACATCAGTATTAACGATGTTGCTGGGGCTATATTTAATTCATAAAAATACGCCAAGAGAAATTTTTAAAGTTGAACCTAATTATAGTTTTAAAAAGTGGAATCGCGCATTACTTCCATTCTCTCTAATGTTTTTTATTAGCACTATGAATTCTGAACTGGCTAATGTGGTATTGGGATATTTTAAGGAAAAGGAAACAGTTGGTTTTTTTAAAGTGGCTCTTCAGGGGATTACATTAGTTACATTGGGCATGACCGCTGTGAATAGTATATTAGGACCTAAAATAGCAAAAAGCTACCGGAAAAATAATATTGCTGAGGCTCAAGAGTTACTAAAAAAATCTGTACGACTTAATGTTTGCTTTTCTATTCCTATTGCGTTGTTATTAATTGTTTTTGGTGAATGGTTGATAACGATCTTTTTTGGGGAAAACTTTAAGCCGGCCTATCAAATATTATGTATCTTATGTGTAGGGCAAATAATAAATATTTTTCTGGGGTCTGTAGGTTTGGTGTTAAATATGACAGGTAATGAAAGAAATTCATTAAAATCATTGTTTATAACATTAGTAATTAACATGATACTGCTTTTTACATTAGTCCCTATTTATGGCTCTGTTGGAGCTGCACTTTCCGTTTCTATTAGTTTAGTTATTTGGAATTTGTTAATGAGTTTTGAAGTTCACAAATTAACAAAACTTAAGACTTGGCTTACATAGCTTTATATATAAAAGGTTTTTAATGACTAGTTTAAAGAGGTATAAAGTGATTGAATTATCGATAATTATTCCAACTTACGGTAGGGCGAATAAAATTAAAATTGCGATTGATAGTGCAATTATTGATTGTGATTTTGAAGTTATTGTTGTTGACGATAATGGAATAGGCAGTAAGCAGCAAATCGAAACACAAAAAGCTTTAGAGGGCTATATTAAAGCAGGTTTAATTAAGTACCTTCCGCTTAAAGATAACTCCGGTGCTTCACTTGCTAGGAATGTCGGAATAGAAGAAGCAAGTGGTAGATATATTACTTTTCTTGATGATGATGATTATTTTTTACCTGGTGAACTAATTGCAAAATTAAATTACTTTAAAAAAGAACGACCTGACTTTGATATATGTGGTAGTGATATGAAAGTAAAGGAAAAAAATGTTTTTATTGAAACCGGTGATGAAAAATTTATAGGTGAGAATGCAAAAAAATTTTTATTACATGGGAGCTCATATACTTCCATGATAATGATAAAAAAGTCGTCTATTCAAAAAATTGGTGGCTTCTTAATAACACCTTACTTACAAGATCATACTCTAATGTTAAATGCATACATCAATGATCTAAAAGTATGTGTTTATAACAGGGCCACTTTTGTTCATACAATACATGAAGGAGGCACGATAACTAATGGCACTCGCCCTATAAGAGGGGTTGAACTGAGGTGTGAATTAGAAAGAAAGCTGAGTGGTAAGTTGGTCTTAGATAAAAAAGATGTTAGAGATTTGTATTATCGCTGGAACACGATCGAGTTTTATAGAAGGTGGCTTGAGTCTGGAAGAAGTTTGTCTTTATTAAAGTTTTTGTTAACAAAGATTTTTTTCTATTCAAATTCTAAAATTGATTATGTTGATTCATTTAAGCTTTTAATAAAGTTTTTAATAAAATACCAGTATTATAGTAAGTAAGAAGAAAATATTTTGAAAAGTATTATTTTTAAAAAAGAATCATTGTTTATTTTCTTTGCTTTTTTTGTTGCAATTATCCTCCCATTTTACATCGGTTTTTTGAGTATATTTGCTTATGTAATTAGTAAGAAAAAAGAATGGATACACGTATTTTATATTAGTTTTTTACTATTGTTTTGTAATATGAACCTTCACAAAGAAGTGTGGGCATTTGGTGATTTTTTGGGAGTCGGAAATGACCTAGGTTGGTACTCGACGCAGTGGTTCTCATTTAATAATTATGAACATGGGTTTTCAAGTATATTCAACGAAGATTATTTGATTTTTATAAATGATGGTTTTTTGGTTCAGCCTAAGATTACTGAGCCTGTTTATCACAGCTTCTCATATTTTTTTTCAAAACTAACTGATGGTAATTTTACTTTTTACACCTATTTTTTGACCTTTTTCATATATTTTCCTGCTTGTATCGTGATATACAGAGTGTTGAGTATCTCGCGTGCGAGTGAGGTTTTGATCGCATTGACGTTAGTTTTTTTTATTTTCTACTCAATGAAGTTTACAAACATGTTTAATATGATAAGGCATTATTGTTCAGGTTCTTTTCTGATATTAACTTTATTTTTTTTGTATAATAAACAACTTCGTTGGGCTTTTATTTTTGGGGTCGTTGCTTGCTTAACACACAATGCAGCTGTTATTGTTTGCGCTATATATTTTGTAGTTTTTAATATTGATAGGTTGCCACTTAGAAATGAAAAAATTAAAATTATATACATATTTTTAGCATCATCAGTTGTTTCTCTATTATATATGTCTGTGTATTTTGCAACCTTTACGAATTATGAGGAGTTAGATGACAGAGGGTCAGGTTTATTATTCAAGTTTTTAGATGTAATTATAATAATCTTATCTTTTTTTTGTTATAAATATAGAAGCAAGTCTTATCTAGATAATTTATGGCCGTATTATATAGGTATGATTGTTTTAATATCATTTATGCATCTAACTAGCTTTTTACAACTTCGGTATTATGCATATTTTGATTACTTTAGATGGATAGGTGTAGTCTATATTTTTTCTTTTATACTCAGGTATACTAAGTTGAAGTTACTCCTATTTTCAGTTTCATTTTTATTTTTTGTTTCATTTTTATGGGTAAGAATATATATATCTGATTTTGACTTTGATGGTCTTTTTCATAATTATTTTATCATAAAAATTTAATTTTTTATTTTTTGGGTGCTTAATGAAAACTCTTTTGTTAACAACATGTATTTGTAGTGTAGAAAATTTTAAAGATTTACGAAGATTAATAATATCACTAAACAAGGTGGACTCAGTTTTTTTTACTCATTATATATTACTTCAAGATGTTGATAATGTAGATTTTGATGAGAGTGAATTTATGACTTTAGCTGTTAACTATAAATTAGTTATTGAAAGAAGCTCTAGTATAATTTCATTATCTAAAGCTAGAAACTTGCTGATCGGTATGGTGAAAGAGTCTTATACTTTAGAAGAATTTGATTTTATATCCTTCCCAGATGATGACTGTTGGTATCCAGATGGTTTTTGGAATAATTTTGTTAATATTGAGAAAGAGTATAGCGTTGATCTTTTTTATACTGACTTTTCTTCAACACCTGCATTGATTGATTTCCTTCCTAATCAGCACAATACATCAAATTTAATTCGTTACGCTTCATCTAATACGACTATTTATAAATCTGAAGTATTTAGCAAGGTTGTTTTTTTTGATGAAGATTATGGAGTAGGCGCAAAGAATAACGGTGGTGAAGATCTGGATTTTGCAATTAGAGCTAGTTTGGAATCGAATAACCCTTACTTTGTTAATTCTCCTCTTATAGGACATCGCAATCCTTTACCTGAGTTTAGATATAAATATTTTAAAGGTTCATTTGGAATACTAAAAAAGCATAAGTTTAAAAATAAAAGCCTTTTTTATCATTTTGCTAGAAAATTTCTAATTGGTATTGTTTTTTTATTTAATAGAAAGATAAAATTTTCTGATTTTAAAGTTACTTCCTAGAGGTTTTATGGATCCTATCCTAAAAGTTATGACATTAGTCGATGAAAACGAATTGGATGTAATGTTAGACGAATTAAGTAAAACGAAAAAGGCCGTGTCACTAGGCTTTTTAAATCAACATGGATATAATTTAATACTTCAAAAAAAAGAGATTGAAGACTCTTTTTTGAATTTAGATTATTTATTGAGAGATGGCAAAGGTATCGAGTTAGCTTGTAGATATAATAAAATATCTCCAAAGCTTAATTTGAACGGTACAGATTTCATCCCTTTGTTGATTGACCGATTGTTGAAATTAGAAAATAAACCAGCATTTTTTGCATATGGTACTAGCAGTCCCTGGCTCGAAAAGGGGGCTCAAAGTTTGTTTAATGATAGTTTTGTCCATTGTCTCGATGGCTTTCAAGATTTACCAACTTATAAAGAGCATTACTTAAAAAATAAAACAAACGGATTAGATGTGATCGTCCTCGCAATGGGGATGCCAAAGCAAGAGATATTAGCATCAATGCTTAAAGCAATAGCTGTCAGCAAGACAATAATAATCTGTGGCGGAGCGATATTAGACTTTCAAGCGGGAAAAGTACGACGTTGTCCAAAAATGTTTCAGCAGTTAGGCCTGGAATGGTTTTACAGGCTTCTCAATGAGCCTAAAAGATTGTTCAGTCGATATGTAATTGGTATACCGCTCTTTTTTAAGAATGTTTTTATTTCAAAACTAAAATAGAACTATTCTTACTATGTATAATTGCTTTTTAGATTATGAATAAGTGTTTGAGATTTTTCTGCTTGTAAAGGCCAAGGCTTACTTACATAATTTCAATATTCAAGATTGAGCGAGCTTATTATTTAGTATAGTTTCTAGATATTATTCTTTATTACTCGTAACTTTGATGCTTCTCTTTTACATAAAATTATAGTTAGGAAAGTTATTATGTAAAAAGTAACAGTGGTTTAAAGTTTTATGCTAGTTTTATCTTGTAAATATAGTGTTGTATTTATGTTTAATAATTTCAACGGTTAAGTTTATGATAGGTTAATCTTAGTTTTAACATATTCATTTCTTTCCTGAGAAACCATTTAATAAAAATTTCACTTTATCGATTCTCTCAACAAACCGAATATGAAAATAATAAATAGGAAAATAAGTGAGAGTTACTATTAGAGAATATTCAAACCACGCAGGGTATGGTGTTTTAGAAAATATAAAAGCATATAAAACAATGATCAATGGTTGATGAAGTAAATAAATTGTATAACTAGCTCTTGATATTTTCCCCATTAATAATGACTCTCTACTTCCAATTCTATAAAAAAAGGCTATTGCTGAAATAGTGAGCAATGTTGAAATGTACTTTGTAATTACTTTATTTCCGATGCTGTCAAGGTGAAAGTAATAGTCTCGTAAATTTAATAAAATAAGAATGCTTAAAGTGCAAAGTATTACAGTTTTGTAGTTAAGGGCCTTTATAAAAGAATTAATATTTTGATAAGCGATGCAACCCAGTAGGAAATAACAAAAAAAATAAAGTAATTTATCTATTGAAAAAAATAGAAAGTTTCCTTTGTAAATGAATTTACTTATGAATAACCCTGCGCACGAAATAATTGGCACTGCTATTAACCCTATCATTAAAAAATTTAAATTTTTAGCCTTTTTAATTGTGTTTCTGAATAGGTAGCTAATTATGAAGTACAAAGACAGATTACCTAGGAACCAAAGGTGTCCTAACCATTCTCCATAAAGAATATATTTAAAGTTGTTTGAAAATGAAAAGTTGTAACTAAAAAAGTTCATAATAGGATTTATGAATAAGCCACAAAATAACAAGGGTATAAGAACTCTTTTTAATCTATCAGCGAGAAAGTTATTTTTATTTTTTGTTAAGGCTAAAATAAAGAAAAATCCTGAGATTAAATAAAACGCTTCCATTCTGAATAGGTGGAGGTAATTAGTTATTTTAGTTATTAATGAGGAGGTTTCTGTCGATAATACTCTCCAATCATTATCAGTAGAGTAAATAAGGCCTACATGATAGAAAATACCAAGAATCATAAATGTTGAGCGGCAAAAATCTAGACCATGGTAGCGTGTTTGTAGATTTGTTTTCATACATATTCCTTGTATAAAATTGATTTCCTCCACAAAGT
This sequence comes from Pseudoalteromonas sp. NSLLW218, assembly GCF_015864775.1. NCBI lineage: Bacteria > Pseudomonadati > Pseudomonadota > Gammaproteobacteria > Alteromonadales > Pseudoalteromonadaceae > Pseudoalteromonas > Pseudoalteromonas sp. NSLLW218. The sequence continues at coordinate 256,733 of NZ_JADYWO010000003.1, read as the reverse complement.
ATACCTCAAAAAAGTGTGTTTTGTTGTTTTTATTTGTTTAATTAAGTTTCCATTTGTTTGGTGGTGTTTATGTAGTTATTTTAAGGAATTAGTTGAGTTTACAGTGGTCATATATTATTATATAAATAGTTTTGTTTAAGTACGTTTTTAAAGCCTCTACTTTATAAATAAGGATTTTATAGTATGACTTCCACAAGGACGTTTAAGTCAAATGGGTCTTCTGATGCGAGTTTTTATCGCTTGTTTGATATTTTCTCACTATTCCTAGCCTTCCAATGTTCTGCTTTATTTTATAATTTCGAGCTTACTCCCTCTTATATGATATCGTCTTTAAGTGTTGCTTTAAGCTTTTTGTATTTCGGTGAAATATTTTCTGCTTATCGCTCTTGGCGGGCTGGTAAATTTAGAACCATGGTATTGTGTGCTTGGGGAGCTTTATTTTCTGCGTTTATCGTCTTGTTTCTTATATCGTTTGCTTTTAAGTTTACCGAGTCACTCTCCCGAATTGGATTGAGCTTATGGTTTTTGTTAAGTGTTACCTACTTATACGCATGGCGTTTTGTAGTGCATTTATACAAGCGCCATCGTCGTAAATTAGGTTTGAATTTGCGCAATGTCGCAATTGTTGGAGCAACAGAATCAGCGGTCAACTTGTATAATGAAATAACTAAAAATGATGAGCTTGGCTTTAATTTTTTAGGTTTTTACGACGACCGCCAACCAGAGCGCCTGTTTGAGAATTCTACTAAATATGATGTAGCGGGGCGAATTCAAAATGCAGTAGATGCAGCCCGTGATGGTGAAATTAGCGTTTTATATATTGCTTTACCTATGAAAGCTGATAAGCGTATAGCTGATATTTTGCGTCAGCTGGGTGATACAACGGTTGATGTGCATATAATTCCTGACTTTTTAATATCTAACTTAATACATGCCCGTATTGAGCATGTTGGTGATGTTGATACATTAAGTGTATTTGAATCGCCATTTATAGGCGCGCGTGAGTTTATAAAACGCACTGAGGATATAATAGTAACCTCTATTATTTTAATGCTTATATCGCCTATTTTAATTGCAATTGCTCTTGCTGTTAAATTTACTTCTAAAGGGCCTGTAATATTTAAACAGGATAGGTACGGATTAGATGGCCGTAAAATTAAGGTTTGGAAGTTTCGCTCAATGAGTGTTACAGAAAACAGTGCAGTGGTTACACAAGCTACAAAAAATGATACGCGTATTACACCGCTGGGTGGTTTTTTACGCCGTACTAGCCTTGATGAGTTACCACAATTTGTAAATGTTTTAAAAGGCGATATGTCTATTGTAGGGCCAAGGCCGCATGCTGTAGCACACAATGAGGAATACCGTAAAAAAGTAGAGTTTTACATGTTACGGCATAAAGCTAAGCCTGGCATTACAGGTTGGGCGCAAATTAATGGCTGGCGCGGTGAAACCGACACGCTTGATAAAATGGAAAAACGTGTGGAATTTGATTTACATTATATTAAACACTGGTCGTTATGGTTTGATGTTAAAATTATTTTTATGACAATTTTTAAGGGATTTAAAAATGCAAATGCATACTAAAAAAATCACTGTCTCTATGTTTGCCTTGTTTAGTGTTGCGATAGCCCCCCCCGCAGCTGCTAATTTAAAGCCAGGCAGTTTTATAACTAAAGATGGCGCCGAGATAACGCCAACGCTGCAAACAGGCTTAAGCAGTAATAATAACTTTTTCAGTACACCTGATAATGAAGAGTCGCGTTTAATCTGGACTATTGCTCCTAATATAAAGGCAGCGATTGAAGATGGCCCAGATAGTTACAAGCTTGATTTAGGTACGAGCAGCTCTTTACATAATAAAGATAGTGCTGATAATTTTACCCAAGTTAATATAGGTGCTGGTGTACATAAAGAATTTACCAGTCAACATCGTTTAGATATTAACGGTGATGCAGATTGGCTATACGAGCCGCGTGGTAGCGGCTTAACAGAAGGCTTGGGTGATGCAGTAAATGAGCTTGTAAAGTATCAGCAACAAAACGTCTTAGTGCGTTACGAATACGGCGCACAAAGCTCAAAAGCTCAAGTTGCTTTAAAAGCTGGCTTTTTTAGTAAGAAATACCAAAACTTTAGAGAAGTATCGCAATATCGTGATTATGACAAATCGTTAATTGGTGTAACTGGTTACTATAATACCCAAGCATCTACACGTACATTTTTAGAAGTTAAGCAAGAAAATTACCGTTATGATTTTTTACAAGCTAATGGTATTTCACGCGATAGTGATGATGTAAAAATACTACTTGGTATGGAGTGGGAAGCAACTGCACTTACTTCAGGCTCATTTAAACTAGGTTACCAAAATAAAGACTTTGACTCGAGTGAACGTGAAAACTTTAGCGGTTTAAGTTGGGAGGCGGGTGTAAACTGGCAACCACTTAGTTATTCTACCGTGCAATTTACAACAAGCCGCGCGGCAAAAGATCCGTTAGTGCAAGGCGATTACATAAAAGAAAGCACATATGGAGTTAATTGGACACATAGCTGGAGCGATTATTTGAGCTCACTTGCTGGTATTAATTACACTAACGAACAATATACGGGTGATATTGGCCGTAAAGATAAATCAAAAAGTGCTCGTTTAGGTCTAAATTACGTTGCAAGTAATTTCGGGATGGTATCTACTTATGTAGACTTTATTGATAAAGATTCTACTCAAAGTGCAATAGAGTTTGACCGTGTGATAGTGGGTGTTAATTTCACCTTTGCTTTAAAGGCTAACTAATGAAGTTTATTTTTAGTTTAACGCTGCTAGTTTTAAGCAGCGTTTGCTTTGCTCAAACTGCGCAGAGTTACGTAATCGGTGCTGGTGATAAGGTTGAAATAAAAGTATTTGGCCAGTCTGATTTAGAGGTTAGTGCACTCTTAGGTAATAGTGGTGAGGTCAATTACCCATTTTTAGGTAAAGTAAAACTTGCAGGGCTTACTACCTCTGAGATTGAACAAGTTATAACACAAGGCTTACAACCTGATTATTTAATAAACCCCAATGTATACGTTCAGGTTATCGAATATAGACCTTTTTATATTCATGGTGAAGTTAAAGAACCTGGAGCCTACCCTTATCAACCTGCGATGACAGTTAACCAAGCTATAGCATTAGCTGGCGGTTTAACTGAGCGTGCCTCTATTGATAAAATATACATATTTAAAGAGCAAACCAAACAGCAGCAACTAAAAGGTAGTCTAAATAGCCAAATTGCAGCGGGCGATACCATAAAAATAGAACAACGCTTGTTTTAAGCAGTTTACAAGGCAGTTATTAATGAACCAAAAAAATCAAAATTTAAACTATAATGAAGAAGTTATCGAGTTGAATTCTTACATTAATGTAATTAAATTTGCCAAATGGCGCATTTTGGGTTTTGCCATTGTTGCTACTTTATTAGCTATCATGGTTTCACTCACTTTAATCCCTAGATATATAGCAACGGCCACATTACTTATAGAAGCAGAACAGGCAAAAGCAGTCAGCTTTCAAGAAGTATACGGCCTAGATTCCAATCAAAAAGAATACTATCTTACGCAGTTTGAGGTGATTAAGTCCGATAGTATTGCCCGAGAGGTGATTACTAAGCTTAATTTGAAATCGCATACAGACTACATCGCTAAGCCATCTGCTTTAAGTGAGCTTAAAAGAGTAATAAAAGAGCTTTTCCCCTTTTTAAATAAAAAAGACTCTGAGATTTTATCAGAAAGTGATAAGGCTGAATTTGAAATGCTTCGCCTTCTTTCGACCTTTAAGGCTAACTTATCAATTACCCCAATTCGCAAAACCCAACTAGTAGAGGTTAGTTTTGAATCAAGCGATCCTAAACTAGCTGCACTTGTGGCTAACACCGTTGGTGAAGTTTATATAGAAAGCCAGATGCGTGCAAAAATGGGCATTACCCAACAAGCTTCTAGTTGGTTAAATACGCGTTTATCGCAACTGCGAATTCAGCTTGATGACTCAGAAGTACGCTTACAAGCTTATCGAGAGAAACAAAAATTAGTTGATATTGAAGGTATAGCGGGGCTCGCTACACAAGAGCTTGAGCAAATTTCTCAGCAACTAATTGTAGCTAGAAATGAGAAAAATAATCTTGAAAGTATCAACCGAGTTATTACTGAATACGGTAATAATAACTTAGAACTTTTGGGTAGTATGCCTGAGATTACTTCGCATAAAGTAATACAAGACGTGAAACGTGAGGTTATTTTAGTTGAGCGTAAACTAAGTGACTTAGGTGAGGTTTATGGCCCTAAACACCCTCGTATGATCTCTGCTCAAGCTGAGCTTGCAACGGTAAAAAACAATCTAAATAAGCAAATTAAGGGCCTTATTACCGGTATTGAAAAAGAGCTAAACCGTATTACGCGCACAGTGAGTGCGCTTGAACGCGATTTAGTTAAAATACGTGCTGAGTACCAAGACATTACACGTAAAGAAACCCAATATAACCAATTAAAGCGTGAAGTTGAGACTAACCGCAATATATTTAATACGTTTTTATCTCGCTCTAAAGAAACTGAAGTAACAAGCGATTTTAGCTCTGCTGCTGCACGTTTTACCGACCGTGCCTATGCTCCAAACAAGCCAGCAAAACCAAATAAAAAGCTTATTATTATTTTAGCTTTTATCGCTAGTTTTGGTTTTGCAGTAATTATGAGCTTTATATTTGACGCACTTAACGATACTGTTAAAACCAAAAATGACGTTGAAAGTAAGTTAGCTCAGCGTATGATTGGCTTATTACCATATGTACCAATGCCTAAGAAGAGTGTTTTTCCGATTCACGCATATCTTGATGATAATTACAGGCGTTTTGCTGAATCGGTACGCACGTTCAGAACTAGCTTGTTATTAACACAGTTAGAGCGCGACCATAAAGTAATTGCAGTTACATCAAGCTCACCGGGTGAGGGTAAAACAACGACCTCAGCTAATTTAGCTATGTCGCTTGCTCAAATGGGTAAAGTATTATTAATTGATGCAGATTTACGGAAACCAAGTATTGCAAAGCGCTTTGATATTCCGGTATTTCACCCAGGGTTAAGTAATTTAATTGTAGGCACGGAGCAATTAAGTGAGTGTGTACATGTTGATGTGCAGTCAGGCGTGGCAATAATGCCAAGTGGCCAAATACCTAGTAACCCGTTAGAGCTTTTATCTAACGCGCGCTTTAGTGAAGTAATTGATGGCTTAAAAGCTGAATATAACCATATAATTATAGATACACCACCAACACAAGCTGTGAGCGATGCGTTAGTTGTTGCGCAAAGTACAGACTCGGTAATTTATGTTGTTAAGTCAGATATTACGCGAATTAAACATATTAAGGCGGGTATTGAGCGTTTGTTTGAATCTAAAGCTCATGTTGCAGGTATTGTGCTTAACCAAGTAGATATGAGTAAAAGTAAAGACGAGCATAGCCATGGTTATTACGATTATTACGATTACTCGCAAAAACCTGAACAACCTAATGCATAGTTAAGTACAAATCTATGATTGATATTCATTCCCATATTTTGTCAGGCATTGATGATGGCGCTAAAGATTTAAATGAATCTTTAGCGCTATTAAATATTGCACAAAATGATGGAATAACTCATATGGTTGCCACGCCACATATACATATTGGGCGATTTAATAATTCGGCCTCGCAATTGTTTAGTGAGCTTGCTAATCTAAAAACACAGGCTGTAGTAAATAATATTTGTATTAAACTGGCTGTTGCAGCTGAAGTGAGGCTTGATGTAGAACTAATGGGTTTAGTGCTTGGTAATAAACTCCCGTTTATTGGTACGCTTAATTCAGTAAATTATTTACTATTAGAACTGCCGCACTCGCATGTACCCCAAGGTTACGATAAGTTTATAAATTGGCTAGCTAAACAAAATATAAAAGTAATTATTCCTCACCCTGAGCGTAATCGCGATATTCAGGCTAATCCTTTTTATATTGACCGTTTAAAACAATTAGGGTGTGAGTTTCAATTAACGGCTTCAAGCATTGATGGTGCATGGGGTGAAACTGCAAAAAATATTAGTATAGATATGCTTAAAAAGGGTTTAGTAACTTATGTTGCATCTGACGCCCATTCAGTTAAGCGTAGGCCGCCCATTTTGAGTAAAGCTAAGCAAATAGTGAGCGAGCTAATTGGTCAAAATGACGCACATGATTTGTTTTTTACTAACCCTAAGCGTCTAACCGAGTCGTTGTTTAATGAGTAATTTAAATACAAACCGCCTCACACAAATTGCCATACTTGCAGTTATTACATTAGTTATAGGTTATCACAGCTTACAAAGTATGCATGCAAATACATGGTATTTTAATGCACTCAATATTTTAAAGCAGCCTGAAAACACCATTACTCTTGAAGAGCTAGAGCTTGCAGATAAGGCAATTACATATGCAACAAGTCAAGACCCTTCACAGCCTCATTACTGGCAGTTAAGTGCTTATATAAAAATACACAATCTAGCTGTAACTAGCGAGCAAAATAAGAATAAGCTTATGGTTTATCAACAAGCAGAAAAAGATCTATTAAAGTCATTAGAGGTAAGGCAAACATGGTCAGAAACGTGGATTGCACTGGCACAAGTAGTTAGTTATCAAGAAGGGCCGACAGAGCGCGTATATGAGTATATTCAGCAGGCTAAAAAATTCGGGCCGTACAAGCTTGATGTGCAGCTTGGTATTATTCAAATAGCGCTAATGAATTGGCAGCAACTCCCTCCAAAGTATAAAGCATTGTATGTTGCTGAACTAAATTTAGCCGTTAAATATGGTTATAAATTCTATCAAGTTTTTGAGGTTGCTAAGCAAGTTGATGCTTTGCCAATTCTTTGTTTATCTTTACAATTTGGTAAGGCGTTTGAAAACGTAAGACTTAGTACTGTTTATGGAAGAAACTGCGAATAAAAATGCCCAAAGGCTGATAAAAACCTCTGGGCTATAAAGTGACTCTAAAATGAGCCTAGCGTTAACTAAAAAACTTTCTGAATCTTATAGGGAGAAGAAGAAAGTACTCTAAGTATAGAGCAAAAATAAAATTGAGCATTATGTTTGGATTTTTCTACCTAAATTTCTATGGTTTTAATTATCAAAAGTAGTTTAAAGGGATTCGCTACAATGTATGAACGTTTTAAAATAGATACCTTAAGAGGTCTAGCATGTGTACTGTTAATTGCATACCATGTCATAGGGTTTAACGCCGAAACTGGACTTAAACTATCAGAAGGGACTTTAAGGGATATTAATGACACTCTGGTATTTATTAGAATGCCTTTATTTACATTTCTATCAGGTTTAGTTTATGCTTTTTGGCCTTTTAGCTCTGGTGGTACAAGTTTTATATATAAAAAAGTAAGACGTTTGTTATTTCCGATGTTATCGGTAGGCACTATTTTTGCTCTATTACAGGCGCTCACACCAGGGGCTAATAGTAATGAAATTGATTGGTTGACCTTGCACATTAAGCCAGTAGCACATTATTGGTTTATTGAGTCTTTATTTATAGTTTTTATTTTTGTTCTAATATGCGAAAAATTGAAGATTTTTGATAGGTTTGATAAATTTATATGTGTGTTTATTTTTTCTATAGTGCTTTATATATCACCGGTGAATTCTGATTACTTTTCTTTTTCTGGTTTTATCTATTTATTGCCATATTTCCTGTTTGGTGTGTCACTCGTACGATTTGATTTTTCCGTTAATATTTCTGATGTTTGGAGGTTAGGTCTTTTATTGATTCTAATTTTTATAATTACTCTAATATTTAAAGGAATAGTCCCATATTTTGAACAGCGTTCTCTTTCTAGCTTTATACTTGGATGTTTGGGTTGTTTAATATTACTAGTAGTTGGCATTAGATTTAGGCCCCTAGCTTGGATAGGTTCATATTCCTATTCAATATATCTTTTCCACGTTTTTTTTACTGCTGGAACCAGAATTTTTTTACATAAATTGAATATATATGATGTAGAAATAATATTTTCTATAGCATTGGCTACAGGCCTATTACTGCCAATATTGACAGAAAAAATTTTAGAAAGGAATTATTTTACTAACTTGGTATTATTAGGTAAGGGAAATAAAAAGAGACCTGTAGATCATAGTTAGCTAAAACTAAGACTTTAACCCCAACTTATTAGCCGTGTATTTTGCACTAGATCTCGCGGCAGTTAGTTTTTAATTTTTTTTGCCATTTTCCTAGCCCAATTTGGCAACCACACAGCGTTAATACTACTTCAGCTATTGTTTGAGTTGCTTCAGTTAAGCGTATATCTTTACCTTGAAAGTAATCATTTGCTTGCTCGTTATTTAAAGCAAATATATTGATATTACACTCATTGCCAAATACGGTTGCAAATTCGTGCGTTAGCTTTCGCCGTTTTTATGAATAATGCCAAGTTTAATACCTAAACGTGCGTACTTAATTTTTATTTTGCACGGCCTCAAATCCCTTAGGAAATAACCAAATTTCTTTATCACGCTGCATTAAGTTGCCAGGTAGGTTAGTTAACCCAAAGTGCTTTTTAAATTTAGCAATAAAAAAGCCTTCGCTATCGAATGTTTGAGCCATACATGTAAATAGCCTTCACTTGTGGTGTCTTTACCTGCACCTTCAAATAAATCATTTAGTGACTCAAGCGCCACCTGCCTTTAATGCATAAAAAGCGCTTTTAATTAAGTCTTTTGAACTTGGACAATTTGTATGTTTAATTCTAATGACTAATTTTTAAGAGTATTGCGCTAACTAAAAGATTTCGAAACCTTTGGGAGAAGTAGAAAGTTATGTATTTTAATATGTGCACTAATTTATTAAGTATATTAAATTGTAAGATGTACCTAAATTAAAATTCACTATTAAACACTTCATTAAACATTGGTGTAAGGAGCTTATTACCAAATTCACTTAAATGATCTCCATCGAAATAAATTGGTCTATTATTTATTTCAGCTATACACTTATTATTTTTACACAAATACTTCGTTGGATCTAAAGTTTTAACTTGCTTGCCTTTGGCTAAGTCATTGATTATATCTAAAATGTATTTATTTCTATCTAAATATAAACTGTAGTTTATTGAGAGATCATCACCTTTTATATTCATAAGTAAATTTTTAGTCAATGTTTTAGGTATATTTTTTCTCATTTCAGGTATTGGTTGCAATATGTAGACAGGGTGATTTTTAACTAATTCATCGAAGGTTAGTTTTAAATTTTCTTTTAATTCTTTATAGAGTGAATGAGTAAATTTATCCTGTGGTTTTGTAAAATAAATTGATGGCTTTTTATCCAGTGCATTATTGATTCTTTTAGGGTTTGTTTGTCCGTATAAATATACACCAGTTCTTGCTACCCAGAATACAGGTACAGAGTGATAATTTTCTTTTAAGAATTTACTTCTTTTATTATTTTCTTTGTAGCATTCATCGCCGCTTTTAGTTGATAACGCATTTAGAATAAACGGGCAGGCTGATTTAGTAATAGCAATTATCCCCTCATTATCTAAGTTAAAAATAGTTGATAGTGAAGTTGTAATTGCTTCAGCATGACTATCGCCAATAATAATAGCTCTAACATTCGATTTATTTCCGATATAGCAAACTAGTTCTTTTGAATTAATACAATTATAGGGATTCATATTGGTAGCTTCGTTACTTGCTGTTATAACTTCTTTCGAGTAGTGGTGTTCTGCACCGTTTGTAATGTAGATGAAGCCACTCAGAAATCCAACTAATACAGTTGCTTGTATAGGCTTGTATGTGAACGCATCACCGAAGCTATTCAAGGCATTTTTAAACTTTAACTTCTCTATATAATTACAACTCAAGTACCCTAAAATTACTGATAAAATAATACCTATATATATGAAGTTTTTACTTAATGAAAAATAAGCGATAGCTACTACTATTGGCCAATGCCACAGGTAGATTGAATAAGACCAAGCTCCTACCTTTTGAAAAAGTAAGTTTCCAGTGATAAAGCTATTTTTTGAATTCGCTTGTATTATTAGAAAAGCTCCTAACACTGGAAATATCGCCAAATAGCCCGGCCACGGTGTATCTTTTGTAACAAAGAAATATGAGCCTAAAATAAATAAAACACCAATGATCTCCAAAACTTTATTTTTTTTATTCCCAAACCTACTAGGATATAGGTAAGCAACCCCACCAATCATCATTTCCCAAGCTCGAGATGGAAATAAGTAATATGATGCATTAGGCCATTTGTAAGTAACCAATACACAGAAAACAAACCCTATTACAGTGCCTAATAAAAGCATCCTTTTGGTCATTTTGAGTGATAATACTTTGCTTGAAAGTACTAAAATAATTGGGTAAATAATGTAGAACTGCCATTCAACGGATAGAGACCAAGTATGAAGAAGCCACTTTTCATGTGATGAGGAGTCAAAATAGCCAGATTCTAACCAGTAAATGTTATTGGATATGAAGCCTACGCTGCTAACTGCATGTTTGCCTAGAGCTTTGTACTCAGTAGGGGATAAGAAGAACCAACCGAAAATTAATAATATAATGCAGAGAAGAGCGAGCGCAGGAATAATTCTATTTGCGCGTGCAACATAGAACCTTAAAATAGAAAATTTTTGTTGTTCTAATCCTTTAAATATTATCCCTGTCATTAAAAAACCGGAGATAACAAAAAATACATCTACACCTGCAAATCCACCAGGCATCCAAGATGAGTTAAAATGAAATAAAACAACAGCAATAACTGCTATGGCCCTTAAGCCATTAATATCTTCCCTGAACTGCAAACTAGTATTCCTTATTTGATATACATTCTTTGTAAGTGAGACGGAGTAATGACGTTAGTAAATTAATGATCATTAATTTTATGTATTAGCTCAGCTAGATACGAAGTTCATTTAAATGCTTTAGTATTATATGGTTAATATATTGTAAAGTATATCCATTAAACCCAACTTATTAACTGCGTATTTTGCACTAAATCTCGCGGTAGTGAATTTTTGATCTTATTTTTTTGCCATTTCCCGAGCCCAATAGGGCAGCCACACAGCGTTAATACCACTTCACCTATTGTTTGAGTTGCCTCAGTTAAGCGTATATCTTTGCCTTGAAAATAATCATTTGCTTGCTCGTTATTTAAAGCAAATACATTAGTTTTACACTTATTGCCAAATACGGTTGCAAACTCGTGCGTCAGCCTTACGCCATTTTTATGAATAATTCCAATTTGAATACCTAAGCGTGCGTACTTAATTTTGTTTTGTACGGCTTCAAACCCCTCAGGAAATAACCACAGTTCTTTATCACGTTGCATTAAGCTGCCAGGCAGGTTAGTTAACCCAAAATGCTTTTTAAGCGATTGCGTAAACGCGGCGCTTTGTTTTTTATCAACCTCGTTAAACGGAAACGCACCTTTTTTAACAGTTTGATTTGGGTTATCGCAACTTGCGTGTTTTTTAAATTTAGCAATAAAAAAGCCTTCGCTGTCGAAGGTTTGCGGCCATACATGTAAATAGCCTTCACTTGTGGTGGCTTTACTTGCACCTTCAAATAAATCACTTAGTGACTCAGGCGTTATATAGTCGCCAAATTCACTCAGTAAATAATCGCACACTTGTTGGTTTTCGAGCGGGGTAAGTGTACAAGTTGAGTAGACTAAGGTGCCACCTGGCTTTAATGCGTAAAATGCACTTTTAATTAAGTCTTTTTGTACTTGGGCTATTTGTATGTTTGATTCTATTGACCAATTTTTAAGTGCGTCGGCATCTTTACGTACTGTGCCTTCGCCAGAGCAGGGTGCGTCTAGCAATATGCTATCAAAGCATTCAAACATGTAGTTGCCAAATATAACGCCATCAAAATGCGAGAGCGCACAGTTGCCTACTCCCATGCGCTTTAATGTAGCGCTAAGTACTTTTAGGCGCGATGACGAAAGCTCGTTTGCAACAAGTACACCTTGGTTATTCATAAGTGCTGCTAACTGCGATGTTTTAGAGCCCGGCGCTGATGCCATATCAAGGACGAAATTATTTTGAGAGTCTGCGAGTTCAATACTTTGCTTTAATGCGATAGGCGGCAGCATTGAGCTTGCTTCTTGCACGTACATAGCACCACTTAGGTGTAAGTCGGTATTACCTAGGGCTAGGTTTTGCTCTTCATCTTCGGGACGTTCTAACCAAAAGCCTTCACTGCACCAAGGGATTGGCGTTAGTAGCCAATTTTTTTCAGTTGCACGTTTTACAAATTCTTCAATGCTAATTTTTAACGTATTAACGCGGATAGATTTTCTGAGTGGCCTGCGACACGCATTTAAAAAGTCATCTAAGTTTAGATGCGCTGGTAAATAGGTTTTTACGTCGTCAATAAAGTGCTCAGGAATAAAAGTGTTGGCGTTCACGCGTTAGCTCATACTATAAAAATAAAGCGCGATAATAGCATTTATATAACGCATTTTCAGTGCTTAAAAACGTAACATCCGATTTATTGTCATGTCGACACTTTATTGGTTCGGCCTATTTTAAAGCGTGTTTTATACGACTTTAGATTAATAGTGTCGACAATGGGTGTGTTTTTTAGCCATTTTGATAGGTTTAAGGGTTGACATGATTTTTTAATAAGCCCATAGTAACCACATTAATTGTCGACAATCTAAAAAATAACTTATGACACACACATTTTTAAACGAAGCGCCTATAACTACCGCATCAGATCAAGTATTTGTAGATATGCGCCGTGAGATTGTTGAGGGCAGCATAGTTCAAGGCAGTAAAATATCAGAACCTGAGCTTGCCAAACGTTATGGTGTAAGCCGTGCAACGCTTAGAGAGGCGTTAAATCGCCTAGAAAGTTGCTACCTTGTTGAGCGTAAAGCTAACGTAGGTTGCCGAGTAGTTGCTCTTACCGCTGAGCGCTTGATTGAAGTGTACCAAGTTCGCAGCTCACTTGAAGGCTTAGCATGTAGGCTTGCTGCCGACAATATGGAACCCGAAGAAGTAAAAGGCTTAAAGCAATTACTTAATCAGCACCTACAAACACAACGTGTTAAAGAGGGTGAATCTTATTACCAAGAAGCCGGCGATTTAGATTTTCATTATCGTATTATTCAAGGCAGTAAAAACGCGCATTTAATTCATTTACTGTGTAATGAGCTTTATCAATTAATACGCATGTACCGTGTACAAATGGGTATGGTGGGGCCGCGTGTATCAAAAGCGTTTGATGAGCATTTAGCTATTATTAACGCCATTGAAAACCACGACGGTGAACTGGCCGAAATGCTTATGAAACGCCACATCAGTGCATCGCAAGCAAATATTCAAACCAAATTTGATGTATACCAATCAATATGAGTATTCGAACAATTTAACGGATTAAATCGCTCCGTAACGTCGTTAAAAATTTTTTATTTAGAACCACTAAACATAAAAATTATTGCCTAGTTACAGAACGATTTTCTTATCGTTAAATAAACCTCATACCCATACAGATTGATATTAGTCGCAAAAAAACTGCTAAAAGTTAAGTAGAGCAGTTAAACAGTCATAATTACAGATTAAAACTATAAGTTACTCCACGTAGCAACCGTTCAAAGTGAGGAGAAAGTAATGTCAGCAGGATTAAAGTTTAAACACGCTATTGCCAATAACCGCCCGTTACAAGTGGTAGGTACTATTAACGCCTACACAGCGATGATGGCAGAAAAAATGGGCCACCAAGCTATTTATCTCTCAGGTGCCGGTGTGGCAAATGCCTCGTTTGGTATGCCTGACTTAGGTATGACAAGCCTTGATAACGTGCTTGAAGATATTCGCCGTATTACGGGTGCGAGTGATTTACCGCTGTTAGTTGATGCCGATACCGGTTGGGGCGGCGCGTTTAACATTGCACGTACAGTAAAAGAAATGACTAAAGCGGGTGCAGCGGGTTTTCATATAGAAGACCAAGTAGCCCAAAAGCGCTGTGGCCATCGTCCTAATAAAGAAATTGTAAGCCAAGGTGAAATGGTTGACCGCATTAAAGCGGCGGTTGATGCAAAAACCGATAGCGATTTTTATATTATGGCCCGTACTGATGCATTTCAAAAAGAAGGTTTAAATGCTGCTATTGACCGTGCAGCTGCCTGTGTTGAAGCCGGTGCTGACGCTATTTTTGCAGAAGCCGTACACGACCTTGCTGATTACCAAGCATTTGCAAAAGCGATTAACGTTCCAATTTTGGCAAACATTACTGAGTTTGGCCAAACACCTATTTACACAAAAGAGCAGCTAAATGATGTAGGTGTTGAAATGGTGCTTTACCCATTAAGTGCATTTAGAGCTATGAACAAAGCGGCACTTAACGTGTATTCAGCAATTTTAAATGAAGGCTCGCAACAAAGCCAAATTGAAAATATGCAAACGCGTTCTGAGCTTTACGACTTTTTAGATTACCACACGTACGAGAACACACTCGATACCCTTTTTTCATCAAAATCTGACAAATAATAACTATTAAAATAGATACCACACACAAATTATAGATAGGAGAAGATCATGGTAGATAAAGCATTAGGCGGCGCGGGTTTACGCGGACAAGTGGCTGGTCAAACAGCATTGTGTACTGTTGGACAAAGTGGTTCTGGTTTAACGTATTGTGGTTACGATATTAGCGAACTTGCCGAAAAAGCACAGTTTGAAGAAGTGTCTTTTTTACTTTCACGCGGTGAGTTACCAACCACAAGCGAATTGGCAGAATATAAAGCTAAACTTAAAAGTTTACGCGGCTTACCAGATGCACTTAAAACTGTGCTTGAAAATATACCTAAAGACGCGCATCCAATGGATGTAATGCGCACGGGCTGCTCAATGTTGGGTAATCTTGAAATGGAAAATGACTTTAGCGAAGCCAATGATGCAATCGACCGTATGGTTGCTGTGTTCCCAAGTATTATTTGTTACTGGTACCGCTTTACACACGACGGTGAACGCATTGAAACACAAACAGATGACGACTCTGTTGGCGCGCATTTTTTAACGCTGTTACACGACAAAGCACCAAGCGAGTTATTTGCACAAGTGATGA
Source organism: Pseudoalteromonas sp. NSLLW218 (assembly GCF_015864775.1). NCBI lineage: Bacteria > Pseudomonadati > Pseudomonadota > Gammaproteobacteria > Alteromonadales > Pseudoalteromonadaceae > Pseudoalteromonas > Pseudoalteromonas sp. NSLLW218. The sequence goes on along the minus strand of NZ_JADYWO010000003.1, from coordinate 241,621 downwards.
ACGTTTCACTAATTTTATACGCAGAGCACGAGTTTAACGCATCTACCTTTACGGGACGTGTGTGTGCATCAACGCTTTCTGATATTCACTCTTGTGTAACAGGTGCGATTGGTACGTTACGTGGACCATTACATGGCGGCGCCAACGAAGCGGCTATGGATATGATTCAAGGTTTCACAAGTGTTGAACATGCTGAGCAAGAAGTAATGGGCATGCTTGAACGTAAAGACAAAATAATGGGCTTTGGTCATGCGATTTATCGCGAATCTGATCCACGTAATGTAATTATTAAAAAATGGTCTGAAAAACTAGCGGCTGAGGTAGGCGATACAGTGCTTTACCCTGTGTCTGTTCGTTGTGAAGAGATTATGTGGCGCGAGAAAAAACTGTTTTGTAATGCCGATTTTTTCCATGCATCTGCTTATCACTTTATGGATATTCCGACTAAATTATTTACGCCAATATTTGTAATGAGCCGCGTTACTGGTTGGACTGCACATGTAAAAGAGCAACGCGCTAACAACCGTATTATCCGCCCAAGTGCCGATTACACAGGGCCTGATGCACGCAGTTACACACCAATAGAGTCAAGAAGTTAATTATTTTTAACTAAGGTGAGCCAATGGCTCACCTTTTACGGCTTTAATGCTTTATATAATAAAAACAACTACAAACCTAAAGCCTTTCTTGAAAAATACCAATTGCACTCTCAATAAAATTGGTATTACATCCGTCACCAAATTAGCGAACCTTTACCATGACCATAATTAATAACACCCAATACCGTAAACCTTTACCGGGCTCAAATGTCGACTACTACGATACGCAAGAAGCCGTAGATGCAATTAAGCCAGGTGCATACGCCACGCTACCTTATTCATCACGTGTATTTGCCGAAAACCTAGTACGCCGATGCGACCCTGCCATGTTAACCGATGCACTTAATCAGCTAATTGAGCGAAAGCAAGACTTGGATTTTCCGTGGTATCCGGCGCGGGTAGTGTGCCACGATATTTTAGGGCAAACAGCGCTTGTTGATTTAGCAGGGCTTCGTGATGCAATTGCAGCCAAAGGCGGCGACCCGGCAAAAGTGAACCCGGTAGTACCCACACAGTTAATAGTGGATCATTCGTTAGCGGTAGAGCATGCCGGTTTTGATCCTGACGCATTTGAAAAAAACCGCGCGATTGAAGACAGACGAAATGATGACCGTTTTCACTTTATAAACTGGACTAAAACTGCGTTTAAAAATATTGACGTTATTCCACCGGGTAACGGCATTATGCATCAAATTAATCTTGAAAAAATGTCGCCGGTTATTCAAAACCGAGATGGCATTGCATTCCCCGATACACTTGTAGGTACCGACAGCCACACGCCACATGTTGATGCGCTGGGTGTTATTGCTGTGGGCGTAGGCGGGCTTGAAGCTGAAAGCGTAATGCTTGGTCGTGCTTCTTATATTCGTTTACCCGATATTGTAGGTGTTGAGCTAACAGGCAAGCGCCAACCAGGTATTACAGCTACCGATATTGTGCTAGCTATTACTGAATTTTTACGCGGGCAACGTGTTGTTTCTACTTATTTAGAGTTTTACGGTGAAGGTGCCGACGCGCTTACTCTTGGCGATAGAGCAACTATTTCGAACATGACACCTGAATTTGGCGCAACTGCAGCCATGTTTTATATTGATGATAAAACCATAGATTACTTGCGTTTAACAGGTCGTGAAGAAGAGCAAATTGCCCTTGTAGAAAACTACGCAAAAACAGCAGGCCTTTGGAGCGATAGCTTAAAAACTGCAAAATATGAGCGTGTACTTAAGTTTGATTTATCAAGCGTTGGGCGCAATATTGCGGGTCCATCGAATCCACACCGCCGTGTATCGACAAGCGATTTAGCTAAAGAAGGTATTTCGGGTGTCGTTGAAAATGAAGAAGGCTTAATGCCAGATGGCGCATGTATTATTGCCGCTATTACTAGCTGTACTAATACGAGTAATCCACGCAATGTAATTGCCGCTGCACTACTTGCCCGTAACGCAAATGCTAAGGGCTTAATGCGTAAACCTTGGGTTAAAACCTCATTAGCACCGGGCTCAAAAGCAGTGCAATCGTACCTTGAAGATGCAAACTTACTAACAGAGCTTGAGCAACTGGGCTTTGGTATTGTGGGCTTTGCGTGTACAACTTGTAACGGCATGAGCGGTGCGCTTGACCCTATTATTCAAAAAGAAGTAATCGATCGCGATTTATACACTACAGCGGTACTTTCGGGCAATCGTAACTTTGATGGACGAATTCATCCTTACGCTAAGCAAGCATTTTTAGCGTCACCTCCTTTAGTTGTTGCGTACGCCATTGCAGGTACTATTCGCTTTGATATTGAAAAAGGGATACTAGGGCAAGATCAACAAGGCAACGATATTACGCTTAAAGATTTATGGCCATCAGATGAAGAGATTGATGCAGTAATTAAGCAAAGCGTTAAGCCAGAGCAGTTTAGAAAAGTATACGAGCCGATGTTTAATTTAACCGTAGATTACGGTGAAGATAACGACCCACTTTACGACTGGCGCCCAGAAAGTACGTACATTCGTCGCCCGCCTTATTGGGAAGGTGCACTTGCTGGTGAGCGCACAATGACCGGTATGCGTGCGCTTGCTGTACTTGGCGATAACATCACAACGGATCATTTATCGCCATCAAACGCGATTATGGCAAGCAGTGCCGCTGGCGAGTACCTGACTAAAATGAATGTGCCAGAAGAAGACTACAACTCGTATGCAACGCACCGAGGCGATCATTTAACAGCGCAGCGCGCAACCTTTGCTAATCCAAAGCTGCTTAACGAAATGGTGCTTGACGAAAACGGTGATATTAAACAAGGTTCATACGCACGATTAGAGCCGCAAGGCACTAACACACGTATGTGGGAAGCAATCGAAGCCTACATGGAGCGTAAACAGCCGCTTATTATTGTAGCCGGTGCCGATTACGGTCAAGGTTCGTCGCGCGATTGGGCGGCAAAAGGTGTAAGGCTTGCAGGCGTTGAAGTAATAGCAGCTGAAGGTTTTGAGCGTATTCATCGTACTAATCTAATTGGGATGGGTGTTTTACCACTTGAATTTAAAGCAGGCACAACCCGTAAAACTCTAAAGCTGGATGGCAGCGAAACGTACGATGTAGCAGGTGATTTGAAACCAGGTGCTACTGTTAATTTAATTATTACCCGTAAAGACGGTGAAGTACTTACTGTGCCTATGAAGTGCCGAATAGATACCCAAGAAGAGCTTTCTATATATGCTGCTGGTGGCGTGTTACAACGCTTTGCTCAAGACTTTTTAGAAGCAACGCAATCTGCATAAGGGCAAATATTATGTTTAAACCGCAAATTAAAGTGCCTGCAACCTATATGCGTGGCGGCACCAGTAAAGGTGTTTTTTTTAATTTAACTGACTTGCCAAAGCCTGCTCAAGTAGCAGGCGAGGCGCGGGATAATTTATTACTGCGCGTTATTGGCAGCCCCGATCCGTATGCTAAGCAAACAGATGGCATGGGCGGCGCTACATCAAGTACTAGTAAAACTGTAATCCTAAGTAAAAGTGAGCAAACTGATCACGATGTGGATTACTTGTTTGGTCAAGTGGCGATAGATAAACCGTTTGTGGATTGGAGCGGTAACTGTGGCAACTTAACGTCAGCAGTGGGTGCTTTTGCTATTAGTAATGGTTTGGTCGATAAAAGCAGATTACCTAATAACGGTGTTGCTATTGTGCGTGTGTGGCAGGCTAATATTAAAAAAAGCATATTAGTGCATGTCCCTATGACCAATGGCGAAGTGCAAGAAACCGGCGACTTTGAGCTCGATGGCGTTACCTTTGCAGCAGCTGAAGTAAAACTTGAATTTATAGACCCCGCTGATGGCGATGGCGCGTTATTTCCAACCGGTAACGTAGTTGATGACTTAAAAGTACCGGGTGTTGGTACTTTAAAAGCAACAATGATAAACGCAGGTATTCCTACTGTATTTATTAACGCCGCTGATATTGGCTATACCGGCATAGAGCTGCAAGACGATATAAATAATGATGTTGCAGCGCTTGAAAAGCTCGAAACCATTCGTGCTTACGGCGCTGTTAAAATGGGCTTAATAACTAACATTAATGAAGCGCAAGCTCGTCAACATACGCCAAAGGTTGCGTTTGTTGCCGCTCCTTTAGATTACAAAGCGTCTAGCGGTAAAATTATTGAAGCTGAAAATATCAACTTATTAGTACGCGCTATGTCGATGGGTAAATTGCACCATGCCATGATGGGCACAGCTGCGGTTGCTATTGGCACTGCTGCAGCAATTGAAGGCACACTCGTAAATATAGCTGCTGGTGGCGGCGCATTGAGTGAAGTTAACTTTGGTCACCCATCAGGTACGCTAAAAGTAGGTGCTGAGGCTAAAAATATAAATGGTGATTGGCAAGTTATCAAAGCAAGTATGAGCCGAAGTGCGCGTGTATTAATGGAGGGGGTTGTAAGAGTGCCTTACTAACCAGTGCCTAAGTTAAGCACAACTAAACATTTATTTTAGTTAAGTAAACAAGTTTTATAAACGTTTGCTTAGCTAAAGTAAAACCGACTAACCTTTGATATAAACAATCCTTTTTTATTAATTTTTCGAATTATCCTCTTTTTTAGCACTCATCCATCGCATTTACTTGAAGAATATAATTAACAAACTAGATTATATGTAATATTCATTTAATAAAGTGAATATATTGTATCAATATGTGCTGGTTCTTTATGAGTGTCTATAGGTTATTGAATAATAGAGATGCTGATAAAGAAGTAGCTCATAGAATAAAGATAAATACTTCTATAAAATGTATAAATATGTAGCATAACTACATAGCTTAATGGTATTTTTAATGTTCTGGTAACAAAGGTTATGATTGTGTACTTTTTTAATGCTTTTTAAACATAAAAGCTTACACAAGCCACTATCAACTAAACTAATTTCTGATACTCATTCCAGGCTATCAAGGAGAAATAAATGGTAAAGCGTACGATCAAATTTACACCTATTGCAGCTTCAGTTGCACTTACATTAGGCTTAACAGCATGTGGTTCGGACAATGACAGAAACATTCCTGTTACACCTGTAGAAGCTTTTACTGCAACAGGTGATGCACAGTTCAACATTGAAGTAACGGGTAAAGCTGTTAAAGGTTCAATGAAAAGTGCAGTAGTAACTGTAATGACTTTAGATGCATCTGGTCAAAGCGTTCCTGTTGCGTTTCGCTCAGCTGCTTCAGCAGAAGCAGAGTCTTTTTCTGAAGAAGCTCTATCACAAGATGCTGCAGATGCTGCAGTAGAAGCAAGCAAAATTGCGGCTAACCCTGAAGTGCTAACTGATGAAAGCGGCCGTTACAGCATCTACCTAGATGATGACTTTACTGGACCAGTTTACATTACAGTTAAAACATCTGCAGAAGGCGATGATAGCTTTTTACGTTGTGACGCTTATGTAGGTTGTGGCGATTACGATGTAGCGCCAGAAGCAGATGATGTAAATGATGGCGATACTGCGATTGAGTTTGGCGAATGGTACAAAACTGACCTAGAGCTTTCAGTTGTTAAATTTATCCCAGCTGTTGAAGCAGATACATCTGGAGTAAGTGGTGCAGCTGGCGATCTTAATGTTGCAAGTTCTTACAAAGCTAATGTTACTTTCTTAACATCGTTAGTGGCGGCTCTTCTTCTTGACTCAGGTTCAAGTGTAGATGAAGACGCTATTGCTACAGCTAGCCTAAATACTGTTGTACAAGTAATGGGTCAAGACGCAGCACTTTTACTTTCAGCTATTATAGGTGATTTATCTAACGGCGGCGCTGTAGATTTAAGTGACGTTGATGGCGAAGAAGAACTTACAGACGGTATTTTAGCAATTGCACAGCTTTCATCTTCAATTCAAGGTTTACCTTCAATTGGTGATGTAATGAGCAGTATTGCTGCAGGTATTAAGTCTGGCCAGTTTAAAGGTAATACTGACGCTGGTATTGCTGCAATAGCTACAATGTTACAAACAGCTATTACAAATACTGCAAATATTTTTGTTGCTGTAGCAACGGGTGATGAAACTGCAATTGAAGACGCTTTAAAAGCGGCATTCACTGCTAACAACCCTAGTGCAACACAGGCACAAATTGATGCATTTGCAGCTAACTCAGTAGGTATTGCAGCAAAAGCAAAAGCTGCTAAAGATAAAGCTGTTAAAAATGGTGCAGCAACTGATGCAGGTCTTGCGGCCGCTGCAATAAAAGTTAAAAAAGCACTAGAAGTAATTGGTTGTACTGGCGCAGAATGTACAGTTGGAGATGACTTTTATACCGCTCTAGCAGCTGCTTTAACAGTAGAAATTACAGCTTCTCAAACTGCACTTACTACATTAGAAATGAACATTGAAACAGCTCAAAGTTCACTTGCAGATGTTCAAGCAATGGGTGGCGACGCTCTTACAGCTGATAACGCAGCTGCATTTGTAAGCGCTGTTACATTACTTAAAAACGAAGCTACTACAGCTGATTTAACAGCTAAAGCGGGTTCTATTTTTGTTAAATCACAAGGCTATGTGACTGCTGCAAATGCTTTAGTTACTCAAAGCTCTGATTACCAACAAATACTTGATTCTGCAACGTTGTTACAAACAGATGCGTCTGTAGCTGTAACTGACACAGTTGCATACGACTTAGCATTAGCTGCACTAGTAGCTGAAGCAGAAGCTGCGATTGAAACGTTTGATGTTGCTCTTGCTGCAGCAAAATTAGTTGCTGAAGACACTGCAGACGTTGCTGATGAGAAAAAATCAGTAGCAGACACAGCTGAAGCGGCTTCTACAAGCGCACTTGCTAACGCAGAAGGTGCAATGGTAGATACAGCTGCGAATGCAACTGAAGCTCTTGAGCTTGCAATGACTGCTGTTACTGCTGCGTCTGATTTTGCTGCTGCTGTTGATGCACTTGAAATTGCTATTGAGCAAGCACTTGTTGCTGCTAATGCTTACCTCGACCTTGAAGGCGAAGGCGCACAAGCAATGATTGATGCGCTTACAGCAATGCAAACAGCTGCTGTAGCTCAAGGTGAACTAGCTAGCGAGCAATTTGTAACAGCTTATAACTTACAACTTGCTGCTGAAACTGCAGTTGCTAAACTTGAAGTACTAACTTCTGTTAAAGCTACATCAGAGTCATTATCGACTATGACTGTGCTTACTGGCACAGGTGCTGATGCAGTTGCTGATGCAGCAGACGTTCTTGCAGACGTAATTGATGAATTAGCTGAAATGGGTAATAACTCAGGTACAGGTACATCAACTCGCAATGCTGATTGGGACTATGCTTACAGCTTAGATGATCTTACGTTAATGCTTAGCAATGCTACTACAGGTGAGATGATTAATGCAGCGGCTTCTTATGAAGGCGACAAGCTTGTTGTTGCTTGGGGTGCTACATTAAAAGGTGAGAATGACGTATCTGTTGAACTTGTTACTGCTGGTACACAAACACAAGCACTTACAGATTGTGTTGATTTTGCAGCTGGAACTATTGATGCTACTCAAATCGATTCATGTTTAGTATTTACTTTTGATGGCGCAGTGACTGCTGATAATGTAGATGATGCAGAAATCTTAATGACTGAAACCACTAACCATGTTGAAATCATGGATGGCGATTCTGGCTTTACTGGTATGTTAAGTCTTACTGCTGATGATGCAACAGATTCAGGCTCTATTACATTAGAGGGTGTTTCTGGTGATGTAGACTTTAAAGTAATGACTACATTCATCGACAGCGACATGGAAGAAGCAAGTGCTTTAGATATTACAGTAAATAATGCAATGGGTTACACATTGTCTATTACTGGTAATGAAAGTGCAGGTTACACTGGTGACGTTATGGCTATGTACAATGAGATGATGATGTCTTTTGGTACTGCAGCTAAAACAACTAATGGTCTTTCAATTACTTACATTGATGGTGATGTAGTTGATTACACTGATGTTGATTTAATTGATTCATCTAAGTAATATTTAAACTATAAAAGGGGAAAGCAATGCTTTTCCCTTTTTTTATAGAAAGCGATCAAATTATGAAAAAAAAAATTCTCTTGTTAGGATTTTCAACAGCTCTTATTTCTCCTCTTGCTTCCGCAGATAACCAATTTCAAATATTTACTCATTTTGACGCAGAAATTTATACTGAAGCACAACCAGTACAAGCCTTTGTAGATGATTTTGATGCACCATTAAAATCGGGTGACAGTGCATTTACCTATAATATATTTGAAGTAGGTGTTGGCTACGGTAATTTTAAAGTAGGTTTACAGAGTCGTTACGACTATGTTCTTAACTTTGATCCTGATACAGCTAAATATACCCATACTGAAAAAAATGATTTAGAGTTTGAAGACAGATTTTATACTTATTACCTTGATGCTAAACAAGCAACCTCTAATGGTGTGTTTGTATCTTATGACTTTAAATTTTTAGATAAAAATGCATTAACAATAACACCTAAACTATCTGTTTTTGCTAGCTCGCATTATCAAGACGCGATTGTAAATGGTGAAATTTATAGTGATGAAGTTGAAGGTGCTGTAACGGTTGATTACAACTTTTCAAAAGATATATTATTTAAAAAGTTTTCACCTTCAGAAAAACCTGAAGGCCTTGGCTATAGCCTAGATATTTTTGCTGATTGGCAAGTAAACGATGAGCTTCAGGTTGGCTTTAGCGTAAAAGATTTGCTCTATAAAACAGAGTATGAAGACAGTGGCTCCGTAAAAGGGCAAACTACTGAAATTCCATTTAGCGAAGATGACAACGGCGATATTATTACTCAGCCAACAGTTTCATTAAAAACATCTGCATTTGGAAATACGGTATCTCATGATTTCGAAATGGAAATGCGTCTACAAGCATTTGCTGATTACAGAATAAACGATCGGTTTTCAACTCAGTTAACTTTAAAACGATACGACAAAGACACGTTTAGCCAATTAAAAGGCCGTATTCACTTTTGGGATCATTGGAGAGTGCAAGCAGGCTACGAAACAAAAAGTGAAGCATTTTTAGTTGGTATAGAAAACGAATATTTTGGTCTTAATTTACAAACTGATAGCCTAGATTTAGATAAAGCCTATTATGCGAATGTGAATTGGTACGTGAACATTAAGTTTTAAGGAATGAAGATGTTAAAACAAATTATACCTTTAGGGGTAGCTATTGCATTAGTAGGTTGTGGTTCTTCATCAGACAGTGACAGTTCAGAATCTGTTGCAGTGAGTGAAATTGCTACATCTTCTTCTGTGAGTTTTTATGTATCTAATTGGCAATCACCACAGGGCACGCTTAATGTTTTAGATAGCGATGGGGTGGTGCAAGAATCAATTGAAGTCGAAAACATTAATACTGTGAGTGTAAGTGTAACTCCACTTACTTTTAATAGTTTTGAGTTTATACCGAGTGATATGGCTCTACCTTGTCCGCGCTTTACAGGTTGTGGCAGAACAGTCCGTGGTGATGTAAATGACTTAAACGCAAACCGTTTAATCGACTACCAAGAATTGACAGCCGTTACTCTTAATTACAAAGCAGATGCATTTAGTGCACCGGGTGTAAATACGGTTTATTTATCGCCATTAAGTAAAGCAATTACAGATGAAGGCTTTAGTGCTACGCAAGCTAGTTTATCAGCCACGCCTTTTTATCATTTAACGCACAGCAATTTAAATGCAAGTGTTGAAGCAGAAATGGTTACTAATGCATTTACTTACGCAGCAATTTTAGCTGGTGTTGCTGATAGTACGTTTAGTGTTGAAAGTGCTTTTAATGCATTTACTAACTCAGAGACTGACCAACAGGCATGGGAAGATTATAGCGATTTAGCAGCGCAGTATGTTACAGATAACTTATTTAGCGACCAAGGAAATGGATTACTACCAAACGTTGCAGGTCAAGTTAAGCAAACGATCGCAAGTGTAACTACATTTACAAATTGGCAGGCTCGCTCAACAGAAGTTCAAAGCTTAGATTCAAGAGAGTTACTTGTTGATACACGAAATATTATAGGTGCTGCAAGACTTCAAGAAAAAAGCTATTCAGATGAATTAGACGTAAAATTTGCTGAGCTTGAAGATGCGTTTGATGAAGACACACAAAGAACCCTTGATGCACTTACTAATGCTTTAAACGAAGTTATTACAAATTATTCACCACTAGCTGATGGCTCTACACCATCAGGACAATATAAACTTCGTGACTTAGATATTGATTACAGCCAATCACCTTATACTTGGGCTATAACTGGCACATATGATGAGTTACCTATAACAATTGATTTATCAATTCCCACATTTAGAGTAAGTGGTGTGTTAGGTAATAAAATTGAAGGTATAATGAGCGCTACTGTTACAAATGGTACTACGGTATTAAGTGTTGATGTAAGTGAGTTGCTGATTGAGTTTGATGGCATAGATGCTCAAAGTGAATTAAACCCAGAAGCCGATACAGGTATTACACAGGTAACTACGAATGTAATTATCGATAAAGCCGCTGGTAAACTTGAAGGCGATTTATCACTAAACTTAAATCGTTTTGTTAATTCATTAGGTGAAGAGTCTACAACGTTATCTACTTTTGATTTTAATGGTGATTACGTGAGCGACATTCAAAACACTGCATTTCATATCACAGCAGTAGAGGCTTCGCCTTTTATTGGTGAAGATAATGACGATTTAGCATTTACTTTTGAGCTGGATTTTCCGTTGAGTGGTGCAAGCGATTTTAAGTTTGCTTACGTGGGCGATGTTGAAAACTTATCAGAACTTACCTCTACAGATATATTTGTTAGCATAAAAAATCGTGCGTTAGATTTACGTATTCGTGATGTTAGTGGCAACATTAATCTAATAGCGAAAGGCGAAAATGGACGTTGGTTAGATGTAAAGCAAAAGGGTCGTAATTACAGTGGCGGTTTATATTTTGGTGATACTAAACTAGCTGATGTTACTGCAGTACGTGGTATTCCTGGTGTTTTATTTCCAAATGGTGAGTTTGAATCATTATTTTAACCACTTGATTAAATATTTTAAACGCCTAGCATTCGCTTAAGGCCGAACAGTTAAGAAGCGTTTTAACGATTAGTTAAGTGGCTTTAGAAATATTCAAAATCCGATATTAGTTTTCTAGTATCGGATTTTTTATTGCTTGTTATATTAGTTAAATGCGCCTGAATCAAGGTAGCTGCCGATCCCGAGTGTAAACATCCAAAGCCCCCATAAGCTATGCTCAATAACACACACGACGGTTGAGCGGCTTTGTGCATAGGTATAAGCAAACAGTAGTCCGCCTAAAAATGCCAAACCTACTGCAATCCAATTTGCATACACAATATGCGCCAACGCAAATACACTCGCACTAACTAGAATACGGACTGCTTTTTTGGGCATGATGCGCTTATAACGATGAAAAAAATATGTTCTGAATATTAACTCTTGAGGAATAACCGACAGTATTGGGTAGAGCAACAACAGTAAAAGCCAATCATTAAACGAGTTGCGGGGAAGGGTAAACCAGTTTCCTTGATGAATAATCCCGTAAAACATACCTGAAAACAACGCACCTAAAAAAAAGAAGCTAAACACACGTTTTTTAACAGCAGAAAACTGCCCAAGGCTTGTGAGTCTAAAACGTTTAAAATGGGGATCGCCCAGTAGCAACATACAACACACACTCATAAGTATAATAAGCGCAGGAATAAGCCAGTTAGCTAAATGCTCGCGTAATACAAAGCCCAGCAAAGGCAGCAATACAAAAATGAGGATAAATTCAAACCAGCGGTATTGATTGGCGTTCAAGGTCGTCTCAACTTGTTTTTTTTACAAACTAACAAGCAAAGACGACATTTTTATGACGATATTAGTTATCTATAAATTACTTTACTGGTTCTTCTTCATTAGGGAGGTATTTGTACAAGGCAATAATAGTGGCAAAAATACTCACAAAGGTAATGCCCATTAAACCAAATACTTTGAAGTTGACCCAAAAGTCGAGTGAAAAATTATACGCAATATAAATGTTCAACGCTGCGATGCCAGCAGTAATTACAACCCACATCAGGTTAAGCTTATCCCATAACGGTTCTGGGACTACAATGGCTTGTTTTGTATCATTAGCATTTTCGAGAATTGAACTAAGCGCTTTTTTAACGAGATTTTTTTTAAGTACATAACGGCTAACAAGTAACGTTAAACTTAAACCTGCGTATATTAGCGTTGCTTTCCATTTTATGTATTGCTCATCATGAAGTACCAGCGTTAACGTACCAAACACAGCAGCAATGCCGAAAAATATCCACTGACGAGTTGGCACAGAGCCATGTTTAAAGTAGCTATAAGCAACTTGAATAAGCGTAGTGGCCATTAATAAACCGGTAGCCCAATAAATATCGACTAGCTTAAAAACTGCAAAAAACAGTATGAGTGGGATGTATTCAATTAATGCGTGCATAGTCTACCTAAATTATACGAAAAAGAGTCGAAGGCTTTTTACCACATAAAGCTTAGCAACTACAAGGTTGACTTGTTGTCCTGTAACCCTTAGCCTGCGTGGCTTTATTGCCAATTTGGTTTGGTACTTTTTATATCATCATATTCCCACGCTTAACCAACACTGATTTGGCGTGTATTTAGGAGCCTAAAATGAATAAAGCAGAACTCGTTGCTGCCATCGCACACAAAAGTGAATTAACAAAAAAAGATTCTCAAGCGGCACTTTCAAGCTTGCAAAAAGTAATTACTAAGTCGCTTTCTGAGGGGGATCAGGTTCAAATTAATGGCTTTGGTACGTTTGCACTAAGTTACTATCCAGCGCGTACTGGGCGTAACCCACAAACAGGCGCAGCAATTGAAATAGAAGGCGCAAATAAAGCGGTTTTTAAGCCTGCCAAAGCGTTAAAAGATCTGCTTTAAATAACATTATTTAGCTAGGTCGTTGATTGAGCTTTGATTGGAGCTATTAAACATAAAATTATGGGCTTTGCCCATCACGCCAACAAGTTGTACGTCTACAAAAATAAACATATGCCGAGTGTTAGTTGTAGGCGCCAAACTTGCTCGCGCGAGAAGCGCAGCTTCTAATTACTTAATCACCGTTCATAAAAGCTGCGTTTTTAAACGCCAACAAGTTGTGCGTCTACAAAAATAAACATAATGCCGAGCATGAGTTGTAGGCGTTTGGCTTGCTCACGCGAGAAGCGCAGCTTCTAATTACTTAATCACCCATCATAAAAAATTGTGTTTTTAAACGCCAACAAGTTGTGCGTCTACAAAAATAAACACATGCCGAGTGTTAGTTGTAGACGCCAAACTTGCTCGCGCGAGAAGCGCAGCTTCTAATTACTTAATCACCCATCATAAAAAATTGTGTTTTTAAACGCCAACAAGTTGCGCGCCTACAAGGATAAGCATAATGCCGAGCATGAGTTGTAGGCGCCAAACTTGCTCGCGCGAGAAGCGCAGCTTCTAATTACTTAATCACCCATCATAAAAACTGCGTTTTTAAACGCCAACAAGTTGTGCGTCTACAAAAATAAACACATGCCGAGTGTTAGTTGTAGGCGTTGAGCTTGCTCACGCGAGAAGCGCAGCTTCTAATTACTTAATCACCGATCATAAAAACTGCGTTTTTAAACGCCAACAAGTTGTGCGTCTACAAAAACAAACATAATGCCGAGCATGAGTTGTAGGCGTTTAGCTTGCTCACGCGAGGAGCGCAGCTTTTAATTACTTAATCACCGATCATAAAAACTGCGTTTTTAAATGCCAACAAGTTGTGCGTCTACAAAAAGTAAACATAATGCCGAGCATGAGTTGTAGGCGCCAAACTTGCTCACGCGAGAAGTGAAGCTTCAGTATTTAATCATCGAGTACCAAACCTGTGCTGTATCTTGTTTATGTAGATTATTCATATTGTCTAAATGATTTACATAGCACTATAAACTTCAATTAGATTAACTCCTTTATTTTCAAGTGCTTGTTTTCGGCATGCATTGTGCTTTTTTAACTATGTGTTTCGAATATATTTTTCAAGAAAAAGGAGATCTCAATGAGTACATTACAAACAAGCACACGTTTACAAGGCAAAAAAATTGCAATTTTAGCCACTGATGGATTTGAGCAAAGTGAGCTGTTATCTCCACGCAGCGCATTACTTGATGCCGGTGCAAACATCGAAATAGTATCAATTAAAGAAGGCCAAATTACGGGCTGGGATGAAGACAAGTGGGGCGATAAAGTAACAGTAGATAAACTAGTTACAAACGCGGATCCCGCTGACTATGACGCGCTTATGCTTCCTGGTGGTTTATTTAACCCAGACAGTTTACGCCAAGATAAAGATGCTAAAGCATTTATTGATGGCTTTTTTGGCGCAGAAAAAAACAAACCCGTTGCTGCAATTTGCCATGCACCGTGGTTACTAGCTGAAATTAATAAATTGCGCGACCGCACCATTACCTCTTTTCCAAGTATTAAAAGCGACTTAATTAATGCAGGCGCTAATTGGGTCGACCAAGAAGTATGTGTAGATAAAGGCTTAGTAACAAGCCGAAGCCCAGCCGATTTAGAAGCATTTAATGCTAAATTTATTGAAGAGATTTTAGAGGGTAAACACCAAGCTCACTAAGTTGCTTTTTAAAAAACAAAAAAGGGCATTTTAAATGCCCTTTTTTAATGCGTATAAAACACGCCCGAGTTACCTTATAGCGATGTAGCTGCTTTCATATCGGCTACAAAAGCTTTCAACTGAGCGGTCATTGCCGGTAAATCATCAAGGTTAGCTTCGATAATTTTAACCACAGCAGAGCCTGAAATAGCACCGGCTGCTCCTGCATTAAGAGCCGCTTTTACATCATCTGGCGTTGAAATGCCAAACCCTAAAAGAGCAGGGGCTGCGTGGTATTCTTTTAATTTAGTAACAATGTTGCCCGCTGGCATTTGTGCTTTAGTATCGGTACCGGTAACACCTGCGCGCGATAGTAAATACGTGTAACCACGACCGTAAGAGGCGCACTGGCGAAGTGTGTCGTCATCGGCATTTGGTGTTGCAATAAAAATTGGGTCTACACCGTTATCCATTGCTGACTTTCTGAACACTTTAGATTCATGTAGCGGTACATCTGCCACTAAAATTGAGTCTACGCCTACCGTTTTTGCATCTTTGTAAAATGCTTCTATACCGCGCTTAAACACAAGGTTTGAATACAGTAATAAACCAATTGGGATATCGGCATTATACTCACGTATTTCTTTAATAATATCAAAGCAATCTTGTGTATTAATGTGCACATCGAGAGCGCGAATATTCGCTTTTTGTATTACTGGTCCATCTGCAATTGGGTCAGAAAACGGAATACCAAGCTCAAGCGCATCAGCGCCGCCGTCAATTAGGCTTTTAATAATCGCAATGCTTTGCGCTTTGCCTGGATCGCCAATTGTTACAAATGGTACAAATGCACCTTGTTTTTGCTCGTTAAGCGCTGCAAACATTTTGCCGTAACGATCCGTTTTTACTTGGCTCATAGCTGACCTCTTTCAGATAGTACATTGTGAACGTGTGCTAAATCTTTATCGCCACGACCACTTAAATTAATAACTATAACGCTTTGTTCGGTTTGCTCTTCTGCATACTTAAGTGCATAAGCTAACGCATGGCTTGATTCAAGTGCCGGAATGATCCCTTCATTTTTAGCAAGTGATTGAAACGCATCTAGCGCTTCAGTATCTGTAATGCCAACGTATTGCGCGCGACCAGTTTCGTGTAAAAATGCATGTTGAGGACCAACAGCTGGGTAATCAAGACCCGCTGATACCGAGTAAGACTCTTCAATTTGGCCATCATCATTTTGCATAATATACGTATAAGTACCGTGTAATATACCTTTAGTGCCTTTACAAATTGTTGCGCCGTGTTCATTTGTATCAAGACCTTTACCAGCGGGCTCAACACCAATTAATTTAACGCCTGGCTCATCAATAAAGTCGGTAAACATACCAATTGCGTTTGAACCACCGCCCACACAGGCAATAACCGCGTCAGGTAGACGACCTTCGGCTTTAAGGACTTGTTGCTTGGCTTCTTCACCAATAATTTTTTGATACTCACGTACAATTGTTGGGAATGGGTGAGGACCCGCAGCAGTACCTAGCAAGTAATGCGCGTCTTGATAGTTTGCTGACCAGTCACGTAGCGCTTCGTTTACGGCATCTTTTAATGTGCCAGAACCCGCTGTTACCGGAATAACCTCTGCGCCCATTAACTTCATTCTAAATACGTTAGGTTGCTGACGTTCAACGTCTTTTGCGCCCATATAAATACGACATTTTAAACCCAGTAAGGCACATGCAAGCGCTGTTGCAACACCGTGTTGACCGGCACCTGTTTCAGCAATAACTTGTTTTTTACCCATACGCTTAGTAAGTAACGCCTGACCAAGTACTTGGTTCGTTTTATGTGCGCCGCCGTGTAGTAAGTCTTCACGCTTTAGGTACAGTTTTACTTTTGGATTTTTAACTAAATTGCGCGTTAAAGTAAGTGGGGTAGGACGACCCGCATACTCGTTTAATAATTTACTTAGCTCTGCCTGAAACTCAGGATCTTTTTGTGCTTTGTTAAATTCATTTTCTAACTGCTTAAGCGCAGGGACAAGTAACTCGGGTACAAACATACCGCCAAACTCGCCAAAATAAGCTGGATTTTGCATTTTAACCTCAATAATTTCTGATGCTTGTGAAAGCATTATGTAATTTGTTAGGGCACTTTTTACCCGCAGATTCTTCAACGCCTGAGTTTAAGTCAAGGCCTAAGGCACCTTTAAAAAGCGCATCTTTAATATTGTCTGGATTTAAGCCTCCAGCGAGCATAAATGGTGTAGTTGCGCCGCTAAGCACCGACCAATCAAATGCTTTACCAGTACCGCCAGCTTGTGTATCACTGTGCGTATCGTAAAGGTGTCGATCAACCCCATTTACAGGCGTTGGTAATGCATCTTTTATTGCTTGGGCTTTCCAAATTTCGCAATTAGTTGGTAACTGTGTACGCAACTCAGCAATGTAATCGTCACTTTCTTGGCCATGTAATTGAACTGCCGCTAATTTTAGCACACTTGCGTATTGAGCAACTTGCTCAATGGGAGCATCTACAAATACACCAACAAAGTTAAGTGGTGCGCTTTGGCTCAGCTCTCTTGCACAATCTAAATCGACATAGCGTGGCGATTTAGGATGAAAGATTAAGCCACCGTATACAGCGCCGTTTTGATATGCCGCTTGTGCATCTTGGCTACGCGTTAAACCACATACTTTATTGTCACCTAAAATTACACGGCGACATGCTTGCTCTAAATTACGCTCGCCCATAAGTGAGCTGCCAATTAAAAAGCCATCACATAATGGAGCTAAACGTTTCACGTCTTGATGGGTGTAAATCCCCGATTCCGATATAACCACTTTATCTGCTGGAATAAGTTTTCGTAGTTTTTCGGTAGTGGCTAAATTGGTACTTAAATCACGTAAGTCGCGGTTATTAATGCCAATAATTTGTGCATCAAGCGCAAGTGCGCGGTGTACTTCTTCTTCATTACTTACTTCGGTTAACACCGACATATTAAGTGAATCGGCAACAGCATGCAGTGCTTTATAGCTTTCGTCATCGAGTACCGAAAGCATCAGTAATATAGCGTCACCACCATAAATACGTGCCATATACACTTGGTACTCGTCTATAAAAAAGTCTTTACAGATAAGCGGTTGTTCTACTTGGCTGCGCACAAATTCGAGGTAGTCAAAGCTGCCTTGAAAATATTTAGCATCAGTTAACACACTCATGCAGGTAGCATATTTTTTATAAACTGAAGTAATTTCAGTTAAATCAAACGGGTCTCTAATTAACCCTTTTGAAGGCGATGCTTTTTTACACTCTAAAATAAACTGAGTGCCAGGTGCTGCAAGTGCTTTATAAAAGCTACGACTTGTAGGCACTGTAAGATGCTTAAAGCTTTCAAGCGGACGTGCAGCTTTTCTCTCAATTAGTTCTAATTTTTTATCAGCAACAATTTTGTCTAATACATTAGCCATTACTTACCTCAATAATTGCACTTAGTGTGTTCATGGCTTGCCCTGAACTTAATAATGTTTGTACTTGTTTTGCCCCTTCTTTTAACGTTTCTGCTTTACCTGTTAGGTATAAAAGAGCAGCTACGTTAACCACAATAGCAGCATTATGTGCATCTGTGCCTTTGCCTTGCAAGATGGCGAGGCTAGCATTTGCGTTGTATTGTGGGCCTTCACCAGCGAGTTGTTCAAGTGAATAGTTTGCAAGGTCAAAGTCGCTTGGGTTTAGTGTGTACTGTGTAAGCTCGCCATTATTTAGCTCAACTACCGTTGTTGGGCCGTGCAGAGCTATTTCGTCAGTGCCCGAGCCGTGAACAATCATAGCGCGCTTTGTGCCAAGGGTTTTAAGTGTTTGTGCCATTGGCATACACAACGCTTCGTTATATACACCTAACAATTGCACATCAGGTGCCGCTGGGTTAGCAAGTGGGCCTGAAATATTAAAAATAGTGCGTGTTTTAAGCGCTGTTCGTACGCCCATCGCATGGCGTACGCCACTGTGGTAGTGCGGTGCAAACAAAAAGGTAAAATTGGTTTGCTCAAGACACTTTGCTGCTTGCTCTGGGCTCATATCTATATTAATGCCCAGGGCTTTGAGTAAATCGGCTGAGCCTGAATTACTCGATACACTGCGATTACCATGTTTTACCATGTTAATACCAGCAGCAGCGGCAACAATTGCAGCCGTTGTACTTATATTAATTGTGTTTGAGCCATCGCCACCAGTGCCACAGCTATCGGCAAGTTGCGTACTGCTGGTAGTAAAAGCAACGGCGTTTTCGCGCATTGAGGCCGCAGCGCCTGCAATTTCGTCGCTTACTTCGCCTTTAATTTTAAGGCTTATAAGTAGGGCGGTTAGCTCAATTTCACTCATATTACCTTGCATTATTTCATCAAAAAGCGCTTTGGCGTCTGCGTAGCTTAATGATTGCCCAGTAATTAGTTGCTCAATAGCGTGTTGAACATTTATGGGTTGTTCTGGTTGTGTACTCATAATGTCCTCTTTTATTTAGCGCGTGTTAAGTAAGCGACACTTTGCTGAAGTAGCATTGCGCCGTTTGGCGTTAGTATTGATTCTGGATGAAACTGGTAACCCAATGCGTTGTCATCATGATGATATATAGCCATAGGGATATCTTCGTACTGGGCAATTACCTTAATATTATCAGGCACTTTTGTTGCCATTAATGAATGATAACGCGCAACTGGCATTGTATTGCCCATACCATCAAATACAGGATGATCGCCTAAATTAATAATTGAAGACTTACCATGTACGGTTTCACCCGCGTGACCGATTACTCCACCGTAACTTTGTGTTAATGCTTGCTGGCCTAAACAAATGCCTAGCATTGGGAAGTGACCTTTAGAGAGCTCAATAAGCTCCATTAAACAGCCTGCATCGCTTGGTGTGCCAGGACCTGGCGAAAGTACTAATAGCACTTGGCCTTGCTCTTGACGCATTTTGTTAAAAATAACCTCAGCGCTAATGTTGTTTCTGTAAACAACCAGTTCGCAGCCAAGCATCGTCAGCTCATCAACAAGGTTGTATGTAAATGAGTCAAAGTTATCTAAAAAATAGATTTTAATAGGATTCGCTTTACTCATTTTATACCGCCTTATACGTAGATTTTATGGCGGTGATAACCGCTTGTGCTTTAGCGCGGGTTTCGTTTGCTTCTGAAATAGGATCTGAGTCAAACACCACACCGGCACCGGCTTGCACATATGCTTTATTATTTTTAACAAAAGCTGAGCGAATAACAATACAGCTATCCATTGCGCCATCACCGGTTAAGTAACCTACTGCGCCGCCATAGCTACCACGACGTTTACCTTCTGTTTGACGAACAAGCTCAGCAGCACGAACCTTTGGTGCACCAACAAGCGTGCCCATGTTCATACATGCTTGGTAAGCGTGCAGTGCATCAAGCTCGGGTTTGAGTGTACCAACAACGCGTGACACCAAATGCATTACTTGTGAATAGCGGTCTACTTTTAATAGCTCTTTAGCAAAGCGAGTACCTGCAACACTAATACGTGCTACGTCGTTACGGGCTAAATCGACAAGCATTAAATGCTCGGCGCGCTCTTTTTGATCGTTTCTTAGTTCAAGCTCAATGCGGCTGTCTAGGTCTGGGTTAATTTGCCCATTAGCAAATTTACCACGCGGGCGAGTCCCCGCAATTGGGTATACTTCTACTTGCTTATTACTTACGTCGTACTTAAGGGCCGACTCAGGAGACGCGCCAAATAATGCAAAGTCTTCATCGCGCATATAAAACATATACGGGCTAGGGTTTTGCTTTTTAAGTTGGCTATAAGCGTGCAGGGGATCAGGACAAGGTAGTGAAAATGTTCGCGACGGCACTACCTGAAAAATATCACCATCAACAATATTCTTTTTAAGCTTAACCACTTGCTCGCAGTAAGTGTCATCGTCTATATCAACGCTTACCTCACATTCGCCACTTTGCATATCCGCACTAAATTCTGAAGCGTTATCGCACAGTGTATTTAATCGTTCTAGCTCTTTACCTACTTCAAAGCAGTTAGCATGTACGTCTGGACCATTAAACACATTACCAATGAGTTCAGTTGTTTGTTTTTGATGATCAATAACAACTAGCGTTTCGGCTAAATAAAATACGTAATCAGGGCATGTGTTTTCGCCATCAGGCACATCACTTAACTGCTCAAAGTTTGCGACCATATCGTAGGCAAATACACCGCCTAAAAATAACGAAAATGGATTGTTAGTTGTGCTTTTAATACTGTTAATACACGTACGAAGAGCGCTAAATGCATTGTCTGCAACCAACTTACTTGCTTCGTCAATATCATTGTTTGCACTCATGTACTCAAGCGTTAGTGTTGTATCGTTTAGCGTGGCTGTACAGCTTTTAACATTAGCATGTAAGTAGCTAAGCAGTTGCTGCCCGTTATTTGACTTTGCAGTAACGGTTACTGTTTTACCTTGGCATACAATCCGCAGGGCACAGTCGACTAAAATTAAACTTTTTACACTGTCTTTAGAATCAATCTCAGCCGATTCAAGCAGTAGTGAGTTAGGCTTATCAAGTGCCGCGTATAATGCAAGAGGACTACTAATATAGTCGCGTACTTGCGTAATGCTTGTTACTTCGCCTGGTGTGGTAGTTATATGACTAAAAATCAAACCTCATTCCCTCAAAAAATTAAACCCCGCAATGCTTTAGCAATGCGGGGTTTGAATAACGATATCTAAATTACAAACAGATCATTACCGTCCCGCTATATCAGGCGCCACCACCAACGATGTGTAAGAGTAAGACCGTTATTCATGTTTTTCTGCCTCAAAATTTATTAAATATTTTTAACGTATACGTTTCGTAAAATTTAGTTATAAAAAAACCCGCATAGTTGCGGGTTTTGAATTTTTGTTAGACACGACAATTCATCACCCGATAATTACGAGTGCCACCACCAAATAGTGTTTAAGTTTGAATTGATCATTATTGTTAATTCTTAATGTGTCTGAAAGTGGCTACAGTAAAACGTATCTTATGCTTTTGTGTCAAGTGTTTATTTAAAACAATTTAGTCAAAAAAGTTGTTATACTTACATAAACACCATTAACCCTTAATTTTAAGCAGTTTTCTTTTGATAAAATATGATTTACATAGCCATACCACACATTCAGACGGGCGTTTAACGGTTGAAGAATTATTGCATCGCGCTGTTGATAGAAATATTGATGTGTTTGCTATTACCGATCATGACACTGTGGCGGCTATTAAGCCTGCGCAGCAATTTATTGAAGCCGAAAAATTACCGCTTTCATTAATTACGGGCACAGAAGTATCTACCAAATGGGAAAGTTTTGAAATTCATATTGTGGGTTTAAATATTGATATTAATAATATTGACCTTACCTCTTTATTATCAGCTCAGCAGCAAAAGCGAGAAGATAGAGCGCTAGAAATTGGTGTTCGCCTTGCAAAAAATGGCTTTGATGGCATATACGAGCAAGCTAAAGAGCTGGCAAAAGACGCGCAAATTACACGTGCCCATTTTGCACGCGCATTAATAGAGCGCGGCGTTGCCAAAAATTTTCCGGGTGTTTTTAAAAAGTACTTAGGGCGTGGCAAAACAGGCTACGTACCAAGCTGCTGGTGCACTATGCAAACTGCCATTGAGGCTATTCATGCCGCTGGTGGTGTTGCGGTACTTGCGCACCCAAGTAGCTATCAAATGTCAAATAAGTGGCTACGTAAGTTATTAGTAGAATTTAAAAGTGTAGGAGGGGACGCAATGGAAGTTGCACAACCTCAACAGGCGCCAAGCGAACGTCAATTTTTAGGTGAACTCAGTCGTGAGTACGAATTACTTTGCTCACAAGGGTCTGATTTTCATTTTCCGACAAGCTATTTAGAGCTTGGCAAAAATTTATACCTACCTAAAGACTGCCAAGGTGTTTGGCAAGCTTGGGAAGGAGAAGAAGGGGCATTAACATGAGTCAATTATTTCATATTCATCCTGATAACCCGCAACCGAGATTGATTAGTCAAGCCGTTGATATTATTAAACAAGGCGGCGTTGTTGTTTATCCAACTGATTCGGGCTACGCCATCGGTTGTAATATTGGTAACAAGCAAGCCAAAGAGCGCATAGAGCGTATTCGTGGTATTGAAAAAAACGATAACTTTACGCTAGTTTGCCGTGATTTATCGGAGTTATCTACTTACGCACGTGTAGATAACCAATTATTTAGACTTATTAAAAATAATACGCCAGGGCCTTATACCTTTATTTTTAAAGGAACAAAAGAAGTTCCTAAGCGTTTATTAAACGACAAGAAAAAAACCATTGGCATGCGTGTAATTGAGCATCCAATAGCCTGTGCGTTACTTGCCGAACTTGGCGAGCCGTTAATGTCGTGTTCTTTAATTTTACCAGGTGAGCAGTTTACAGAGTCAGATCCTGATGAAATTTTAGAGCGATTAGATAAGCATGTTGATTTAATTATTCACGGTGGTTATTTGCCAGAGCAAGCAACAACAGTAATCGATCTGTCGGAAGATGACGTTAAAATATTGCGTGTTGGCTGTGGTGATACAAGCCCGTTTGAGTAATAAAGCGTGAGCGAAAGTACCGCTGATATTAAATATATCGAAAAGCCAGTGCAGCAAAAGCTGCCACTGGCTTTTTTGCATGGTAAAGCGGTTGTAGACAAACCCGAAGATTTATACATTCCGCCCGATGCGCTCGAAATAATATTAGAAACTTTTGAAGGTCCGCTCGATTTACTGCTGTACTTAATTAAAAAGCATAAGCTTGATGTGCTCGAACTTTCTATTTTTAGTATTACAGAGCAGTACGTAAGTTACGTTGAAATGATGACCGAGTTTCAACTCGAACTTGCTGGTGAATATTTAGTAATGGCTGCGTTACTTGCACAAATTAAGTCGCGCTTATTATTACCTGTACACGAAGAGCTAGAAGAGGAAGAAGATCCTCGCGCTGAGCTTATTAAGCGTTTACAAGAATATGAGCTATTTAAAAAAGCCGCTGAAAATCTCGATGACATTCCTCGTGTTGGTCGTGATATTTTTATAGCGCATGCCGCTATGCCAATACGTGAAGACACAAGTCAAAACCTCCCCGAACTTGAACTTAAAGACTTAATGCTGGCGTTGAGTGATGTAATGGCACGCGCACAAACGTTTGAACATCACCAAATTACTGCTGAAGTACTCTCAACGCGAGAGAGAATGAGTCAAATATTACAGCAATTATCGCAAGCAAATTCGGCGGTGGTTTTTAATGCGCTTTTTACGCCAAATGAAGGGCGAAGTGGTGTAGTCGTTAGTTTTATTGCTATGCTAGAGCTAATTAAAGAAGGACTTGTTACCTGTTTGCAAGTAAGCCCTGAGAGCTTAATTTATGTCAGCTTAAGCGAGCAATCCACCCTATAAACTTATCTGTTTAATCCTCTCCTTTTAAAACTGACTTTGAATATCAAAGTTCTGTGCGTATACGCACGTAAAGTGTTTGTAAATGTTATTTTCATTTACGGCTGTGCACTATATTGTAGCGTTATAGCATTATAGGAAATCACACATGTTTAAAAATACACCTTCATCATACGGGCTTGTCGCCATTATTTTACATTGGCTCATGGCACTGACTATTTTTGGCTTGTTTGGTTTGGGTTTATATATGGTTGAGCTTACTTATTACGATAGCTGGTATAAAGGCTCGCTCGATTTACATAAGAGCATTGGTATTACGCTTGTGGCCGTATTTTTATTTAGAATTTTATGGCGTGCTTTATCTACACAACCTAAACCATTAGGTGAAAGTAAAGGCATGAGCCACTTAGCGCATACGGCGCATATTGTTATGTATATTATTTTGGCCGTTATTGTTGTTGCAGGGTATTTGATATCAACCGCAGACGGACGTCCAATAGAAGTGTTTACCTTATTTAACGTATCAGCGCTTGATTTTACTTTTGGTGACCAAGCCGATATTGCAGGAAAAGTACATTATTATGGTGCATGCACATTAATAGGGTTTGCAGTACTTCATGCACTAGGGGCGTTAAAACATCACTTTATCGACAAAGATAAAACCTTAATCAGAATGATCAAACCATTAAAGGATGATTAAAATGAAAAAACTATTAGTAAGCACAGCCGTTTCGGCTGCAATGATGCTATCGGCAACAGCCGCTAATGCAGCTGATTATGTAATTGATACAAAAGGCGGGCACGCGTCTGTTAACTTTAAAATTAAACACTTAGGTTACAGCTGGTTATATGGTCGTTTTAATACTTTTGACGGCACATTTAGTTATGATGCTAAAAACCCTGATGCATCAAAGATTATGGTAAATATTGATACCACAAGCCTTGATTCTAACCATGCAGAGCGTGATAAGCACTTACATGGTAAAGGTTTTTTAAATGTGGATAAATACCCAAAAGCGACATTTAAAAGCACGAGCATTAAATTTGATGAAGATGGTGAAGAGGCCGACGTAACCGGCGAATTTACGCTGCACGGCGTAACTAACACTATTACCTTTGAAATAGATAAAGTGGGCGAAGGTAAAGATCCGTGGGGGGGCTATCGCGTAGGTTTTGAGGGCGAAACCAGCCTTAAACTTACCGATTACGGTATAGATTACAACTTAGGACCTGCATCTACTCATGTTGATATTATTTTATCAATAGAAGGCGTTCGTCAGTAATACCATTATTAAATATAAAAACGCCACTTACTGTGGCGTTTTTTTTGCTTAACAGAAACTCAAATTAAGCGACTTCGAATTTGCTTATTTTGCGCTATTTATACGTGACTGTAATAGCGGCCTTAAATGCTCAGGTAACCAGCGCATGAGCAAATCGTTATAAGCCTGCGTTTTTTTAATGACTTTGAGCTGCTCATTAAGAATGGCAATGTCTTCTGCGCCTTGCTCGTTTTTAGTACAACCAATAAAACCATAACTTAACGCGGGTGATTCAGTTAATGGACGCTGCGTTAAATTTTCTGCAAAGTGCATTGATTTAGCTAAATAGTAATGCTCGCTTGGGTAACCCAGCAAAATATCAATTCGTTTTAGGTTAAGCATATATGTAAGGCTCGCTAGGCTATCGCGAGTGGGTCTAATTACTAAATCTATATTGGGCGTACTGTTTATCAATGTATCTATCTCTTGGCCATAAGAGCGGCTCATAGAGACTCCAAGAGTTAGTTTTTTATCTTGTATTAAATCCAATAACGAGACTTCATTTGAGTCCGCTATATTTAGCGCTTTGGCTAATCTCTTGTGCATGGCAATTGAAGGTGAAAGACCCGTTGTTGAGCTCTCGTCTGTAAAGTAAATATGCTTTTTTCTGTAATCGTTTTTATAAAGCGATAGTGCGCACGCATTGTGTGAATTATTAGACAGTTCTTGAATTACTTTACCTGAGGGAATAAGCATTCGATTAAAGGTAATATTAGGCAGTTGTTTTTCAAGTAATGAAATTATGCTTTCGTCGCGGCCTTGGTGTTGATATTGGCCATTTAAAATATAGTAGGGTGCAAAGTCATGCGCTAGCCAGTTTATGGTTCTCGCATTACTTATTGGGCTCAAACTGAAAAAGAGTAAGAAGGTTAAAAATATACGGAGCATTACAACAGCTACCAGTAATTATTATTGTAAAACTATTGTAACCAATAAAGAGCTAAAAAGTAAAATGCCAGCAACGAGGCTGGCATAATATCTTATCAATAATTGCAATAATAAAAAGGCAATTAAAGTTATGTGTTGTTTAGTTAGCTTTTAGCCACTTAACAAACTGGCGCGCATCACTCGCTTTTTGAAACAATGCATTTTTTAAACCTTGCGTATCACTAAAGATTACACGATGTTTGTTTACTGAAATTGATTGCACTGGATGTGCGATTTGGATCATAGACCCATTATATTTATAAGACATAATAAAACTCACTTTATTCTTGTTATTTATTCTGCGCTATATTTTTATAGCAAATTGCAGTTAATAAATTAACGATGTTGTGTTTAGCTTCATTACAGTGTTGACGATCTTTATGACACTTTTGCGATGATAGTAAAAAATCATCTCGGTATTATTCAAGGGGTTCTCGCCGTACAATAACTTAGCTTTCAAATATACGTTTTGCGGGGCTTACTGGATCAGGGTAAATGGTTAACCGCGGCGGTTTCTTTAAACCAGAGAGGGAAGGTAACTTATATATAAATTGTGTGCAAGCTATTTTTGTAAAAATATTTATAATAAATCTTATCAACTGCTTACAATAGCCATTTTTAGTTACCAAAGGATAAGTATGAATTACCTAATAGTGAGTGATATTTATGGTTTAACCCCTGCTTTAAGAAGGTTATCACAGGCAATTAGTCCACATATAGCTATTGTTGACCCTTTCAATAACAAGATTCAAGCCATTGAAAATGAACAAGATAGTTACAATAATTTTATGCAGCAGTGTGGCCATGATAAATACACCGACAAACTTCAAAAATGCTTTGAAGGCTTAAAAGTGCCAACCACGTGTATTGCTTTTAGTGCAGGGGCAAGTGCAGCATGGCGGGCACAGTTATTAACAGGCAATACACACCTTAAAAAGTTAATTGGCTTTTATCCGTCGCAAATTCGTAATTATTTAGCGTTAGATGCAAAAGTACCCTATGAGTTTATATTTCCAGCGAGTGAGAGTCACTTTAATGTTGATGAAGTTATTAAAGCTTTAAGCACCAAAGCGAATGTTAAGTGTTATAAAACAAATTTTTTGCATGGTTTTATGAACAAGTACTCAACCAACTTTAACGCGCAAGGGCTTGTTGAATATAGTAACTATATAAAACAGAGCAGCTTTTAAAGCGTGTTTAGCTGCTCTTTACTAATATCAGGAAAATCAGTACGAGTATTATATTTTGCATATAGCGTTGAAAAAACGCTACTACCGGATAGCTTATCTAACTCTTTTATAAATGTTTTAGCATTTGAACGAGCGGGTCTACAGCATACTTGATACTGTTTTATTATACCCGCCACAGTTAAACCTTGTTTTTGTAGCTCTAAATCAGCCTGGGCAAAAAAAGCTGCACCAGTCCAATAAACACGTTGTTGGGCACGTTGTTTCCACATATCAGCAGAGAGCTTATTAAGTGGCTGTGTTTTAGTTTTGGCTTGCAGGCGGGCACGATCAAATCCTGCATTTAAACGTTGTACAAACTGCGGCTGGGTAATTATACCGCTGTCACGCATTATTACGTTTTGCATATAACTGGCAAAACCCTCACTTAGCCAAAAACCGGAGTAGGGAAGTAGCGGCAAGTATAAATGCGAAAGTTCATGGTATAGCGTCCAATCTTTAGTGAATGCATTGAGACTAGCGTAGCGATCTATATGTAGTTCAAGCCCATCGGGGTTATTGCGTTTAACTGTAGCCCAAGGCACAGGCTCAAAAGCAAAATATTGTGGTTTTAAATAAATAGGCAATGTGGTTTGTTTTAAAGGTCCCAGTGTATTTTGTGTTTTTTCAACACTTTGATTAACCCATGTAGATACTGTGTTTTGAGCATTACTTGAGAGCGAGCTAAGGTTATGTATGACTACTTCAAGGGCTAATGCGTTAAAAGAGCTAATTGATAGTAGCAGTACAAAAAAGAATTTCATTAAAATGCTCCACTGTAATTAATAACTGGTACGAAAATCCTAATATACAAGACCAACTAAATGGATAAATAATCACGCCTAATTCTTTATTTTTTAAAATGATAGTAACTATAAAAGTACAAATACAGACACTCCTAGCTAAGCATGGTTTAATCAATTAATCGTTATTTTAAGTTAGGTTTTAGCCATGACGTATCAGCATATTCAAGTTCCTGAGCACGGCCAAAATATCACTATTGATGCACAAGGAGACTGGCAAATACCGTTAGAACCTATCATAGCTTTTATTGATGGCGATGGCGTGGGTCTAGATGTTATGCCGGTAATGCGCCACGTTGTTGATAGTGCAATTGCGCATTGCTATAAAAGCGCACGGAAAATTCATTGGATGCAAGTTTATAATGGCGAGCAGGCCGCAAAGCTGTATGACGGTGATTGGTTTCCACAAGAAACAATTAACGCAGTACGTGCATGTAAAATTGCCATAAAAGGGCCGTTAACCACACCACTGGGTGGTGGATTTCGATCGCTTAATGTTGCACTCAGGCAAGAAATGGATTTGTTTGTAAATATGCGCACTATAAAAGGCTTTAGCGCACTTCCTTCTCCTTTAAAAAATCCTTTTTTAACAAACATAACAGTACTTCGTGATAGCAGCGAAGACGTGTACTCAGGTATTGAGTGGCAAGCAGGCAGTGTAGAAAGTGAAAAAATGCTCGATTTTTTATGTGAGGAAATGGGTGTAACCCGGTTAAGGTTTTCACAAGAGTGCGGAATTGGTATTAAAAATATATCCAAAGAAGGCTCTGAGCGATTAGTGCGTTATGCCATTAACTATGCACTTAAAAACGATAGTGAATCGTTAACGCTAGTGCATAAAGGTAATGTACTTAAATTTACCGATGGGGCATTCAAGCGTTGGGGGTTTGCACTTGCACAAAACGAATTTAATGCCACTGCACATGAAAATGGGCGTTGGTTGCAAATAGAGCGAACACACCAAGCTCCCTTAATTATTAAAGAAGTCATAGCCGATAACATGCTGCAGCAATGTTTAATGCACCCAGAGCAATTTGATATAGTGGTGACGACTAATCAAAATGGCGATTTTTTAGCAGATATGCTCAGTGCACAAGTTGGCGGTGTTGGCATAATGCCCGCTGCAAATTTAAATAACGATGTCGCATTTTTTGAGCCTACGCATGGCACGTTTGAACGTATAGCAGGGCAAAATAAAGCAAACCCCAGCAGTAGTATTTTAAGTGCGGTATTAATGCTTAAATTTATGGGGTGGAACGAAGCCGCATTACTCATAGAAAATGCGTTAGAGCAAACATTTAAAAGCGGTGAAGTAACCTTTGATTTAGCGCAAGAGCACACCGATAACTCACGTATTCATAACTCGACAACCTTAAGCTGCACAGACTTCGCACAAAAGGTTATCGAGCACTTTTAAGCACTTCCATTATTAAGCTGCTGAAGCAGTTTTTACTCTGTGCATACAAGGGCGGTTGGTTAACTGCGCTGCACGATGATAAATCTCATGTGCCTCAGGTTCATCGCACTGAGTACCACTAAGCGTATCCATTAATGCAACAACAATAATTGCAGGAACCTGGCAGCAATATTCGTCTAAAACGGCTTCCGTAGTTTGTGCATCAACATGGCAAAGTGGATGATTTTTAAGTTGGTATGCATTTAATAATGTATCAACTTCTAATACATCATCTGGTTGATGTTTTGTTTTACGGCATTTACAACCAAACTCATCAACTAAAGTAGCTAATGCTTGGTAAGTTTCTGTGGTGTTAGCTTTAGTGCATAACTGCTCTTCAATGAACTGATGCAAGTCAGCATCGATGAATAATCCATCTTGGCGTGTGAAAGAAGTTGTTGTCATAATAATTACTCTTAGTTTGTTGGCTTAACTTCACTCTAGCGCTAAGTGCATTATTAATAAAATTGTTGTTTTCAATAACTGATATTGATTTTATCAATAATAAGATTTAATGGTTAATAGAATGCTGAAACAACCTTAAATAATGCCAATTAATTTGGTGCAAATTCGTGGCAGCGTGCACAAAACTGGAACAAGGGAAATAAAAGAGGTATCGAGAAGATATATTAATTAATTGTTTTTATTGAACTTTAATTGTTTCATGAAGTTGGTACTAAGCTTGCTAGTCATACAGTATAGGTACATTCCTATTTCTACTACCCCAAAAGCGCCATGGTATTTTCCCAAAGTTGAATACCATGATGCTTTTTTATTTTTCGTGTATATTTTATTTAGCCTTAGCAATAACAGTAGTAATGTTAAATTTTAACAAAGTAGGGAATGGCAACTAAAATAGCGCCTACAATAAGCAACATACTTACACTGGTCATAAAGTACGGAAACACTAATAACGATAAACCAATACAAAGTGGTACTACGGCTTTTTTTCTTCGCCCGTAAGTAAGGTAGCCAATACCTATGCCACCAAACAAAACACTCCACGCAATTATTGATGCACTATCCATTTATAAATTACCTATTTTGAAATACTGATTTAAATTACGACCGACATAGCCAGCTTTTCAATACCATGTGAAGGAGTCCATTTTTTAAATTCCACGAAACCATGCTTTTTATATAAGTTTATTGCAGGAGTATTAGCAACTGCAGTCTCCACTATTGCATGAGATAAATCATCCATTGCTAAAACATAATTTATTAGCTTACTTGCGATACCCTTTTTAAAATAGCTAGGATCAACGGTTAAACTACAAATATCTAGACACTCGTTGTTTATATCTACTTCAATAACTGCTGCTAAGCATTCATTTTCGCTGTAGCTATAAAAGGTTGTTTCTGACTTTTCTATACCTTTAATATTACGCGCTAAAGGAGGAAAGTTAAGCGCGCCGATCAGTTTAGCCTCAATAGCATAGGATTTTTGAAATACAGCAAAAATTTTATTTGCAGTATCGTTATTCTTATTATTAAGTTTGTTTATCATTATATTTTTTACAAAAAAGTAAAGCTGAACACCATGCGCGACAGTGAAATCTCCGATGCTTGGTGTGATGAAAATAATAAATTACCTATCTGCAATCGTTTTAGCAAATGCTAACAACTCACGCCTTAACCATTGATGTGCTGGCGCATGGTGTAGCAGTGGACTCCATATCATTTTTACCTCAATAGGCACTATTTGAAATGGCACAGAGCTGATTACTAAATCAGTATGAGAAGCTAATAACTTAGCCTGCCTGCGTGGTAGTGTGGCAATAAGTTGTTCTGATTGGCAAAGCAGGCTTGCAACCATATAGTGGCGAGTGAACACACGAATTTTACGAGTTTGTTCTAGCTGCCAAAGCGCTTCGTCTACCCAGCCTAAT
Source organism: Pseudoalteromonas sp. NSLLW218 (assembly GCF_015864775.1). NCBI lineage: Bacteria > Pseudomonadati > Pseudomonadota > Gammaproteobacteria > Alteromonadales > Pseudoalteromonadaceae > Pseudoalteromonas > Pseudoalteromonas sp. NSLLW218. The sequence continues at coordinate 209,823 of NZ_JADYWO010000003.1, read as the reverse complement.
TTTTGCTTTCCCGATTTATTAGTAACAGCGGCCTCTGGCCCCCAGCCGGCACGATTTACCCAAATGTGTTCTTTTTGTAAGTAGTCTTCTAACCCTGATTGGTGTAAAAATGTATTTTTAGGATGGGTTAAACAACAGTAATTATCGCGCCAAACACTGGCTTGATGAAACGAGCGTGGTAGGCCATTAAAGCGGTTTATTGCTAAATCAATAGTGCCTTTTTCCATGTCTTGCAGGTTAACGTCGCTTGGGCTTAATACGTCAAAATTAATACCAGGACTTTTACTAAGCTGCGCGGTTATAAAAGGGGCTATTAAGGTCGACTCTATGTAGTCGTTTGCCATTATTCTAAACGTAACTTCTGCGGTTGCAGGGTTAAATTGATCACTAGGCTGCGTAATTGCTTCGGCCATTTTTAAGAGCGCCTCCACTTCAGGCTTTAATGCAAGTGCCTTTGCTGTTGGTGTCATAGAGCCTGCGGCACGCACAAGTAGCGGGTCGTCAAATAAATCGCGTAAACGTTTTAATGCGTTACTCATAGCAGGTTGTGTAAGCGCAAGTTTATTGGCAGCCTTTGAAACACTTTTTTCATCAATGAGTACATTTAAGTACACTAATAAGTTGAGGTCGACGTTTCTTATATTCATATGATCAATTTAAATTATATGCTTTATTAATTATCTAAATTAAAGCCTGCTTGCTAAGGTGTAAACCATTAATAAAAAATAACCGCCATAACTGGCATCAATATAAGTGCTGTATTTATGCAAAATAGGTTAACAAATCAATCGAATAATGCGCTACAACATGTTGTAGCCAGGAAGCTTGCACGATCTGTTTTTGCAGGATTTGAGGCGATGTTTTCGCAATTTTTAAATATTACACTGGGTGCACAAAGCCGTTTTGAACAACGCCAATACCACAGTGTGCAAAGTGCTATGCGTGAACGTTTACAGGTTTACGAACGCGAAGTAAAAAACGTGAGTGAAGCCGTGAGAGTAATTGCTTACGCTGAACTTACTTGCCCGCAAACGTGGCAGTTAGCTAAAAATATTTATGGCGATATGGTACAAAATCACGAAAATAAACCTATTGCGCATACCTTTTTTAACTCAACGTTTGGCGCAATTTGGGACGATAAAAAAATTCGTACTGTGCATTTGTTTGTATTAAAAGCAAAGTATCGTAGTGAGCCGCGCTCTTATGAAAGCTTAGTGAGTAGGGTGTCGTTACATAATGGGTTTAATAATGCCGTTAAAACGCTTATCACTAATCAAGTATTTAGAGTGCCGTTTAGCCAGTTAGAACGCGATGTAGCCACTTTACAAAGTACGTTAATGCAAGGCGCTAAGCAGCAATGCAAACAGGTGTACGAACTTATAAATTTAAATGACGGGTATATTGAATACGCCAACTCATTATTTTTTAGAAACAAAGCCTGTTATTTAATTGGGCGCTGCATTGCTAAAAATGGCGACAACATGCCTTTTGCTATCGCTATTTTAAATACCGATGAGGGACTAAAGATTGATGCTGTAATGATGGGCGCCGATCAATTAAGTTTATTATTTGGTTTTGCACGCACCTATTTTATGGTTGATACCGATAAACCCGCTCGTTATGTAGATTACTTAAGTGTGTTAATGCCACACAAACAACGCTTTGAATTATTTAACGCCATTGGTTTTATAAAGCACGCCAAAACTGAGTTTTATCGGCACAAGGTTGATACGACTAAAAATAGCCCAGCCAACTTCAAGTATGTTACAGCACCAGGGACGCCAGGTATGGTAATGCTGGTATTTACTATTGAAGGGCTAGATTACGTTTATAAAGTAATAAAAGACAAATTTAGTGCGCCAAAAACAGCCACCAAAGCACAGGTGAAAGAAAAGTATAACTTTGTAAAACAAGCCGATAGGGTTGGTCGTTTGGTCGACACACACGAATTTAGATATTTAGCGTTTGATTTAAGCCGTTTTAGCGATGAACTGCTTGAGCAGATGAAAAGCCAAATTGGCAGCAGTATGGTTATATCTGGCAAGGCACTTATTTTAAAGCACGTTTATGTTGAGCGTAAAATGACCCCGCTTAATTTATATATTACGCAATGCGATAACAAAACCTTAGAACGAGTGATGCATGACTACGGTAAAGCAATTAAAGAATTAGCGGGTGCTAATATATTTCCGGGCGACATGCTAATGAAAAACTTTGGCGTAACGCGATGGGGGCGAGTGGTGTTTTACGACTTTGACGAAATTTGCCCACTAACCGATTGCAACTTTAGAGAGGTGCCACAAACCCAAAATGCACTTGAAGAGCTAAGTAGAAACTCGTATTTTGATATAGCTGAAAACGATATATTTCCGAGCCAATTTAAGGTGTTTTTTAGCGCCAACGAGATTGCGTTTAATTATTTTAATAATAAGCACAGTAACTTGTTTTTAGCGACGTTTTGGCAAGGTTGTCAGCAACAAGTACATAATGGTTATCTACCCGATGTTTATCCTTACAAACAAAGTTGGCGCTTTTGAGGTTGTTTGAATCTGTGTTCATCCCCATCTATATGTTATTACAGTTTTTAAACTTGGAGCAACAATGAAATATATTTCTCATGAAGATGGTAATCTTGCATTTAGTGAAACCGAAAAACCGGTTTTAAAGAGCCATGAAGTACTTGTTAAAGTTGCAGCAATAGGTGTAAACCGTGCAGACAGCATGCAGCGCCAAGGTAAGTACCCGGCCCCTGCGGGAGATAGCCCTATTTTAGGTTTAGAATGTGCGGGTACAGTCACCGAGCTCGGTAAAGATGTAGATAACACTTGGCTAAACAAACGTATTTTTACGTTGTGCTCAGGCGGCGCTTACAGTGAATATGTAGCCGTTGATGCAAAGCAGCTTATGGAATTACCCGATGATGTAACAATGGCTGAAGGCGCTGCAATAAGCGAAGTGTATTTAACAGCATTTGGCGCGTTATTTGAGCTTGGTAAATTACAAAAAGGGCAAACAGCGCTTATTCATGCAGGTGCTAGTGGCGTGGGCGGTGCAGCAATTCAAATGGCCAAAAGCGCAGGTGCTACCGTTGTTATTACCGCAGGTACGGATGACAAATGCCAACATGCAAAAGAGCTCGGTGCCGATCATGCAATTAACTACAAAACCACCGACTTTGTAGAATATATGAAAGCAAATGACTTAACAGCAAATGCAATTGTAGATCCTGTTTCGGGGAGTTACTTAAATAAAAATGCCGCTATTGCAGCGATGGATTGCCAAATTGTAATGCTTGCATTTTTAGATGGACGTTTTGCAGAAGTTGATTTTGCCGCGCTTTTACGCAAACGTATTTCGTTTCATGCCTCAACGCTTAGAAATCGTAGTATTGAGTTTAAACGCCAGGTGCGCGACGACTTTGTAGCGCGTTTTTACAATGATATTGCCACTAAAAAGTACGACTTTAACCTGTACAAAACATTGCCTTGGAGCGACGCAAACGAAGCTCATGCTATTTTAGAGCGTAATGAAAATGCTGGTAAAGTTGTTTTACTTGTAGAGTAACTCTTTAATTTTAGGGTTTAGCCCATATACTAAGCCCTATAAAAAACACTTAAGGTTTAATAATGAATCCAATACTAGCAATACTTAAAGAGCACAATGTAAGCGACGAAAAAGTAAAAGCATTGTTTGAAGCGTTTACTCAAAACCCAATGATGGCAATGGCGCTTGTTCAAGAGCTTGGTATTCCGCCAGAAAAACTACAGCAACTAATGGCAATAGTAATGACTCAACCGCACCTTATTAAAGAAGCGACTGACGAACTTGGTTTAGATTTTGAAAAAGTAAAAGAAGCGAAAGAAAAACTAAATCAATAATTTGTTATGTGATGAAAAAAATAAATAAAAAAGCATAAGTACTTACTTATGCTTTTTTATTTGGCTTATTCTTTTATGACTACTCTTTTGGAAGTAGTACTGTGTCGATAACATGAATTACGCCGTTGCTTGCTTTTACATCAGCTTTTACAACTTTAGCGTCATTTATCATTACGCCCATACTGTCGGCTTTAACCATAACTGATTGGCCTTGTAGTGTTTTAGCGCTATCTACCTTCATTACATCGGCTGCCATCACTTTTCCAGACACTACGTGATAAGTTAATACCGCCGTTAGCTTGTCTTTGTTTTCAGGCTTGAGAAGCATTTCTACAGTGCCTTCAGGTAATTTAGAAAATGCAGCATCTGTTGGTGCAAAAATAGTAAATGGTCCCTTACCTTGTAGCGTTTCAACTAAGCCTGCGGCTTTTACAGCAGCAACAAGGGTAGTAAACGAACCATTTTCAACGGCTACTTCAACAACATTCTTCTTCATACCGTGATGATCAGCATAAGCCGCTGTAGTAAATCCAAGGCTTGCAGTTGTAAACAATAATGCAGTAGTAATTTTCTTAAACATTTTATTTTCCTTTAAGTTAATACCCGTTGGTTTCGTTAAATGTTACGACGCTCTAAATTTAATCGATCATTTATATTTTGAGTAAACATGTTTTGTTACATCATTGATTGAACTGCAGCTAATTAGCAAAGTCATATAAACAGTTACTCAATTAAAGACTTGTTAAATTGAAGGGAATAGGCATGAAATTAGTTTATAAGTTTTGGAAAAATAACCGCTCTCTTATCGTATTTATTGCACTGATGAGCGTATTTAGAAGCGCTGTTGCCGATTGGTACGAAGTGCCAACAGGCTCAATGAAGCCAACAATTCAAGAAGGTGACAGAATACTTACCGATAAAATGGCCTACGATATTCGCGTCCCATTTACGCACATAAAATTACTAAAACTAGCGGACCCACAAACCGGTGATATTATTGTTTTTGACTCACAAGCTGCCGATAATCGTTTAATTAAACGTGTAATTGGTGTACCAGGAGACACCGTTGCGCTTGAAAATAATGAGCTCATTATTAATGGTAAAAAACTTAATTATGCAGATAAGCAAAGCAACATAGACTCGCTTGATAAAATCGAAGATTTAAACGGATTAGAGCATTCGATAAGAGTGGCAAATATTCCTTCACGTTTATCGGGGTTTGATGCAATTACAATTCCTGATGATTATTATTTAGCAATGGGTGATAACCGCGACAATAGCGCTGACTCGCGTGTCATAGGTTTAATTCCGCGTAATGAGTTATTAGGAAAAGCAGAACGCGTTATAGTGTCTCTTGATTACGATAACTATTACCTACCAAGAAAAGACCGCGTATTGAAAAAGCTCAATTAAAAAAGATGATTAATTTTATAGTTAAAGTATAACTGCCTATTTAGGCAGTTTACTTATATAGTTTTTTACAAGCTTGGTAAGGTCACTACGTTCTTGTTCGGTATTTAATATCTTACAAAAATCGCCACTTACTGCAGCACCACAAGCGCCTGCTTCAAACCATTGTGATAAGTTATCTAAATTAACACCGCCAACAGGCATTAGTTGTGCCTCTGAAAATGGGCCTGTTAATGCTTTAAAGTAACCAACGCCCATACTGCCAGCAGGAAATACTTTAATAATATCAGCGTTATATTCAATTGCATTTGCTACATCGGTAGGTGTTAGCGCGCCCATTAGTACGGGTAACCCGTGCTGGTGGGCGAGTTCGACAACCAATTTGTTGGTATTTGGCGTTACGATAAACTGCGCGCCAGCATCAATAGCTTGCTGGGCAAGGGTGGTATTTATTATTGTACCTGCACCAATAAGTGCGTTTTTATGCGCTGCACGCGCTTTTGCTATTTCTTGCTCAAAGCCAGGTGTGTTTGAAGTGATCTCTAATGAGTTTATGCCCGCATTTATTAGGGCCTGTTGACCTTTCAGGATTAAAATTTGTTCAATCTAGGGGCTATTTAATCGCGGCGCGAGGTTTGTAACCTAGTGGGCTAAGTAAAAACCGAGCAACAAAGAGTAAATTGCCCCTAGGCAGAACCCTTCGGGCAGCGCCTGTTTGGCATTTATGCTGCGTTATCGCCTATTTATGGGGAATAACCACACTACATAGGCTCTGCCTTGCCTAAACACCAAACAGTCTGCTGCAAATTTAACCTCGAAAGATAAACAGGCCCTAAACAATCAATTAATGGTGCTACATCGGTTTGTTGTTTTAAGCGCAGTATGGCGACTAATTTGTGTTGCTTTATTTGGCTACTTACTTTTGTTCTGTTGGTATCTAAAATTTGGGTCATAATTACAATTCACTTTATTTAATACAGAGGCACTCGTATTGAATGTACGACTAAACATTGCTTTTGCCCATAAAAAAACCGCTGATGTATCAGCGGTTTTTATTGTATGAGTAATATTACATTACGCGCATACCAGGTTCTGAGCCGTCATCTGGGTTAAGAATATAAATTTCTTTTCCGCCAGGGCCTGCTGCTAATACCATGCCTTCAGACATACCAAAGCGCATTTTACGAGGCTTAAGGTTAGCGACCATAACGGTTAACTTACCTTCAAGATCCTCTGGAGCGTATGCTGATTTAATACCTGCAAACACTTGGCGAGTTTCGCCGCCTAAATCAAGTGTTAGCTTAAGTAGTTTATCTGCGCCTTCTACGTGCTCTGCTTTAGCAATTTTAGCTACGCGTAAATCTACTTTTGCAAAGTCATCAAACTCTATTTCGTCGCTAATTGGCTCTTTTGCAAGTGGGCTGTTAGGGTCAATAGTTACTGTTGGCGCTAAGCTTTCTTTAGATTCTTCAACCATTTTATTTACTTTATCCATTTCAACACGTTGCATTAACGGTTTAAATTTATTGATAGGGTGGCTTACGAGTGCGTTTTGTACACCGTCCCATGCAAGATCGTCATTTAAAAACGCTTGTACGTTGTCGGCCATTTCTGGTAGCACGGGTTTTAAGTAAGTAATTAAAACGCGGAACAAGTTAAGACCAAGGGAACACACTTCGTGTGCTTCTTGTTGCTTAGTGTCGTCTTTAATTAATACCCAAGGTGCTGCGCCATCAATGAATTGGTTTGCTTTGTCGGCAAGCGCCATTATTTCGCGAATTGCGCGGCTGTAATCGCGGTTCTCGTAGTGTGTTGTAATGTTAGGTGCAGCTGCTTGAAATTCTGCTAACAGCTCTGGTTGCATAATAGTGCTGCTTAACTTGCCATCAAACTTTTTAGTAATAAAGCCAGCACAACGGCTCGCTATGTTTACTACTTTACCTACTAGGTCTGAATTTACGCGCTGTGCAAAGTCTTCTAGGTTTAAATCAAGGTCAACAATACCGCTGCTTAATTTTGCTGCGTAGTAGTAACGTAAGTACTCTGGGTTTAAGTTATCTAAATAAGTACGCGCTTTAATAAACGTACCTTTTGATTTAGACATTTTTTCGCCATTTACAGTTACAAAACCATGAGCGAATACGTTAGTTGGTTTTCTAAAGTTAGCACCTTCTAGCATTGCAGGCCAAAATAAGCTGTGGAAATAAATGATGTCTTTACCAATAAAGTGATAAAGCTCAGCGTCTGAACCTTCAGCCCAAAACTCATCAAAGTTGATGCCTTTTTTGTCACATAGGTTTTTAAAGCTCGCCATGTAACCAATAGGTGCATCTAACCAAACGTAAAAGTATTTGCCCGGTGCATTTGGAATTTCAAAACCAAAGTAAGGCGCATCACGGCTAATATCCCACTGTTGCAGGCCATCGGTAAACCACTCGTCTAGCTTGTTAGCCATTTCTTGTTGAATAGTGCCCGAGTGTAACCACTCTTTTAGCATGCCTTCAAATGCTGGCAGGTCAAAAAAGTAATGTTCAGAATCTTTAAGTACAGGCTCTGCACCTGACATTACAGAACGCGGATTAATGAGTTCGGTAGGGCTGTATGTAGCACCACACGAATCACAACTGTCGCCGTTTTGGTTTTCAGACTTACACGTTGGGCAAGTACCAGTTACAAAACGATCGGGTAAGAAAATACCTTTTTCTGGATCGAATAATTGCGAAATAGTGTGCTTTTTAATATGACCGGCATCGTTTAGGCGATTATAAATAAGTTCGCTAAATTCTTTGTTTTCTTGGCTGTGCGTGCTGTGGTAGTTATCAAATTTGATATTAAAGTCAGCAAAGTCGCGTTGGCGTTCTATGCTCACTTGTTTTACCATTTCTTCAGGCGTGATCCCTTGCTTTTGCGCATTAAGCATAATTGGCGTGCCGTGGGCATCGTCTGCGCAAACATAATAAGCTTCGTGGCCCTGTAGTTTTTGAAAACGTGACCAAATATCAGTTTGAATATATTCCAATAAATGACCTAAGTGAGTAGGGCCATTTGCATAAGGTAATGCGCTGGTAATCAGGATCTTTCGCTGCGTCATAATCATTCCGAATTGAGGATAAAACGCCGTTTTTATTATACAAACGGCAATTATCATTAATTTATCTACAAGCTATCTGCTTAGAGTGCGCACAGCTTATGGATTTTTATTAATTGACTGGTGTTAATGCCCTGAATGTTACATAATTCCGTGGCACTTTTCATCAAAGAAACGCTATTTAATTGCTATGTTTGGACTGTCGAAACTATTCTCTTCTAAATCGGTGCAAAAACAACCGATTATTACTGCCTTAGCGGCATATCGTAGTGCGGCTTTTGCCGTCGGTATTGACGAAAGCTTCATTGATACTATTACTCAAAATGACGATAAATCACTACACATTAAATTAACCCTGCCATTTGCTGGGCAATCAGAAATGCCTTTAGTTGAGCAACACGTAAGTGAAAGCTTAAATGTGTCTGTAACAATTAGCGCCAAGGTTATCATTAAAGAGGCAGCTAAGTTTAAGGCGATTAAACATATTGTGCTTATTGCCTCAGGCAAAGGCGGAGTAGGTAAGTCGACTACTGCTGTTAACTTGGCGGGCGCCCTTAAAAACGAAGGCACAAAGGTGGGTATTTTAGATGCTGATATTTATGGCCCATCTATTCCAATGCTTTTAGGCTTGGTGGGCGCAGAGCCCGTCACTAAAGATAACAAACAGCTACAGCCTTTTGATGCAAACGGCATTAAAGCGCAGTCAATTGGCTTTTTAGTGCCAAGCGATGATGCCACCGTTTGGCGCGGGCCAATGGCGTCAGGCGCACTTAGCCAATTGCTAAACGAGACTGATTGGGGCGAGCTTGACTACTTAATTGTAGATATGCCACCGGGCACCGGTGATATTCAACTTACAATGAGCCAAAAAGTACCGGCTAGCGGCACTGTGATTGTCACGACACCGCAAGACTTAGCCCTTGCCGATGCGCAAAAAGGCATTGCCATGTTTAATAAAGTAAACGTGCCGGTGCTGGGCTTAATAGAAAACATGAGCCATTACATTTGCAGCCACTGCGGTGAAGCTAATCACGTATTTGGTAAAGACGGTGCACAAAAGCTGGCGCACAAGCACGGCGTACCCGTACTTAGCCATATTCCTCTTGCAATAGATATACGTGAGTATTCTGAGCAAGGAAAACTTATTGCCAACGATAACGACGCAGCAATAAGCAAAACATACAGCGCAGCAGCGAGGCTTATAGCCAGCACGCTCTATTATCAACAGCATCACAATGCAATTGAAATTGTGATTACGGAAGATTAAATAATAATGAGACTTTCAGACACACATATTAATGAATACCTAAGCGATGGTCGCATTGTTATTGAGCCTGCGCCAACAAATGACATGATTTCAGGCGTAACTGCCGATTTGCGATTAGGTAATAAATTCAGAACTTTTAATGCACACAACGCGGCATACGTCGATTTAAGTGGTCCAAAAGATCAGCTAAATAAAGCCATGGAATCAATCATGAGTGAAGAAATAGTGCTTGATGAAGGTGAAGCATTCTTTTTACACCCAGGTGAACTTGCACTTGCTATAACGCACGAAAAAGTAACTCTGCCAGCAGACATAGTAGGCTGGTTAGATGGACGCTCATCGCTTGCGCGTTTGGGGTTAATGGTGCATGTAACCGCGCACCGAATAGACCCAGGCTGGAGCGGTAATATTGTTTTAGAGTTTTACAACTCAGGTAAATTACCACTGGCACTTCGCCCCCTGATGAAAATTGGTGCAATGAGCTTTGAAATGCTTTCAGGCCCGTGCGAAAACCCTTACAACATTCGTAAAGACGCAAAGTATAAAGATCAAAGCAGTGCGGTAGCAAGCCGCATTAGTGACGATAAATAATCACCAAATATAGGCTTTACTCGTCTATTTTATGAAGCGCGTAACCCAGTAGTTCAAAATACTGATTAAGCGCTTCATTTGCTTTATTAATATGCTCAGCGTTTGGGTATATTAAATTACTACTTTGTAAGCCTCCCACCAAAAAGCTATTTTTTATATGTGAATGCTGCTCAATACACGCTTCAAAACAACGTGCTGCAAGTTCCTCTGGCATGCTCATATAATTCATGTTTTGTGCTTTATCGTGTTCTATGCATGTTTGTACAAAGCTATTAGCATCCACACCATCCTCATTTAAAAATACATATTTATAAAAATTGTTTAAAGCATTATTAAGTGGGTGCGATAAATTAGGCGTGTTTGAAAGCCATAGTTTTGAGGCAAAACCAAATCGTGGTTTTGCTGCAAATAAATGCTCGCTTATATGATGGTCAAACGCATGAAACCATTCGTGAGCAAGTGCGCCTCCGCCTGCATTTTTTGCAAGAGCAAGCGTTTGAGAGGCTGCATTATAATGCGCTTGCACGCCTTTTTGACCACCATGGCCAAATGCAAAATTAAGCTTCCCGCGCAGGCCAATAGCTTTGGGCGGTAAATGCAGTATTTGGGCAAGGTCGGCCAGCGCATCGTAAATTAAATTAGCGCTAATGTAGCGCTCTTCTTTGGTTACCCATTTACCAACGACCATTGACCTAAAGCCAAAGGTATCTCTTATATCGCTAAAGTCGACTTGGTCGTCAAAGCGATAGTCGGGTCCTTGGCGAGTAAAGCCTCGTTTTAATCTGTTGGGATAATTACGCATTAAAGTTTATGGCGCCAAATTTAATCTAAGTAACGTGCTTTTACGTGCTCGGGCATATGTTGGGTTTGTTTTTGTATTAATTCATCAAGCACATTATAAAGTGGTGCGGGATTTAACTGCTCTATTAAAAATAAACTATGCGCGACGGCTTCAAGTGTGGATAGGCTGTCGGCCCGAGGGGCTTTACGAATAGCATAACGATTTTTAGGTAACTGTTTAAAACTGACCGTTTTGAATTGATTTAGCAATGTGGTGAGCTGTAAAATTTTATAGGCTTTTTTCCATGTGCCATCAACCACTATTAAATGAGTGATGTTTTTTATACTTGGTTGCTCAACGCTATCGTCTAAATTTATAGCATTTTCGTTAGGGTAGAGCAAAACAGTTGAGCTGATTGGCAGTGTTTTTAGTATGGCAAAGTCATCATTATTTTCACCTTTGATTATTTGGCAATCAGTTAAGCATAAATTCAATAGCTTAGCGGTATTTTTTGCTATTTTTTCTTCGCTTGGGTGCTGTAGAATAATAACCGTAACTTTGTTATTTATATTTGTAGTTGCGCTGCAAATACAGGTGTTAAGTGCAAAGTTACAATGATTACAAAGTGTGCGTGCCATTTAATAAACTTTTTGTTGCCAGTATGATCCTCATAATTATACATTTATAGGGTAATTAAGTTGGTTTTTTTTACGCATCAATATAAAGTAGTACTATTAAACTGTAATTTACATGGATTGTTTTAAGGGCTTAAAATATGACAGAAATAAATATAGATACATCAGCATTAGAGAGTATGGAATCATTATTGGGTGAGCAGTTTGCTGATACACTTGATTTTTGCTGCTCAGAGTTTGAACGTTTAGGCTCTGAAGTGTTAGCAACCATTGGAAAAGACAGAGAAGCGGCTATTCGTCATTCTCATAGCTTAAAATCTAACGCTGCGCAGTTTGGTGCTTCAAGCCTTGCTGAGGTTTCTCGTGTTATTGAACAAAATTTAAACCTAGATAACTTAGCTGAAGCCATCGACGCATCTGATAGTTTAATGGCTCAAGTAACTGGGTCTCAAACTAAGTTAAATGAATGGTTAGCATCTCGTTAAAGATATAAGCCAAACGTGAATTTATTTCAGTATTAAGCGCTTAAATACACTGGCATTTTACGCCTTTACTAGGTTAGTCTAAAGATTCACTAGGGCGTGTTGATCTTTCGGGATTGAATTTGCAACGAGTGTCTGGTTTTTAGGTTAGGCAGAGCCTATGCAGTGTGGTTTTTCCACATAAATAGGCGATAACAACACATAAAATCCAAACACGCATTGCCCAGAGGGTTCTTCCTAGGGGCTATTTTCTCTTTGTTACTCAATTTTTACTTAGCCCACTAGGTTACAAATCTCGCGCCGCGATTAAATCGCCCCTAGGTTGAACAAATTTAATCCATAAAGTCAATACGCCCTAAAGAGGTAAAAATGTCTGATATTAAAAAGAGTCACAAATTAGAAGGTGTATGTTATGACATTCGTGGGCCGGTTTTAGCGCAAGCTAAAAAAATGGAAGACGAAGGTCAAAAAGTATTAAAATTGAATATAGGTAATCCGGCCGCCTTTGGTTTTGATATGCCAGAAGACATGCACCGCGATATTATCCGCAACTTATATTCAGCCCAAGGTTACTGTGACTCTAAAGGCCTCTATTCAGCCCGCGTGGCTATTTATCAGCATTACCAACAACGTGGATTACATAATTTAGATGTAGATAACATTTATATTGGTAATGGCGTAAGCGAACTTATTCAGATGATCACCCAAGCGCTATTAAATAATGGCGATGAAGTGCTTATTCCTGCTCCAGATTATCCACTTTGGACTGCTTCGGTCACGTTATCGGGTGGTAATCCGGTGCATTATTTATGTGATGAAGAGCAAGATTGGTTTCCGGACATTGCAGATATAAAAAGTAAAATAACATCTAAAACTAAAGCGCTGGTATTAATTAATCCTAATAATCCCACCGGTGCGGTTTACAGTGATGATTTGTTAATGCAATTAATTGATATAGCGCGTGAACATAAACTGCTGTTACTGAGCGATGAAATTTACGAAAAGATTTTATACGATGATATAACGCATACTTCAATCGGCTCACTTTGTGATGATGTACCAATTATTACTTTTAATGGTTTAGCAAAAACATACCGTGCAGCGGGGCTCAGAATGGGGTGGATGGTGTTAAGCGGTCGTACTTCGGTAATGGATGATTTACGCAAAGGCCTAGAAATACTTTCATCTATGCGTTTGTGCGCTAATGTACCTGCACAATATGCAATTCAACAGGCGCTTGGCGGTGTGCAATCAATTGATAGTCTAATAAACCCAGGTGGGCGCTTGTATGAGCAGCGTGATATTGCGTGGCGCGGATTAAATGATATTGAAGGCATTAGTTGTAAAAAACCTAAAGGCGCGCTCTATGCGTTTGCCAAAGTAGATACAGCACTTTTTAACGTCAAAGATGATGAAAAAATGATGTACGATTTGCTAAAAGCAGAAAAAATATTACTTGTGCATGGTAGGGCGTTTAATTGGCCTGAGCCGGATCATTTTAGATTGGTATTTTTACCAAGCAAAGATGATTTATCCGATGCGATGTTAAAAATGAAGCGCTTTTTTAAAGACTATCGCCAAGTATAGTTATTAAAAAAATAATAAAAAACGAGCCAAATTTGGCTCGTTTTTTACTTTAATCATGAATATATTGACAGGGCGTGTTGATCTTTGTGGATTGAAATTTGTTCAATCTAGGGGTGATTAAATCGCGACGCGAGATTTGTAACCTAGTGGGCTAAGTAAAAACCGAGTAACAAAGAGTTAATTGCCGCTAGGCAGAACCCTTCGGGCAGCGCATGTTTGGGATTTATGCTGCGTTATCGCCTATTTATAGGGAACAACCACAGTTCATAGGCTCTGCCTTGTCTAAATACCAAACATTCTGCTGCAAATTCAACCACCAAAGTTCAGCACGTCCTAGTACGCTTTATCTACACGCACTGTGTTGTCGTTCAAATACACTAATCTTACGTTATCGCCTTTGCTAAAACGCATAGATTGGTCCTGATCTTGAACAACCATAAACTGGTCGCCATTTTCAACTTGTATTAATAACTCTACAAAGTGATTTTGCTGATAATGGCTTTGCTGCTGCCTATTATGTGCAACACTGCCGCCAATTACCGAGCCCAATATTGTTGCTACTGTGCGGCCGCTACCGCCACCAAACTGGTTGCCTACTACACCACCGAGTAATGCGCCGCCGAAGGTTTTCCAGCCATTGTTTTTGTCTTGAATGATTTCTTGCTCGGTAATATTGCGTACCGATTTTACGTCACCAAATAAAACTTGCTGCACAGGGACTGCTTTATTGCGCTCGTATTTAGCAAACGTAGGCGCGCTTATTGTAAGTAAAGCGCACATAATTACAGTAATTGCTTTCATAACTTGCTCCTTTTATACCAACCTGCATAAATCTTTGATCAATTTAACGAATTAAATTGCGCTATAACGTCGTTAAAAATTTTTTATTTAGAACACTAGATACAAAAATTTTTGCCTAGTTCTAGCGTAATTTTCTTATCGTTAAATAGACCCCATATATAAGCAGATTGGTATTAGCTACCAGCCAAAGGTTGATTTTTCTTTAGTTTTACGAATTTCAGTTTCATCTGCCCATTCAACTAGGCCGCTTTCCATATCCATTAAACGCATTGTAAATTTATAGTATACGTCTGATTTATCGGCATTTGATTTAACGATACTTGATAAGTTTCCATATAACATATATTGCGCGCCAATTTGTTTACCAAATGCAACGGCTGTTGCAGGGTTAACAAGGGCATCTTCGTTTTGAAACGTTAATTGCTCACGTACTGACTCAACACGGGTCATATCTACAAAACGAAACTTACCGCTGCGTAGCATTTGTGTTGAGATTGAATCGGTGATTGATTCTGTATCAATGTGCTCACTGGTTTTATTTTTAATACGCTCAACAAATACTACAGGGCGTTTATTGGCGGTCATTGTGCCAACAACAGGTGAGCTGAGTAATGAGTCGGTCATTTGGCTCGCTACTTTTTGTAAGTCGGTAGAACCAAAATTAATATCTGTCGTTTCTACTGCTTGTGCATCGCCATAACTTACTACGGCTTTATTAGCACAGCCACTTAACACTAAAGCGCTCAAGCCAACTAGAGCGTAAGTTGATACTGTTTTAAATTTGTTACTGATGATCATAGTTGTTTCCTTTAATCTTTAAATTCTTGTGATTCGGTAGACACTTCTCTTACTGCCAAAGAAAAGGTAACCGCATCAAAGCTAGGTGCTAAGCCCGGTAATTGTGTTTTTGCAAAACCAAATAAGGTGAGTGCTTGCCAAGGTGAATGATTGCCTTTAATAACAAAGCCGTCTTTATCAAACCAATTAAATTGATACTGCAAATACTGTGATTTTTTATACTGGCTCGAGAGTGTCACTACTACATCGGTTAACTGGTTGGTTTGACGTGTTTTCACATCAGTAATTGCCAGCTTTTTACCAAGCTTTGGGTTATCTACACGTAATTGCTCATTAAACTGGTTTTTATTTTGTTCAACAGAAATACCCGATGTAACCGGTTTGCTGGAACATGCACTAAGCATTAAGACTGCTAATAATGGCGCTATGTATTTCATGATGGCTCCTAAAGTTGAACTACGTGATAATTAAAGTAGTTATTAATAGAGGTTAAGTAAATTAACGTTAACCCTTGCTTACTAATGGTAAAATTTATAGGTGCTTGTGTGCCTATATGCAGAGAATGCTCACCTGCGTTTAGGCTTTGCCTTGCAACACTTATTTGATTTGGAAGTGTAAGCCAACTGCGTGTATCAGCTTGCTCAGAAGCCAAATTATAAATATTGGCAAGTATATTACCTACGTCACCAGCACTGCGTGCAAGCTCTGCACGGACTTTTTCTTTAGCTACTAACCTAAGCACTTGACGAGCTACTTTTGCAGGTATTTGATCTTCTAATGTTTTTGCTGCAAGTGCTTCAATGTGTACTAATGGGCTTAGCTCTAAGCTTTGTGCATCTATGTTTATATTATGAAGGCGACGCACATAGGCATTATCTTTATATACTGGCATTGCAAGGCTATAAAAGCGCGCATCGCCTCGTGATGAATAAATTGGTAAGCGCAGTTTAAATTCATCTTGTTTTGGTACTAAGCCTTGTTCAAATAAAACAATTACTTCGCCTTGTGTTGCAGAAATAGTGGGTGCATCACTAAAACGTTTTTTAAATTCACTTAGATCTTGGTCAAACCCTTGTTTTTTAGCTAGGCGCATTACGTCCTGCTGTAAATAAATATTGTTAGGTTGTATAGCCAGTGCTTTTTTATAATCAATATAAGCATCGTCATACTGCTTAGCACTTTGGTAAAGCAAAGCAGATAAATAAAATGTATAGGCATTTTGAAAGCCATTTTTTACATCTCTGGTTACATTGCCCATGCTAGGGTAGTGCTGCTGCGCTTCTTTAACGGTTGAGTCGCCATCTGTTTTATTTTCGCTTAGTGCATCAACTTGTACTTTATTAGCACGGCGAATTTCGACCAAAGCGCCTTCTACATCGTTTTTATACACGTAGTTAAGTGCTTTATAACTATGAAGCATACTCATTTCGTAAGCCGGTGGTACATAAGTAATGGCTGAGTCGTTAGTAAATAACGCATTGCTTTGTTCAAGCCCCGCACTTACTTGTATTTTGGCGGCTTCGCGTTTTTTTTGCATTTGCGTGTACACGTTCTCAAATTTACTTTGTGCCTCTTGTGGCGTATTGGCTAAGTCGTTTAAACGAGCTTGCTCAAGTTGGTTGAGTAAGTAGCTGCTGTGCATGGTGCTATTATTGGCAATAAGGGATCGTGCTTCTTCGATGTTATTTTTCTCGATCGCATTTCTTATTGGTGTCATTTGCGTGGCATAGTCATTAAATAGGTCATTAAAGCCCATTGTGCTACACCCACTTAAAATACAACAAAAGCTTAAAATTATACTTAGGCGCACTGCGCACTCCTCTTAATTTACTTGCATACATTAACATATTATTTTTATTTGAATGTGTGAAATATTGTAAAAAATCGTAGAGTAAAACTGCCTGTCAATAAGGAAATATAAAATGACATTGGTGAACAAAGCGTGAACTTTTCTTGTTAAGTGAAATGCTTATACAGATGAGGTGGTCTATTAAATACAACACTCCCTTTGCACAGTTGTATCAATCCTGTTTAAATGTGTCGCTCAGTAAAGCGTTTGTAGGCTTTTATAGTTACACTTTAAGCTTAGAGGGTTAATTAGATTATTAATTTAAACAATGCTGTGACTCGTTTTTGATTGCTAAGGAATTTTTTTGAAAGCTACATTGTATACAATTATTGCCTTAATCGCGTTTGCCGCAAACTCTCTTTTTTGCAGAATGGCTTTAGCCGAAGGCTATATAGATGCTTGGAATTTTACTGTTATTCGTTTACTAAGTGGAGCTGCATGTTTGGGCATTATAATGGCTATTTATACCCATAATTTAAAACGAAAAGGTACATTTAACCCCGCTATTTTAAGTGATAAAGGAAGCTGGCGAAGCAGTATTAGTCTTCTTATTTACGCGCTTTGTTTTTCGATTGCATACCTTGAGCTAGATACAGGAACCGGTGCACTTATTTTGTTTTCAGCCGTGCAACTCACTATGATTGGCTGGGGTATATATCAAAAAGAGCAGTTGAGTGTGCTTCAGTGGTGCGCGTTTATAGTGGCGCTAGGCGGCTTTGTATATTTAATGCTGCCATCTGCTGCTGTACCTTCGTTATTAGGTGCATCACTTATGGCACTCAGTGGTGTGGCATGGGGTATTTACAGTATTCGCGGTAAAGTGTGTGTATCGCCACTGCGTACAACTGGGTTCAACTTTATAAGAAGCTTAGTGGCTATCCCTATTTTATTACTTGTTGGTATGAGTTATTTAAAAAATATGACTATTGAAGGAGTGTTACTTGCATGTGCTTCAGGTGCAATCGCTTCTGGGATTGGTTACAGTGTTTGGTATGTGGCAATGCCGCTGCTTAAAAGCACCCAGGCGGCTGTTGTGCAGCTTTGTGTGCCGGTACTTGCAGCCATTGCCGGGGTCTTGTTTTTATCAGAGCAGGTAACAATGGAGTTTATAGTTGCAAGCTCCTTAATATTAGGCGCTGTGCTGGTATTTATTTTAAATAAAAAGAAGGCTTAATATTATTTAAGTTAACCTTCTTTTATGGTGGACTCACGTTTGTTACAAAGCATTTATAAATAGCAGGTAAGTTATCAAGTATTGCCTGCTTACCCTGTAGTTCACTATTTTTTATGCATTCAAAAAGTACTTGCTCGCTAAGCGTATTCACTAACAATTGTGATTGCTTGATATGGCTTATATGCCAAAGCTCAGGTGCGACGCCGCCTAAATCATGTTGGTAAGGGCGATAAAAACCAAATTTAACCAAGTGAGTATCAAGCCAATTACTTAAAGGCGCAAACGGCCCACCCTGCAGGTATTCATCAGGTGTTAGCTGTAGTTTATAATCATCACTTACTGCAGCTTTATCAAACACGTCTAAATCGGTGCCTAAATGGTGCCTGCTTGCCCCTGGTAGTGCAGAGTAGAGCATTATTGCTATGCATTTATCTACATCATCTAATTTAGTTAAATCGACAATCTCTTGTTGTTTATTAAAAACAGGTCGAATACCTAAAAATTTATTATTCCAAATAATTGATTGACGATTAAAGTCGCGAAAACTTGAGGCAATAGTAAGCTCAAATCCCGCTTTTTGTGCTGCACTTTGCAGCGCTAAAAAATCGCTAATAATAGCGCTGTGCAAGCGATGGTTTTGTATATCAGTTAAATGTGTATCACTTTGACCTGTAATACACAGTACTGATGTGGGTTGAGTGACATCCATTATGCTAAAAGTTGCTCTAATATTTGCTCGTAAATGTCGGTAAGGGCAATTAAATCATCGGTACTTACGCATTCATCCACTTTATGAATAGTGGCGTTACGTGGACCAAGTTCAATTACTTTAGCGCCAGTTTGAGCAATAAAGCGACCGTCAGATGTACCACCCGTGGTTTCTAGATTCGTGGTTAAACCGGTTACTGATTTAATCGCTTTAACTGTGGCATCAACAAGCGGGCCGTGCTCGGTAATAAAAGGTAAGCCATTTACTATCCAGCTTAATTCATAATTTAAGTCATGCTTTTGTAGAATGTCATTTACACGTTGCTGTAATTGCTCATACGTTACTTGCGTGCTAAATCTAAAGTTAAACTGTACTTCGAGTTCACCCGGAATAACATTACCCGCCCCCGTGCCACCATTAATATTAGAAATTTGAAAGCTGGTGGCGGGGAAGTATTCGTTGCCGTTATCCCACACCGTTTGGCTAAGTTCAGTAAGTGCTGGCGTTGCTAAGTGAATTGGGTTTTTTGCTAAATGCGGGTAGGCCACATGACCTTGTATACCCTTAACGGTTAAAAAAGCGGTAAGTGAACCTCTGCGACCATTTTTAACCACATCACCGAGTACATCGCGTGATGAGGGCTCGCCTACAAGACACATATCAATTTTTTCACCGCGTGCTTCTAATGTATCAATTACGCGAGTAGTCCCGTTTACAAATGGACCTTCTTCGTCTGAGGTGATTAAAAAAGAAATTGAGCCTTTATGATCTGGATGTTTAGTAACAAAGCGCTCGGTTGCCACAAGCATTGCAGCTAATGAGCCCTTCATATCGGCAGCACCACGCCCATGTAATAGGCCATCTTTTATTAATCCTGAAAACGGCGGATGTTGCCAATTTTTTTCAGGACCTGTTGGTACAACATCAGTGTGACCTGCAAAACAAAAATGTGGCGATTGTGTGCCTTTTCGAGCCCAAGTATTAAGTGTGTCGGTAAAAAATAATGATTCTATATTAAAGCCAACCGCAGCAAGGCGATCGTTCATCATTTGTTGGCAGCCAGCATCTTCTGGCGTTACTGATTCACGTTGGATTAGTGCTTGGGCGAGTTTAATTACATCATTAGTCATTATTAAAAATCTCGTCGTATTGGGCTGCTTTAAAACCTAAATGGTAAGTGCCATTGTTTACCAGTACTGGGCGTTTGATCATGGCAGGTTGTTCAACTAACAATGGGATAGCACTTTCTTTAGTTAGGCTCTGTTTTTGCTCATCAGATAATGCGCGATAAGTAGTGCCTCTTTTATTAACAAGTTGCTCCCAATCGAGCTTATTTGCAAAATCACTCACCATTTGCTCGTTTACGCCATCTTTGCGGTAATCATGAAAAGTGAATTCTATATTGTTGTCGGCTAAGTATTTTTTTGCTTTTTTTATCGTATCGCAGTTGCTAATACCGTATAGAGTGATCATAAATCTAGTTCTTCTTAATAATAGTTAATAGGGTGTCTTCGCCCGCATTTACATGCGAATGTGAGTAATGAAATGTGCCAAGATTATGGCCGTTTAGTAAAATTAAACTAGCAAGCATTGGAGTATCAAGTTCTCGTAAATCAAAATAAGCAAGGCGTTGACCTTTGCATATTTTGCTACCATTGAGTTGCGCAATATGGGTATGCGTAATTGATTGCGAATCAGGGATAGTTAAGTTAATCAAGGCTTTTAGACCATTATTAGCTTGTAGAATAAACTCAGTGCCTGCATTTTTTACTTGTAATAAAGTTCCATCAAACGGTGCTAAAATTTTATGACTTGTTAGTTGCACCATAATACCAGGGCCCAGAGTGCCAAAACGAAAAAAAGGTTCTGGGTGCTCTTTCAGTTCAATTACTTTACCTGTAAATGGGCTGGTAATATTTATTGCGTTAAGAGGCGTTTTATTTTGAGCTAAATAGTCAATTTTTTGAGCTTTCATAAGTTAATTTTCCACCACGTTATAACCTTCTTTTCTTAAAGCTGAAATAGCATTATCTGCAGTGTGTTTTTTTATGAGAATATAATCAGTATCGTAGGTTGAGATTGAAAAGATAGAAATTTTAGCTCGCGCTAATACGCCTGAAATATTAGCCATAATTCCGGTTAACGAAAAGCCAAGTGGACCTACAACCTCTAAAGCTTGCCAGTCTGGTTCGGTATCCAGGCTTTTTACTTCAAAATCGCTTGGGCATACAATTGAAAGTTCATCATGGGTTTTAGAAATAAAAAATAAAGATTGCTTTAAAAGTGCCGCAGGTATGTCGGCATCTACATCTAAACTATGTATAGATAAAATTGTGCTGTGTAATTGTAATGTTTGTTTTGACATTAAACGCCTGCGATACAGCATTATTGATAGCTTAATAGTATAGATTATTGCCTTCAAGTTAAAGGTGTAACCGAGACTAAAATAGGCATTTGGGAGTAGGTTTTAATAGAGATTACAAACTTACCCACAATTTCTGTGGATAAGTATGGGGGTTGCAGGGTATAAATAGCCTAACTAGTTAATTATTAAATAAATAATAGCTAGGCTATAAAAAATACACGTTGCGTTTATTGAGTAATTTGCGCTTCTGCTTGTGCTGCCTGAATTGCAGTTAAAGCGATTGTATACACAATATCATCAACTAATGCACCACGGCTTAAATCGTTTACAGGTTTGCGCATACCTTGCAGCATAGGGCCAATACTTATTAAGTCGGCACTTCTCTGCACTGCTTTATATGTAGTATTACCCGTATTTAAATCTGGGAATATAAATACAGTCGCTTTACCGGCTACAGGGCTGTTAGGTGCTTTTTTAAGAGCTACGTTTTCCATTATAGCGGCATCGTATTGTAGTGGACCGTCGATAATTAAATCAGGACGTTTTTGTTTTGCAATTTTTGTGGCTTCACGTACTTTTTCAACATCGGCACCGGTACCAGAAGTGCCCGTGCTGTAGCTGATCATGGCAACACGTGGCTCTATACCAAATGCAGCTGCAGAGTCGGCAGATTGAATCGCTATATCTGCAAGCTGTTCAGCATTAGGGTCTGGGTTAATCGCACAGTCACCGTAAACTAACACTTGGTCAGGTAGTAGCATAAAAAATACAGATGATACTAGCGATGACCCTGGCGCTGTCTTAATTAATTGCAGTGGTGGGCGAATTGTATTTGCCGTAGTGTTTACCGCGCCCGATACTAAACCGTCCACTTTACCTTGCTCAAGCATCATTGTACCCAGTACGACGTTATCTTGTAGTTGCTCTTGTGCTACTACGGCAGTTAGGCCTTTGCTTTTACGAATTTCGACCATAGGCGCAATATAATCATTAATAATACTTTTTGGCTCGATAATAGTTACATGTTCGTTTAGCTCAATACCTTGCTGTTGCGCAATACGCATTATTTCTTCGCGATCGCCCAGTAATATAGTTTTAGCAATCCCGCGTTGACCACAAATAGCAGCCGCTTTAATTGTACGAGGTTCATTGCCTTCTGGCAGAACAACTGTTTTACCTGCTTTACGCGCTTTAGTGGTAAGTAAGTAACGAAATGCGGGCGGTGATAACTTGCGAGTTTTACCTACACTTTTAGCTAGAGTATCTAGCCAGCTTGAATTGATATGCTCTGCGTTGTGATCTTTTACTTTTTCAATACGTTGGTCATCATCATTTGGTACTTCCATATTAAAGTTATGCAGTAATAATGATGTACGCCATGTGTCGGCATCGGTTGCAAGTATTGGTAAACCGGTTTGCATGGCTTGCTCACACAAGGCCATTATACGCGGTTCTGGTTCAAAACCACCGGTAAGCAATATGGCGCCAAGTTTGGTGCCATTCATAGCTGATAAACACGCAGCAACAAGTATGTCAGAGCGATCGCCCGGTGTTACTAATAAAGCGCCTGGCGTAAAATAGTTTAAAATATTAGAAACCGTACGAGCACAAAAAGTAATACGTCGCAGGCGACGATGAAGCATATCGCCTTCGTTAATTATTGTTGCTTTTAAATACGCACTTAAGTCTTTTACGCGCGGCGCTACTAAGTCAAAATCCCACGGGATTGCGCCAAGTAACATGAACGGATTATTTTTAAAAATAGGCAGGGAGGCTAAACGATTTAACTCGTTTTCAAGCTCTTCAGGTTTGTATGAGTCTACTAAATCGGCGCGTGCACGACCTTCTTCATCAAGTGGCGCGTTTACTTTATTAAAAATACAGCCCAGTACGCGAGGATGATCGATACCACCGTAGTTACCTGCTGCAATTTCAAGGCGGTCTTCTATTTGAGTAATGGTGTAATTACCAGGGGTAAGTACAAATACAATTTCGGCGCCGAGTGTTTGCGCAATTTCGCGGTTTACACGCCCAGCATAAGGTTGGCGACGAGTAGGTACCATACCTTCAATAATAGCGACTTCGTCGTCGTTTATTTTACTTTCAAAGCGTTCAACAATTTCCTCTAGTAGATCATCACCTTTACCGTCGCCAATCATTTGCTCTGCATAATCAAGTGCAAAAGGCATTGGTGGGTTAATAGGTGAGCCTTGAGTGACTATTTGTGTTGATTTTTCAGGGCCTGTTTCACCAGAACGTGGCTGAGCGATGGGTTTAAAAAAGTTAACTTTAACTGTTTTTTGTTCAAGTGCACGCACTAAACCAACTGATACCGACGTTAAACCAACACCGGTAGAAACAGGAATTAACATAATACGACGTGCCATATTAAAGCTCCTTCACGATATTTGCAGCATCAAGGGCAATGACCCATTCTTCATTAGTTGGCATTACAACTGCTTTGACGTGTGAATTTTTACAGCTAATAACACCGCCTTGACCAAAGCGCGCATTAAGGTTGGCTTGCGGATTACACTTAATGCCTAAAAAGGCAAGTTGTGTAATTACTTTTTCACGAATAATATCTGAGTTTTCACCAATACCACCCGTAAAAATCACAGCATCAAGGCGCTGTAATGGGACCATATACGCTGCAATTTGTTTTGAAAGGCGGTAGCAAAACATGTCAATTGCGAGTATCGCTTTTTTATTCCCGGCTATAGCGGCTTCTTCAATAGTACGGCAATCGTTAGAAAGCTCGCTAATACCTAACAAGCCACTTTTTTGGTTTAGTAGGTTATCTATTTGCTGGGCTGTGTAATCAAGTTGGGTGGTTAAAAAGTTAAATAAACCAGGGTCAATATCGCCGCTACGTGTGCCCATTATCAGCCCCTCTAGAGGCGTTAGTCCCATGCTGGTGTCAACACTCTTACCATTTTTAATCGCGCATACAGAACAACCGTTGCCTAAGTGGGCACTAATAAAATTGCTTTGCTCGATAGGTTGCTCTAGTAACTTTGCTGTTTGCTCTGCAACATAAAAATGACTTGTGCCATGAAAACCATAACGCCTAACACCAAACTCGGTGTACAACTTATATGGAAGAGCGTAAAGAAAGGCAACTTCGCTCATAGTTTGATGAAATGCAGTATCAAACACCGCGACTTGTGGCAAACCTTTAAACGATGCCTGCGCCGATGATATACCTAGTAAATTAGCGTGCCCATGAAGCGGTGCAAGCGTTGCTGACTGCGTAATGCCTGCAATTACTTTTTCGTCAATCAATACAGATTGCGTAAAGTGCTCGCCGCCATGCACAACACGATGGCCTACTGCGATAAGTTGCTCATCAAGTTTGTGATCTTTTATTAAGCTTACAAGCGTATTTATAGCCTCAGCATGTGCTTGGTTAGCCGCTAAGTCGATAACTGTTTTAGCACCATTAAATTTGTATTTAATAGAGGGTGCTTTGGCGCCTAAGCGCTCAGCAAGGCCTGAGATAATTTCGTGACCGTCGTTTGCATCAATAATGGCAAACTTTAAACTAGAGCTACCACAGTTTAAAACTAAAACATGTTGTGCTTTAGGGGAGGTTGTTGGCATAGATTCAATTTCCATAAACAAATTTAGTAAGTAAACGTTAATACGTAATCGTTACACTTACGGTATTAAATAAAGCTAAAACAATTGAATGTTCAATTGCAAAGTAGTTAACGCAATGTTAAATACTTTACCTTATTTAAGATGTTTAAGTTAGGATAGTTCGCCATTAAAGGGTAAATTTAAGCTCTTTTACTGAGAAAGTGTAACTCCTTCATTTTGTGTTACACTTTGGGTATAGCTCGTTTTTCTATTGTATTTAAAAGCAGTATCTGTGAGGAGTCATGATGCAAAAAAGTGTGATGTCACAACTACAAACAGGCCGTTTGTATGGTAAAAAATGGCCAATGCGCAAAGAGCTTGCGCCTTTGTTTTTAGAGTTTAGAGTGATCAGAGCGACTGAGCTTGCCATTACAGTAATGCCAATCTTAGCCATGCTAACATTGTTTTTTCAGCTAAATTACTTAGGCTCTGATTTTTTACCACAAGCCATTGCGAGTGCGTTATTTTTTATATCTCTACCATTACAAGGTCTATTTTGGTTAGGTAAGCGAGCGCAAACGCCTTTAGAGCCTGCGATGCAAAAATGGTATAACGAGCTGTACACTAAAATGGCAGCTAATGGATATCAAGCGCAGTTAAGTGAAAACAAGCCCCGTTATATGGAGCTTGCCAATTTACTTAAAGATATGTTTGAAAAAATGGACAGGGCATTTACTAAAGAGCAGTTTTAGAGAGTTATACCATTATCTATTTTGGTAAACTGAGTAATATAAAATGATAAGGTGACAGTGTGTTCACCTTTTTCTTCGAGTGCAGTCCAGTGCTCGGGTCTAAATTTCCATGCAAATGGTGTCATCATTATTAAGTTTTTAATATCAGTAAAGCTAAGTGCTACATGCTCTGTTAAAAGGATCTGTTCCGATTTTTGAAACCCTTTTGGAGTGGATATTTCAGTATGTTCGTTTACTTCTGAATATATATACGATTTTAGCTCTTTTAAATGACAAGGGCCTGGGCTTGCAACCACTAATGTTGCGTTTTGATTTGCAAGGCGTTCGAGCTCTTGCTCAAACAAAGGTGCAAATACGCTAACAAGTACATCGGCAAATTGACTTTTAAAGGGCGCTTGGCTGATTGATGCCACACTAAAATGGCAATTAAGGTAGCGCTTTGCTGCATATTTAACCGCTGATTTTGAAATATCGACACCATATACTATAGCATTTGTTTTACTTGCTATTGCTTGGGTATAAAATCCTTCGCCGCATCCTAAGTCAATTACTGTATTCGCACTTATATTACTAACTATGTCGCTAAGATTTCGTTGCAAGAAGCCATAATAACCACGCTCTAAAAATGCGCGTCTGGCTTGTACCATTTCAAGTGAGTCACCCGGTTGTTTTGAATTTTTTTGTTGCACAGGCAGTAAATTAACATAACCTTCTTTGGCAAAATCAAAGCTGTGGTTATTAGCACAACGAAGTGTTGAATCAGCTTTTAAAAGTGCTAGGGTACACAGCGGGCATTGATATTGTAGACTCATGAGCCTAGGTAGTCCTTATCGTAAAAAGTTTTTACCCAATGCGGGCGATAGGTGATCATAATTGTTATAGCCATGCCGTTGAGCATTGCTTCCGGAAACCAGATTATGGCACTTAAATAAACGTAGTTATCTGCAAGTTCTTGCCAATTGTATTGCCCGATAGCTAAATAAAATAAAGCACCTAGGCTTATTTTTATACAGGCTATAAATCCCGCGGTTATAAACGCACAAACAAATATATAAACAAAAAAATGACGAGGTAAATATTGGTAACTAATTATAAAGCCAAGATAGCTCAATAAAATAGGAATAAACGCACCAATAAGCAGTTGTACTGGTAACAGCTCAAGTTCAATTTGACCAAAGGCAGCGAGCAGTGCTGTGGCAAGTAGGCTACTTAAAATAGTCAATCGCCAGCCTAAAATTAATGTAGCGGCAGTAACACCTAGTATGTGCAAATCGAGGCCCGTTAAAATTCCTGCCTTTATTCGCCAAAGCACTGCAAACACTAACGCACACGCAAGTACGCCAGTTTGACGGACTGGCGTATTAAGCAATGTTTTATATGTTTTTTTATCAAAGCTTAATAGAGTAATAATAATTACAAGGGCCCAAAGTAGCCCCTGCATTGTTAGGCTGAGCATCACAATTACTTAAATGTTGACCATATAGGGGCATGATCTGACGGTTTTTCAATACCGCGAAGTTCATAATCAATACCAGTATCTATGCAGCGTCCTGCAAGCTCATTGGTTGCAAGCACTACATCTATACGAAGTCCTCGATTATCTACAAACCCTTTAGAGCGATAGTCAAACCACGAGTATTGATCGTCTGTTTCGGGGTTTTGCTCTCTAAAGGTGTCTTTAAAACCCCAATTAAGTAATGTTGCAAGCCATTCACGCTCTACCGGTTGGAAAGAACATTTACCTGTTTTTAACCAACGTTTCGCATTTACTTCGCCAATACCAATATCTAAATCGGTGGGTGATATGTTGATATCACCCATGACAATTACATCTTGATCGGGTGTGTGGTTGGTTTCAAGGTGTGTCATTAAATCTTTATAAAATTGACGTTTATAAGGGAACTTAGTTTCGTGATTAATATTATCACCTTGTGGGAAATAACCATTCATGACAGTAAGGTCGCGACCGTTTTCTTGTTCAACAGTGACGCTTATCATGCGTTTTTGCGATTCATCTGTATCGGTGGCAAAACCTTTTAAGACCGATTTAGGCTCTTTTTTGCATAACATAGCTACCCCATAATGCGCTTTTTGACCATGAAAGTAGACGTGATATCCCATTTTTTGTACATCTTCTAATGGGAATGCTTCGTCGTGAACTTTAATCTCTTGCAAGCCAATAACGTCTGGTTGATGTTTGTCGATAATTGCTTGTAATTGGTGAAGACGAGCACGCAGACCATTGATATTGAAAGAAATCACTTTCATAAAATTTACCTTAAAATTGGTTCTATTTAATAGCTTAAATTGTATCAGTAAATACGCGTACATAACATGACTGAATTGAGATAATAGCTGCGTAAATGTTGATCAAATGATGGGTAAAGTTTAAACATTGTGAATACAATATTAATTATTTAAATAAATAAAAAATTCAATTGAACTTAACTTTATTGAATATATAATGCGCGAAATTCACTTGTTTAGCTCGTTCAAATAGGATCTCTCATGAAAACACAACTACTTTTAGCCACTGCTTTACTAGCATCTGCAACTGCGTCAGCACAAAGCAATACTTACTTTAGCCAAGATAACAAAATTGAGTCTAAGTTATGCGTACTAAGTGCAAACGAAGGCTTTAGCGTTGCTCGTAAAGAAGCTGCCCAGCACGGTGTTTACCTATCTCGTTTTTCTAAAAGCATTTTATGTAATGGCGAAGATATTCGTGATATTGCTAAAAAAACGACATTAAGCAACGCATCAGTTGAGAAAGTAGAAGTATTTGCAAAAGACGCTCAACAAGAAACTCAACTATGTATGACGGCTTTAAAACAAGGTTTAGCACCTGTTCGTCAAAAAATTGGTAACCTAAACTCATTAAAATGTAATGGTCAAAACGTTACTGAGTTTGTTAAACGCTACCAAAACGCAGCAATCTAATTATTAGCTTAACTATAATAAGTAAATTTGAAATGCCTGGTTTTTACCGGGTATTTTTTTGCAAAAATTACAAGGTTGTTTGCAAAGCTTGCAAGCTTAACTTATTGAAACTGTTTAATAAATATACCGATCGAGATTAAGTTATTGATTATTATAAGTTAACTATTATTGGCATTGGATTTGTATTAGTTAAAGTGACATTTAATTAATTACGAAGGATACGTCTTATGAAAAAGTTAACATTAGCAGCCACTATTTTAGCATCATTAAGCCTAGCGGCTTGTTCATCTAATCAAGGTCTTGAAAGAATAGACAGTGACTTTGCAAGTTTAGATAATGATAGCGATGGCTACATCTCAAAAGTTGAAGCTGATGACGATAGCATTTGGGGCCATTTTTCAAATATTGATACCAATATGGATAACGAAATTAGCCGCAAAGAATTTAACACTTATATGAAGCTTAATAATGGCAAAGTAGCCACTGATTCTGAAGTAAGTGAGTCGGCATTTAAAGCTGAAATTGCTAAATTCGATAAAATTGAAAGCAGCTTTGCAAGTCTAGATAACGACAGCAATGGCTATATCTCGGTAGTTGAAGGTAACGATGATGATATTTCAAATCATTTTGGTTACATGGATAAAAACCAAGATAAGCGCATCAGTAAAAGCGAGTTTATGGGTTACATTAAAAAATACGGTAACGCAGTAGCTGAAGATGATGCATTAGAAGCTTTTAAAAGTAACTAATAGTTACCATTTTAATAAGTAAGATTAAAGCCAGTGCTAGTCACTGGCTTTTTTGTGTTTTAAATTTAGTTATTTGATAGATATATTTTCCTAGTTTGGTGTTGTTCTGTCATAATAGATGGCTGTGTATTTTTATTTGTTAAGAGTGTGTATGGCGGGTCGACGAATTAGTGATGAACAACTAGTTGAGATCATTGAAGCAGCTATTTTTGTTGCAGATAAGCCTGTTAGTAAACGCCACCTTAAAGACATCGTATTAATAGATTTAGCTATTTCTATGGCACGAATAAATGACGCAATAGATACAATACAAGAACATTTTCAAACTCGTGGTATTCGCTTAGTTGAGGTTGGTAGTGGGTATCGGTTTCAGGCATGCAGTAGTTTAAGCCCTTGGTTAAATAACTTGTGGCAAGAACGTGCACCAAAATACTCGCGTGCTTTACTGGAAACATTATCACTTATTGCATACAGGCAGCCCATTACACGCGGCGAAATTGAGCAAGTAAGAGGTGTTACTACGGGTTCGAATATTATTAAAACCTTACTCGAAAGAGAGTGGGTTAAAGTGGTAGGGCATAAAGAGGTTCCGGGTAAGCCGGCTTTATATGCAACTACTAAGCAATTTTTAGATTATTTTTCGTTAACTGGGCTTGAAAATTTACCTGCGTTGCCAACAGAGCAGCAAAGTAAAATTAACCAGTTATTGAGCGATCCTTCTGTGAGAGAACCATCCGAATGAGTATTATACAAGGTGAAAAGTTACAAAAAGTCTTAGCCCGTGCAGGCGTAGGCTCACGCCGTGAAATGGAAAAATACATTGACGCAAACCGCGTTAGTGTAAACGGTAAAGTGGCAAAGTTAGGTGACCGTGTTGAAGAAACCGATTTGATTCGTGTTGACGGACACAGTGTAAAAATTGAAGAAAAAGCAGACCGAATCTGTCGTGTGATTATGTATAACAAACCAGAAGGTGAGTTAAGCACACGTAAAGATCCTGAAGGACGTCGTACTGTATTTGATCGACTTCCGCGTATTGATGGCGATCGCTGGATTGCGGTTGGTCGACTAGACGTTAATACATCAGGTTTGATGCTCTTTACAAACGATGGTGAACTGGCAAACCGTTTAATGCACCCAAGCTATGAAGTAGAGCGTGAATACTCTGCGCGTGTATTTGGTGAAGTAACCAATGAAACGGTTAAAAACTTACTACGCGGTGTTGAGCTTGAAGATGGTCCAGCCAAATTCACGACTGTAACCCCTATGGGTGGTGAAGGCGTTAACCGATGGTTTAACGTAACGTTAAATGAAGGACGTAACCGTGAAGTTCGTCGTTTATGGCAGTCTCAAGATGCGGAAGTATCTCGTCTTATTCGTATTCGTTACGGTAAACTAGAGCTTGATAAGCGCGTGCCACAAGGTGGTTGGATGGAGTATGATTTAGAAACAGTCAACTACTTGCGTAAAACCGTTAAATTAGGCCGCGAAACACAAACTAAGCTTTCTGTTATGCCTGAAAAACGCAAAGATAAACGCGCTAAAATCAACCAAATTCGTAAAGCAGTTAAAAAACACAATCAGCGTGTTAAGCCGACTAAACGTAAATAATTAATTAGTTATTTATTGAACACAAAAAAGCCGCTAATTGCGGCTTTTTTAATGTGTGTTGTTCAAACTATTTAAACTCTAAATTACTTTTTTACTTGAGCATCTAACGATTCGCCATTCACTTCACTTGAATCGTCACTCATTAGATATAAATATGTAGGCATTAAATCCTCTGGTGTAGCAAGCGTTTCTCTATCTTCGCCAGGGTATGCAGCTGCACGCATAGAGGTACGCGTTGCACCTGGGTTAATACAGTTTATACGAATATTCGTTTTACCTACTTCACATGCCCATGTTTGCATCATACCTTCTACTGCGAATTTTGAGATGGCATAAGGCCCCCAAAATTCACGACCTTTGCGGCCTACACCTGATGACGTGAATACTATCGATGCATTATCAGACTTACGAAGAACAGGAAAAAGTGCTTTAGTGATCATTGCTTGTGCAGTCACGTTTACTTTCATTATGTTTTCGAACGTAGATGAGCAAAAATGTTCAAGCGGACCGAGTGACCCTAAAATACCTGCATTATTAAGCAATCCATCAAGGCGTCCAAACTGATATTCGATTGTTGCAGCAAGGTCACGGTAGTTTTGCTTCGTAGCGCCTTTTAAATCCATAGGGACTATTGCAGGTTTAGGGTAGCCAGCATTAACAATTTCATCGTAAACACATTCAAGTTTATTAGTTGTTTTTCCTAATAAGATAACTGTAGCGCCGTATTTTGCATACGTAATTGCTGCAACTCGGCCAATACCATCACCGGCGCCTGTTATTAAAATAACTTTATCTTTAAGTGCGTTTTCAGCTGCTTGATATGTGTGCATAAAAGTACCAATTCATATAATTTTTTTGATTTTAACATAGCGAAACGTGAAGTAATCGAATTTATTGTAAAATTAGGTGGCGAAAATAGAAACTTTACGTTAAGTTTAACTGGTCTAATGTCTCATTAATAATCTGATTACATTGTTTTAACTTAATACACTGATTAAACACACTATAAAAATAAAATACGTGCGGAGCCAACAATATGAAAAAAATGCTACTTTCACTCTCGGTTACAGCAGCTTTAGCAGGCTGTGGCGGTGGAGAAACGTTAACAGATGTCAAAAACGACACAGCACCAGTCATTCCTACAGCAACAGTTACATTTGACCCAGCGGCAGGTATCTTATCAGTTCCTAATGATTTATTAATGAGCGGAACTCAAGACGGTACACTTAATATTCCTGGAGAATTAGATGACAATAATGTGTCTATTTCGCGCGCAGCTTATGCAGACCCTCAACTTGCACTAGGTGCACTTGATGGTTGGTCTTCGCAGGTTCCTTATAAAATCGATTTAACATTCCCACCAAATGTTAGCTTAGATGAAACGTCTGCTGGAACACCTGGTACAGTAAGAATTTTTGAAGTTGTAATGGGTGCAAGCTTAACTGACGCAGAATGTTCAGTTGTAGCTGCCGGTACAGCTTGTAAATTGGTCGGTGAGCTTACTTTTGGTGTTGACTTTGTTACTCAAGCTTCTGGTGATGCCGTTGCAATTATTCCTTTAAAACCATTTACGGCAGGTAGCTCATACATCAATGTATTAACTACAGGGCTTAAAGATTCATTAGGGCGTTCTATTGAGCCTTCTTCTACTTATGGATTGGTTAAACAAGAAGCGCCATTAATTACAGAAGCCCAACTTGGTTTGCAGGGGGCTGTTAACAGTTACGAAAATGTAGTAGTTAGCTCAGGCGATATCACAAAAGAAGATATTATTTTTTCTAGTGCGATGACTATTCAATCAGCAGGTCCTGTACTTGGGACAATTAAAAAGTTACTAGCTGCAAGCTTGCAAGAGCCAGCGTTACCAACGCCTGCACTTCAAGTTCCTGAACAACCTATGGTAAATGTACAACAAGTATTTGCTTCTCAGGGTGTAGAAGTCTCTGCTGCATTCTCTGGTGTGCAATATCAAAAAGGTAGCATTATGTTACCGATGTATTTAGGTACACCAACGGGTACTGATATTAGCGATTTAAGTGATACATATTGGCAAGGTATGTGTGATAACGCGGTGGCAATAATTGGTTACAAGGCCGTTGCAGGCGATGCATTTCCGACAGATCCTATTAGTGAAAATGATGGTTTATGTTCTGCATTAAGTGACGGACAATTACGTGACTTAGGACTAGACAGCACACGTCATTTAACAAAATACAACTCAATTCCAAAAGTACAAAGCATGGCAAATGTGCCAGTGCAAGTTACTAAACCTATTTTACCGATAATTAATGGTGTCCGTGCACAGTTACAATTAGATCCTATCGCTATGCCTGAAGGTGGATGGCCTGTTGTGATTATGCAGCACGGTATTACAACACAAAAAGAAAGTATGCTTGCTTTAACTGCGCAGCTTTCTATTCAAGGCTTTGCAACGGTTGCTATTGACCACCCAAGACATGGTGAGCGCGGAATAGATGTTGATGGTGATGGAACAGACGACTTTAATGCAACAACGGGTTCTGTGCTTAGTTACATGAACTTAAGTTCATTACTTGTTGCACGTGATAGCTTACGTCAATCGGCTGCTGACTTATTAGGCCTTCGTTTAGGTTTAAACTTTATTAACGATACAACTATTAATAGTAAAGACGTTACCTACATTGGGCATTCCCTAGGTTCTATTGTTGCTCCAGCATTTATTGCTCAAGCTAATACGCCAATGGCAGAAACGCTTGATCCGCTATTTAATGTAAACACAGTAGCTCTTGCAAGTGGTGGTGGCGGTATAGCAAGCTTCTTACTTGAATCTGCTGCGTTTGGTCCATTTATTCAAGGTTCAGTACTTTCACAAGCCGGTACAACAGAAGCTGATGAATTTACTGCATACTTACAAGCTGATGCAGTGTCTAACTGTGGTGCACTATTGCCAGATATGGAAGCATATTTAACTTGTGGTTATAACGAGTATGTAGCTTCTTTAACTACAGCTGGTGAAACAAGTAAGCTTACTAATATTCAAGGAGTGTTTACTCAGTTTGCTTTTGCGGCGCAAACAGCATTAGATAGTGGCGACCCAACGAACTACGCAGCCACTGTGAAAGCATTAGGTACTCCTGTTTATACTAATGTTGTTGTGGGTGATGGTGTTGATAACAAGCCTGACCAAGTGATACCACCAATGGCAGCTAATAATCCTATTTCTGGCACAATCCCATTAGCTAACTTGATGGGTCTTGAAACAGTAAGTACTTCGCAAGCACTGAGTGAAACACCAGCAAGCTACTTAGTTAAATTTACTAAAGGGCATCATGGTTCTATATTAACACCAGCTCAAGATGCTGCACAGGCTGCAACTGTTGAAGGCAGTGCTGCTGCTAATGCAGAAATGCAGTTGCAAGTAGCGACTTACTTAGCTGCTCGAGGACGGATGTTATTAGTTTCCAACCCTGAGGTTGTGACTGATTAATAACCAGTAAAATGATTAACCTTTAAAAGCCACTGAAAAGTGGCTTTTTTTTGCTTTAAAGCATGCTAAATTAGCTGAAATTTATAAATGGAGAAACCAGTTGGAATTTTTATACGAATACGGTTTGTTTTTTGCTAAAACAGTTACTTTTGTTATCGCTATAGCAGTTATTTTAATGCTAATAGTTGGCGCTGCGGTTAAGCCAAAGGCCAAAAAAGGTGAAATACAAATTGACGATATATCAGAGCAGTTAGTTGAACTTAAAGAGAGTTTTTTACAAAATACGTTGGGCAAAAAAGAGCTTAAAGCGCATCAAAAACAACTTAAATCAAAAAGTAAAAAAGCAGATAAAGATGAGCCTAAACCTCGTTTATATGTAATTGACTTTGTGGGTAGTATGGATGCTCACGAAGTAGAAAGTTTACGAGAAGAAATAACGGCGATTATCTCTATTGCCGATCCAAGTAAAGACAAAGTACTTATTCGTTTAGAAAGTGGTGGTGGAGTTGTACATGGCTATGGACTTGCTGCATCTCAGTTACAGCGTATTAAAAATGCGGGTATTCCCCTGAGTGTTGCAATTGATAAAGTAGCAGCAAGTGGTGGTTACATGATGGCGTGTGTTGCGGATGAGATACTTGCAGCCCCTTTTGCAATAGTTGGATCTATTGGTGTGATAGCTCAAATACCTAACTTTAATAAAATATTAAAGAAAAATGATGTTGAATTTGAGCAAATAACAGCAGGTGAATTTAAACGCACACTTACTTTATTTGGTGAAAACACAGATAAGGCCCGTGAAAAATTTCGTGAAGAAATTGAACAAACACATGATTTATTTAAAACGTTTGTAAGCACTCAACGTCCAAGCTTAGATATAAACTTAGTTGCGACAGGTGAGCATTGGTTTGCAACTCAAGCGATTGATAAAGGCTTGGTAGACGTGATAAAAACAAGTGATGATGCATTGCTAGAGCAGCAACATGAGCGCCAAATTTATAAGATTAAATACAAAGTTAAAAAAGGGTTGAGCGATAAACTAGCTCTTGGTTTGAGTAGTGGTGTAAATAAAGTGGGAATAAACTTACTTTCTAAGTTTAAGTCGTTAAATCCTTAGATTAGAATCTTTTCAGGATTCAGTTTAATTATTTTTACTCGAAAAAAAACCTTGATGGATTCCATCAAGGTTTTTTTATAGCTGTATAAATGTAGCTTATGAATCAATAGATTTATGATAATCCTCTAAATCTTTAGCTGCATTAGGGTCGTTGAAGATGCTCTCATCTAGCTCCCCTTCAGACTTGGCAACAACACAGGTAACCATACAATCACCTGTTACGTTAACTGCTGTACGTGTCATATCAAGTAATCTATCTACACCGATAATAATTGCAATCCCTTCTACAGGTAAGCCAACTTGGTTAAGTACCATTGCCAGCATTATTAAACCAACACCAGGTACACCTGCTGTACCTACAGAGGCAAGTGTTGCTGTTAATATAACCATTAGGTAATCAGATATTGTTAAATCAACACTAAACACTTGTGCAATAAACACGGTAGCCACACCTTGCATGATAGCGGTGCCATCCATGTTAATGGTCGCGCCTAGAGGGATAGTGAATGAGGCAACGGAGTTGTTAGCGCCTAGCTTTTTAGTTGCTGTTTCAAGTGTAATAGGCATAGTTGCGCTTGAGCTTGAAGTACTAAATGCAAATAAGCATGTGTGCTTCATTTTTGCTAAGAAAATAAGTGGGTTTAAGCCTGTAAGTACTTTTAGTAATACGGTGTAATTTACAAGCGCATGTAATAACAGTGCTAACACTACAACGCCAAAGTATTTGGCTAAGCTCACAATTAAGTTAAGCTCAATTGTTGTGAACAGTTTTGCCATTAAAAAGAATACGCCATAAGGGGCAATATTCATTAAAAGCGTAACTAGTTTTAAAATCACAGTGTTTAAATCTTCAAATACGGTAGCAACACGTTTTCCCGCCTTACCACTCAATGCCATTGCTACACCAAATAAAAGTGCAAACACAATAACTTGAAGCATATTGCCTTTGGCCATGGCTTCAAAAGGATTTGTAGGAAACATATCTATAATTACACGGGCAAGAGTAGGCGCTTCTTTAGCATCATAAGTTGCATTAGATGGCAAGCTGATGCCTTCACCAGGGCTAAATAATAAGGCAAGCGTAATTGCTACTGTTATAGCAATAGCTGTAGTCAATAAATATAAACCAATAGATTTACCACCTAATCGACCTAGTTTTTTAGGGTCGCTTAAGCTACAGGTACCACAAACAAGCGATACAAAAACAAGAGGCACAACTAACATTTTCAAGCTGGCAATAAATATTTGACCACCAACATGGAAAATACCATCAACAAAAAAGGCTTTAATTGGCAAAGAGAATAACCCAAGTGGTATTAGATAATCGTCTTCACCAGCTAATATAGCCTGAAATATAAAACCTACTGCAACCCCAAGCGCCATACCAATCATGATGCGAGTGGTTAAACTCATTGAACGGATTTTTGACATATTTCCTGATCTACATTTTTATAAATTTGCCATAGACTACCAGCAAGGAAATATTTACTACAGAAAAAGTTAGTATTTATTTAAAAATATTTTGCACAAAAAAGTAATAAAAAACTGTGATTTTAGACTAAGTTATAGGTTAATATTAAGTGTAAATTAATTTTGATTATAATAACAACGCTAGGGAGAGGTTCATGCCTTTAATGCGACTGCTCGGCATTTCATTGCTAAGTTTTTTACTCACAGCCTGTGGTGGCGGTGGGTCACTTGAAAAAGACGGTTCTATTAGTGATGGTGATTCCACTACAGAGACTAGTACATATTTGGTTTCACTGAAGGGATATTCTCAAACAGACGCAACAGAGTCAAATTCTGTTACTGCTACCTCCTCTTTAGATTTACGTGCAACTCTTACTCAAGACGGGGTAATTGTCGCGGGTAAGCGTATTGCTTTTACATTAGAAGATGAAATTGGTGAATTGTCTCCATCAAGTGCATTAACTCAAAACGATGGTATTGCAACGGTTGAACTTACCGCCGGTACTGAAGCCGGTGCGGGTGAAGTAACTGCTACTTATACAGTCGATGGTGAATCTTATACAAGTACTTTTGCTTTTCAATCAAGTGGTGGGCAAGGTGATGATACGGGTGTTAGTGGTTCAACAACCTTAACGGTAAATATAGTCGATGAGAGTGGCGCTAAGTATTCGGATACAAATCCGGTTACAACTGACAACTTAGGCACGGTTACAGCGACTTTAAAAAATGATGGAGTTGCACTCAGCGAGCAGCTTGTTACTTTTACTACAAACTTCACAGGTAAAATAACGCCTGACTTAGGTACTGCAATTACTAACTCAGCGGGTGAGGCAAAAGTAACTCTCTCTAGTGGTAGTTTTAAAGGTGCAGGTCAAGTTGTTGCTACTTATAACCCTACTAACTCTACAGAAGTGAGTAATACAGCTGTATTTTATTCATCAGGTGATTCTGCACCAGTTGATTTGGCACAATTCTCTATATCAGTAAAGCTTTTAACAGGCTGTAACGTTGGCTGGGACGATAATCGTTCTAGTGTAAAACTTGACCCTACACAAATAGCGTCGGGTTGTACGGTAGCTAATACTATCTCTTCATCAGAACTAGGTGAATTATTTGTTGAAGTCATTGATGAGCAAAGTGGTGAAGGTAGTAAAAATTCGCTTGTTAATATTTCAACAAATTTAGGTTCTGTTCTTCCTTCATCTGGAACAGCCCTTACCGATAACTTTGGTATTGCTTTACTAAAATTGCAACCTGGTAATACTGGTGGCGCAGGTACTGTTACTGTAACGTCTGTAGGTGAAAGTAATTCAACTAATTTTGCTGTAGGTATTGCTGATTTAACCCTAGAGGTTGATAACGGGCTTAATACAGATACTTCAGGAAATGTTATCCCTTTAAAAGCAGGTGGTAGTACAGTTATTGAAGTAACACTTTTAGATGAAGATGGTAATTTATACTTAACTCCAACAGATGTTGAGTTCAGCTCAACGTGTGTAATTAGCGGCGACTCAGTAATTGATGCATCAGTAAAATCATCAAGTGGTATCGCAACATCAACATACCGAGCTACAGGTTGTAGTATTGATGATGATATTAATATTACGGTTGAGACAGGTGGTAAAAACTTCACTGCAACTACGATTATTCCTGTAGAAACATCAGCGGTACAATCAATACAGTTTGTTGATGTCAGCGAAACATTTATTGCATTACCTCCAGGTGAAGGCGGCGCTCCGACTCAATCGATTGTTAGATTTAAGCTAATAGATGCGGATGGTCTTGCTTCCACGCAGCAACGTATTGATTTTAAGTTAACAGATTCAGTGGGTGCAGCTAAACTGTCACTTAGAACAGGTGATACAAATAATGAAGGCTTTGTTCAGACAACGGTTGAATCTGGCATAGTACCTGGTCCATTAGTGGTAAAAGCGTGTTTTATTTCTAAAGAAGATGTTAATAATTTACCTGAAGGTGATGACTTAACATGTTGGGTTGATGATGTTGCGCTGTGCTCTGCAGACCCAACCAATGAAATTTGTCCAGATGGGACACTAACTTTAGTGCCGTTGAGTGAGCAAATAAGCTCTGTATCAGCTCAGTTAACTTTAGCTTCGGGCGTGACAGACCAAAACAGTTTTGATGCAAGCCCAAATACGCTTAATACGAACTCACTTAATTATAACGGTGTTTTAAATGATATTACGGTATATTTTGGTGACCAATTTAATAATTATAACGGTGACGGTGTAGAAGCAACTATTTTAGCTGAAGCTGGTGTTATTGGCTCATCTAGCAATGAAGTTACTTGTAAAACTGACGATGCTACCTGTGTTGTAACCTGGCGCTCTCAAGGAGACCGTCCATTTTATGATTATAAATGGGGTAACCGAATTGGCGATATTGATGGGGACGCAACAACTACTGAAGGTATTAATCCAAAAACCGGTATTATAAATTGTGACCCATATTTTGGTATTGCAGCTCCTTGTATAAATGGTATTACACGCGCTAAAAATAATGCTGATGGCGTTGTTATGGGAGGGCGTGTAAGTGTTCTCGCTGTTACTAAAGGGCAAGAGAATTTTGTAGATGAGCAAACCAGTGATGATGTTAAACGCACTAATGGCTTGTTTGATATTGGCGAGTATTACGCAAGTTAT
Source organism: Pseudoalteromonas sp. NSLLW218 (assembly GCF_015864775.1). Taxonomy (NCBI): domain Bacteria; kingdom Pseudomonadati; phylum Pseudomonadota; class Gammaproteobacteria; order Alteromonadales; family Pseudoalteromonadaceae; genus Pseudoalteromonas; species Pseudoalteromonas sp. NSLLW218. The sequence goes on along the minus strand of NZ_JADYWO010000003.1, from coordinate 170,058 downwards.
GACTTACCAGAGGCATTTATTGATCATAATGAAAATGCAAGCTTTGATAAAGTCGATTGTAGTGATGCGCGTGGTGGTGATTATAATGCTGATGAGGATGCGTGTTCAGAGAAAAACTCACGGGGCGGCCATAATGAAACGTGGCGCGATTTAGACAATAACGGTACTTATAACTTCGCTGATGGCTTATATAACGGTTTGTTATGTAGTGAAGCTGCACAAATAGATGAAAAATGTTCTCGAGAGCTAATTGAAGTACGTAAACAAATAGAATTGGTTATGTCTGGAGATGATCCATACGTTCGTTTTTCTGTACTGAAAACTACGGATATTCTTGATGCGCCGTATCCTGTTTACGTACCAGCAGATTGCTCAAGCTCTATTGTTGCTTCTCTGGAAGGTTCTGATGTGCTAGAACGTTGTGATGCTGAATCTATTAATTTATCTACGGTTAACGTTATTATTGATAACCCAGATTATGATGATACGGATCCAGATGAAACAGATCCTGAAACACTTACTATTGATATAGGTTTAAGTGGTATTACAGTTCGTATTCACTACACAGATGAGTTTGGTAATCCACTACCAGCGGGTACAACTGTATCTATAGCCTCTACAAATGGCGACTTATCTATTATCGAAAATAACGCGATTATTCCAAGTACGAATACGGATAAACCGATGTATTCAGATGTTCGTATTTCTCGTGAAGCGGATGGTAATGATAAATTTGATGGTGTACTTTCAATAACATTTGAGTTTACTACTCAGGCTGGTGGCACTAAAACAGTCTCCAAGGGAATTGAAATTTACGATAGTAAATAAGGCTTTATTTTAAAAATGCCAACCTTTAGGTTGGCATTTTTGTTTCTGTTCTATATATTCCACATCAATTAATCTAAAAACACCTGTTTGTTTAATTTAACGACAAAAATTGTTCGTTTATTCAGTAAATACTGAAAAGTTTGTATTAAAAGCTTGTAACAACTAGTGTTTGTAGATATACCTATAAATATTCGCGCCGCTTATGTCGGCAAAACACATTTTTAATATTTGGTTAGAAATAGGCAACTATGGGCAAATCGCTAGTAATTGTAGAGTCTCCTGCTAAGGCTAAAACAATTAATAAATATTTAGGTAATGACTTCATCGTAAAGTCCAGCATTGGGCATGTACGAGATTTACCTACTTCAGGTTCGAGCAAAGCTAAAGTGCCGGCAAGTAAAACGCCAGCAGAAGTTCGTAAAATGGAACCTGAAGAGAAAGCAGCGTATAAAAAGCAACGAGATTATACAAACTTAGTCGCGCGTATGGGTATTGATCCAAACCAAGGCTGGGATCCGCATTACGAAATACTGCCTGGTAAAGAAAAAGTTGTTCAAGAATTACAAAAGCTGGCAGAAAATGCAGACCAAATATATCTCGCAACGGATTTGGATAGAGAAGGGGAAGCAATTGCTTGGCACCTTCAAGAAATCATTGGTGGTGATCCTGCTAAGTATAAGCGCGTAGTTTTTAACGAAATTACTAAAAACGCAATACAGCAAGCGTTTGAAACACCTGGCGAGCTTAATACTGATATGGTTTACGCTCAGCAAACACGTCGCTTTTTAGACCGTGTTGTTGGCTTTATGGTATCACCTTTATTGTGGGCTAAAGTGGCCCGTGGACTTTCTGCAGGACGAGTTCAGTCTGTTGCGGTACGTTTATTAGTAGAGCGTGAGCGTGAAATTAAGGCTTTTATCCCTGAAGAATTTTGGGATATTCACGCTGACGTTAAAAATGCTGAGTCTGAGTTACGTTTAGAAGTAGCCAAACAAGCAGGAAAGCCTTTTAAGCCTGTAAATGAAGCTCAGGCTAGCGCAGCGGTTAAAAGCCTTGAGAATGCAGAATACAAAGTAATTAGTGTTGAAGAAAAACCAAGTAAAAGTCGCCCAAGTGCACCATTAATTACTTCAACCATGCAGCAAGCGGCAAGTACACGCTTAGGTTATGGCGTTAAAAAGACCATGATGCTTGCTCAGCGTTTGTATGAAGGCGGTTATATTACATATATGCGTACCGATTCAACTAATCTTTCAAAAGATGCCGTTGAAATGTGTCGTGAGTATGTAACAAACGAGTTTGGTGCTAAATACTTACCAAAAGATCCAATTAGCTACAGCTCCAAAGGCAATGCACAAGAAGCGCATGAGGCAATACGTCCTTCAAGCGTTACCGTGTTATCTGGTCATGTTGAAGGTGTAGACGCCGATGCTAAAAAGCTGTACGAGCTAATTTGGCGTCAGTTTGTAGCGTGCCAAATGGTACCTGCTGAATACGATTTAACAACACTAACTGTTGCGGCTAACGACTTCCAGCTTAAAGCGAAAGGCCGTGTGCTCCGCTTTGATGGTTGGACAAAAGTACAACCTGCAGTACGTAAGAAAAACGAAGAAGATCAATCACTACCGGCTGTTAAAGAAGGTGAGATCCTTACTTTAATCGAACTTGATCCCAAGCAACATTTTACTAAACCACCAGCGCGCTTTAGTGAAGCAAGTTTAGTAAAAGAGCTTGAAAAACGCGGTATTGGTCGTCCATCTACTTATGCGTCAATTATATCAACGATTCAAGATCGTGGTTATGTACGTGTAGAAAACCGCCGTTTCTTTGCTGAAAAAATGGGTGAAATAGTTACTGATCGCTTGGTTGAAAATTTCACTGATTTAATGAACTTTGATTTTACAGCTAAAATGGAAGGCCGTTTAGATGATATCGCTGAAGGCGAGCGTGTATGGACTCAAGTTCTAGATAAGTTTTATGCTGATTTTTCAACGCAATTAACTGTCGCTAAAGACGAGCCAGAGAATGGTGGCATGCGTCTTAACGAGATGGTTGAAACCGATATTGAATGCCCTACATGTAGCCGAAAAATGGGTATACGTACGGCATCAACCGGTGTTTTCTTAGGGTGTACTGGTTACAGCCTTCCGCCAAAAGAGCGTTGTACTACGACAATGAACTTAGTGTCGGGTGATGAAGCTGTTGCAGCTGATGTAGAAGATGTAGAAACTGAAAAGTTAATGCAAATGAAGCGTTGTCCTATTTGTGAAACTGCAATGGACTCATACCTAATCGACGAAACCCGTAAATTACATGTGTGTGGTAATAACCCGGCATGTAAAGGGCATATTGTTGAAGAAGGTACCTTTAAAATTAAAGGCTATGACGGACCAATTATCGAATGTGATAAATGTGGTTCTGACATGGAACTTAAATCGGGTCGTTTTGGTAAGTACTTTGGCTGTAATAATGACGAGTGTAAAAACACACGTAAACTACTTAAAAGTGGCGAAGCTGCTCCACCAAAAGAAGATCCTGTTCACATTACTGAGTTAGAGTGTGAAAAGTCAGATGCGTATTTCGTATTACGTGATGGCGCCGCGGGTATATTTTTAGCTGCAAATACTTTTCCCAAGTCTCGTGAAACACGTGCACCTAAGGTAGAAGAGTTAAAACGCTTTAGAGACCGTATCTCGCCTAAGTTTTATTACTTAGCAGATGCACCTGCTAAAGATCCTGATGGTAATCTTGCTGTTGTACGCTACAGCCGTAAAAATAAAGCTCAGTATGTTATGACTGAAGTTGACGGCAAAGCAACTGGCTGGACTGCTCATTATGAAGCAGGTAAATGGACAGAAGAAGCGAAGAAAAAGGCAGCACCTAAAAAGAAAGCTGCTGCAAAAAAGGCACCAACTAAAGCAAAGCCTAAAGCTAAAGCTAAAAAAGAAGATGAATAAGCACATTATCGCTTATTCATAACTTTTTATAGGTTTAAAAACTATAAAAAAACCGGAACGCACAGCTTGTGTCTATTCCGGTTTTTTTGTGCCTAGTTAAATGTTTTCGCAACGGCTTTATTAGCAGTACATTCAACTAAGCGTATTGGAGATACCAATTTTATTAAAAACATGGTCATTATGTTGCACTAAATAACCCACTCACTGTGTTAAAAAACATTTATATAAAACAACTATATGTCATGCTTTTCGACTTGCTATTGAGCTATTTTTTTAGCGCTATAATAGCTCACTAATTTAATGCAATTGGTATGATTAAATCTTAACAGAAGATACTTTTTTATAGCCTTCAGATTCAAGCTCATCATTTACGCATTTTAATACGTAGGCATTTAGCTCTTCATTGCTTACGTCATCATCTTTAGCCCAGTTAACACACATTTCTGTGTATTCTTTTACCATTTCGGCTGAAGCTGTTGGCGCATCGTCTGCTACCGCGTAAGTCGCAGATACTGCAAATAGTGGTGCTACGATTAATGCTAGCAATGCTTTTTTCATTCGTTTATTCCTAAAAAAATGGTGTGATGACTGATTTACCCAGTTTAAGGTTAGGTTTAAACCAGTAGTGCCCAATCCAGAACAACTCTGTTGGTATATTGATTTTTAAACGAAAACGAAATAAAAGATAACGAAATATTTTTATCGTGAGGATGAGTAATTCACTTGTCAGGATTTCGCAACATTGTGTTGTAGTGGTTTATAAGCTAAGGTCGCTTTTTTAATTAAAAGTCAAACCAATGTCATCACACACCCCTAATAAAAAACCACGCCAAGCTAATAAAGTAGAGCATGCATTAGAATCTTTTATTTTTAAAGGGCGTTGGTTACTAGCCCCATTTTTTGTGGGTCTACTATTTGCAGTTGTACTGTTGTTAATAAAGTTTTTTAAGCAGCTTTATTTAATGGGTATTGCGACATTTACAGCAACCAATCAAGAGTTACTTGTCGGTATTCTAACTTTAGTTGATACGGCATTATTAGCGGGGTTATTGCTGATCATTACATTTAGTGGTTACGAGAACTTTGTTTCTAAGCTTAATATTGATAATCACGAAGACAGACCATCTTGGATGGGCAAAGTTGGTTTTTCAGGTCTAAAGATGAAATTAATAAGTGCGATAGTGGCTATTTCTGCTGTTGAGTTATTAAAAGTTTTTATTAACTCAGGTGCATATCCAAGTGATGAGCTACTTTGGAAAGTGACTATTCATGTCACGTTTGTAATGTCAGGCGTTTTATTTGCTTTAACTGATTACTTAAACAGTAAAACCCAAAGTCATTAGAAAAATTAAATGCACAAAAAAGCCCAAGTAATTTACTTGGGCTTTTTATGTTTAGAGCTTAGCTGTAACATTGAGTGTAATTATTGATGTCATTAACACTCTGCATAAAAGCAAGCGAAAGGCTCAAGCGTTAGTCTGTCTTGGCTTAATTTTGCGCTGTGGTGGCTAAGCTCGTTATATTCTTTAACGATTGATGTCGGCATACCAATATTAGTTTGTTGAGAGCTTAGATTAAACAGGCAAAGCATTTTTTGCGTTCCAAGCGTTCTATAAAAAGCAAGCACAGGCTCAGGCGTTTCAATAAACTCAATATCACCCTCAAGTAAAACTGTTTGCTTTTTTCGCCACGCCATAAATTCACGGTAGGCGTTTAAAATTGAGTGACTATCATTTGTTTGCATCGCAACTGATTGCTGTTTGTGTGCATGATCAACGGGTAGCCAAGGTTTCACATCACTAAAACCAGCATGAGATGAATCAATTTGCTCCCAAGGCATTGGTGTTCTACAGCCATCACGCCCTTTAAAATTAGGCCAAAATGTAATGCCATATGGGTCTTGTAAGTCTTCAAAGGCAACAGATGCTTCGCCTAAACCAAGCTCTTCACCTTGGTACATACATACACTGCCACGAAGGGAAGCAAGTAGGGCGGTTAGCATTTTACATTGCTGAGGGTTTATTATGCCATTTTCACTCCAGCGACTCGCTACGCGCTCTACATCATGGTTGCTAAATGCCCAACACGGCCAACCCTCAGTCATACGTTGTTCAAGAGTTTGAACCGTGGTTCTAATATATTCACTTGAATAATCATTTGTTAAGAGCTCAAAGCTATATCCCATGTGCAGCTTATCGCCACCTTGGGTGTACTGCGCCATAGTCGCTAATGAATCCTCTGATGAGATTTCTCCAAGCGATACTGTACCTGGGTATTTATTAAGTAATGTGCGAATGTCTTGCATAAACTCAATATTTTCTGGCTGAGTGTTGTTGTAGTAATGATACTGAAATGCGTATGGGTTATCCTCACTAAAACCACGACCCTGGCGCTTATCTTTTGGTTTAGCTGGGTTATCGCGAAGTTGTGCATCGTGATAGCAAAAGTTAATAGCATCTAATCTAAAGCCATCTACGCCTTTTTTAAGCCAAAACTCTACGTTATCAAGTACAGCTTGTCTTACGTCAGGGTTATGAAAGTTTAAATCGGGTTGTTCGGTTAAAAAGTTATGCAAATAATATTGCCCACGGCGAGGTTCCCACTGCCATGCGCCACCACCAAAAATAGACAGCCAATTATTAGGTGCTGTGCCGTCATCTTTGGCTTCAGCCCAAACATACCAATCCGCTTTATCGTTATTTTGATTTTCGCGGCTATCTGTAAACCATTGGTGTTGATCTGATGTATGGCTTAGTACTTGGTCAATTATAATTTTAATATTGCGATCATGGGCTTGGCTAATAAGTTCATCAAAATCGTTTAAATCACCAAAAAGCGGGTCAATGTCACGGTAGTCACTAATATCGTAGCCAAAGTCTTTCATTGGCGATTTGAAAAAAGGTGAAATCCAAATTGCATCAACGCCTAAGCTTTTAATGTAATCAATACGATTAATAATCCCTTTTAAATCACCAATACCATCGTTGTTGCTATCTTGAAAGCTACGCGGATAAACTTGATAAATAACCGCACCTTTATACCACTGCTTTTGGGTCATGCTTTTCTCCGTCATTCCACACAGTATTTAGACTATTCTTTATTGTGATTACGATTAATCACGTTATTTGCAAAAAGCATACGTGAAGCCTTTAATCCTGTAAAAAGTCTGCATACGTATGCACTAAAAATAATGCAATAAATTTATTAAAAATAAGTGCTTAGAATAGCTTTAGTAGCGTTCATTTTGCGTATCTATTGTTTACCAATTACGTCAGTCATTGATTTATTAGTTAAATTGAATCTAACAGATTGTACTGTAAGGGAAATATATCCCAGGATCTATATGAATTGGTCTGACCAATTTAACGCTTGGTAAATGTGGAATAATTTAAACGTTATTTGACAGTGATAATTAATTTCACCTTGTTTACATTTAAGTAAAAGTGCCATTAAGTTTCAATAGAATTGATTTGACTATTGATGTTTGTCTTGTGTTTTTTATCTATCTTATTACCAATAAAATCAATTGGTTAAAAATACACGTGTGTAATATGTGTTAATGTTAGGCTACATTGAAATTGTTGAATACGTATGCATAAAGTTGTTAATAAAATAAATCTGGCGTTAATATTCATCCTGACAACAAAATTAGCTCGCCTTGTTTAACTATCACTTAAACATTGAACGCGGGTATCACAATATGGGTAACGGGAAAACATTATGTCTATGTTCAAACCAAGTATATTAACTTTGGCATTAACAGCTGCAGGCTTATCGAGCTTTGCTACACAGGCTGCTCAAGAAGATACAATAAAAAAAGATGATGTAGAAGTTATCGAAGTTAAAGGCTTTCGTGGCAGTGTGGTTGAGTCTATTAACACAAAACGCTTCTCTACACAGGTTGTAGAATCTATATCGGCTGAAGATATTGGTAAATTGCCAGATTCTTCAATTGCTGAATCGATTGCGCGTTTACCCGGTTTAACAGCTCAGCGCTTAGACGGCCGAGCAAGTCGTGTCTCTATTCGTGGTTTTGGCGAGAATGAAAGTGGCACAACGTTTAATGGTCGTGAACAAGTATCGATTGGTGATAACCGTGGTGTAGAATTTGACCTTTACCCATCAGAAATAATGAGCGGTGTAACTGTTTATAAAACGCCAAATGCAAGTATTGATGCTGAGGGTATTGCTGGTGTTATTAATATGCAAACAGTTCGTCCTTTAAGCAAAGGCGAACGTGTTGTACAAGTAAATGGACAGTATGAGCAAACCAGCTTTAGTAAATTAAACCCTGACGGCAACGACGACGGTTACCGAGGCACTATTTCATACATTGATCAATTTGCAGACGATACCATTGGTGTTGCATTTGCACTAAACACCATGAGTTCACCAAATCAAGAAAAACGTTGGAACTCATGGGGTTATCCAGAATTCACTGAAAATGGTAACGATTATTCAATTTTAGGTGGTGCTAAACCTTACGTACGTTCATCAACGCTTGAGCGTGATTCGGCAATGCTTGTTTTAGAAGCGGCGCCCACAGATAAATTAAATATGACGTTTGATGCGTTATATGTAGATTTTACAGATGAAAAAATTCTACGCGGTATTGAAGTTCCATTTGCATGGGGACAAGGTAGTATTGATGCAAATAGTGTTGTAGTTGATGAAGCATCTGGCTTTATAACAAGTGCAGTAACACAAGGTCAGCGTGTTGTAGTTCGTAACGATTATGAAGAACGCGAAGCCGAACTTACAGCCTTTGGTTTTAATACTAAATACGATATTGACGATTCATGGTCAGTTGAGTTTGATGCAAGTTACTCACAAGTAGAGCGCAAAATATGGAGTGTTGAAAGCTATTCAGGCACTGGTCGTGGTGATGCTCGCGGGGTAGCAGATAACTTGGGTTACACATTTAATGGTGGTAACACTGGAGCTACTTTTTCACATGATTTAGATTATAGCGATTATGGTTTAATACAATTAGGTGGCCCACTATCGTGGGGTGCAAGCTCTGCACTTAACGATAAATATGGTTTGACTGGCACTGAGTATGAAAACCAAGCGCAAGATGGTTTTATTAATGCACCGACCATTGAAGATGAATTATCAACATTAAAAATAGCGGCTTCAAAGGTATTAGAAAACGAGTACATAAGCTCTATTGAATTTGGTATGTCTTACAAAGAACGTGAGAAAACAAAAGATTCAGAAGGTTACTTTATGACGTTATCTAGCTTTTCGCTTGATAACCCAGGCATGCTTAGCGTGCCAGAACAGTACCGTAACGGAAGTGTTGACCTAGGCTTTATAGGCATGGGCGATATGATTGCTTATGACGTAAATGGCTTAGTTAACGATGGTTATTACGACTTACTTGCAGAGAGCTTAACAAATACAAGTCATGCGACGAAATCGTGGACTGTAAAAGAAGAAATTACTTCTGCATTTGTTCAAGCAAATATTAATGCTGAAGTAAGCGGTCTTGCATTAACGGGTAACGTGGGCGTGCGTTATGTACAAACTGATCAATCATCACAAGGTAATGCATTTAGTACTGTTGATGGTGTGGTTGTTACATCACCTACAAACATAAGTCATGATTACTCACACGTATTACCTAGCTTAAACCTGTCACTTGCGATTGATGAGCAACAAACGATACGTTTTGGTGCTGCTAAAACAATTTCTCGTGCACGCTTAGATGAAATGAATTCATCAGTTAATGCGTCATATAATCAAACGCCAGATGAAAATGGTAACTATTGGTCTGTATCGGGTGGTAATCCAAATTTAGAGCCTAAAGAAGCAACAGGCTACGATTTTACTTACGAGAATTACTTTAGTGATGAGGGTTACTTCTCTGCAGCGTTTTTCTATAAAGATTTAACTCAGTGGATTTTTGACGGTACTTACGCAATTGATATGTCGGGTGTTGCAGATCCATCTACCGGAGAATTACCAGCAACATCATCGGGTACTGGCAGTGGTAAAATAAATGGCGGCGGTGGCGATCTATATGGTTATGAGTTGTCACTGGCATTACCGTTTAAAATTTTCCATCCGTCTCTTGAAGGTTTTGGTTTAATTGCCAGCCATACTGGTATTGAGTCTGATATTGAGGACCAAAACGGTAACGAATACGAACTACCTGGTCTTTCAGATAAAATTCAAAGCTTAACGGTTTACTACGAAATGCATGGTATGCAGTTACGTACCAGTATGCGCAAACGCAGTGCCTTTAAAGGCGATGTATATGGTTTAGGCTTTGATACGGAACAAGTTGATATTTTAGGTGAAACTATTTGGGATGTTCAAGCGGGTTACGACTTTAGTGAAGCAGGTATAGAGAGCCTTGAAGGTTTATCAATTCAGTTCCAAGTACAAAACCTAACCGAAGAACCGTTTACGTCGCTTTCAGGCGACAATGCTTTACAAGTACGTGATTACCAAGATTACGGTCGCACTTACTTGTTAGGCTTTAGCTACAAGCTATAATAAAAGCTGTGTGTAGAAGCCCTTGTAATTTGTGTTACAGGGGCTTTTTTATAGCTAGTTTACCTAACTTTTTAACCGTACTTAAATTTAATAAAACGTGGATAATAATATGAAACCAATAAAACACGTGGTAATTGCAGGCGGTGGTACCGCAGGGTGGATAACAGCAGCACTGCTTAATAAAGTGTTAGGTAAAGTAATTAATATCACACTAATAGAATCATCAGCTATTGGTACGGTAGGAGTGGGTGAAGCAACGATACCGCCCATTATTCAACTTAATAACGCGCTGGGTATAAACGAGCAAGATTTTATTAATGCCACTAATGCTTCAATAAAATTAGGTATAGAGTTCGAAAACTGGAAAACGCCAGGGCATAGCTACATGCATGCGTTTGGCTCGTTCGGTAAAGATTTTCCCTTCTGCGATTTTTATAACTTTTGGCTAAAAGGTCAAATTACGGGTTGCGAAGACGACTTATGGGATTTTTCACTCAATTACCAAGCGGCTAAACAGCATAAGTTTGCACCCCTCAATACAATTCCTAATACCCAACTACCTGGGCTGAGTTACGCATATCATTTTGATGCGACGCTTTACGCTGAATACTTAAAAAAGTTGGCTATATCGCGCGGTGTTAAACACATAGATGCAAAAATAAGCCACGTTGAACAATGCGATACAGGCAATGTTAAAAGCCTAGCACTGGATAACGACAGTCAAATTAGTGGGGATTTATTTATAGATTGCACCGGGCTGCGTGCACTATTAATTGAACAAACACTAAATACAGGTTTTATTGATTGGTCTCATTACTTACCATGCGATAGTGCAGTAGCCGTACAAACAAAAAGTACTCATGAGCTTAAGCCCTATACGCGATCTATTGCACATAGTGCTGGTTGGCAATGGCAAATACCACTGCAAAATCGTATTGGTAATGGCCTTGTTTATTGCAGTAGATACTTGTCAGATGATGATGCTAAGCAGTTACTGCTAAAAAGCTTACCCGCTGAGCCAATTACAGAGCCCCGTATTATAAAATTCAAAACAGGTCGGCGTTTAAAGCAATGGCATAAAAATGTGGTGTCGGTTGGCCTCTCAAGTGGTTTTTTAGAGCCGCTAGAGTCAACCAGTATTCATTTAATTCAAACTGCGGTTACGCGTTTAATTAAGCTATTTCCACACAACGGTATTAGCGATGCGTTAGTAACGGAGTTTAATAAACAAAGCGTTATTGAATTAGAGCACATACGTGATTTTATTATTTTGCATTATAAACTCACCGAGCGAGAAGACTCCCCGTTTTGGCGTCAATGCATGCAAATGGATATACCAAATTCCCTTACCCATAAACTGAATTTATTTAAACACACAGGCAAAGTAATACGTGAAGATGATGAACTATTCGCCGAAGTTGCTTGGCAGCAAGTCATGATAGGGCAAGGGCTTATCCCTGATGACTATAACAGTATTGTTGATTCACTAAGTGATGATCAACTGAGCGATTTATTCTCTACTTTAAAAACGTTGATCAGCTCAACTGTAACGCAGTTACCAACTCACCAGAATTTTTTAGCCAGCATTAAAAAGGTATAACAATGCGATTTTTAAACACACTTTTACTCGTAAGCGCTTGTAGCTTACCAAGCTTTAGTTATGCACTTAATGTAGAGCCTGCCAATTGGTGGGTCGGCATGAATAAAAATAACATTACAGTACTCGTGCATGAGCAAAATATAGCTAACGAAGAATTTAAATTAGATAAGTATAAAGGGGTTGAACTTAATAACGTAACACGTACCGACAACCCTAATTATGCTTTCCTTCATTTAAATATTAGCGATAACGCCAAAGCAGGAACGGTCAAGTTTAACAGCACTAATACAGCGCATAGCTTTGAGTTTCCTTTATTTACCCGAGATAAAAATAGCGCGCAACGCCAAGGTTTCACAAGTGCAGATGCTTTATATTTAATTAACCCAGATCGCTTTGTAAATGGCGACTCCACAAATGACACCGTTAAAAGCATGCTAGAAGCTGCAAACCCAGGTTTTAAAGGCGGGCGACATGGAGGGGATATTCAAGGTGTGATTAACGCATTACCGTATTTAAATAATCTAGGCGTGACACAGCTTTGGCTAACACCTGTGCTTGAAAACAACATGCCTGATTACTCTTATCATGGTTACGCGATTACAGACTTTTACAACGTTGATCCACGTATGGGTTCAAACCAGTTGTATAAAACGTTGTCAACAAAGGCTAAAGAGCAGGGCATTGGGCTTGTTATGGACATGGTGCTTAATCACTTTGGCTCTGAGCACCTGTGGATGAAGGATAAACCAACTCAAGATTGGATTAACTTTAATGGGCAGTTTGAAAATGGCAAAAATGCCACAAGCCATGCGCGCCAAACAATTCAAGATCCACACGCAAGTAACTACGATAAACGCCAATTTAGCGATGGTTGGTTTGTCGCTAGCATGCCCGATTTAAATCAGCGCCAACCATTATTAAATGAGTATTTGATTCAAAATGCAATTTGGTGGATTGAATACGCAGATTTAAGCGGTATTCGTGTAGATACTTATTCTTATTCAGATAAAGCGTTTTTAAGTGATTGGACCAAGGCCATTATGGATGAATACCCACACTTTAATATTGTTGGCGAAGAGTGGACTTCAAACCCTGCAATAGCGTCGTATTGGCAGCGCGGTAAAGTTAATCAAGATGGGTATGTGTCAAGCTTACTCAGTGTGATGGACTTTTCGTTGCAAGAGGCGGTAATTCGAGCTTTAAATGAAGGTGAAAGTTGGAGCACAGGCTGGGTTAAAGTATATCAGTCATTAGCTAACGATTTTTTATACCCAGACACCAATAACATTATGGTGTTTGCTGATAACCACGATATGAGCCGTGTATATACGGAGCTTGGGCAAGACTTAGCTAAAACTAAAATGGCGATGACTTTGTTTTTAACAACGCGCGGCATTGCTCAAATATATTATGGAACCGAAATATTATTGGATAACACGCCGAGTAAAGATCATGGTGATATACGTATTGATTTTCCAGGTGGGTTTAAAAATCAAAACGCCAATGCGTTTACTGGAATAGGTTTAAGTAAAGAGCAGCGCGATATGCACAAGACTATAAGCACGCTTCTTAACTTTAGAAAGCAAAGCCCGGCACTTACAAAGGGTAAGCTCGTTCATTTTAGTCCGAACAATGGTGTGTATAGTTATGCTCGTGTTAGTGATACGCAAACAGTATTAGTTTTTATGAATAAAAACAAAGTAACACAAAAGCATAATCTTGATTACATGCAAGAAGTTATACCAAAAAATGCCAATGCGCAGGTATTATTCAAACAACACACTTTTAAACTAACTAACAGTATTAACTTAAAGCCAATGGCTGCTACGGTATTAGTGATTAATACGCCGTGAATGTTTAAGTGAATACGTATGCAGCAACTGTATGCTTGCTGCAGATATCTTTAGTATAAAGCTATAACACTACTGACAAAAAGACACACAATGAAAAAATCAGTTTATGTACCTGCATTACTATGTAGCGCACTTATAACAAGTGCGTGCTCAGACAATAATGAAACCGAACAACAGCAAGCGCCTAAACAGGCGCAAAATGAGTTAACAAAGCCTGTTGTATACCAAGTATTTACACGCTTATTTGGCAACACACAGACCGCGAATGTGCCTTGGGGTACGAAAGAGCAAAATGGCGTAGGTAAATTTTCCGACTTTAACGATGCTGCACTTAAAGGTATTAAAGAATTGGGGACGACCCATATTTGGTATACCGGTGTTTTACATCATGCGCTAGTGGGCGATTATACCGAGTATGGAATTACGCAAGATGACCCTGATGTAGTTAAAGGCCGTGCAGGTTCACCTTATGCAATAAAAGATTACTACGACGTAAACCCAGATTTAGCCATAAATGTGACCAATAGAATGGGTGAGTTTAGTGACCTGATTGAACGCACTCATAAGCATGGCATGAAAGTGGTTATAGATATTGTACCTAACCATGTGGCTCGTAATTATAAATCAGTAGCAAAACCCAAGGGAATAAATGACTTTGGTGAACAAGACGACACCAGCAAAGAGTACGATAAAAATAATAACTTTTATTATGTACCAGGTCAGTCTTTTCAGGTTCCAACATCACAAAGCTATCTAGTTTTAGGGGGGAGTACTCACCCTTTAGCTGACGGTTTTTTTGATGAAACCCCAGCAAAATGGACGGGTAATGGTGCGCGTGCACCAAAGCCAGATATTAACGATTGGTACGAAACCGTAAGAGTGAATTATGGCGTTAAGCCTGATGGCAGCTATGACTTTCCTGCATTACCTAAAGAACTAGAAAACCAAGATTATCGCGCTCATTATGCGTTTTGGCAAAATAAAGAGCTTCCTAATAGTTGGTATAAATTTAGAGACATCACTTTGTACTGGCTTGATAAAGGCGTAGATGGCTTTAGGTACGATATGGCCGAAATGGTGCCGGTTGAATTTTGGAGCTTTTTAAATTCATCAATAAAAATGCAAAAGCCCGATGCGTTTTTATTGGCTGAAGTTTACAACCCACAAATGTACAGAGCGTATATTCAGCAAGGAAAAATGGATTACTTGTATGACAAAGTCGGCTTTTACGACACATTAAAAGCCATTATGCAGGGTAAGCAAGCTGCTAATACTATTTTTGCAGCCCAAAGCCAAGTGGCTGATATTGAAGCGCATATGCTGCACTTTTTAGAAAATCACGACGAACAACGCATTGCGAGCCCTGATTTTGCAGGTGATGCACGCTGGGGGAAACCAGCAATGGTCGTTTCTAGCTTAATTAGTCGCGCACCCACTTTATTATATTTTGCCCAAGATGTGGGGGAGAACGGATCTGAAAACGCAGGTTTTGGAACACCTACTCGCACCAGCATTTTTGATTATATTGGTGTACCAGCGCATCAAGCATGGATGAATAAAGGCAAATTCGACGGCGCTAACTTAACGAGCGAACAAGCATCACTTCGTGATTATTATAAAGCAATAATGGCTCTTAATAGTTTACCCGCTGTTGTAGGTGGAACCATGACAGCGCTTTCGGTTAGTGGTAGCGAGCGCGTTGTTGGTTTTGTACGCACGCTGGGACAGCAATCTATTTATGTTTTTAGTAATTTTAGTGAGGAGCCACAAACGGTATTAATTAATTTAACACCAGAGCAAGTAAAGACCTTTGAGCTAAATAAACCGCTACACGACTTACTTGAACAAAATACGGTAAAGATCATCACTGACAAAGAAGTTACAAAGCTTATGCTTTCGCTAGATGCATTTAGTAGCGCAGTTTTAACTAATAAGGCTAATCATGAATAATCAAAATAATAATTATGACAGCAACAAACCAAATCTAAGTTTTTGGCAAATATGGAATATGTGCTTTGGCTTTTTAGGCATTCAATTTGGTTTTGCACTACAAAACGGCAATGTGAGCCGTATTTTTCAAACCCTAGGCGCTCAAGTTGATGATATTCCTATTTTATGGGTTGCAGCACCGCTAACAGGTTTGATAGTGCAACCAATAATTGGTTATTGGAGTGATAAAACATGGGGACGTTTTGGTCGTCGACGTCCATTCTTTTTCATAGGGGCGGTACTTACTACTATCTCACTCTTTATCATGCCGCATTCACCAACCCTTTGGATTGCTGCAGGTATGTTGTGGATTATGGATGCATCAATCAACGTCACTATGGAACCTTTTAGAGCGCTTGTAGGCGATAACCTGCCAGAAAAACAACGTGCTACGGGCTATGGCTTACAAAGCTTTTTTATTGGTATTGGTGCGGTATTAGCCTCAGCACTACCATGGATGATGACCAATTGGTTTGACGTAAGTAATACCGCTGCGCCAGGACAAATCCCTGAATCTGTTAAATATTCATTTTATTGGGGTGGGGTTGTATTGCTAGTTGCAGTTCTCTGGACAGTTATGCGAACCAAAGAATATAGCCCTGAGCAATTAGCTGCTTTTGAAAACCACACTGCCAAACCGACTAACATCGCATTAGTAGATATCAACTTCAATAAAGGTGCCATTATTTTTGTGGTGTTAGGTTTAGCAACACTTGCTTTAGTAATGGGTTTATCGCTTGAAAAAGAGTTATACCTACTTGCTGGTGGCTTACTAGCGTTTGGTATTGTGCAGTGGATAGCAAGCGCATTAAAGGCTGCTAACAAAATACAAGGCGGTTTTTACCAAGTAGTACAAGATGTATTTACCATGCCAGAGGCAATGAAGCAGCTTGCTTGGGTGCAGTTTTTTAGCTGGTTTACGTTATTTGCTATGTGGATATACACCACAGCCGCAGTAACAAGCTTTCATTACGGTAGCAGTGATGCAACAAGTAAAGCCTTTAACGATGGGGCTGATTGGGTCGGCATTTTATTTGCAGCTTACAATGGCTTTGCGGCTATTGCTGCTATGTGTATTCCGTTTTTAGTTAAAAAAATGGGATTAAAAGGCGCGCATTGCTTTAACTTATTACTAGGCGCATTGGGCCTTGCGAGCTTTATGTTTATAACAGATCCAAAAATGCTCCTTATTCCAATGATAGGCGTTGGCTTTGCATGGGCTTCTATTTTATCGCTTCCTTATGCAATGTTAAGTAATGCACTACCGAGTAACAAAATGGGCGTGTATATGGGTATTTTTAACTTCTTTATTGTTATACCGCAATTGCTTGCCGCTAGTATTTTAGGGCTTATTTTACGACACGTATTTTCTAATCAGCCTATTTACGCATTATTAATTGGTGCTGCATCATTCGTTGTTGCTGCAATTGCTGTAATGCGCGTTAAAAATTCAAACTAAGGGTCACACAATGAAAAAATATAACCTTATTACCACCGCTCTTTTAACTTTGGGTTTAACAGCCTGTGGTGCACAAAATAAGAATAACGAAAATATTGACGCTACAGTTTCAGCCGCTCCTGGCGCACCAGGTGCTGAACCATTTTGGGCTTACGCGGGTAAAACCGGAATTGGTACTTCTTTTGAGCAATACCAAAACGGCCAATATAATAACAACGCTGCGACAGGTGAAGTATCAAAAGTATGGTTTTCAATTGCTAAAGGTATGATCACCGAAACTATGTTTGGACTCATTCACCAAGCACAAATCAAAGATATGCAGTTTGTAGTAACCGGTAAAGACTTTACAGTCACTGAAGCTGACGACTTAGACGTTACAATTGATTACTTACATAAAGACGATAAAGGTAGACCACTATCGCTTGCTTACAAAGTAACAAGCACAGATAAGCAAGGGCGTTTTACCCTCGAAAAACACATATTCACCGATCCAGGCGGACAAACATTGTTTGTACGCAGTATTTTTAATACATCACTTAAAGGCGTGAGAGCGTATGTTGCTGTTAACCCTTATATAAACAACAACGGCTTAGGTGATTTTGCAAAAACCACTGAGCAAGGCTTAGTTGCCTGGGAAGACGATAACTTTTTAACGTTGCAATCATCTACGCCATTCAAAATGCAAAGTGTAGGCTTTACAGGTGTGAGCGATGGCATCACCTCACTTAAAAAACAACACACACTAAGCAAACAATATTCAAACACTGGCGATAAGGCAGGTAACGTCACTCTGCTGGCAGAGCTTGGTAATATCGATAGTAATACCACATTTGATTTAGCACTAAGCTTTGGTAAAACCCAGCAGCAAAGCCATCAACAAGGTGCGCAGAGCTTATCTAAAGGTTATCAAAATGTGCTTGATGCCTACAACGGTAAAGGTGAAGCGCTAGGCTGGGAAGATTATTTACAAAGCCTTGAGCCATTAAACGCCATGGTTAATCAAACAGCCGATGACGGTAAGCTACTTTATACCAGTGCAATGGTGCTAAAAGCGCAAGAGGACAAAACCAATGCGGGTGCGCTCATTGCCTCACTTTCTAATCCTTGGGGTGAAACTGTTTCAGCCAAAGAGGGTTCTACAGGTTACAAAGCGGTATGGGTTCGTGACTTTTATCAAGTAGCTATGGCGTTTATGGCCTTAGGCGATACAGCCACTGCAAAAACGGCCTTCGAATACCTTGAAAAAGTACAAGTTACTAGCAAAACTCCCGGTAACAATGGCGACACTGGCTGGTTTTTACAAAAAACACATGTTGACGGTGAACTTGAATGGGTAGGGGTACAGCTAGATCAAACGGCTATGCCAATTATGCTCGCGTGGAAGTTACATCAAGCAAACGTACTAAGTGATAACGAACTTAAAGATTGGTACGCACGCATGCTAAAACCGGCAGCTGACTTTTTAGTTAATGGCGGAAGAGCTAAAATTTTATGGAACGACATGCAAATCACTCCACCTGCAACACAGCAAGAGCGCTGGGAAGAGCAAAGTGGTTATTCTCCCTCAACAACGGCTGCCGTTGTTGCTGGCCTTATAACAGCCAGTGACATAGCAACACTCAGTGGTGATACTCAAAATGCTAATCGTTATTTAGCAACGGCTAAAAAGTACAACAGTAATATAGAATCGCAAATGTTTACCACCCAAGGTAATTTAAAAGGTGATAGCACCGATGGCGAGTATTTTATTCGTATAGGTCAAGACACCGACGCTAACTCTAATACTAAAATTAACGCCAACAATGGCCGTGAAGGTTTTAACAAAAAGCAGATTTTAGACGGTGGTTTTTTAGAATTAGTCCGCTACGGAGTGAGAAGTGCCAACGATTCAAGTATAGTTAAAACCTTACCTGAATATGACGACGAAACGCTTGAAGATAACTTACAAGTTAAATACAGCTTTAACTTTACCGATGGTAGCGGCACATTTGCAGGCTATCGCCGTTATGGTAACGACGGTTACGGCGAAGATGAAACCACAGGCACTAATTACGCCGAAAGCGGGAGCAACACGCCAGGCCAACGTGGTCGTGTATGGCCATTTTTTACAGGTGAGCGCGGGCATTATGAAATAGCAGCTGCAAATGCAAATAATGCGCTTGATGATAAAAAACAAAGCGAGATCAAAAACAGCTATGTTAAAGGATTAGAGCAGTTTGCCAATAGCGGCATGATGCTACCGGAGCAAGTATGGGATGGCGTAGGCGTAAATAAAGCAGGTTATGAGTTAGGCGAGGGTACAAACTCAGCAACACCTCTAGCTTGGACACACGCAGAATATATCAAGCTTGTACGCTCACTCAGTGATAAACAAGTTTGGGATTATTATCCGGTGGTTGCCGAGTCTCTAAAAAAATAATATATAATACCAATTCGCTTAATTAAGTGATCTATTTTGAGGCAGGAAAAACGTGTTGATAGCTAGGCAAAAAATTCGCTATTTAGTTGTTCTAAATAAGAATTTTTTAACGCAGTTAGCGATACGTTTAGCCCCGCAAAATGATTAAGTATTATTGCGGATTGGTATAAAATGCTGTAGTGATTAAAAAAGGCTTCTAAATAAATTTAGAAGCCTTTTTATTATGTAGTAACTCGGTATTAAAACTAAAGAATTCTCTTCACAAAAATGAATGTCACCCTTTAATTATATTATTTGAGCCCACATTTATTATCAAACCACGATAATAACTCAGTATAAAACTCTTTTTTATGATCGTAAAAAAGCGTATCAGAAAAGTGATCGGCATCTTCTAGCTCAATATATTTAAAGTCTTTTTTGTACTTTTCAAGCTCAGATACGAAGTCTCTACTGTGTTTTACTGGAACACGACTATCTATATCACCATGTACAATCAGTATCGGAATATTTACTTTATTTACTTGCTCTACAGGAGAGACACCAGAAATAGTAGGGCGTTGTAAAATACTTAAAAAGCGATTTTCGTTAAGAGTTGCATTGATACGACTCAAATCACTTACACCCGCACCGGCAACAACACATTTATATATGTTGTTTTCACGCATAGATGCAGCAAATGCAGCATAACCGCCATAACTCCAACCAAATAAAGCAAGCTTATCTTTTATTGCTAAGCCTTTATCGATCAAATACTGCGCGGCATCGTCTAAATCATCTTGTTTTTTCAAGCCCCAGTTATTATCACCTGCTATCCAATGCTCTAAACCGTAACCAGTAGAACCACGATAGTTTGGTTGAATAACAACGTAACCATGATAGGCGAGTAACTGCGCCCAATCATCAAAAACAATAGAGTCGCGCACCCAAGGACCACCGTGAGGGAGTACTATTGCGGGGTAAGGACCTTTAGTCGCAGGAATTGTTACATACGCTTTTATTTTGCGTCCATCTCTTGCTTTATAAGAGATATATTTAACGGATCCTAGTTTACTTTTATCAATAAACGGAAGTCGATCACCAATTTTGGTTAACTTCTGTTTATTAGTAACAATGTAATAGCTGCCTGGGTTATCGTCAGCAGATACTCTCACTACTAATACATTATCGTTATCAGAACTACTAATGATTTGCACAAACTTATCTTTAAATAAAGAAGCAACAGATTCGTTAAGTGCTTGAAGGTTAGGATCTGTGAAATAAAACTTAGGTTGCTTGGTGGTATAGCGAAAGCCTTGTAAAGTACCGTCTGTATCAAGTATAACACCGTCGGTATCTACCGATTTAAGGCCAAATTGGCGTTCAGAATACTGACCTGTTTTAATATTGTAAATATAGATGCCAGTCGTATTTTCGCCCAAGTTGGCGTTAACATAAACTTCGTTAGGATTACTTTTTGCGAACCCTAATATCTCAAAGTTTTCACGCTTTTTAGGGCTAACTTGCTTAATTACTTTCCAATCATCATTGCCTTTATCTCGGGCATAATAATCGATTGCGTTATCAGACTTATTCCAACCTTGGGCTATTCTTATTTCACCATCGTAGTCAGAAACAAATGAGCCTGATACTTTTTCATTTCCGCGCATTACAGTAACGCTTCGTCCAGTATTAATATTAAAGCGCACTACATCTGGAATGTAGTTATTATTAATATCAACCTCTACTAATACTTCATCTTTTTTGTCAGGAAGTATATTTATTATATTAAATTGAATATTTCGTTTTTTCTTAAATGGCAATAACCAGTCGCCTTTACCATCTGCATCAGTTATTGCAAACTTATTAACCCAATACTTGCGACTACCATCTTCTAGTATTTGTCTAAACATAACGCCAATTTTTTCATCGTTTAACCATACGATGGAAGATATCAGCATTTTATCAGCGCCCAACCTTACGGGGTCTGCTTCTAGGTTATTTGGATCTCTTATCTCAATTATATAGTCACCATTTTTGGTAGTGGCTCTTAAAATAGCAAGCTTCTTACCATCAGGTGATGCTACAACACTACGGATAGCCGATGACATTGAAAAAGCATCGATACTGCTCATTTGTGTCGCATCTTCAGTTTCGCTATTAGCGAAAGAAGATAGGCTTAGTAAGGTAAATCCTACTAACATTCTTTTTTTAAGTTTCATTTTTATTCCCTCAAAAAAAATGGCCTAAAATTTTAGGCCATCTGGATTGAATATATACTCAGCCAATTCTAATTAAAAAGAAGCTGTAAAACTGATGTATGGGCTACGTCCTGAGGTATCATAACCAACACCTAGAGGGATGTTAGTATTTGAGAAAGAACCATTTGGATCTACTTTTGGTGGAGCTTCATTAAATACGTTACGTACACCAAAGTTCACTTTATAAGCATCGTTAGACCAAGTCATACCAATGTTATGCACAAAGTAGTCATCAGTGAAACCTACAGGGCGACATTTAAGTGGAGCACCATTTGCGTCAGTTAAACCACGACAACCTGCAGTACCTTCTTCGAATTCACCTAAATCATCTTCATCTTCACGACCTTTACCGATGAAACGTGTTTCCCAGTTAAATCTAAAATCAGAATATTTAAGTTGTAAGCGTGCTGTACCGCGCCATTCTGGTGAATCTGGCTCACCCATATTGTCATCAATAGTACCAAGTACATCAAAAACTTGCTCTGTCATGCGCGTAGCTTGAAGGTCTAGTGTAATACCTAAGTTTTCTTCTGCAATTACCGTATCTGTTTCAAAGTAGATATTGTAATCAAAACCTT
Organism: Pseudoalteromonas sp. NSLLW218; assembly: GCF_015864775.1. Taxonomy (NCBI): domain Bacteria; kingdom Pseudomonadati; phylum Pseudomonadota; class Gammaproteobacteria; order Alteromonadales; family Pseudoalteromonadaceae; genus Pseudoalteromonas; species Pseudoalteromonas sp. NSLLW218. The sequence goes on along the minus strand of NZ_JADYWO010000003.1, from coordinate 147,634 downwards.
TAGATGAGATTAAACCAATATTGATAAAGCTAGCATCAACTAAATCAATTTGACCATTTTCGTCACGCCCTATACGGCTACAGAAAGCATCATTACCATCAGCAGAATAACACTGACCAATACTGTAACCAGCGCTTGGCTCTGCAATACTATTTGTTACTTCAATATCAAAACGAGTTAATGACATTGTTAAATCAAATGCATCAGTGAACGGTTGTTCAAAGATAAAACCGTATGTTTTAGCCACTGATGTTTCAGCACTAAGCTCAGTTGTACCGCCAGTTTCAATCTCAGCGCTATAAGTTCCAGTATATGAATCAGTCCCACCTTGACCTAAACCAAGAGTAGTTGGATCAATACCTGATGCTTGACAAGCGTTTAGTACCGCTGTATCACGTGTTTCTTCAGCCGCATTATATGTAGCTGCTGAACCTGGGTTCAATGGGTCTATATTACGAGCATCTTCCGGAACAACACATGGATCGGCAACTGTATTAAAACCAGACGTACCGTTTAAGAAACGTTCACGTAAGTTTGGCGCTCTATAAGAAGTACCTTTTGTAGCACGAAGAGTAAACCAATCAACAGGACGGTAGATAGTTTTAAGACTATAAGTTGATTCAGCATCGTAGAAAGATTCTTCAGAAACACGGCCAGAAGCTGTAAATGTAAGTTCTTCAGCACCTTTAACTCCTTTAAGTAAAGGGAAGTCAACTTCTGTGAATATTTCTTTTAGATTACGAGAACCATCAGCGCCTTGGTCAGCAAAGTAACCCCATAGTAGGCCTTGAGATGCAGCAGCATTTGGATTTGATTCAATTTCATCACGACGATATTCAACCCCAACGATACCTGCAACAGTTTCGTTATTCCATGGTAGTGCAAAGAAGTCACCACCCATGAATGCATTAAAAACAAACTGGTTTACTTTAGTTTCGATGTCGCGATCAATAAATAAATAGGCCGCTTCTTCAGGTGAAAGCGTACCGCCGCCTTCTTGGTAAATACTGTCTGCAAATAAATTAACAGGAACACATCCATCAGAACCGGTACCACAGGTAACAGTCCCATCATCATTAAGAACAGCGGTTTCTAATGAGTTAATTAAGCGCTCTTCATCAATACCAACACGGTGGTCAGTACCTTTAGATGCGCTGTACGATACAGACGCGTCGTAGTACCAATTGTCTAAACCAATGTTTTCAAACATACCGAGGTTACCAGTAACACCAGTAACTAAACGATATTGTGAAACTTCAACCTCAGTTTGATCACGGTCACCACGAATGTTGATGATTGGCTGAACGGCTTCAGGTCCACCAGGGCCTACACCTAACACGCCAAAACAGTCAATACCGTTTGTACCACAAGGGTTATACGGATTTGATGCCGCTACTTGTTGGAATATTTGTGCACCAGGGCTAAAAATTGGTGATTTACGACTCGCATATAAACCTTCATAGTAGAAAGTTGTGTCGTTATCATCTTGGAAGTTGTATTCACCATTAAGCATTAGTGAGATACGTTCATTTTTACTTCTGTAATCACCGCTTTTGTAGTAATCCGATTGTTGGAAAGCGTATAGAGGGTCTTGGAAGTCAACGTCACGGAAACCATCGCCGTTACCATCAACAAATACACCATCATTAATACCATCGCCATCGAAATCGCCAGCTACCCATGAAGGTAAAAATCCTTCAAGACTTGATGGTACAGTTGATTCGCTGAAGTTTGGAATACCAGTGTTTGTAAAGTTAGGAGTGTAATAAACACTACCAAAGAAAGAAGGTACGCTAATGCGGTTTGTTAGAGGGAAAATGTCACATGAATCTTCACCGCTTGCTACAGGACCATAGCCACTGTTTCGCGTTACGATACTGCCATCTTCAGCTTCCCAAATACGCTCTTCACACCCTTTAACAAAAGGGTTGCCAGATAAAGATTGAGATTTTTGTTCTGAATATTCAACACCTACAGTGATAAAACCATTATCCATGGTTTTGCCCCACATACCCGAAAGTACAGTTTCTTCACCGCCTTCACCTTTAGGTTGACGATAAGATGCATCAAAAATAAAACCTTCAACATCTTTTTTCAATATTACGTTAGCTACACCAGCTACCGCATCAGAACCATAAACGGTTGATGCGCCATCAAATAAATTCTCTACACGCTCAATCATCACGCCAGGTATTAAATTCAAATCAGGGGATGTTGGTGCACCACCAACGCCAGCAGGAGCCATTCTTCGACCATTAATAAGTACAAGAGTTCGCTCAGCACCTAAACCACGAAATCCGATTGTTGCAGCGCCCGGGCCGTTATCTAGTACAAAACCACCAAATGTATTATCTATTTGAGCACCAGCCGCTTGGCTGGTCGATTGAAGCATTGAGCCTGCATCAAATAAACCCATTTCACGAGATAAGTCGCCATTGATAATTTGAATTGGTGATGCATTTGAGAATTCAGCTTTTCTTATACGTGAGCCTGTTACAACTATTCGTTCAGGTGCTTCTTCTTCTAATTCCACGTCTGAATTCAAATCATTTTCTTGAGCCAGCGCGTTAGGCGCTAAGGCTACAGAGCCTAGCAATAAGGAGTATCTTATTGCATTTGATAGAGCTTTAGTTTTAAACATATGTAGATCCCTGAGGTATTATTGTTATTTAAGCTATAAAGTTAGAAGGTAAGATCATAGCGGCACAATAAATTTACATTAAGGAAACAAAATAGTAAATATGGTTAACAGGGCTCTATGGTTGTGGGAGGGCTAGCTGGGTGGTTTTTTGACCAAAAAGTGTGGTTTATGAACTTTTCATTTTTTTAGTTCATTGTTTTTTATGATTTTTATGTTTTTTATGTTGTTTGTAAATGAATGTGAACAGCTCGTAGTCAATACTTACTCAATATGAAGGCTCAGCTTGACCTTCTAGGAATGAGAATAGGAGCTAATAGGGTAGTTTGCACTTCTTCACCACGTATCAGTTTTAATAAGTTCTCTACAAGCATTTGCCCAGCAACAGTGGTGTTTTGCTCTATCGTCGTCAGTGGTGGATTTACATAACTTGCAATGGCTATATTATCAAAGCCGACTACCGCAACATCTTTTGGTACGTTGATATTTGCTTCTTTAAGCGCACGTATAGCGCCAATAGCGATTAAGTCGCTTGCGGCAAATAAGGCGTTAAATTTAATATTATTAGCGATAAGCGAACGAGTGGCGTGATACCCAGATTCTTCAGTAGATATAGCATTAGCCATTTTACGTTCGTTTATTTTTACGTTGTTAGCCAATAGCTCATCTTTAAAGCCCTGAAAACGACTAAAAAATTCGGGGCTATGATCAGATGCATCACCAATAAAAGCGCAATCAGTTCTGCTGTGTGCAATAAAGTGCTCAGCGGCAAGCTTACCGCCACCGTAGTTGTCACAACAAACAGTTAAATCTGGGCGATTATCAACCGTTGCGCCCCAACAAACAAACTTAGTGTTTTGTTCAAGTAAGGTATTAAATTTTGGTTGGTAATCAATGTAATCGCCATAACCGAGTAAAATAATACCATCGGCTCTGTGGCTATCTTCATAGTCTGCTTGCCAATCAGCACTGGCCGATTGAAATGATACTAATAAATCGTAACCTTCTTTAGCGCAAGCACGGGTAATGCTGCCAAGCATGGCTAAAAAGAACGGATTAATTTGTGACTCATCAGAAGTAGGGTCTTCGAAAAGAAGTAATGCTAGAGTACTGCTTTGCTGAGTCCGTAAGTTGCTGGCATTTTTATCAACTTTGTAATTAAGTTTTTTAGCTATATCGAACACACGCTTACGTGTTTCTTCATTAACAAGATGGCTGTTACGTAAAGCGCGAGATACAGTTGATTGAGATACCCCTGCATAGTGGGCAATATCAAATGAGGTGGCTTTACCTTTCATTGTTACAACTTAATTAAATTGATAAATAATTGTGTCATTTTCGTTTATTAATGAATAATTTCAAGCTTTTTGTGAATTAACGTATATTTTTATTGATAAATTCATGACACCGGTGTCATAATGTCAGTGTTTTATCATTTTGTTGTCAAAACGTATTCGCTGTCAATATCTTTTATAGACAGCATTTTTTACTGTGATAGCTACTTTGAGGTGATAGCTCAAAGTATAAATAACAATGGTATACCATTGTAAAATAATAAGCACGAGTCGCTTAACAAAAGAGATAATACTATGAGCCTAAACTCTTCTGCCCAATTTGATCCCATCTTAGTTGCTGATGTTGGCGGCACTAATGCCCGCTTTGCTTTAATAACTGGTTTTAATGAAGACACTAACCAATTTGTAATAGAGCACATTAATATATTCCCTAGTGCTAATTTTGGTTCACTTGAAAGTGCGCTAGAACAATATTTACAAACAGTTTCGCATATTACCCCTAAACGCGCATGCTTAGCCGTTGCAGGTCCAATAAAAGCTGGGCAGGTACACTTAACCAATTTAGGTTGGCATTTTAGTGTTAGTGAATTTAAAGCACACTTTAATTTACTTCAACTAGAAGTCATTAACGATTTTGCTGCTTTTGCGTACGCTGCTCCTTACTTAGATCCTACACAAAATGTAATTGTTAAATCAGGTCAAGCTGATGGCAATGCAAACATTGGTGTTATAGGCCCAGGTACTGGTTTTGGTGCTGCATGTTTAGTAAGAACATCGCAATCTACCGCTGTTTTAAGTTCAGAAGGTGGGCACATATCACTTGCACCCGTTAATGAACTCGATACTTTATTATTAAATGAATTACGTAAAGACCACCCCCACGTTTCTATCGAAACTGTATTTTCAGGACCTGGCATAACGCATTTATATAAAGCGATGTCTGCGGTTAAGGGTGTAACAGCTAAAAATTTAGATGCAGCGCAAATTAGTAGCCTAGCTAATAGCGGTGAATGTGATGTGTGTGATGCAACGCTAAACCAGTTTTGTGATTGGATTGGCAGTGTAGCTGGCGATTTAGCCGTTGTTTACGGTGCTTTAGGCGGACTATTTATTGGCGGTGGAATACTGCCTCGAATGCAAGCAAGACTTCTAGAAAGTCGTTTTGTTGAACGATTTTCGCAAAAGGGTATTATGTCGCAGTACGCAGGGCAAATTCCTGTAACACTTGTAACACAAGATAATATTCCACTAATTGGTGCCGCAGCGTGTTTGCACAACAGCAAATAAGGAGCTTTCCTTGTTCGCATTTGGAAAAATAGAGTGATGAAAAAAGTAACAATAAACAGTGTGGCAAGTCATGCTGGTGTTTCTAAAAAAACCGTATCACGCGTTTTAAATAACGAGCCTAATGTTAGTGCTGCAACCCGAGAAAAGGTGCTTGCGGTATTTAAAGAACTCGATTATACCCCAAACCCAATTGCACGAGGCCTTGCACAAAATCGTAGCTTTATTATTGGCTGTCTTTACGATAACCCAAGTAAAAGCTACATCACTCGCGTGCAAACGGGTGCTCTAGAAGCATGCAAAGAAAATAATTATAATCTATTGATACACCCCTGTGAGTTTCGTGGTGATGCCCTTATAAATAATATTGAGCAATTACTGCAGACATCTCGATTAGATGGCATTGTGCTAACACCTCCTTTTGGTGATTTTGCTGAGCTGGCTTCTTTTTTAAAATCTAAAAAAATTCCTTATGCAAGAGTTGCGTCAGCTTTACTTCAAGATGATTCTATTTCAGTTCGTAGTAATGATGAGCAAGGCGCATTTGAAATTACTGAGCATTTAATTAGCCTTGGGCATAAATCTATAGCGTTTATTAAAGGGCACCCGGATCACAGTGCTACGCAACAACGCTTTAAAGGTTACAGACGCTCACTTGCAAGCCATGGGATAGAGTTTGATGAACGATTAGTAGAGGAGGGTAACTTTAGTTATCATTCTGGTGTAGATAGTGCACGTAGCATATTAGATTTGTCCCCTAGGCCAACAGCTGTATTTGCATCAAACGATTACATGGCGGCAGCGGTATTAAAATTAGCTACTCAGCGCCAATTAAAAGTGCCTGATGACATTTCAATAGCTGGTTTTGATAATGCACCCATTGCGCGTCATATTTGGCCTGGTTTAACAACTATTGCACAACCGGTTGAAGAGATGACTAAACAGGCCGTAACTCAACTTATTTCACACATAGCTCAACCACAAGAAAAGCCTTATCAGGTAACACTTGAGTCGCGCTTAATTACACGCGAGTCTACCTCTGCGATAAAATAGTGAGTTAAAAAACTTTCACAGTAGCCCGAATATGAGTGACGCTTATTTGGGCTTTTTTTTGCTCTGAACTTGCTAAAATATACTTTGTGCCTAAAAATCAATTAGGTCATTATTCGGTCATGTTAAAATATTAAACTATTTTTGTTACCCGGGGTTGACACCGGTGTCATTGCTATGCGTTAATACAGTGACACCGGTGTCAGGGCTGTTGTGAGAGGCTCCCTGGTAGCGTACCTTTGAACGGGTAAATCAAAGATGCTCAGTACAGTTATTTACGTGGAGTCTGTAGTTGCTACTGAGCCTTTATCCTCTAACTAATAGAGATGAGTTAAATTATGTTACATCCTCGTATTCAAGAAGTTACCCAGCGCGTTATCGAGCGCAGTAAAAATACCCGTCAAGATTATTTAGAACGTATTTCGCACGCAAAAAAACAAACAAGAGTTCGTGCCGGTTTAGGTTGCGGAAATATAGCCCATGTTATGGCTGCGTGTAGCAGTGATGACAAAGCGCGCTTAAAATCTGATGAGCAGCCAAATCTTGCTATTATCAACTCATATAACGATATGCTTTCGGCTCATGTGCCATACAAAGATTACCCAGATTTAATTAAAGACATTGCAACAAAATTCGATGCTACAGCACAAGTTGCTGGTGGTGTTCCTGCAATGTGTGATGGTGTTACGCAAGGGCGTGACGGTATGGAACTTTCGCTTTTTTCTCGTGATGTAATTGCTATGTCTACGGCAATATCGCTTTCACACGATGTGTTTGATGGCGTTTTTTGTTTAGGCGTTTGCGACAAAATTGTCCCGGGTTTATTAATTGGTGCATTGTCTTTTGGTCATTTACCTGTGTTCTTTTTACCCGCAGGTCCAATGCAATCAGGTATTCCTAATAAAGAAAAAGCACGTATTCGTCAAAAATTTGCACAAGGTTTAGTAAGTCGTGAAGACTTATTAGAGGCTGAAAGCGCGTCTTATCACAGCGCAGGTACTTGTACGTTCTACGGTACTGCAAACTCAAATCAAATGTTAATGGAAATAATGGGCTTACACCTTCCTGGTAGCTCGTTTATTAATCCTTACACTGAGCTTCGCGATGGCCTTACAGGTAATGCTGTAGAAACCATGCTTAAGCAGCTTACAGATGATAAAGAAAGCCCGTGTTTAGCCGATGTGATCAGCGAAAAAACGATCATAAACGGTTTAGTCGGCTTGCTTTCTACAGGTGGTTCTACTAACCATGCTATTCATATTGTTGCGATAGCAAAAGCGGCGGGCATTCAGGTTACGTGGAAAGACATGTCTGATTTATCAGAAGTTGTACCACTACTTACACGTATTTACCCTAACGGCTCAGCTGATGTAAACCACTTCCAAGCAGCTGGCGGTATGGGTTTCTTAATGCGAGAGCTAGCAAGCGCTGGTTACTTACACACAGACGTTAAAACAATGCTAGGCGATGGTTTAGCACCTTACATGACAGAGCCTCGTTTAGATAAAGACGATAGCCTGATCATGAGCAACTCAACCGGCCCAACTAAAGTAAAATGGGTAGATTGCCCAGCAAATTCACACGATGAAGAAGTACTTCGCCCAGTGAGTAACCCTTTTAGTAAGCAAGGTGGTCTGCAACTCCTAACGGGTAACCTAGGTAAAGCTGTTATTAAAGTGTCAGCTGTTGCTATTGAACATCAAGTTGTTACTGCTCCTGCAAAAGTATTTAGCTCACAAAGTGCTCTGCAAGACGCATACACGCGTGGCGAATTAAACCAAGACTTTATTGCCGTGCTAAAAGAGCAAGGCCCTAAAGCGAAAGGTATGCCAGAGCTACATAAATTAACGCCAGTAATGGCAACGCTTCAAGATGAAGGCTTTAAAGTAGCCATTGTTACTGACGGTCGTATGTCGGGTGCATCAGGTAAAGTACCAGCTGCTATTCACTTAGCACCAGAGGCAGTCGAAGGCGGCGTTATTGCTAAAATCCGAGAAGGTGATTTAGTGACACTTGATGCGCCAAACGGAATATTAAAAGTACACGTTAGCGACGAAGAACTAGCTAAGCGTGAAGCAGAGCTTAGCCTGCCAAGTGCAACATTTGGTACAGGTCGTGAGTTATTTACTGGATTTAGAAATATCGTAAGCAGTGCCGATTTAGGCGCGAGTGCTTTTGGACTTGAATAAATATTAGCCATACTGGGTAATGAGGAACAAGTAATGAGTATTGAAAAAATCTTAGCATCGGCACCCGTAGTGCCAGTGGTTGTAATCGAAAAATTAGAAGATGCAGCACCACTTGCAAGAGCGTTATATAACGGTGGCTTAAAAGCCTTAGAAATAACACTACGTACACCTATTGCTGCAGAAGCTGTAAAGCTGATGAAAGCAGAAGTACCTGAAGCCTATGTAGGTACTGGTACGGTAGTAGATAAAGCAAGCTTTGATCTTTCGGTTGCCGCAGGTGCAGATTTTATGGTGAGTCCAGGTGTTAGCGATGAGCTTATTGCTTTGGCTAAAACATCAGATATACCATTTTTACCAGGCGCTGCAACTGCAAGTGAAGTTATGCAACTTGCGTCGCATGGTTTTAAGTATTTAAAATTCTTCCCTGCAGAAGCTGCAGGCGGAACAGCAATGCTTAAATCAATCGGTGGCCCGTTACCACATATTACTTTTTGCCCAACTGGCGGCATTAGCCTAGCAACTGCACCGAACTATTTAGCGCTTAACAACGTTATTTGTGTTGGTGGTACGTGGATGCTAGATAAACAACTAATTGAAAATAAAGACTGGCAAGCAATTGAAGCGCTTGCTCGCCAAGCAAGTGAACTTAAATAGGAGTCTAAAATGATTAATGTAGCAATTAACGGTTACGGCCGTATCGGTAGAAATGTTTTACGTGCACTTTATGAGTCAGCTCAAAACAGCGAAATTAAAATTGTAGCAATTAACGATTTAGCACCTGCTAACGTTAATGCACATTTAACGCAGTATGACTCAGTTCATGGTCAATTTTCTAAAAAAGTAACACTTGAAAATAACACTATGCTAATCGATGACGACGTAATTACGTTAACGCAAGAACGCGACCCTGCAAATTTACCGTGGAAAGCACTAAACGTAGATATCGTTTTAGAATGTACTGGTTTTTTCACTAAACGTGATGACGCTGCTAAGCACATTACAGCGGGCGCTAAAAAAGTAATCGTTTCTGCTCCAGGTAAAGACATGGATGCAACAGTGGTTCATGGTGTAAACAGTGATGTAATTAACGCTGATAGCCAAATTATCTCAAATGCATCGTGTACTACTAACTGTTTAGCACCACTTGCAAAAGCAATTAATGACACAGTAGGTATTGAAAAAGGGAGTATGACAACGATTCATTCTTATACGAATGATCAAAACCTATCTGACGTATACCACCCAGATCTATACCGTGCTCGTAGTGCAACTCAATCTATGATCCCAACTAAAACAGGTGCTGCGGCAGCTGTTGGTTTAGTATTACCAGAACTTGCTGGTAAATTAGACGGTATGTCGGTACGTGTACCGACAATCAATGTATCTTTAGTTGATTTTACGTTTATTACTAAGCGCGATACGACTGCAGAAGAAATCAATGCAATCATGAAAGAAGCGTCAACGGGTTCAATGAAAGATATTTTACAATACAACGAGCTTCCGCTTGTTTCTATCGACTTTAACCATAACCCAGCGTCATCTATCTTTGATGCAACGCAAACTAAAGCCGATGGTAATCTAGTTAAAGTAATGGCTTGGTACGACAACGAATGGGGTTTCTCAAACCGCATGCTAGACCAAGTTAAAGCACTAGGTCAGTACTTATAATTGACCTTGTAAAAGTTTAGCTTTATCCAACCAAGCCACGCATTGCGTGGCTTTTTTGCGTTTGGTTTATCTGTGTATTTGCAACTCAGACTATGGAGTGAACTATTTGTATTTTTTATACCCTAAATTTTGTTAATATGTGGGTGTGTAAATCAATGGAATTTCGTTGTATTTAATCAACTCAACGAAGCAAGGGATAATAAAAATGATCAGAGCTTTATCACGAAAGGTATTTCGCACAAACCACCTTCAGATAGGTGAGGGCAACATAAGTGGCTACATAGCCTGTTTTTTAGCAATACTGAGTTGTTTAGGCGTATTAGCTTTTCACTTTCCCGAATACTTAACCACACCAGAACTGAGAAAAAGCTACAGCGTCGACTTTTTACGTCAGCTTATGTTTGCATCATTATTGGTCTCGGGCAGTTTAGGACTACTTAACTTTGTACGTAATACCAATAAGCGCTTAGGAGCTACAGCGTGGTTTTTTATTATATTGGCTATTATGTTTGGCGGACCAAACGTTGAGGTGAACGAGTTTGCCAGCGACACACCTTACATAGGGCTCGATTGGTTTATTTTAGACTTACTCGGCTCAACACTCATATTTATTGTTATTGAAAAGCTGCTACCGCATCGGAAAGAGCAAAAAATATTGCGTAGTGAGTGGCGAGGTGATTTAAACCACTTTTTTGTAAATCATTTAATTATTGGTTTTGTATTACTTGTTACTAACCATTTTGTACATTATGGTTTTGGTTGGGCTGTATCATCTACAGTACAAGGTTATATAGAGCAAACACCCTTTGTAGTGCAGTTGTTTTTAATAATACTTGTGGCCGATTTAATGCAGTATTGGGTGCATCGTGCTTATCACGAAGTCCCTTTATTATGGCGTTTTCATGGCGTACATCACAGCGCTAAAGAAATGGATTGGTTAGCGGGCTCTCGCCAACATATTCTTGAAATACTGGTTACTCGCAGCTTAGTGCTCACGCCCATATTTGTACTTGGATTTTCACAGCAAATAATTAGTTTATACGTAATAATTGTGGGTTTGCAGGCTGTGTTTAATCATGCAAATGTACGTGTTAGATTTGGTTGGCTAAAATATTTTATGGTTACACCGCAGTTTCACCATTGGCATCATGCGTCAGATAAAGCCGCGATTGACCGTAATTACGCTGCGCATTTTTCGTTTTTAGATTATGCGTTTGGTACAGCTGTTAAAGGCCAAAAAGAGTGGCCAGAAGCATATGGTGTAGTCGGGGATTACATGCCGATAGGTATGCTAAAACAACAGGTTCATCCGTTTAAGCGCACTAAATAAATTCAAAAGTTCAAATAAATACACAATACAAACTAACAGGGAGCAACGTGTTACACGTTGCACCCTTTTAGAATTTATTTAATTAATACTGAGTTATACATTTAGCTCTTCTAATAACTCAATAAATGTAGGCCTTTGATTTAATATAGGTTGCATAGCACGTTTTGCCATATCGGACATTTTAACAAATAGCTCACTTTGCCTATCATCGCCGGTTACCGTGCCTAATAAGTCTTCAATTAAACAGCCCAAAGCGCTTACTTCTATCAACTCTAGTTGCTTTTGCTGATACTCACTTAGCATTGTTAAATTAGTTGCCGCACCAAAATCACCAAACAAAACATCATGGTCTTGGTTAATCATAGTATTGTGCGCATAAATGTCACCATGGCTCACTTTATTAGTATGCAAGTGATGCAGTGTGCTTGCCATTTGCTGTGCAATTTTAAAAATAGCGTGAGTTGAGTAATGGCAATCATTATTAAAGGTATCACGCGTACAGGTTTCGAGGCTTGGAGGCAGGCCTAAATTAGCGAAGCTCTTATCTATTAGTTCCATCACTAAACCTAGCTGATCACTTTGTTCAATATAAGCAAGCACCTTAATTAAACTAGCGTGATCGCCTGCTTGTAAGCAGCAATTTACTTCATCAAGTGGGTAGCCGTCGCTGGTAATTGCACCTTTAAATAATTTAATCGCTACAGCGCTATCAGCAGCTTGTGCTAAATGAATAACGCCCGATGCACCTTGGCCAATAACATGACTAAGTGTGTAATCGTTAAGAGGTTTATTTTCTAAGCTGCATTTTGTAAGGCACTGAGCTTTATTAAAATCGTTACCGGCAAACGCAAGCCAAGCAAGTTTAGGCAATTCAAACAGCCAGTCGTCTACGTGTGTTAAGTTATTAGCAGAGAGCCTAACAAGCTCGAGGTTTTTACATTGCGCCATGCTACTTGGTAGCTGCTTAAGTTGATTGCCCGCAAGCGCGAGCTTTTTAAGCTGTGTAAATTGGCCAAAACTTTGTGGAAGCTCAGTAATATTATTGTCGGTAAGTATGAGCCATTCAATATTTTTTGGTAAACAATAATCGCCAAACTCAGTTATTTTACAGCCCTTAAATGCAACCATTATCAGAGCAGGGCATTTAGCTAAAACCTCAGGAATATGCTTAAACTGATTAAACGATAAAAATACACGCTTAAGACGTGTTAAACAGGCAAATTCATCAGGTAGTGTTGATAAATTATTATTTGATAAATCGAGTACTTCAAGCGTGTCAGCTAAGCTAAAAATTTCTTCAGGGAATGTGTTTAGCTCTTCTACTAATTGCAGGCGAGTAGCACCAACAAGTTTGCCACTTTTAAGCTCCGTAAGATTATTCATATATTTATACCACGTTCTAAAAATGAAAAAGCCAACATAGCTGTTGGCTTAAAGTCGTTCTAACTTAGTTAACTAATTTTAGAATTGCGCGTTATGGTAAACGTTTTGTACGTCGTCGCAATCTTCTAGCATGGCTAAAAAGCGTTCCATAACTTCTACGTCTTCGCCTTCAATAGGCGTTTCAATTTGTGGCACAAAGCTAATTAGGTCTTCGTCAAATTCAGTCACGCCCATTTCTTCAAGCGCTGTACGTGTGTTGTTGTACTCTGTGTGAGGAGCAAAAACAGTGACTTTACCGTCATCAACTTCTACGTCAGTTACATCAACGTCAGCCATCATTAGTGCTTCAAGTACTGCTTCGTCGTCATCACCGTCAAATACAAAAATAGCAAGGTGATCAAATAAATGTGAAACAGAGTTTTGAGCGCCAATTTTAGCATTTGCTTTAGTAAAACAAACACGTACATCAGCAAAGGTACGTTTGTTGTTATCTGTTAAACAATCAACAATAATCATACAGTTACCTGGGCCGTAACCTTCATAACGTGTTGCTGAGTAGTCTTCGCCGCCGCCGCCTTTTGCTTTATCTATTGCGCGGTCAATAACGTGTGCTGGCACTTGGTCTTTTTTAGCGCGTTCAATCAAACGACGTAATGATAAGTTACCATCTGGATCTACACCGCCGTTTTTAGCGCAAATATATATTTCTTTGCCGTACTTAGAATAAACTTTAGTTTTAGCACCCGCAGTCTTAGCCATTGAATCTTTTTTGTTTTGGTAAGCTCTTCCCATCTGCGTTTCGCCTTAATATATGTAAATAATAGAATAAAATTATAATGCGTATTCTAAAGGTAAATGCATTCAAGGGCTAGTAAGTATTAAAGTAGATTAAAACTGTCGCGTTTAAAAGCTATCTAAAGTGCATTTTATTAAGGGATTTTAGGGGGGACTTAAAGGTGGTTTTCAGAGCAAATAAAACCCAATAAAAAGGCAACTCATTTAATGAGTTGCCTACATTGAGTAATAAAATTAAACGAGGCAAACTAATAGCCTCATATATTACTTACCAAATACGTACACGTTCATCTTCAGGAAGGTATAACTCATCGCCTGGTTTTACATCAAACGCTTTGTACCATGCATCGTGGTTACGCGGCGCTTGTGCTCTAAAGCGACCTGGGGCATGTGTGCCACCACGAAGTTGGTTAAGCATGCTTTGCTCAGTACGCTTTTCTTTCCATACTTGTGCCCACGCAAGGAAGAAACGTTGATCGCCAGTAACACCGTCAATAACAGGTGCTTCTTTACCATTTAAACTTAGCTTATAAGCGTGATAAGCCATTGATAAACCACCCACATCACCAATATTTTCGCCAAGGCTGTTGCGACCATTAACAAAATTACCTTCAATTGGCTCGTACTTACTGTACTGCGCAGCCAATTGATCGGCTTTTTTGTCAAATGCAGCGCGGTCAGCATCAGTCCACCAATTACGTTGCACACCGTTTTCGTCTGATTTTGAACCTTGATCGTCAAATCCATGACCCATTTCGTGACCAATTACAGCGCCAATACCGCCATAGTTTACTGCCGGATCGGCATTTGGATCAAAAAATGGCGGTTGTAGTATTGCAGCCGGAAATACAATTTCATTAAACGAGCTATTGTAGTAAGCGTTTACGCGTTGTGGCGTCATGCCCCAGCGGTTACGGTCTGTTTTTTGTAGCTCTTTTTCAACACTTTCTGCGTGGAAAAATTCACGCATGTTTTTCACATTACCAATCAAATCATTTTTAGTAATGCTTAAACCTTCATAAGACTGCCATACATCGGGGTAACCAATTTTCGGTACAAAGGCAGCCAGTTTAGCGCGCGCATTTACTTTAGTTGCATCGCCCATCCACTCTAGGTTATCAATACGTTCACCAAGGGCTGTACGAAGGTTTTCAACCAGTTCAGACATTTGCTGTTTTGATGACTCAGGGAAGTAACGTGCTACGTATATTTTACCAATTGCAAAACCAAGCGAATTTGTGCCCGACATTTGACTTATTGCGCGTTTCCAACGAGGTCGAGGTTCTTGCTGTCCGTTTAGTTCTTTACCAAAAAAAGCAAAGTTAGTATTAAATACTTCCTCTGATAGTAAACCTGCGTTACCGCTAATAGCGTGGTACGTTAGGTAGTCTTTCCATACTGCAATATCTTCTTGATTAATTAGCTCAATCATCGCTTTTATTGGCTCAGGCTGAGACACATTTAACTGAGGTACTTTATAACCTGTTTGCGCAAAGTATAAATCCCAGTTAAAGCCAGGGTAAGCAGTGCTTAAATCGGCACGTTCAACTTGGTTTAGGGTTAAATCGCGATTACGACGCTTTTCACGTGGCCAGTGACCTTGTGCAATTTTGGTTTCAAGGTCAAGAATAGCTTGAGCGCGCTCAGCGGTATTTTCAGTGCCTGCAAACTCAAGCATTTCAGCAATGTGAGCAACATAGGCTGCACGCGTTTTAACAAAGCGCTCAGCGTCTTCAAGGTAGTAAGAGCGATCTGGTAAGCCTAAACCACCAGCACCGAGGGACATTTCATATTTGTTAGGGTCTAATCGGTTAAACCACATGCCGCCGCCAAAAGGGGCTTTATTACCGGTTAACCAAGACTTACCAAACATTTCAGCTAAATCGTCAGTTGACGCTATATCACTAATTTCACTTAACAATGGCTTAATAGACGCTACACCTAGTTTATTAAGTGTTTCGGTATCCATATACGCATTGTAAAAATCAGCAACTAGTTTTTCTTCTGCGTTTAAATCTTTACGTGCTGCTATTTCTTCAATAATAGCTTTAACATCGTCTTCGCTGCGCTCAGCTAATCCTGAAAATGCACCGTAGCGGGTTTTATCTGCAGGCATTACGTAGTTGTCATACCACGTGCCACTGGCATACATAAAAAAATCATCGCCTGGTTTAACGGCTTCATTACGTGCTGTTAGGTCAACACCAAAACTACCTAACTCTGCTTTTTCTGTTACTGCTGCAGTGGCTACTTTAGATTGTTGCTCGTCTGTTTTTGTTGTTTGCGGCTCTGAACAACCGGTAATAAATGTGGCAGCTAATGCTGCGGCAATTAAACTCTTTTTCATTATGTTCCCCTGAGGAGCTTCTTGATTCAAATAGGAGTGAATCATTTATTGTTACGAATATTTAACTTATCGATTGTTATTGATATTAATCATACAAACAAACCTTTTGAGGTGAATCACCACAGTGCTCGATAAAACTAATATAGAATAAAAGAGAAAGGCTAATAGGTGCTATAAAAGCTTTATTTAGCTAGAATACTTGAAAGTATCCGAGCTAAGAGGGGTTACACACTATTTATTTTTTATGCTGAAGCTCCCACATACGGGCATATTCTCCGGCGAGTGTAAGTAACTCATCGTGCTTACCTTGCTCAATAATTTGTCCGGCTTTGAGCACAATAATGGTGTCTGCATCGGTAATAGTAGAAAGGCGATGAGCAATAGCAATACTCGTATGGTTACTGGCAACTTCACGCATTGCTGCGAGTATTGCTTGCTCAGAATGAGAATCGAGTGCAGAAGTTGCTTCATCAAAAATTAAAATAGGGGACTTTTTCAAAATAGCGCGTGCAATGGCAATACGCTGTTTTTCGCCACCGGATACTTTTAAACCGCGCTCGCCAACCAGTGTTTTATCGCCTTTATCAAGTGTTGCTATAAAGTCTTTTAAATGCGCCATAGCAATGGCTTCATCAATTTCTGCATCACTTGCTGATGGTCTGCCGTAAGCGATATTCTCACGAATAGTCGCGTTAAACAGCACAGTATCTTGTGGGACTATTGCAATGGCTTTTCGTAAACTATTAAGTGTTACTGAATTTATTGCTTGATTATCAATACTAATTTCACCAGCGCTTACATCATAAAAACGATAAAGCAGTCGCGCTAATGAACTTTTACCTGCACCACTGGCACCAACAATGGCAACTTTGCTGCCCGCTTTTACACTAAAGCTAAGATTATTAAGAATAGGGCGATGCGTATCGTAACTAAAACTTACATTATTAAATGTTATTTCACCTTGGTTAATATTGAGTTCTTTAGCATTAATTGCATCGGTTATTTGTGGTTTTTTGTTAAGTAGCCCAAGCATGTTTTCAAGGTCGGTTAGCGCGCGTCTTATTTCGCGGTACACAAACCCTAAAAAGTTAAGCGGTAAAAATAGCTGAATCATATATGCGTTAATCATCACAAGTTCACCAATAGAGAGTGTACCTGAAACTACTTCTGTTGAGCCCAACCACATTAACGCGGTAATAGCACAGGCAATAATAAGTGCTTGGCCTGAATTAAGGGCGAGCAACGACATTCTGTTTTTTAAACGGGCTTTTTCCCAGTTTGCTAAAAAGGTGTCGTACGTTTTTGCTTCAAACTGCTCATTATTAAAATACTTTACAGTTTCATAATTAAGTAGGCTGTCTATAGCGCGGGTATTACTTTGATTGTCGGCAGCATTTGCTTCTCTAATAAATCGGTTTCTCCACTGGGTAACCACCACAGTAAAGGTAATATAAATAGCGACTGCCAGTAATGTAATAAGCGCAAACCAAACAGAAAACAACGTGCCAAAAATAATCGCAACAGTCAGTATTTCGAACAAAGTAGGCACAATGTTAAACATTAAAAAACGCATTAAAAAGCTTAATCCACTTGTACCGCGTTCTATATCGCGGCTAATGCCACCGGTTTGCCTACCTAAATGAAAAGCCAGTTCAAGCGAGTGTAAATGCTTAAATACTTTTAAACCAATATCACGCATGGCGTGCTCGGTTACGCGAGAAAATACAGCATCTCTTATTTCACCAAAAAATACGCTAGCAAAACGCAGTGCACCGTACATCAATAACAATAAAGCGGGAATAACTAACAGTGGGTTAATCGACTTATCTACAGAGTCTATTATTTCTTTAAGCGCCCAAGGCATTAAAAGCGTGGCACCTTTTGCGCCTATAAGCGCCATAAGTGCAATAAAAACACGGCCTTTAAATTTTGTAAGGTAGGGCCAAAGCGTTTTTACACTTTGGCGTAGGTTCATGGCGTCTGGTCGTTTTTCACTGCTTTGTCTGGGGCGCATTAGTGATCTCTGTTAAAACTAAATACTTAATTAATAAGCATTGTATTTTAAATGCTTGCCCTTATATACTACGCATCCCTTATTTTAGTTTTAAAACGTGAATGTTTAAATTTAGAGTGTTTTTAACTGCTTTTTTGCTACTTGCTGCACTTTTTAGTGTGCAGAGCAATGCTATGGGCGCCTCACAAAATTTAAATATCAATATTAGTACGCAGGTTTCGCTTACTGATATTGGCGATTTTACTAAAATACAGCCTATTAGTAAGTCTGTAGATATTACGCAGCATAAAAAAACGCATCAAACCGATTTTGACGCGCACCAACCAAGGTTAACTGCCAATAATTCATCATTGTTTTTGCACACAGTTCAAAGTGAACCAGAATACGATGTGGTTTTTGAATTTTTTGCTCAAAATCTTGTTAGGCATATATTCTTACGACCAAGAGCCGTTAATCCTATACAGCCTTGGTATACGCTTGTAACTAATAGTAAAAAGTCGCGCTTGAGTGGCTGGAAAGACGTTAACTTACTCTACAGAGCTGTAACTACCTACCACGCTTAATTTTCCTTATTTAATTTTATTAGGTTTTAACTTTTAAAGTTTTAGCCTGCAGATTAATTGTGCTTTTAAAAAGCACGTTGCTAGCATCTGCTGGTAATAAGGATTAAAGATGTTAAGTTTTAAAAAAGATAAAAAGCCGTCTACGGCTAAGTTCAAATTAAGCTATATAGCCATGCTAATGGTATTGGTTTTATTGGCTATCAGCGCATTACCAAATTTATACCCAAATAAATCGTGGTTGCACGTAAGTAATACCCCGCACAGCGAAACGCAATCTTTACCGAGCACTAAAACGCTAGTTACTTTTTTAAATAACCAAGGGTTAGAGGTTGAGCAGGGTTTAGATAAGCAATCAACTATTAATGTACTTTTAAACGAGCCAACTAAAAGCGCTCAGGCGCAAGCGGCTATAAAAGCACAGTACCCAAACACGCAAGTTAAAATTGTTGAGCATGCAACCAGCCCTACATGGATACAAAATTTTGGTTTATCACCAATAAAGCTAGGCCTTGATTTAAATGGCGGTGTGCTATTTGTACTAGACGTAGATTTAGATAAAGCCGTTGATGAACAATTAGTCAGTGCGTATCTACAAGCTAAATCGATCATCATTAAGCAAAAAGCACATGGCGTAAAAGCGCAGCAAACTCAGCACGGGTTTGAAATAAACGCATTGCCTAATGCAGCCGACAAGTTAACCCCCGTTATTGAAGAATTGCTAAGCCGCTTTGCTAATTTAGCCGTGGTAACAAGCAATAACGGCAGCGTTAAAACCGCCAGATTTAGTTATTCAGAGCAAGGGCGCAGTAGCTTTGATAAAGAAGTTATGGGGCAAACACTTACAACCCTTCGCTCACGTATTGAAGAATTAGGTATTACCGAAGCCGTAACACAGCGACAAGGAAAGCATCGCATTCGTATAGAGCTACCAGGCGTGCAAGATCCAACCGAAGCTAAGCGTATTATTGGTGCAACCGCATCGCTTGGTTTTTATCAATTAAAAGAAATTGGCGGGCAAACATTTAATATGCAATCGGGCGGAACGATAAAGCTCGATCCTGTGCCAATTTTTACAGGGGACCATATTGATAACGCCAATATAGGCCGCGACGATTGGGGTAAACCACTTGTACAACTAAGCTTAGACGGTCAAGGCGGGGATGCAATGTCGGCGTTTTCAAAAGCCAATATTGGTAAGCCAATGGCGACGGTTTACTCTGAGTACTCTCAAAATGCTAAAGGCGAAGTAGTTAAAAAAAGCGAAGTCATTAACGTTGCCAATATTGCTCAGCATTTAAGTTCGCGTTTTAGTATTACCAATATGAAAAGCCAACAAGCTGCAGCCGACCTAGCATTGTTACTACGTGCAGGCTCGCTTACAGCACCCGTTACAATTGTGCACGAACAAACAATAGGGCCAAGCCTCGGCAGCGAAAATATTAGTAATGGCTTAGCCGCGCTTATGTTAGGCATGGGTATTACGCTTGCATTTATGGCGCTTTGGTATCGCCGTTTAGGCCTTATTGCAAACGTAGCACTTATATTAAATTTAACGTCGCTTGTGGGCTTAATGTCATTATTACCAGGGGTTGTGTTAACGCTGCCGGGTATTGCAGGTCTGGTGCTAACCATAGGTATGGCGGTAGACACTAACGTAATAATATTTGAACGTATTAAAGAAGAACGTCGCCAAGGCCGTGCACCATATCAAGCTATTCAAGAGGGTTATAAACAAGCCGCAAATACAATATTTGATGCCAATATAACCACCATGATCACCGCACTTATCTTATACGGCATAGGCTATGGGCCCGTTAAAGGTTTTGCCATTACACTCGCACTGGGACTTTTAACGTCTGTATTTACAGGTGTATACGTATCAAAAATATTAAGCCAAACGTTGTATTTAAAAATGGGTAAAAAAGCAGGAGTAAAAGCACATGCTTAATTATTTTTTGAAAGGCGAGGCGGGCACACGTTTACGCTTTATGGGCATGCTTTTAAGCGCCATGTTAGTGCTGCTATCAGTATTTACGCTTACGCAAAAAGGTCTAAATTTTGGCCTAGATTTTACCGGCGGTTATTTAACTGAGTTTACAACCAGCCAAAGTGTTGAGCTAAAAGAGCTTCAATCGTTTATTGCTAAAAATCATAACGGTGAGTTTGAGTTAACCGCGCAAGGTAATAGCCATTTTCAATTAAGAGAAGCGCCAAGTGCATCTACCACATCAACAACAGCTAATAGCCTTGATTGGCAAAGCGCTGTTACACAAAACGATGATATAAACGCACAGGTATTATCGTCAGCTTATATTGGCTCACAAGTGGGCGATGAGTTATTTGATCAAGGCTGTTTAGCCATGTTTGCTGCAATGATTGCGGTAATGATTTATCTTGCAGTGCGTTTTGAATGGCGATTAGCACTCGGCTCTGTGGTAGCGCTAGTGCACGATTTAA
Organism: Pseudoalteromonas sp. NSLLW218; assembly: GCF_015864775.1. Lineage (NCBI taxonomy): Bacteria > Pseudomonadati > Pseudomonadota > Gammaproteobacteria > Alteromonadales > Pseudoalteromonadaceae > Pseudoalteromonas > Pseudoalteromonas sp. NSLLW218. The sequence continues at coordinate 126,621 of NZ_JADYWO010000003.1, read as the reverse complement.
TACTTGTACTTGGGTTATTTTCATTATTACAAATTGAGTTTAACCTAACCGTACTTGCCAGTTTGCTGGCTATTATTGGTTACTCACTTAACGACTCAATAATAGTAGGGGATAGAGTACGCGAGCTTTTACGTGTTAAGTCAAATAATGTACTTAGCCCAGCGACTATTATTAATAATGCGATTAAAAGTACGCTAACGCGTACCTTGATAACGTCGGGTACTACACTTGCAACGGTTGCCAGCGTTTGGTTACTTGCAGGCGCACCACTGCAAGGCTTCGCTATTGCATTATTTACCGGCATTGTAGTGGGTACGTTCTCATCTATTTGTATAGCGGCAACCTTGCCAGAGCTATTGGGATTAAGCGCTAAAAATTACGAAGTTAAAGTAGATGCCCACACGCAAACATTATTAGATATGCCATAAGGTTTTAATAAAGCATAAGCAAAGAGCTGCACCAATCAACGGCTCTTTGCTTGTTTAATGCTTATTTAAACCCCGCTAGTATCCCAACCAAACTTGTGGGGTTTAAAACAATGGTTTTAGGCCCCGCAAAAATGTTAAACTATCTGCCTTATTTTTACAGCCTGTATTGTATTAATCCCCATGAATAAAACCCACGTTATCGAACACCTTCGTTTTGCGCTAGAAGCGCAGCTTACAACAGCAAAAGTAGCGGCAAAAACTGCGCACGACACCGCCACACATGAAGAAAACATAGCCGAAAATAAATACGATACGCTAGGGCTCGAAGCCGCTTATTTAGCTCAAGGCCAAGCCCAGCGCGTAAACGATTGCTATAAAAGCATAGAATTGTTCGAACCTGCCTTTAACGAAAAGCCAACCGACAAAATAGCTATCGGTTCGCTGGTATGTTTAGAAGATGATAACGCAGCACAAAAATGGTTTTATTTGGGCCCAGCCGCTGGTGGATTAACGGTAAACGTTAAACAGCACGCAATTGCTGTAGTAACACCCGGCGCTCCTATGGGTAAGCAGTTATTAAATAAACAGATTGATGATGAAATTACGCTAACAACTGCAGGTAAAGCCCAAGAATACGTGGTGGTAGAGATTTTATAAAGCTTTGGTTTGTGAGTGAACCGTTTGCTGGTAGAGCCATATCGACACAATAAACGCTTATTTTTATTCATAAATTAATTGTCGTATGGCATGGCTTCGCCATTTATACGACCTACAGCTATGCTTTTATAGCGTAACGTGGTGTGTATTACAATTTGTACAAAGGCATATAATGAGAGTACCTAACAGTTTAAAAATGAGCAGGGTTGACGTTAGGTGCTCCCTTTTTAATTAATTTTAGTGCTTTACAGCCTCGTTAGTTGTATTTCCCAAGTTGGCCACTCGGTGCTACAATAGTGATACATTTGTTTGGGGATTATTATGAGAGTAGAACTAGTAACAACATTGAAGCGTCAAGCAACGAAGATATTATCTGAACTTCATTCCTCTAAAGAACCTGTGTTGATAACTGAGCATGGGCAACCATCTGCATACTTAGTAGATGTTGATGATTATGAATTTATGCAAAAGCGTATGCAAATTCTTGAGTCTCTTGCAAAAGGAGAGCAGGCAATAAGTCGTGGTGAAACCATGTCGAATGTTGAAGCTAAAGATAAAATGAATAAATGGCTGAAATAATTTGGACTAATCCAGCTTTGGATGATCTTAACGATATTGCTGAATATATCGCATTAAGCAATTTGCAGTCAGCGAAAAAATTGGTTTCCAAAATATTTGAAAAAGTTGAACGTCTCGAACTCTTTCCTGAATCAGGTAAAAAACCAATTGAGTTAGCTAACCTAAATTATCTTGAACTGGTCGTGAATCCTTGTCGTATATTTTACAAAAAAGATAACGATAAAGTATATATTTTGCACGTAATGAGACAAGAGCGGGACTTACGAAAATTTTTGTTGCTAACGCAATATACAGCTAACAAGTAGGTAATCCCTGAGTGAAATTAGTATGACCCCCATACTAATTATTATAAAAAGCAATTATTAAAAAGCCATTCAAACATTTATCAAAATTCCAACTTAACCAATATAAGAATTAAATATTGGTTTGTTTATTAAAAAATTGCTACACGTGTTCGTTAAGTGTCTAATATACCGTACATAAATAATATGGAGGTTGAAAGATGAGACATAACAATTGGTCTTGCCCTAAGTGTAATAATAACGAATTTGATACCGGTGAAATAAGAGTTTCGGGTGGCTTTTGGTCAAGAATTTTTGATGTTCAAAATAAAAAGTACACCGCTGTGACATGCAGTCGATGTAGTTTTACTGAATTTTATAAAGGTTCATCATCAACACTTGGTAACGTATTTGATTTCTTTACTGGGTAATCAAAGCTTAAAAAGCACCTTAACTGAAATGTAAACTGATCAGTTCATGAGATACCTCCTCATTAAGGTGAGGAGGTTAAATGCTTAAACACCCCTAAGCGATAATTCGCCTTATTAAATGTATGGTGGAACTTTAGATATACACCAACTAATAGCAGTTAAACAAAATCAATTACACGCACTAATAATAGGCTTCAATAAAAGACTTCAATAATAGACCATAAGGCTTGGATGAATTTATTTTTATGATTTTTCATCTAACATCCTATATTTTAAATATCCAATTTTAGGTAGCTTTTTTCACAAACTTCGCTGTTACCATCATTTCGCCAATACCATCTACTTTACAATCAAGTTCGTGATCTTTTTTATCAAGCACTCTTCTAATGACCGCTTTGGTGCCAATTTTAATTACTTGCGAGCTGCCTTTAATTTTTAAATCTTTGGCTACAGTCACTTTGTCGCCATCATTAAGTAATGTGCCGTTGGCATCTTTAACTAAAATGGCGGCTTCATCGTTTATATTATTTGGGTTCCACTCATGGGCACACTCAGGGCAAATAAGTAGTTGTTGGTCCTCGTAAACATATTCACATTGGCATTTTGGGCAAGCAGGCAGCGACATTTTTAACTCTCTTAAGGTATTGTTTTGGGTATTTTAATCGGCATTAGTTGGAAAATATAGTTAATCAATATTTTTCATCTTCACGCTAAAAATATCTCGTTTGTGCGTTTTAAAAAAAGGGCATATAAAGCACATGTCGCTTAAGCAATTTAAGCGCTAACTCGTACAGTAGGTACCTGTTAAAGCACCCATCATATTAAGTGATTCGCGCAATGCCCACTTAGTACGATGGGTGTTTCTATTTATAATGCTTAGTATTTTACTAAGCATGCTTTTTATATTTTGACTTAACTAGGAAAAGTCGTGTTTAAAACCTTAATTGTGGTTGATAACAACGAGCAAACGCTTGCTCAATCGTTCGAAAATGTAATTACGTTTAATACCTACTTACGTGATTACCCTAAACATAACGAACCAAAAACACGCATTATTAATCTGTGCGACTCAAGCCAATACTTGAGCAAAGGTTACTATTGCTCGTTACTTGCTGAGGCACGCAAGCACCAAGTTTTGCCAAGTGTAAAAACCATAAACGCATTGCGTAGTGGTCAAGCTCCTATGTTAAAAGTGGGCCAAATAGATGGCACACTTTACTTTGGTAATGCCCAAAACGATTTACAATCAAAAGCAGCAAAGTCGGTATTTAAACAATACCCAGCACCTATTTTATTTGTTGATGAACAAGGCTTATTGCAACAAGGCTCGATGTCGTCTTTAAGCGAGCAGCAGTACAGCGAATTTGTAGCCAAACTAGATAACTTTACTAAAACGCAGTGGCGTATTGGCTCAGTGCAACGTCGTTTTAGGTGGGACATGGCAATACTTGTTGATCATAACGAAAAAGTACCGCCGAGTGATAAAGACGCCATTGCACGTTTTATTAAAGCCGCCGCTAAACACGGCATTAATGCACAAGCTTTAAGCTTCGACGAAATTGATAACATAGCCCAGTTTGATGCGTTATTTATTCGCCAAACTACAGCGATTGACCATCCAACGTACCGCCTTGCAAGCAAAGCGCAAAGCCTGGGTTTAGTGGTTATTGACGATGCTGAGTCTATTTTACGTTGTTGTAATAAAGTGTATTTACACGATGCGTTTAATTATCAAAAAGTGCCAAGTTTAAAAACGGTTGTAGTGGCTGATCAATCAAGTGAAACGCTTGAGCAATTAGAAGAAGCGTTTACGTATCCGCTTGTTTTAAAAATGCCTGAGGGGTCTTTCTCAAAAGGTGTTTATAAAGTATCAAACCGTGATGAGCTTGAAGCTAAGCTTACAGAGCTGTTTGAATTTAGCGCATTAGTGCTTGCACAAGAATACATGTATACCGAATACGATTGGCGAGTGGGTGTGTTAAATGGTCGTGCAATTTATGCATGTCGTTATTTAATGGCGCGTAACCATTGGCAAATTTATAACCACGATGCTAAACGGTTTTTCTCTGGTGGCTTTGAAACATTGCCAACCTTTGAGCTACCAAAAGCGGTATTAGATGCCGCATTAAAAGCATGTAAAACAGTGGGTAGGGGTTTATATGGCGTTGATGTTAAAGAGCATCAAGGCAAAGCATACGTACTTGAAGTAAACGACAACCCAAGTATTGATCACAAAGTAGAAGACGGATATTTGGGCGACGAGCTATACATGATCATTATGGATGAATTTAAACAACGCTTAGAAGCGCGAGGCCGTGGGTAATAACATGAGCAACCTTGTTATTCGAAAAGCGCTTAGCAGTGATTTAAATGCACTGATTGACGTTGAAAATGCCTGCTTTAATAACGATAAATTGAGCCCGCGCAGTTTAAAGCGCTGGCTAAGTGCTAAGCATGGTATTTTACTCGTTGCAGAAAATGGCGAGCAAATATGCGGCTATGGGCTAGTGTGGTGCCATAAAGGGACTCGTTTAGCGCGTTTATATTCGCTTGCTGTGTTACCCATAATGCAAGGTAAGGGGATTGCAAAAGCACTGCTTACTAGCCTTGAAAAAGAAACGTGTGAGCGGGCTCGTATTTACCTTCGTTTAGAAGTGGCTGTAAATAACGAAGGTGCAATTGGGCTTTATAAAAGTTTAGGTTACAGAGTGTTTGGCCAATATAGCGATTATTACGATGACCACAGTGACGCACTACGAATGCAAAAAAACATTCGACAAACGAGTGAGTTAAAAGTGGCGCGTTTAACGCCGTGGTATCAGCAAACTACCGAGTTTACATGCGGACCTGCTGCACTATTAATGGCAATGGGCGCACTTGTGCCAACAACTGAGCTTAGCCAATCACATGAGCTGGCACTTTGGCGTGAAGGTACCACCATTTTTATGACATCGGGTCATGGTGGTTGCCATCCGTTTGGTTTGGCACTTGCCGCTAATAAGCGTGGTTTTGAAAGCGAGGTAATGGTTAATACCACCGAGCCTTTGTTTTTAGATGGCGTACGCAACGAAAACAAAAAAGTGGTACTTGCCACCGTGCATCAACAATTTGTAGATGGTATTGCACAGGCAAATATACCGCTTACGTATAAAGATGTAGAGCTTGAACATATTGAGCGGTGGTTAAGTAAAGGCTTTAGTGTGCTGTTATTAATTAGTACATACAGTTTTGATGGTAAAAAATCGCCACACTGGGTGTGTGTTACGCACCTTGATGAGCACTGCGTGTATGTTCACGATCCGTTTTGTGAGCCGGGTAGTGATAAACAGCTCGCAATAGATTGCCAATATGTACCTATTGCGCGAAGTGATTTTAGTAAAATGTCAGCGTTTGGTAGCCAACGTTTACGAACGGCGGTGGCTATAGCTAATAAAATATAAGGTTAACAGTGACTTTTTTAGATTTAATTGATGTAGCCCCGTATTCGTGGGCAGCTATTGGTACTGCAGCTTTTTGCGGTGCCATTATTGGTATAGAGCGCCAATTGCGCGGCAAACCTGTAGGTATTCGTACCTCTGCGTTAATAACCTTGGGTACGTATTTGTTTTTATCGACCGCGTTTAATTTACAAGGGGATGTGATAGATCATTCTCGTGTAGTTGGGCAAATAATTACAGGTATTGGCTTTTTAGGGGCTGGCGTTATGCTCGCAAAAGATGGTGCGGTAGTTGGTGTAACCTCTGCTGCAACCATCTGGGTGCTTGCATCAATAGGTGTTATGATAGCGACCGAAAACCTTGGCGCTGCAATAAAGCTCTCGGTGCTGGTGGTCGGTATTTTATACGGTGTAGACGTACTCGAGGCTAAATTTAAAAGCTTAAGCAAAGGCGTACACACTAAAGTAAAAAACTATCAAAAACGCTATTATCGAAAAGAATTTAACGACTCAGAACGCCACTAAAAGTGGCGTTTTTTATTAAAGCCTGACTGTTTGAAAATGAATAGCGTCTTCAAGCGGGGCAGGGCGGCCTATAAAGTAACCTTGCACGTTATCAACGCCTAGCTTTCTCAGCGTACTTAATTCTTCTTGATTTTCTATTCCCTCTGCAACTATTGAGCAATTAATTGCTTTGGCAAATCCGCATAGTGCCTTAGCTAATAAAAATTTTCTACGATCTGTATTTATATTTTGAGTAAGGCTTATGTCTAACTTAATGATATCTGCCTCTAATTCTAAAATATGCTGAAAAGATGAAAATCCAGCACCTACATCATCGATAGCGAGTTTTACACCTCGGTTTCTTAATGGTTGAAGTGCGGTTCGCATCGCTTGGTAGTCTAAAATAGGTGAATGTTCAGTCACTTCTAAAATTATTCTATTACAATCGATGCTTTGTAATACTTTGTCTATTGAGCCTGATAAAATATGCTGAGGTGAAGTGTTGATAGTGATATAAGCTTTTTCATCAAATTTATCCAAGCAATGTAATGTATTTTGTATAGCAAGTATCTCTAATGCTTCTCCTAGACCTAGCTTTTCAGCATCTTTAAACCAAATGTCAGGTGTTTTATAGGGTTCAATAAAAAAGCGTGACAGAGACTCATAACCCGAAAGTTGATTGGTTGATAAATTAAATATGGGCTGAAAATAAATCGTAATATCGTTTGTTTTTATAATATTTTCAATAAGCGATTTTGACTCATTATTTAAAATGTTAGATTGGACATTTTTTTCGATTAACTCTGTAGCTATTTCAGAAATTAACCTAAGAAATGACAAATCTTTGTCGTTCAAGGTATTATCTAATATGGTTTTATAACAGCAAAAAGTGCCATAAACTTTTCCTGTAGATAACACAATAGGTACACCTATATAAGAGCCAATATTTAGCTTTTCTGTAACTGGCATGTTACGGGTTATAGGGTGCTCAAGAGTATTAGGGATTATTTGTTCTAGCTCGTTATCGGATATTTTTTTACAGTAAGTTTCGCAAATTGGATCTGAATTACCCACGGATACGCAGGTATTTGTAGTTTGGTTATCTACCACTTTAAAAACGCGATCATTATTGGTGAATTCTGAAATAAACGCGACTTCCATACTCAAATGTTTTCGTACGAGTGAAAGTAACTTTAATAACTTTGATTCAATAGAAGCATCGCTTTGTGGATCAAAAAGGTGCTTACTAAGTTTATCTTTCATGCAGTTACCTTGGTATGGCATAAATTATATTATTGATAAGAGTATAATTTATGTATAAAAAAATGCCAATTTAGAGTGCCGTCGCTGGTTATCCAAATAACTTTCGTCTAACTACTTTTCTGTAACCACTGGGTGTTTGGCTTAATACTTTTTTAAACACGCGTGTTAAATGCCCTTGGTCGTTATATCCCACTTCTAAAGCCACTTCTTGGATTGATAAATTTGATGATGCTAATAACTCCTTCGCACCTTCTACGCGTAATTGTTGCCAATACTCAATAGGGCTTTGATTAGTGGCTGCTCTAAAACGGCGGGTAAAAGTACGGTAGCTCAAGCTAAATTGGGCAGCGACTTCTTGCAGGTTTAGCTCGGTGGCTAAATTGGTTTTTAGCCAAAACTGAATTTGCGCAATTAGCTCATCGGGGTGACGGTCTACTGCACCTTCTAAATAGCGTTGATCTTCGTAGGGTTTACGTATTTCGTGCGAAAAATTACGCTCTACATGTTGAGCGGCTGCTTTTGTATAGTACTGACTAATAATATGTACGATCACATCTGCAAGGGCATTAAGACTCGCTACGGTATACATACGCTCTGATTGGGTTATAAAAAAGTCGGGTTTTAAACGCACTAACGGATAGTCATGGCTAAATTGATTGGCGTAGTGCCAATGTGTGGTAGCAGGGTGCCCATCAAGTAAGCCAGCCTCAGCTAATAAGCAGTTGCCAGTACCTACACCAATTATATGACTGCCTGCGCTAAAGCTTTCGCTTAGCCAATCAACTACGTCTTGATTTGTACGCACTACTGGGCGCGGGTTTCGCCAAATACCCGGGACTATAATTAAATCGCTGTAGGGCGCATTAGTTGTTATGCAATCAGGAATTATCGCAAGGCCTGCGCGAGTAGCTATAGATTCTGCATTTTTAGCCACTAAATTTATAGCAAGCGGTCTAAAACTTTGCTTATTAAGGTGGCCTTTAGCAAAGGCCTCGCCGGCTCTTAGCATTTCTATAGGTAACGTTAAACTAGTCACTAATAAATGCGGATATACCGCTATAGCAATGTTTAGTGGTGGATTAGTGTTTTTTTCAGTCATGTAAATGCTCCGACCAGTACTTTTTGGCCTTTTGTGCTGAATATTTGGCTATTAAAGCACAATGTATGGTACGTAATCCATTTAAACTGCGTGTTCATCTTATAACACGTTTTTTAAAGGTAAATTATGACTGCATTACCCGTTATAGTAGGCATGGGTGGCATTAACGCCGCTGGCCGTACTTCTTTTCATCAAGGTTATCGCCGTATCGTGTTAGATAGTTTAAACGCTAAAGATCGCAGTGAAACATTTTTAGGCCTCGCCACATTGATGAATCTAGTAAGCGTTGTAAACGGCCAATTACAAGATACACAAGGTAATAATGTTGAGCAAAGCGACATAGAAGCACGCTTTGGTGAGCAAATTATTGCCGGTACACTTATTCGTAAAATTGAAAAAGAACACTTTGATGCAGATGCCACACCGTGGCAGCAAAAAATGACGCTAAACGCATCAAGCGATAACGCTATTGTGTTTGAAACTCGCGCTCGCGACTTACCGGTACCTGTTCCAGCTAGCTGGCAAGTTGAAGAACTTGAAGGCAAAAAAGTAAAAGTAACTATTGCAGCCGACTTAGATGTTAAGCATGACTCAACACGTGATAATCCAATTAAATCTGCAGGGCAATTTCCGACTGGATTTGATCCGTCTGTTATGTATAACAGCCGCTATCAGCCTCGTGGTTTGCAAGCGACTATTTTTGCAGCTACCGATGCGATTAAATCAACAGGGCTTGATTGGCAACACATTATGAATAGCGTAGAGCCAGATAAAATTGGTACTTATTCAGCATCGGTAATTGGCCAAATGGACGACAAAGGCCTAGGCGGTTTAGTAAAGGCGCGCCAACAAGGCGACCGTGTTAGCACTAAGCAGTTAGCACTGGGCTTAAATACAATGTCTACCGATTTTATTAACGCGTATGTTACGGGCAATGTGGGAACTACGTTTTCGACCTCGGGCGCCTGTGCTACGTTTTTATACAACTTACGTGCAGCAGTAAACGATATACAAGCAGGGCGTACACGCGTTGCGGTTGTCGCAAGTGTTGAGTGTGCTATTACACCCGAAGTGATTGAAGGCTTTGGTAACATGAGCGCACTTGCAAATGTTGAAGGTTTGCGCCGCTTAGATAACTTATCACATGATGAAGAACCAGACTATCGCAAAAGTAGCCGCCCGTTTGGGGATAACTGCGGCTTTACATTAGGTGAAGGCGCACAAGTTGCTATTTTAATGGACGATGCATTAGCCCTTGAATTAGGCGCTGACATAATGGGCTCTGTGCCGGATGTATTTGTAAATGCAGATGGTATAAAAAAATCAATTACGTCACCTGGTCCTGGTAACTACATTACCATGGCTAAATCGGCTGCTTTAGCAACGAGCCTTTTAGGCAAAGAAGCTTTGCAAGAACGTAGCTTTATTTTAGCGCATGGCTCAAGTACACCGTTAAACCGTGTAACAGAGTCGCTGATATATCACAAAGTGGCACAAACGTTCGCTATTGATAATTGGAAAGTGACAGCGCCTAAAGCCTATGTTGGTCATACTATAGCTCCTGCAAGTGGCGACCAATTAGCGATAGCTCTCGGTGTATTTAGTCACAACATTATGCCGGGTATTACCACAATTGATAAAGTGGCTGATGATGTTTACACCGATCATCTTGATATTCGTAATAGCCATTACGAATGCAGTGAAATGGATATAGCTTTTATAAATTCAAAAGGCTTTGGCGGTAACAATGCAACAGCTACCGTACTTTCACCAAAAGTGACAATGCAAATGCTCGCTAAGCGCCATGGCGATGACGTTATGACTAGTTACGCTCAAAAAAATGTGGCAATTAAAGCCGCGCAACAAACGTATCAAGCTCAAGCTGATTTAGGCCAGTATGAGCTAATTTACCGCTTTGGCGACGGACTTATTGATGACAATGACATTTTAATAGACGAGCAAAGTATTCAGTTACCAGGCTTTGAAAAAGCAATTACGTTTAGCACAACAAATTCCTATCAAGATATGTTTTAAGCACACATACTTGTTAGCAAGGCGCTTTTTAAGCGCCTTTTTTAATGCCTAAAATATATGTAGCTATTAGATTATTTTTGTTACCCCCCCTCAAATTTAGCTTATTAATTGAACTTATTTTTTGTGTTTATACTTGCTTTTATGTTGATCGTTTGTTTCTATTATATAAACACTATCTAGGATGGATAAAACCGATGAAAAAACTCATATTAGCGCTTTCTTTAACTTCTGCTTTTACTCAACTTCCTGCTTTTGCAGACGACTTTGTTCCTGCAGAAGTGATTAATAAAAACTACGATCAGCTCACTAATACTTCCTCGCGCGCTTCGAGGTTAGAGGGGATTAACTTAAGCAGTTACGTTGTCGATAAAAGCGGGCAGGTTAGTGATATAGAAATTGTAGCTACGGTCGGGCAAAAAAAGTACCAAAGAGAAGTAATAGATTACGTATCTAAACTAAATTACAAAAGCGCAAAATTAAATGGTGAGACTATACCTGTAGCAAAAACTATTACTGTAAGTTCACAAAATTTACATGTTGGGTTTTCAAACGATAAGGCATCACGTGGCTTTTTTAATGATTATGAGCAAGCTAGTAAATTAATCGATGAAAAGAAATACGATGAAGCTAAAAGCCTTATTGATGAACTAGAAAATGAACATACCAAAAATACGGTTGAAATTGTTTTACTTGCGTGGCTTAAAAGCCAGCACAGTTATTTTGTACAAGATTGGAAGAGCTTTGATCAGCATATCAACGAAGCGTTCTTATTTAGAGGTAACTTACCTGATCAAATTCAAAAACGTGTGATTAAAAATGCTTTACAGTGGTTTATATCAAAGCAAGATTATGTACGAGCCTATGATGCAATAGATGCACTAGGCAATATTGAATCTATAACTTTTACAGATCAAAATAAGGAACAGTTGTTAACCCAAGTGAACGATATTTATAAAAACTCGGGAGATATTGAACAACAATTTAGTTTAGCTTCAGAGCAAGCTGTAATGCCTATGATGTCGAAGTCTGAGGTTAAATTACAATCAGAATTACCACTGAGCAAAGTGCAACTTAGATGCGAAAACAAAGTCGTTGACTATGACACTAATACAATTGATAAAATTGTTATTTCGAAAAATGATTTACGTTGTGGATTATTAATAAAAAGCGCTCAAGCACAAACAATTACACTTAAGCAAAGCGGTGAAAGTTTTTTATAAAAATGTAACTCCCCACATATAAATTATGGGGAGTTATCGTATTAATAAGTATTGGCTATTCAAACAAAGCATTGAAATTTTGCTGCAATACTTATTAAAAAACTATCACTTAAACTTTTTTACATACCTAAGCGTTATAAAATTAATAATGGCAAGTAAAATGGCTATTTCGTAACGGCTATAGGCTACAGCTATACCAATTAAGCCCATATTCCAAATACTGGCTGCGGTTGCAGTGCCTGAGGTAGTACGGTTATTTTTTAAAATTGCGCCACCGCCAATAAAACCAATACCAGTAATTATACCTTGCAACATTTTTGATTGAGCTTCTGCACCATCTAAAACCGACATAGCAATGAGTGCATACCCGCATGATGCTACCGCAACAAGCGGAAAGGTTCTAAGCCCTGCGCCATCATGACTACGCTCTCTGTCGTAAGCCATGGGTAGTGCAAGTAGGTAAGCAATACCTAAATGTATTAAATTATCGATGATTTCATTCCACTGTAAATCAATTTCCATTATTGAGCCTGTGCTGGTTAATTTTGTTAATAATAAGCAAACAGCAAGCCATGGTATAAATGGTTAATAATCAATGGCTTATTTTTGACATCTGCATTTAATAAGAATTATTGAAGAAACTTTTACATGTTTTTATTACTATTTTACGCAATAGTTAATTTGATCTGAGTTTTAAAGCCTCGTATTCTTTTATCCAGACTAAAAGACACCTATGTGAATCTCTTGCCTTTAAATAAAACATTAAGCACACCCACTAAGCTTGAAAAAACAGCCTTACTATTTTGCGTTGGGTTATCTGTTATTGCTTTTTTATTTCCTGAATTACTCACAGAGCACTTACAACCCGCTATTAATAAAATTTTAGGTTATTTAGGGTCGCCATTTTTTATATTGGTAAACTTGTTACTTTTTTCTGTGATAGCTATTGCTATAAGCCCATTAGGGCAACGAAAAATAGGAGGAGCGCAAGCACTTGTTGAGTTTAGTACCTTTGGTTGGCTTTCTATGTTGTTTGCAGCAGGGATGGGCTCAGGACTTATATTTTGGGGAGTAGCAGAGCCTGCACTACACACGGTTAACTCGCCTTTAAAGCAAAGCTTGTATCCCAACCACCAAACAAGTGGTTTGGCGCTTACCTTAGTTAATTGGGGCGCGCATGCATGGGCGCTCTATGCAGTATTTGGCTTGTTATTAGGTGGGCTTACTCGTAATAGTGGTAAAGCGGGCGATATTAGTGCTCCTGTGATCAGTGCAACTAAAGGCGTTATTAATCGGGCTTGGCAGTTACAGCTGAGCTTTAGCATTAAATTAATTGCCATACTTGCAATATTTTTTGGTGTAGTGGGCACAATTGCTAATTCAACTTTATTACTGCGTAAAGGGCTTGAGCTTGAGCTAGGGGTTGAATCTGCTTTACTTTCGGGGTTTATTATTATTTTTTTAATTGCACTGCTTTATACCATTTCTGCAAAGTTGGGGCTTAAAAAAGGCATTCAAACTCTTAGTAAGTTTAATATGTTTTTAGCCTTTGCACTTATAGCATGGCTATTAATTTTTGTGCCTATACAGCCAATTATAGACATAGCGATAGGCGGAACATGGGATTACATTCAGCTTATAACCACAGGTACATGGCAGTTTGAAAGCGTACTTAATGACCCCGCATGGGCAACAGGTTGGACATACAATTACTATTTTTGGTGGTTAGCTTGGGGCCCGTTTGTTGGTGTGTTTTTGGCAAAAATTAGCCAAGGACGGCCGGTTTGGCAATATATTGTAGGTGTTGTATTTGTACCAACCTTTGTGACTATTATATGGTTTAGTGTGTTTTCGGGCTCTGCAATTTCCTGGGATCAAACGCACAATGCAGGCATTTTAGCGGCTATTAAAGCTGATTATACACAAGGGCTGTTTGTATTTTTCGAGCAATTAGGGTGGCAAGGCGGTCTATTAATTTGGTCAAGTTTATTACTTTTACTCATTTTTGTAGCCACATCAGCGGACTCTGCTGTTTTGGTAATTCGTGAATTAAGTGGTGCAAGTGAAGCTCAAACATGGAGTTTGTATGCTTGGTCGTTTGCACTAGGGTTATGCGCTTTTGTTTTGTTAGTACAAAACAATGAACCATTAAACAGAAGCGTTGCTATTATTGGCGCGCTTCCTTTTTTGATTATTTTTATTTTACAGCTGGTGGGTTTTACAAAAGAGTTTATAAATGAGTTCAGGTAATTATGCCTACATATTTTTACAGAGTTAAAATAAAAAGCGTATACAATTTAGGTAATATTTTGATTAGGATGAATGATGAGAACGTTTATTGTATTTTTGTCAGTTTTTTACCTTTGTGGCTGCACAGTTGCCGGCGCTATTATTGACGGCCAAGCACAATCTCAGGCGCGTAATGATAAAAATAGTATTAGCCCTGCGCAGTCAACACCTTATAAAAACCCACTAGAGCCAGTACCCTCAGATAAAAACGGATTTAACTTTACTGATATGGGATTAAAGATAGATTCGGCTCTTGTTAGCCTAGTAAAAGGGGAAAGCACTACAACGCAAGTATGTAGGCAGGTCACTAAAAGTCTAAAAGAGTGTGTAGAGGTAGAAAAGTCATCTCTACACACTACTGAGTCTAAGCAGTTAAAAACTGATGATGAAATAATAAGTGTTGGTCAATAAAGCTGCTTATAAAAAAGTAGCTATGATCGTAGCCGGCTTGCATTTCAAGTGTAAGCGGGTAGCCTTTTTTATCAGCAATAGCGACTAGGTTTTCTGGCTTAAGTTGCTCTTGTAAAAAGCCATCAGCATCACCCTGACTCACTAACATGGGTAAGTAATTAGCTTGCTCTGCGCTTTTCATTAACTCGCAGCTGTCATATTGTGACCAAAGCGCTTTATCATTTCCTAAATAACCAGTAAATGCTTTTACACCCCAAGGGCATTCAATCGGATTTACAATAGGGCTAAAAGCCGAGGCACTTACAAACGCAGTCGGGTTTTTAAGTGCAACCATTAATGCACCATGCCCGCCCATAGAGTGACCGCTAATTGCTTTTGTGCTTGTTACCGGAAAATGTTGTTCTATAAGTGCTGGTAACTCACTAACAATATAATCGTACATATTAAAATGGGTGTTGTAAGGAGCTTGCGTAGCATTTACGTAAAAGCCAGCACCTTGAGCAAAGTCGTAGCTGTCTTCGTTGGGTACGTTTTCGCCGCGCGGGCTAGTGTCAGGCGCTACAATAGCAATACCCAGCTCGGCAGCTTTTTTAAATGCGCCGGCTTTTTGCATAAAATTTTCGTCAGTACAAGTTAAACCTGATAGCCAATAAAGTACCGGTACTTTATTGGCTTCACTTGCGCCAGGGGGTAAAAACACGGCAAAGCGCATAGTACAATGTGTACTTTGCGAGCTGTGAGTATATTGTTTATGCCAACCGCCAGACACTTTTACACTTGAAATATTTTCTAACATACTTAATCCTTAAAAGCCGTAAACTTAAAAGTATTACGGCTTGTTAATAAGCTATTTTACGAATGTCGTTTATTAGTAATGAATGACTGTACGAATACTTTTACCTTCATGCATTAAATCAAACGCTTCATTAATATCTTCAAGGCCCATTGTATGGGTAATAAAGTCGTTAAGAGCAAATTCGCCAGCCATATAACGCTCTACTATTTCAGGTAGTTGTGAACGGCCCTTAACGCCACCAAATGCACTGCCACGCCATACACGCCCAGTTACCAGTTGAAACGGACGGGTTGATATTTCTTGGCCAGCACCGGCTACACCAATAATTACCGATTCGCCCCAACCTTTATGACAACACTCAAGCGCTGAGCGCATAACATCAACATTACCAATACATTCAAACGAGTAGTCAACGCCACCGTCAGTCATTTCAACAATAACTTCTTGAATTGGCTTGTCGAAATCTTTTGGATTAATTAAATCAGTTGCACCAAGTTTTGTTGCTAAATCGAATTTAGTGGTGTTTATATCAACACCAATAATACGACCCGCACCAGCCATTTTTGCGCCAATAATGGCTGATAAACCAATACCGCCTAAGCCGAATATAGCAACCGTATCACCAGGTTTTACGTTAGCTGTATTTGTTACTGCACCCATACCTGTTGTTACACCACAGCCTAGTAAGCAAATCTCTTCTAGTGATGCTTCTTTATTTACTTTAGCGAGTGAAATTTCTGGTAATACAGTGTACTCAGAGAACGTTGATGTACCCATGTAGTGATAAATTGGTTGGCCGTCTTTAAAAAAGCGTGTTGTGCCGTCTGGCATTAGGCCTTTACCTTGTGTTTCGCGCACTGCTGAACACAGGTTAGTTTTACCTGAAGTACACATTTTACATACGCCACATTCAGCAGTGTATAGAGGAATAACATGGTCCCCAACTTCAACACTGGTTACGCCTTCGCCAACGGCATAGACAACACCAGCGCCTTCATGGCCTAAAATAGCAGGAAATATGCCTTCAGGATCTTCACCCGATAATGTAAATGCATCGGTATGACATACACCAGTAGCGATAATTTTTACCATTACTTCGCCTTTTTTAGGCATCATTACATCAACTTCCTCAACACTAAGTGGTTGATTAGGACCCCAAGCAATGGCAGCTTTTGATTTAATAAATTCAGACATGTTTTTATTTCCTTTAACTGGCTATTAAAAAATAATTGTAGACCCAATTTGCTTGGGTGATGCGCGTATTGTATTTGTTTCTCAAACAATGATAATCTCTGATTTATTAAAACACTTTTACAGTATGGTAATAATGGCGCGTTGGGATGGGATAGATGAGTTTATAGCGGTAGGTGAAGAGGGCAGCTTTACCGCAGCTGCTAAAACGCTAGGGCTTTCGGTTGCGCATATTAGCCGCCATGTAACAGCGCTTGAGCAACGTTTAAATACTCAACTTTTAACCCGTACAACCCGTAAAGTCGTTTTGACCAAAGAGGGTGAAGCGTATTTACATCAAATAAAGCATTTACAATATGCTATGGATGAAGCAACGCAAGGTCTTGCCACGCACCAAACTACACCAAAGGGTAAAATTAAACTCACTGCTCCGGTTATGTACGGGGAAACGTTCATAATGCCTTTAGTGAATAACTTTATGTATGACCATCCTGAGGTAGAAGTGGTTGCCACATTAAGCAACGAGCAAGAAAATTTGCTAGAAGGCGGCTTTGATTTAGCAATAAGGTTAGGGCATCTAAAAGATTCAAGCTTAAAAGCACGCAGGTTAAGTGCAAGGCGTTTTATTATGTGCGCCGCGCCACAGTATTTAACGCGATTTGGTGAGCCACATACTTTAGGTGAATTAAATAATCATCAATGCTTGGTTGGCAATAGTCGTTATTGGCGCGTAAACGAAAACAATCGTGATAAACACATTAAAATTGCGGGCCGATTGCAGTGTAACAGCGGTTGGGCACTGGTAGATGGAGCAAAAAAAGGGTTGGGTATTGTACAGTTACCCGACTACTACATTGGCAACGAAATTTCCTCTGGAGAACTGGTCCCTATTCTAACGGCTTATCAACCACAGCAAGAGGGCGTATGGGGCGTGTATCCACCAAGGCAGTTTGTGGCCACTAATGTACGCGTTTTACTCGATTATTTAGTTAAAGGGCTTAAAAATTAACCGCGAATTAATGGTTAAGCATGTATTGCTGTAAATATAGCCAAGTATCAGATTTTTAAATTATTTCTTACATTTTACGCCATACCCAAAGGCACTTTTTTCGTGCTACTATTGCTCAATACTTTTACGATAAGTGTTAAAAATAATATGTTTCAACCGGTTAGCTTATTTATAGGGCTTAGATACAGTCGTTCCTCTAAGGGAAATGCGTTTATATCCTTTATATCGTTTTTTTCTATTGCCGGTATCGCTATTGGTTTAATGGCTTTATTTACGGTCAGCAGTGTAATGAATGGCTTTGAAAATAGCTTAAAAACGAACATGCTAGGGCTTATTCCTCACGTTGAAATAAAAGCGGAAGCACATACCGCTACACAAATGAATGACCTAAAAACCGATCTCGAACAATCTCCCTATGTTGACCATGTAAGCTTATATCGCCACGGCGAAGCTATTTTACAAACTAATAAAGATTTACACGGCGTGTTACTGCAAGGCCTTTACGACGATAACGGCTCTTTATATAAAATTACCGACAAAATAGTGCAAGGCGATTGGAAAACCGTACTTAACAAAAACTACAGTATTGCTATAAGCCGTTATTTGAGCCGTAAATTAGGCGTTAGCGTGGGTGATAAGCTGCGCGTTATTATGCCTAATGCTTCAACATATACACCACTTGGGCGAGTACCTAGCCAGCGTTTATTTAAAGTTGCCGCAATATACGAAACCGGCTCTGAAATCGATATGGCACTTGCGTTTACCAGTGGCGCTTCGCTGCAACGCGTGCTTAAGCTCGATAAAAACACCGCCCCTAATTTAAGTATCTCGTTGCATGAACCGTTCGTGCTAGATGAATTTATTGAAGCAAGCCAGCTTATCTTAAAAGATCATAATTATAGTGATTGGCGCAGTACTCAAGGGACTTTATTTGCAGCCGTTGCAATGGAAAAACGCATTATGTCGATGTTGCTTGCACTTATTGTATTGGTGGCTGTGTTTAATATTGTATCGGCTTTAACCATGATGGTGAGTGAAAAACAAGGCGAGGTAGCCATACTACAAACGTTAGGTTTAACACCTTCGCAAGTGCAAAAAGTGTTTATGGTGCAAGGCCTATATAACGGTGTAATAGGTACTGCAATAGGTGCGTTTTTAGGTGTTATATTTAGTTTGTATATAAATGAGTTACTTGCATTAGTGGGTTTAAACTTATTGGCGGGTATAGAGCTTCCGGTAAAATTTGATATTTTGAGTTTAGTAATAATAGCGTTTGCCAGTATTGCTATGAGCTTTTTAGCTACCTTATATCCTGCGCGTAAAGCCGCAAAAGTAAAACCAGCAGAGGTATTACGTTATGAATGATTTAGTTATTAGTTGTGAAAATTTAAGTAAGGTTTATCAAGACGGCAACAACCAAGTTGAAGTATTAAAAGGTGTTGATTTAGCACTTCAGCAGGGCGAAATGCTCGCGATTGTGGGTAGCTCTGGTTCTGGTAAAAGTACGCTTTTACACATACTTGGCACATTAGATACCGCAAGCTCAGGTAGCGCTAAAATCAAAAACCAAGAAGTTGCCAAGCTTTCGCGAACAGAGCAAGCCGCATTTAGAAACCAAAATTTAGGGTTTATCTATCAATTTCATCATTTATTAATGGAGTTTAGCGCGGTAGAAAACGTAGCTATGCCATTATTAATTAAAGGTTTAAGTGCAAAAGAGGCCAAAGTACAAGCGCTCGATATGCTCGAAAAAGTAGGCCTTGCACATCGCAGCTCGCATAAACCGTCTGCGCTTTCTGGTGGAGAGCGCCAACGCGTGGCTATTGCCCGTGCACTGGTTACAAAACCTGCGCTTGTGCTTGCTGATGAGCCAACCGGTAATTTAGATAAACAAAATGCGATTAAAATTTACGATTTAATTAACGAGCTAAACCAAAGTTTAAACACGAGTTTTGTAGTGGTTACACACGATTTAGAGCTTGCCGATAAGCTGGGTAAAATAGCGTATTTAGATGATGGAAAACTAGCTATTAAAGAGTCGCAGTATGTTGCTTAGTGCATTTTTAAGTAAACGCTTTAGAGCTTACTCAGGCCATAAAGACGAAAAAAACGGCTTTGTTAGTTTTATCGCTAAAGCATCGACTATTGGTATTTTATTAGGTGTCGCGGTTTTAATTGTGGCGCTGTCTGTAATTAATGGCTTTGAGCAGCAACTAGTACACCGCTTACTAAGTGTTGTACCGCAGGTTGAATATGTAGCACCAAGTAGACCCATCGCGAATTGGTCGCAAAAGGTTGAGGATTTACAAACACAACCGCATGTAACAGGGGCTGCGCCATTTATTGCTGTAAATGGGATGGCGCAATATAAAAGCCAGTTAAAAGCAGTTGAAATTCGTGGTGTAGAGCCATCGCTTGAGAGTAATGTATCGGCGGTAAACCAGTTTACCAGTGGTAAATTAGTGAGCCAGTTAGGCTTTGATGACGTTATCTTAGGCAAGCAAATAGTAAAACAGTTAGATGCCAAAGTAGGCGACAACATTACGTTACTTATTCCGCAAATTAGTCAAAAAGGTCAGTCGTTACTAGCGCCTAAACGCGTAACACTTAATCTTGCAGGTGTTATAGAAATGGGCGGGCCGATTGATAGTACCGCTGCGTTTATACATATTAACAAAGCGCAGCAAGCATTGGGTTACGACGAGACTCAAGTCACAGGGCTGCGATTAAGTGTTGATGATGTATTTTCAGCGCATCAAATAGCGTTAAAAGTGGGCCAAACTATTGACGACTATGTGTATATTTCTAGTTGGTTTAGAACGCAAGGCAGCCTGTATCAAGATATTCAAATGGTACGTACCATTGTTTATATTGTGGTGTTTTTAATTATTGCAGTAGCTAGTTTTAATATTGTGTCTTCCTTGGTGATGGAAGTGCGCGAAAAACAAGGCAATATTGCTATTTTAAAAACCATGGGCGCGAAAGACAGCACTATTTTAGCCACCTTTGTAATGCAGGGCTTAATGCAAGCATTTGTAGGCGTGGCACTAGGAACACTAATTGGTGTGGTATTAGCGCTTAATATAAGTGAGCTTTTTACGTGGATAAGCCAATTATTTGGAGCTAATCCACTTGAGGGTGTTTATTTTATAGAGTTTTTACCAAGTAAATTAGTACTTGAAGATATTGGTATTACAGTAATTGTTACGTTTGTGCTTGCGATACTTGCCACTATTTATCCTGCATGGCAAGCAACGCGCGTAGATCCTGCCAAGGTGCTAGGTAACTAGGTATATGAAGCTTAAATAAAAATTAATAGGGTGGTATTAGTAAACCTGTTAAACTAGGTGCTTATTTAAAATTAAGCAATAACTGCTTGGTTGCTATACCTCACTTTGGGATTTACTTTGACTAATAACGATATTTTACGCCGCATTCGCTACACTTTTAACTTAACTGATACTGCTATGGTCAATGTTTTTGCATCAGCAGAGCATACGGTCACTAAAGAGCAAGTAATTGCATGGTTAACTAAAGAAGGTGAAGAGGCTTTTACCCCAATAAGTGATACTGAGTTTGCTAGCTTTTTAAATGGGTTTATTAATACCCAACGTGGCAAACGCGAAGGTGAGCAGCCAGAGCCTGAGAAAAAGCTAAATAACAATATTATTTTTATGAAGCTACGTATTGCTTTAAACATGAAATCAGAAGATGTTATAGCAACACTTGCACTTGTTGATTTTGATTTAAGTAAACATGAGTTAAGCGCGTTTTCTCGAAAAGTAGATAACAAACATTACCGTGTTTGTAACGATCAAATATTACGCTTGTTTTTAACCGGCGTACAAAAGCAGCATCGTCCAGAAGAGTCTGTTGAGTAACTGGTTTTAGCTAATTAGCTTTTAGTTAATGGGTTTTTTGCGAGCGCAATGCAGTATAAAACCCATTAATTTTTATATTTTTAAACAAACCCACACCTAACTAATACTTCTAAAATTCCCTTTTGAAAACATTACAATTTAGCTTGTATGAATACTTACGTACAGCTGTGAATTTAAATTCATCTTTAATAAATAAAAATCAAGCTTCCAATCAAAAATAATTCAAGTGCTGCACGTTAAACATCTTAACTTTCCATGCTAAGGTAACAGTTAATTATATTAAATTAAGACCTTAAAGCATGAGTCATAAACTTGATCACGTTTACTTTAACATCTGATAAATACTTTTATTATTAACACGGAAGAATAATTATGAATTATATCCATAGCACAATTGCACAATTAAAAAATAGTAGTCCTGCCCAGTGTGAGTTTTATCAAGCTGTTGAAGAAGTACTTGAATCACTCGAACCGATCTTAGAAAACTCAGAAAAATACAAAAAAAATGCCATTATTCAACGCTTAGTAGAGCCCGAACGCCAAATTATGTTTAGAGTTCCTTGGGTTGATGACGAAGGCAATATTCAGGTAAATAAAGGCTACAGAATTGAGTTTAACTCTGCACTTGGCCCCTATAAAGGTGGCTTACGTTTTCACCCAAGTGTAAATGCCAGCATAATTAAATTTTTAGGGTTTGAGCAAATATTTAAAAATGCTTTAACAGGTTTACCAATCGGTGGTGGTAAAGGCGGGGCAAACTTTGATCCAAAAGGGCGCTCAGATGCTGAAATAATGCGTTTTTGCCAATCATTTATGAGCGAGCTCTATCGCCACATTGGCCCTACAACCGACGTACCCGCTGGAGACATTGGAGTAGGGGCGAGAGAAATAGGTTACTTGTTTGGTCAATATAAACGTTTAACTGGTCGCTATGAAGGCGTTTTAACAGGTAAAAGCTTATTGTGGGGTGGATCGCTTGTACGAAAAGAAGCTACGGGATACGGCGCTGTTTATTTTGCTGACTACATGCTGCAAGCACGCGGTGATAGCCTACAAGGTAAGCGCTGCTTAGTCTCGGGCGCAGGTAATGTTGCTATTTATGCTATGGAAAAACTTTATCAAATGGGTGCAACACCAGTAAGTTGCAGCGACTCTCGTGGCACTGTGTATCATGAGTCGGGTATAGATTTAAATCTTATTAAATGTTTGAAAGAGCAATCGCGTGATTGTTTGAGCGTATACAAACAAACTCATCCTGATGCTATTTATATTGCTGTAAATGACTACCCTAAAGATGGGCATGCTGTTTGGCGCTTTAATGCTGCCGCTGCATTTCCGTGCGCCACACAAAATGAATTAACACAGGCAGACGCTAACGCATTATTATCTGGCGGCTGTTTATTAGTAAGTGAAGGCGCAAACATGCCTTCAACTAAAGAGGCTATTAATAGCTTTATTGCTGCAAAAATTGCGTATGGGCCAGGTAAAGCCGCAAATGCTGGCGGCGTTGCAACAAGCCAATTAGAAATGGCACAAAATGCGAGTATGCAAAGTTGGACCTTTGAAGAGGTTGACGAGAAACTAAAGCAAATTATGAAAAATATATTTGTGACAGCCAACGATACCGCGATAGAGTTTGGTGAGCCAGGAAACCTTTTATTGGGTGCTAATATTGCAGGCTTTAGGCGCGTTGCCGATGCAATGATTGAGCAAGGCGTAGTATAAAAAATACGATTGAGTGCCAAATTTAGCCATAAATTTATACCTAATTGTGGCTAGATTTAGTTATAAACGTGATTAGTTAATTATAACTCTATAAAGCTGAGCTATAACAGCGTAGGATCAACTTACTTTCGAATGAAAAATAGGTTTGCACCTTAGTGCATTAACACAAAAATTTATGCAAACAACTGCAAAAGCATCACTTCCAAACGCCTTACTTATTTCTATTAGCACACCACAGTTTAAAGGAGACGAAGCTACAGAGTCGCTTGCAGAACTTGCGCGCTTGGTGACTACTTTAGGGTTTAAAGTAGTAGGTACTCAATCGCAAAAGCAAAGTTCTACCCAAAAGGTTAATGTACTTGGCTCAGGCAAACTAGCAGAAATAGCGCACCTTACCGGTAATAAAGGGTCTGCTGCAGATGAGCAAGAAGATGAAAATGTTCTTGATGACGATCCATTATCTGACATGCCGTCAGAAATCCCATCAGACGATTTAGATTTTGCGTGTGCCGATGTTGTAGTATTTGATTGCGATTTAACGCCTTCTCAGCTACGTAATGTTGAGAACCAGTTAGGTGTAGAAGTATTTGACCGCACAGGCATAATCATTGAAATATTTAGCCGCCATGCGCGAACTAAAACAGCAAAATTACAAGTTGAAATTGCTCGCCTTAATTATGTCGCGCCTCGTCTTCGTGAAACATCAACAGGTGATAAAGAACGCCAAATGGGTAAAGGGGCGGGTGAAACCACCCTTGAGCTAAATCGCCGTAAGGTGCGCGATCAATTAGCAGAATTAAAGCGTGAGCTTGTTAGTGTTCAAGATGTAATGATGGACAGACGTACGCAGCGCTCTGAGCTATTTTCAGTAGCTTTAATTGGTTATACCAATGCTGGTAAGTCATCAATGATGCGTGCAATTACAGGCAGTGATGTGGAAGGCGAAAACAAACTTTTTGCTACACTAGATACTACAGTTCGTGCGTTATATCCCATTACACAGCCTCGTATACTCGTATCTGATACAGTTGGTTTTATTAAAAAGTTACCACACGATTTGGTTGCTTCGTTTCACTCAACACTCGCTGAAGCACATGATGCGTCGCTACTTTTGTATGTGGTTGATGCATCAGACCCTTCTTTTCGTTCACAGCTTGAAGTAGTACATAAAGTACTGGCAGAAGTCGGTGTTGAAGGCAGTAAAAAATTATTAGTGCTGAATAAATCAGATCAATTAAGTACTGAGCAGCAGCAATCGCTAATGGATGAGTTTCCTGATGCAATGATGACCTCTACGCGCAACCCTGATGACATTAGTAAACTACATAAATATATTGTTGATATTGCTCAAGAAGACATGATTGAAGAAGAGGTTGTTATACCGTACACAGCCAAAGGTATCGTGGGCGAAATTCGATCGAGTATGAGTGTTGTTAAAGAAGAATATGAATACAGCCATATTAAATTAACAGTACGCTCAAGTGCGATTGATTTAGAGCGTTTAAAAAAGAGAATGTTGGATTTATAATAAATTCAAAACATAAAAAGCACAGCCAATCGGCTGTGCTTTTTAATAGTTGCTTGAGGTAGATTTATTATTCGCAATACAGGTTTTCCATAGAAGAGAAATTAAGAGAAAGCCTTATCGCTTAGCTCTTCTTGCATTTGCTCTCGCATTTTAAATTTTTGCAGTTTACCTGTTACTGTCATTGGGTAGTTTTCTACAAAACGGATATGTCGTGGCATTTTAAAGTAGGCTAGTTTGTCTTTCAAAAACTCACGAACTGCTTGCTCATCCAGCACCGCATCTTCTTTTGGTTGGATCCAAGCGCATACTTCCTCGCCATACTTTTCATCTGTTATACCAAATATGGCTGCATCTTGAATGCCCGGGTAAGTGTAAAGGACTTCTTCTATTTCGCGCGGGTAAATGTTTTCGCCGCCGCGAATAATCATATCCTTAATACGCCCGACTATAGTGACAAACCCTTCAGTATCCATAACACCTAAATCACCAGAGTGCAGCCAACCGCTGTCATCTATTGTGGCTTTTGTTTTAGATTCGTCATTCCAATAGCAGCGCATTATACCTGCACCTTTACTACACACTTCTCCAGGTTGACCAATTTTTTGAATGTTACCCAATTCGTCAATAATTTTAACCTCGGTATGCGCAAGCGCACGGCCAACAGTCGTTACTTGGCGCTCTATTGATGAATCTGTTTCGGTAATGTTGTTTATGGGGCTGCACTCAGTTTGCCCGTAGGCAATGAGCACTTGATGCATGTTCATTTGTGTTTGTACTTTTCGCATTACTTGCTCAGGGCACGTTGAACCGGCCATTACACCCGTGCGCAAAGTACTTAGGTCGTAATCGTTAAAGTTACTTAGTTCAAGCTCACTAATAAACATAGTGGGTACACCATGCAGCGCTGTACAGCCTTCTTGTTGCACTACATCAAGGGTTGTTTTTGCATCGAACGAATCACCTGGATAAATGGCTGCAGCACCTTTACTAACACATAATAAGCTACCTAGTACCATAGCAAAGCAATGATACAGCGGGATCGGAATGCATAATTTGTCATCGCTTGTGAAATGCATAGACTCAGCAACAAATAACGCATTATTTAAAATATTTTTATGCGTAAGCGTTGCGCCTTTTGGATTGCCTGTTGTACCCGATGTAAATTGGATATTGATATCTTGCTCTGCATTTAAGTTTGCACCAATCGCTTTTAATTCAAGCTCATGTGCCGATGTTGGCAAGTTAATAACATCATTAAACGCATGCATACCAGGAGATTCTTCATCACCGATACGAATTATATTTTTAAGAGTGGGCAGTGCTTTTAAATTAAGTTTGTTTTTATCGCAACTTGCAAGCTCTGGAGCCAAACTATTAAGCATTTCTAAATAATCACTGCCTTTGAAGTTTGATGCTGTGATTAAGGTTGAACATTCAACACTATTTAAGGCGTATTGTAATTCGTTAGGGCGATATGCAGGGTTAATACACACCATTATTGCGCCAATTTTAGCTGTTGCAAACTGGGTTAAGCACCATTCAATATTATTGGGAGACCAAATACCAACGCGCTCTCCTGGTTTCACGCCAAGTGCCAGCAACCCCATAGCAAGTTGATTAACTTCTTTTTGAAATTCCCTATACGTTAAGCGAATACCCTGATGATGAACTACAACAGCTAACGCCTCTGGGTTTTTGTCGACAATAAAGTCAAAGTACTCCCCGATAGTCGAATTTGTTAAAGGTGTACTTTGTATACCTTTAAAATAGCTTTGCGATAACGGTAAGTGATTTATTTGTTCTACTTCTTTTACCGAAATAGTGTGTGTGTGCATTGCTCTCTCCATGAAAATGTGTGTGAGTTATGTAAACTACAAAGTTAAAATAAACACATATTGTCGACAAAGAGAAGTGCAGTTAGACTAATGTATTATTAGATTAATAAAAGCTAATACTACTTTTTAGACACAAAAAAACGCGCCTTACAATGTAAGTACGCGTTTTTTAACGAGTAATGAGTTTACATTTCGTCGCTGCGGTATGTTTTTTTCATGATGTAAACGTAAGCATTTACAAAAGCATTTTCTTGGTACTTTTTAAGGCCTGTTTCTTCAAAATCAATAGGGATAGGATTACGCTTTACCTGTTCTTTAATTTCAGTTGTGGTAAACAAACGTACATCTAAATTGTCGATTAATTGAATCGCAGTTTCCATTTTGAATCCCTTCGCGCTGCCAGCAAATTTACCTTTAGGCTGACGCTCACGGATTGCAACAGAATCAATTTGGTAATCTTGCATTAGTTTTGCAAAATCGAATTGAAATTTACGCATTACTTCAGTGTCGTTACCGTTACCTAAGGTAAAGCGTGTTTGGCGCACATCGCGAATATCAAATACGTCATTATCTTTACTTAAAATACAAAGTAGTACATCACTACCGGTAATTTCTACACCACATGTTCTCATGTCTATTCTCTAAAATAACTTAATTACGCAGTATTATACGCAACGCACATTAAAATGCGAGTGTAGGTATAGTTGTAGGTGCGTAATTAGCGCGTTGATGCTTTTATATTTTAACTAAATGATTTTTTTTGCACTAAAAGCTGCATTTAGTGCTCAAAACGGGAGGATTTCACCCCTTTAAACTTGTAATTAAATGCACAGCACGCGACAATATATCCTTGTAGTTGAACAGACTCGTCATCTACATTAATTAGTCAATGCTTATTCGTAAAAGCGTTGTCGAGCCATTCTCATTTAATTTAATAAAAATACACGTGATACATTGTAGGTGTCACCACTGTAGTAAGGATTTATAATGCCAGTTATTACTCTTCCAGACGGAAGTCAACGTAGTTTTGAAAACCCTGTAAGTACGCTTGATGTTGCAAACGATATTGGTCCAGGTTTAGCTAAAGCGACCATTGCAGGTCGTGTTAATGGCGACCGTGTTGATGCATGTGATTTAATTAGTGAAGACTCTCGCCTTGAGATCATCACCGCAAAAGACGATGACGGCCTTGAAATCATTCGTCACTCTTGTGCTCACTTAATTGGTCATGCAGTTAAGCAACTTTTCCCAGACGCAAAAATGGCAATTGGTCCTACCATTGATAACGGTTTTTACTACGATATCGATATGGAACATTCATTATCACAAGATGATCTTGAAGCAATTGAAAAGCGTATGTTGCAACTTGCAAAAACAAACTACGACGTAGTGAAAAAAACAGTAAGCTGGCAAGAAGCACGCGATACATTTGAAGCGCGTGGCGAAACATACAAAATAGAAATTTTGGACGAAAACATCGCTAAAGATGACCGCCCAGGGTTATATCATCACGAAGAATATGTAGACATGTGTCGTGGACCTCACGTGCCTAACATGAAATTTTGCCAAAACTTCAAAATAATGAAAGTGGCGGGTGCATATTGGCGCGGTGATTCAGAAAACAAAATGCTACAACGCATTTACGGCACAGCGTGGGGCGATAAAAAGCAACTTAAAGCGTATTTAAAACGCCTTGAAGAAGCTGAAAAACGCGATCACCGTCGTATTGGTAAAGCGCTTGATTTATGGCACTGGCAAGAAGAAGCGCCAGGCATGGTATTTTGGCACAACGATGGTTGGAGCATTTACCGCGAGCTTGAAGAGTTTGTACGTGAAAAATTACGTGAATATGAGTACGAAGAAGTAAAAGGTCCAATGATGATGGACCGTTCACTTTGGGAAAAATCAGGTCACTGGGAAAAGTATTCAGAAGCAATGTTTACCACTGAGTCTGAAAAGCGTGAATACGCAATTAAACCAATGAACTGCCCAGGCCATGTGCAAATCTTTAACCAAGGTTTAAAATCGTACCGTGATTTACCACTTCGTATGGCTGAATTTGGTTGTTGTCATCGTAATGAACCATCAGGTGCACTACACGGTTTAATGCGTGTACGTGGCTTTACACAAGATGATGCTCACATTTTTTGTACTGAAGAGCAGATAATGGACGAAGTTTCAGCATGTATTAAGATGGTTTATGATACATATGAGACATTCGGATTTGAGAAGATTGTAGTTAAACTATCTACTCGCCCAGAACAACGCATTGGTGAAGACCATATGTGGGATAAAGCTGAGCTTGCATTAGCCGAAGCACTTAAGCTAAACGATATTGAATTTGATTATCTTCCGGGTGAAGGCGCGTTTTATGGCCCGAAGATTGAATTTACTTTATACGATTGTTTAGACAGAGCGTGGCAGTGTGGTACAGTGCAATTAGACTTTGCATTACCGGGTCGTTTAGGCGCTACTTATGTAGCAGAAAATAACGAACGTCGTACACCTGTAATGATACATCGTGCTATTTTAGGTTCTATCGAACGCTTTATTGGCATTTTAACTGAAGAGTACGCTGGTTTATTCCCAACGTGGCTTGCGCCAAAGCAAGTGGTAATTATGAATATTACCGATAAACAGGCTCCTTATGTTAAAGAAGTTGTACAAAAATTAAATAAACTTGGAATTAGAGCCGCTGCTGACTTGAGAAATGAGAAGATTGGCTTTAAAATCCGTGAGCATACACTGAAGCGTATTCCATACTTACTTGTTGTTGGCGATAAAGAAGTTGAACAACAAGAAGTAGCAGTGCGTACTCGCACAGGTGAAGACCTAGGCAAATTTAATGTTGATGATTTTGTAGCTAAAATTAGCGAAGAAATTAAAAATCGACAGTAAAAATCGAGCGTGTAAGGCATTAACAAACAGCCAATTACACGCTTATATTATTGATATTCTTGGAGGAACGTACTATTAGAGGCGGCAAGAAAGGGCAACAAACAGCTCAAAAAAATCGTATTAACGAAGAAATTACAGCGCAAGAAGTTCGTTTAATTGACATTGAAGGCGAACAAGCTGGAATTCAGTCATTACAAGACGCGCAAACTATGGCCGATGCAGCGGGTGTTGATCTTGTTGAGATCAGTCCAAACGCTGAGCCGCCTGTTTGTAGAATCATGGACTACGGTAAGTTCATCTTTGAAAAAAGCAAAGAACTAAAAGAGCAGAAAAAGAAGCAAAAGCAAATCCAGATTAAAGAAATCAAATTCCGTCCTGGTACGGATGAAGGTGACTATCAGGTTAAGCTTCGCAACTTACGTAAGTTCTTAGAAGCTGGCGATAAAGCTAAGATTACGATCCGCTTCCGTGGCCGTGAAATGGCTCACCAAGAAATTGGTATAGAATTATTAAACCGTATCAAAGCCGATTTAGAAGAACTTGCAGTAGTTGAGTCTTTCCCAAATCGTGTTGAAGGTCGCCAAATGGTTATGATGATGGCGCCTGTTGCTAAAAAATAATTTTTAAGCGATAATACGCACCGAAATTAGCTCAGGTCTGCAAGTAATATGCGAATATTCACCTGAGTTAACCGGTATTAAAGTAAGATTGCGGCATTTATGTTGGGTCTTCACCGGAACATGGCAGTAAGTTAGGCCTAAAAGTGGAGCTATAGAAATATATCTCACGCCTGCTTACTAATTTAAAAGCAATACAATTTGGAGTTATTGCAATGGCTTATAAGCTAAAAAGTCACAGTGGCGCTGCTAAGCGTTTCAAAAAGACTGCTTCTGGCGGTTTCAAGCGTAAACAAGCGCATCTTCGTCATATTCTGACTAAGAAAACTTCTAAGCGTAAGTTACACCTACGTCCTAAGATGATGGTTCATAAAAATGACCATGGTCTAGTTTCACGTATGTTACCGTTCGCTTAATAGGGGTTTTTAGAAATGGCAAGAGTTAAACGCGGCGTTGTCGCACGTGCACGTCACAAAAAAGTTTTAAAACAAGCAAAAGGTTACTACGGAGCACGTTCACGTGTTTACCGCGTAGCTTTCCAGGCTGTTACTAAAGCGGGTCAATACGCTTACCGTGACCGTCGTGCGAAGAAACGTACTTTCCGTCAATTATGGATTGCACGTATCAATGCTGCTTCACGTCAAAATGGTCTGTCTTACAGCCGTTTTATCAATGGTCTTAAAAAGACATCTGTAGAAATCGATCGTAAGATCCTTGCAGATATCGCTGTTTACGACCAAGTTGCATTCGCAGCGCTTGTAGAAAAAGCAAAAGAAGGCCTAGCCGCTTAAGCTTTTTTATATAAGTATTAAAAAGGAGCCTATGGCTCCTTTTTTTGTGCCTGTTATTTAGTAACATACATTTTTTTTGGAATTAAGTTTATAAATAGTCATGTACTGAACTGCCAAGGCGTGTTGAACCTTCGTGGTTGAATTTGAAGTAGTATGCTTGGCTTTTAAGCAAAGCAAATACCAAATATATGCTGCCCTTTGAGCTCGATCTTGGGACGGTTAACCCTTTGTTGCTCGGTTTTTACTTATGCTTAAATGGATGTAACCCAATAGAATAACGTAGGAGCAGTTATCGAGCCCACAGGTACAAACCTCGCACCGCGATTAAACCTCCCCTAGATTGAACGAATTTCAATCGACAAAGAACAACACGCCCTAGACTTAATAAGTTTATAAAGCCCCTAAATACAGCTGTAAATAGGGGATATGTAATTGGCTGCATTTTTTTGTTGAATCACCGCAGTTTCCTCATTATAAAAAAATTAGTTGATATAATTTAATTAATTGAGGCGTTTGTTAGAGAATTTTATGTTTGCAAGTTTACTAGTTTTATCTGCAAGTGTTGCGTATGACGCACACTTACCTCCATTAATTGAGTGGCAGGGGAAAAGCGTAGAGCTTTTACAAAAACAAGGGCCGTTAACTACTGATTTTGAGTTGTCAGCAGGTGAAGCGTCACCCGATTATGCAAATACAATGGCATTTGTAGATAGGTTAGTTGCTGCAAACCCTACTCAGTTTCAATCTCAAATCATCGGCTATAGTAATAGCAAACGTGCAATTAAAATGCTGATTGCCAGTGAGCAAGGCTTTTTTGAAGCAAGGCAAATGGCTAATAGCACTAAGCCAACTATTTTTATTCAGGCAGGAATACACTCTGGTGAAATAGACGGTAAAGATGCCATGTTTATGCTGCTTAGAGATATAGCAACAGGTAAGCGCCGTGACATTTTAAAAAAGGTAAACATATTATTTATTCCTATTTTAAATGTAGATGGACACGAACGTAGTAGTGCATTCAATCGCATCAATCAACGGGGCCCTGCAAAAATGGGCTTTAGAACAAATGCTAATAACCTTAATTTAAATCGTGATTTTACCAAATTAGATACCCCTGAAGTTAGAAGTGTTTTAAAGGTTATTAACGACTACAACCCAAATTTATATATTGATGTACACGTAACCGATGGCGCAGATTATCAATACGATGTGACTTATGGCTACAACCCGGTTTTTTCAAGCGAGTCGCCTGCGGTATCAGATGCACTAAACCAGTTTTTTAAACCTCTGATTGACGATACGCTCGCTAAGCAAGGGCACATGCCAGGGCCACTTATTTTTGTTATGGATAAGCGCGACTTTAAAAAAGGATTAGCGGGGTGGGTTGCTACACCGCGCTTTTCAAATGGTTGGGGGGATTTAAAGTCATTACCGACTATTTTAGTTGAAAATCATTCATTAAAACCTTACAAGCAACGTGTATTAGGAACTTACGTATTTTTAGATGGTGCTATTACTGCGCTATCAAAGCATAGTCATGAGTTAGCTAATGCAGTAAAAAAAGAGCAAGAATTTGTTCCTAAACAGTTAATAGTAAAGCGTGGCTATGCCAAGAATGCTGACACGATTGCGCAGTTTAAAGGTATTGAATATTCATCAAGCATGAGTGCACTCTCAGGCCAAAATGAAGTGAAGTATTTGGGTAAAGCACATACATATATCGACTTACCTATTTATTGGCAAAAAGATGTACAACATACAGTTGAAGTACCTAAAGCTTTTTTTATTCCGCCTGTATATCGCAATATTATTAAGAAACTAAAGTTACACGGTGTCTCTATTAATAAACTTGAAGGGGCAAACACACAGCCTTTAAAAGTAGCAAAGGTGGCAGACTACACGTTTGATAAAGCACCATTTGAAGGCCGTTTTAGAGTGTCAGCAAGTTTCGATTATGTCCCTGCTATAAATGTAGATTTAGATGGTTGGTATCAAGTCAATACTCAACAAAAAGCAGGTGAGCTTGCTGTGCATTTATTGCATCCTGAAGCACCCGATTCGTTTTTTGCATGGGGGGAATTTAATACTATTTTTCAGCGTACTGAGTATATGGAAAACTATGCACTAATTCCGTTTGCACGCCAAATGCTAAAAGACAATCCAAAGCTAGCGCTTAAGTTTGACGAAAAGCTTAAAGATAAATCGTTCGCAAGCGACGCTGATGCGAGATTAAACTGGTTATATGAGCAAAGTCCATTTTATGATCAAGCGTACTTAAAGTACCCAATATTGATGTCATTCGAAGAAGAAGTTGTTATCCCGGATCAAAAAAGTAAAGAAATCTAATATGCAAATTATAACCATACCCGTCACTGCATTTGCACAAAATAGTCGTATTATTTGGTGTAGTGAAACTAAACAAGCCGTAGTCATAGACCCAGGTGGTGACCCTGATAAAATAGTAGCAGCCCTTAATGAGCATAAACTAGAGTTAAGTGCTATTTGGTTAACGCACGGGCATTTAGACCATGTGGGTGGGGCTGATATTTTACGTAATCAATTTAACGTACAAATTATTGGCCCACAAAAAGATGAGTACTTCTGGTTTGAAAACTTACCTATGCAAGCACAAATGTTCGGGTTTAAACCCATTGAGCCTTTTTACCCTGATATTTGGCTAAACCATAACGACACCGTGAGCGTAGGTAAACTTAGCTTTTTAGTGAAGCATTGTCCGGGGCATACACCTGGTCATATTGTGTTTTATCAACAAGACTATGAATGCGTTATTGTAGGTGATGTTATTTTTAAAGGCTCAGTAGGGCGAACTGATTTCCCTAAGGGGAACAGCGAACAACTTATAGAGTCGATTAAGACGCATATTCTAACCTTACCTGATAATACTAAAATATTGTCAGGGCATGGGGGCGACACTACGGTTGGATTTGAAAAACAAACAAATCCTTTTGTGAGTGGTAAGTTTGGTTAAGTTACTTATTTTAAGTTTGGCAAACTGCATAAAAATTAAAAATAAGCAGACTGAGTTTTAAAATGGTTGTATAATTTAACCAGTTTATTTGATAAATAAGAAATAAAATGTCTCTAAATCACGTAGATCGCCAAATATTGGCACTTTTACAACAAGATGCTAGTTTATCAACCGCAGAAATTGCTGATAAAGTAGGCTTGTCTCAATCTCCATGCTGGCGTCGAATTGCCAAGCTAGAGCAAGATGGTTATATAAAAAGCAAAGTGGCTCTCTTAGATGAGAAAAAACTTGGCTTTGATATGCTTGTATATGCACATGTGCGTTTATCAAATCACGGTAAAAAGAACCTTGCTGAATTTGAAAAACTTATAATGAGTTATGATCAAGTAACAGAGTGTTACACCATGGCCGGAACAATGGACTTTATGCTACGCATAATTTCACAAGGTATAGAAGGTTATGAGCACTTTGTACGCGATAATTTACTAAGCTTGGAATACGTACAAGAAGTACATTCTAATGTAACAATGACATGTGTAAAACGTAGTACATCTCTTCCTTTATAAAAGCACTTCTTTAAAAGCTAAACCTCTTTTAGTTTAGCTTAACCACATAATGACAATTGTTAACTGAGCGCTAATTTGTTAGAATTTAGCGCTTTTTTTATACCCATAACACCATTTGAGGAACTCAATGTTTAACTTACTCAGTAGGGCGCCTAGCTCTGCTAAAAACGATATTCTATCTGGATTAACTGTGGCGCTTGCCCTAGTGCCAGAAGCTGTTGCGTTTGCCTTTGTTGCAAATGTAGAACCTTTAGTTGGTCTATATGCCGCGTTTATCGTTGGTTTAATTACGGCTATATTTGGTGGCCGCCCTGGTATGATTTCAGGTGCAACCGGTGCACTAGCTGTTGTTATGGTAAGTTTAGTGCTTGATCATGGAGTTGAGTATTTATTTGCGACCGTATTGCTCATGGGCATACTGCAGATACTCGCGGGTGTATTTAAACTCGGTAAGTTTATCCGCATGGTTCCTCATCCGGTAATGCTTGGTTTTGTAAACGGCTTAGCTATTGTTATATTTTTAGCCCAATTAGGACAATTTAAAGTGCCTGATGGTATGGGCGGACAAGAGTGGATGACGGGTAATCCGCTATACATTATGCTTGGTTTAGTGGCTTTAACTATGGCTATTATTCAGTTTTTACCAAAACTGACCACGGCTGTGCCCTCTACATTAGTCGCTATTATTACAGTCACCGCTTTAGTTATTGGTTTGGATTTAGAAGCGCATACTGTAGTTGATTTCTTAAAAGGAATGACAGGCGACGAAGCTGCAACAATTGCTGGCGGTTTACCTGAGTTTCATATTCCTATGGTACCGTTTACTTTCGAAACGCTACAAATTATTTTTCCTTATGCGCTTATTTTAGCGGCTATTGGTTTAATTGAATCTTTATTAACGCTTAGCTTAATTGACGAGATTACAGAAACCCGTGGTCATAGTAATAAAGAGTGTATAGGGCAAGGCGCTGCAAATATTACTTGTGGTATGTTTGGTGCAATGGGTGGTTGTGCAATGATAGGTCAATCAATGATCAACATTAACTCAGGTGGCCGTTCTCGCTTATCGGGTATTAGTGCCGCATTGATGTTGCTTGCATTCATCATATTCGCTTCAAGTTTAATTGAGATGATCCCACTAGCTGCACTTGTTGGTGTTATGTTTATGGTTGTACTAGGTACGTTTGAATGGGCTAGCTTTAAAATGATGAAGCGTGTGCCTCTATCAGATGCGTTCGTAATAGTACTTGTATCGGGTGTGACGGTTATTACCGATTTAGCTATTGCAGTATGTGTAGGTGTTATTGTATCTGCATTAGTATTTGCTTGGCAGCATGCTAAGCACATATACACAACTAACTATATAGATGAAGAAGGCGCTAAAGTATATGAGTTACATGGCCCACTTTTCTTTGGTTCAGTTAAAAACTTTGCAGAGTTATTTGATGTTAAAAATGACCCTAAAAATGTAATTGTTGAATTTAAGCATAGCCGCGTATCTGATCACAGTGCAATTGAAGCAATTGACACACTTGCTGATAAGTACACAAAAGCAGGTAAGCAACTTCACTTACGTCACTTAAGTAAAGACTGTACGCAGTTGCTGCATAAAGCACGCGATTTGGTTGAAGTGAATGTGATTGAAGATCCAACATACAAAGTAGCATCAGACAAACTAGCTTAATTTACACAAAGCTATTTATATTTAAAAAGCGAAAGGTGAATAACCTTTCGCTTTTTTAGTGTCTCTACTATTTGTTTGCGGTAAGACTCTTAAAAAGCAAGGTAGGCTGTAGTGCTATGCAAACTCATAAATCTATATAATAAGATTATCTAATTTTATGAAAATTAGCCCTACATAGGTAAAAATAATAATGAATAACAAGCGCCTATTCTATGGAATTAGTCTTTAACTATACGGAGTAAACATCTATTTTGAACTGGCAATCTTTAGTCGATAACAGACAACGTTTTTTTTGGCTTTTGCAAATTGCAGGCTGGATTGGTTATGCGTTAGTAAATTATATTGGCTCTAAAGTATTTGAAATGCGTGATATATACGTATTTGTTATTTTATTAAATGCTTACGCTGGTTGCTTAATGACAGTACCGCTTAGGTATATTTACCGTAAAATTTGGAATGCCTCGCCTTGGGTATTAATGATTGTAGTATTTGGTGCCTCTTATGTAACGGGTACTTTATGGGCTGTCGTTCAAAAGTTTAATTTGTGGGAAATATACCGCCATGGTTATAGACCAGAGGAGTGGTTTTATTACCTGCAGCAAGGTTTAGATTCTGTTTATATTATTTTATGTTGGAGTGGTCTGTACTTTGGCGTTAAATATTACCAACTATTACAAAGCGAGCGACAAAAAGCGCTCAAAGCCACAACTATGGCACACGAAGCGCAATTAAAAATGCTTAGGTATCAGCTCAATCCCCATTTTTTATTCAATACACTCAACGCTATTTCTACTTTAATTTTGGTTAAAGAAAACAAAGATGCTAACTTAATGGTAGCAAGGTTAAGTGACTTTTTACGTTATACATTAAATACCGATCCAATTAAAAAAGTACCACTAGAGCAAGAGCTACATGCGCTCATGCTTTATTTAGAAATAGAGCGTGTTCGTTTTGATGAGCGATTAAAGGTAAATGTAGATATAAGTGAGCAAGCTAAAGAGGCTTTAGTACCGAGCTTAATTTTGCAACCAATTATAGAGAACGCGATTAAATATGCGATTGCCCATCTAACAGAAGGTGGGGTAATTGATATAAAAGCACAAGTATTTGCGAATGAATTATTACTAGAAGTGGGCGACAATGGCCCAGGGACTGACATACTTGATGGTCAATTAGTTAACGCTCAAGGTGTAGGTGTCGCTAATACTAAAGATAGATTAAAAACGTTGTATGAAAATAATTATTCGTTTGTATTATCACATAATACGCCAAGTGGATTAAAAGTTAATCTGCGAGTACCTTTTGAGAAGGCTGTGAAAAATGACTAAAATAAAAACACTCATTGTTGATGATGAACCGTTAGCAAGAAAGGGTTTAGCGGTAAGGCTTGAAGAATACTCTGATATTGAAGTAATTAAATTGTGTAGTTCAGGCGCTGATGCAATTGAAATGTGCCAAAGTGAGAAAATCGACTTGGTTTTTTTAGATATTCAAATGCCAGGTATGAATGGTTTTGAGGTAGCAAGAGCGCTCAGCGAAAGTACAAAAGCACTACCTGCGATTGTGTTTGTAACTGCCTTTGATCAGTTTGCCGTAAAAGCGTTTGAAATTCATGCTCTCGATTACATTTTAAAACCCGTTGATGATAACAGACTAAAACAGGCGGTAGAAAAAGTGCATACCTACTTAAAAACGCAGCAAGACAACGCCCATAAGAAAAAACTAGCGAGTTTTGTAGCCGGTATTACTGGTAACAATTGCGAAGAAATACTTAAAAAATTAGCCACTGGCGACACGCTAACAGACAGGCGTTACCCAGAATCACTTGCAGTGAAAGAGCAGGGCGAAATTATTCGTGTACCAGTAGCGACTATCCAATGGGTTGATGCTGCGGGTGACTACATGTGTTTACACTGCGAAGACGGACAA
This sequence comes from Pseudoalteromonas sp. NSLLW218, assembly GCF_015864775.1. Lineage (NCBI taxonomy): Bacteria > Pseudomonadati > Pseudomonadota > Gammaproteobacteria > Alteromonadales > Pseudoalteromonadaceae > Pseudoalteromonas > Pseudoalteromonas sp. NSLLW218. Next base: position 88,550 of record NZ_JADYWO010000003.1, on the reverse strand, counting down.
ACGCATATTTTACGCAAAACAATGAAAGAGCTAGAGCAAGAGCTAGACCCTCAGTTGTTTGTACGCGTACACCGAAGTGCAATAGTAAATACAAAGCAAATTAGTAAGTTGGTTACGCAGGTAAGTGGCGAGTATTTATTAGTACTTGAAAACGGACAAGAGCTAAAAGTAAGTCGTAGCTACCGTGATAAAGTAAAAGCAGCACTTGCAAGTTAAAACAAATGCTTTTATTACAGACACAAAAAATGCGAGCTAAGCTCGCATTTTTTATATTTGTAATTAATTATACCAATTGCGTTAAATAAGTAATCTATTATAGCGCTAAGTAAATAGCGCTATAATAAGGCGAAAATTATGACATATAGTTGTTCTATATGAATAATTTTCAACGCAGTGAGAGCGCTATTTAATGCGATAGAATAATCATGTTTTTAATAAGATTGGTATTATGCAACGGTTACAATTTTCATTGTGTTAGTTGCACCCACAGTTTCCATTGAGTCACCGTGAGTAATAATTACCGTATCGCCAGACTGTAAAGACCCTTGAGAAACTAAAGTATCAAGCGCGGCTTTTACCATACCGTCTTTTTCAGTTTTTGTAGAATCAAAAAATACTGGGTAAACACCACGATAAAGTGCTGTTTGACCTAATGTACTCGCATGACGTGAAAGCGAGTAGATTGGTAAGCCTGAGCTGATACGCGACATTAATTTAGCCGTACTACCAGATTCAGTAAGTGTGATAATTGCTTTAACAGAATCTAAGTGATTAGCTGCATACATAGCAGAAAGCGCAATTGATTCAGCATTGTTAGAAAAGCGACTATCTAAACGGTGCTTAGAAACGTGCGTTTCTTTTTGAGATTCAGCACCTAAACAAACACGTGCCATAGTTGCAACTGTTTCTTCAGGATAATCACCGGCAGCTGTTTCAGCTGAAAGCATAACTGCATCTGTTCCATCAAGAACAGCATTTGCAACATCCATTACTTCTGCACGTGTAGGCATAGGGTTATCGATCATCGATTCCATCATTTGCGTTGCTGTTACTACAGTACGGTTTAATGAACGAGCACGACGAATAATTAGTTTTTGTTTGCCCATAAGAGCAGCATCACCAATTTCAACACCTAAATCACCACGAGCAACCATTACAGCGTCAGACGCCAAAATGATGTCATCAACAGCTTCTTGCGTTTCAACGGCTTCAGCACGTTCAATTTTAGCAAGTAACTGTGCTTTTGAACCAGCAGCTTCAGCAAGCGAGCGCACGTAGCGCATATCGTCGCCACTACGTGGGAATGATACGGCAATGTAATCTACGTCAATTTCAGCGGCAGTTATTAAATCTTCTTTGTCTTTTTCAGTAAATGCTGGAGCAGTTAAGCCACCACCTAAACGGTTAATACCTTTATTGTTAGATAAAACACCGCCAACAGTGACTGTACAATGCACTAAATGCCCAGCTACTTCATCAACACTTAATTGAATAAGGCCGTCATTTAGAAGTAGTAAATCGTTAGGGCTTACATCGTTAGGTAATTCTTTATAATCAATACCTACAGAGTTTATGTCGCCTTCGCCTTTGTCCATTTTTGCATCAAGGGTAAATTTTGCACCCACAGCAAGCGTTACTTTACCTTCTTTAAAAGTAGAAACGCGGATTTTAGGGCCTTGAAGGTCAGCAAGGATAGCAATATGCTTGCCTAATCTTTTTGCAATATCGCGTACAGCTTGTGCACGGTCTTTATGATCTTGGGCAACACCATGTGAGAAGTTTAAACGTACTACATTAGCCCCAGCGATAATAATTTTTTCTAAGTTGTTATCTCTATCGGTAGCAGGTCCAAGGGTAGCGACTATTTTCGTGCGTCTTAGCATCAATTTCTCCTGTTTGCTTGGTGAAAGCATGTTGACGTTATTTTGTTGACTTAAAATATCTATATTAGAATAAAATATTTTAGTTATGTGCAAACTTCAAAGGTTTGCCACTATTTTATACAAAACTATTGTGTCATCATTATGACACCGGTGTCAGAATGCGTCAATGATCTTAATTTCAATTAGCTTTGCTTTTAGTCACCCCGAGACCATTGATGTTTGATATAATTACGTAGCTTATTTATCTGTAATAAAAAAGCATGTTGTATTAGCTCATGATTAGTATTTTATGACTGTATGAGTATAATGCACGCGGTATTATTTAATTTATACACTGAATTTTCTAACCAAATAGTTGTTACCGAGGAGGACACTAGATGCAAGTTGCATTAGTAGGGTTAGGCGTTATGGGAAAAAATCTTGCCCTAAACTTGATTGAAAAAGGGATAACGCTAGTCGCTTATGACAAAAACCCACATGCGGGTGAAGAGTTACTAAGTTGTGCTAAATCTCAAGGCATGGCTGATAGGCTTCACATCGTCTCTGATTTAAGAGACATGGTAAGGCGTTTAGAAGCACCTCGTTCTATTTTATTACTTGTTCCTGCGGGTGAGTTAGTTGATACAGTTTGTAATGAACTTGTAGAGGCCGGCGTTAACTGTGACGATATGATAGTCGATTGCGGTAATAGTAATTATAAAGACGGTATAACGCGTAAACTTAAATACCAAAATAAATTTGAATTTGCCACTATGGGAATTTCTGGCGGTGCAGAAGGCGCTCGCCATGGTCCTGCAATGATGGCAAGTGGTTCTGAAGGTGGTTGGGAACGTATTGAGCCATGGTTTGAAAAAGTTGCTGCTAGCTATAATGGCGACTCGTGTTTTGCACGTGTTGGTCAATCAGCAAGTGGTCATTTTGTAAAAATGGTTCATAACGGTATTGAATACGCACTTATGCAACTTATTGCAGAAGTGTACCAATTACTTCGTTTAGGTACTAATCGTTCTCCAAAAGAAGTGGCTGAGATATTTAATGACTGGTCAGAAGGTCAATTAAATAGCTACTTACTGTCTATTTCTAGCCACATATTGTCACTTGAAAATCATAATAATGTACCGCTTGCGGACTTAATTGATAATAAAGTTGGCGCTAAAGGTACTGGTCTTTGGACAGCGCAAAATGCACTAGAACTTGGTATTGCTGTGCCTTCACTTGTTGCTGCTGTACAAGCTCGTCATTTAACTAATGCATGTAATACAACGGCTGCACAAGAGATGACGTACGCATCTAAATCAACTAACAATGTTGAAATTGATTTAGAAGAACTAAAAGAAGCGTTCTTACTTGCAAGCTTACTAGCGTATCGCCAAGGTTTAGCATTAATTAAAGGTGCATCACGTACTCATCAGTGGAAAGTTGATTTATCTAAAACGCTTCAAACATGGCGCGCGGGTTGTATTATTCGTGCTGACTACCTCGATAGCGTTGCACAAGGTGTTGAATTTATTGATACCCTTGAGAAAGAGTCTAACTCTTTGCGTAAAATTACCGGTCAAGCAATAATGACTGGTTTAGCATTCCCTGTATTGGGAGCTACACAAACGTATTTAGCAACATTAACTACACCGAGTAATGGGCATTTAGTTCAAGCCCAGCGTGATTACTTTGGTGAGCACGGCGTTAAAACCCATAGCGGTGAAACATGCCATTTAACTGACCTAGTGGATATAGACGCTAAAGTTAGATAATAAACAGTTGTTTAAAACGATAAAGGCACGCTATTTAGCGTGCCTTTTGTATTTTAGTCCTGCGAAATTTAACGGCTTAATTCACCGCGTAAATTGTCTTGCATTAAATGACGAATAGTTTCGACCTCTAATTTTTGGCTAAATAAATAATGTAATTTAGTTAAGCATGCTTCAAGGGTCATATCGTATCCACTAATAACACCAATATTTAACAGTGCATTACCCGTTGCATAGCCGCCCATATTTACATGGCCTTTTAAGCACTGCGTTAAATTAATAATAACGACGCCACGTTTACTTGCTTCTTCAAGTATTGATAAAAAGTTAGGATCTTGCGGTGCATTACCTACACCAAAACTAAGTAACACCAAGGCTTTAATATTGCCATTGACTAAGCTTTTAACCACTTCTTGACTAATACCAGGGTATAAATAAAGCACCCCAATGGCTTGAGGTGTGATGGGGGTAACTTGAAGCTCATTTTCCACATAAGGACTAAGTTGCCCTTTAATCAATTGAATATTAATACCCGATAACGCTAAAGGATCAAGATTAGGGGAGGCAAATGCATTAAAACCATCAGCATGGGCTTTAGTTGCTCTGTTACCCCTAAACAGTTGGTTATTAAAAAATAGACTTACTTCAGCAATAGGGTAGTTGGCTGCTAAATACATGGCATTGAGTAAGTTGACTTGCCCGTCAGATCGCAATTGAGAAAGTGGTATTTGTGAGCCAGTTACAATCACAGGTTTAGTTAAATTTTCAAACATAAACGATAGCGCTGAGGCTGTATATGCCATGGTATCGGTGCCATGAAGCACAACAAAACCATCATAATCTTGGTATTTGTTTTTAATGTCATCAGCAATAAGTTGCCAATGCTCAGGAGACATATCTGAAGAATCTATAAGCGGGCAATATTCGTGAATATCAAATAAAGGCATTTCATCACGGTTAAATTCTGCGTTATTAACCACTGTTTCTGTTAAAAAACCTTCAGCCGGTATATAGCCTCGGCTCGATTTTTTCATCCCTATAGTACCGCCAGTATAAGCGATATAAATGCGTTTACGTTTCATAAAAAAAGCCCAGTAAAAAAACTGGGCTTAGTATAACGTTAAGTAACTTTAAATACAGCTGATTAGATAAAGCTATGCACTTTTATTGTGCAACGTTACACACTAAACAGCGTGCATATACACCTTGTGGATCGTTGTAATCTTTAAGGTTTTCTACTTCAGTACTTAATTGGTTTATAACGCTTTGCAAGTTAGCTTGCGTTGCCAGCACTGATGTTTTTTGTGTTTGTAAACCAAGCATAGATTTAATAGACGCGTTACCAAAAATGTCTTGAATCATTTTTTCTTGCGGGCTTAAATCTTGTTTAATGGTTTTAACTTCATAATGATTAAGTTTAGCAAGTGCAGCAGCTGCTTTTATAGCATCTTGTTTATCACCAAGTTTGTCTACTAAACCTAGTTCAAGTGCTTGAGATGCAATCCATACGCGGCCTTGGGCAATTTTATCAACTTGCTCAGGCGTCATATTACGGGCATCAGCGACAACATTTAAAAAGCGACCGTATGCTTCTTCAACACTCATTTGAATTACTTCACCCATTTTTTCGTTAAGAGGTCGGGTGATTGAAAAGCCAGCCATTTCGGTTGTTGCAACACCATCTGAATAAACACCAATCTTAGATAAAGTTTTTTCAAATGTCATAAACGTACCAAATACACCAATTGAGCCTGTAATTGTACTTGGTGCTGCCCAAATTTCGTTAGCAGCAGAGGCAATCCAATAACCACCAGATGCAGCTACAGAACTCATTGAAGCAATAACAGGCTTACCAGCAGCTTTAAGCGCTAATACTTCTGCACGAATAACTTCAGAGGCAAACATACTACCGCCACCTGAATCTATGCGTAGTACAACCGCTTTAACTTTGTCATCTAGGCGTGCTTTACGAAGTAGAGCTGCTGTAGAGTCGCCACCAATTTCGCCCGCTTTACGCTCGCCATCAACAATCGTACCTTTAGCAATAACAACGGCGACTTTTTCGGTAATAGGGTTATCAAATTCAATAGGTGGTTTAACCAAGCTTAAGTATTCACGAAATGAAACTTGCTTAAATGTTTTGCCATCTTCTTGCGCGCCTACTAAGTCTATTAACTGTTGGCGAACTTGTTGATTTGTTTTTAAAGAATCAACCCACTGGTGGTCAAGTGCATATTTACCTGCATCGCCATCAGCAGCTTTCATTTTTGCAAGATATACGTCCATTGTCTCGTCAAAATTTGACTCATCAAATGGGCGAACCGCAGCAACATCTTGTTTGTATTCGCTCCAAAGAGCACCTAACCAAACACGGTTAGCTTCCTTGGCTGCTTCAGACATGTCGTTACGAATGAAAGGTTCTACTGCTGACTTAAAGGTACCAACACGGAAAATATGCTGCGTTACTTCAAGCTTTTCAAGTGCATCTTTAAAGTAAAGCGGATACATGCCGTAACCTTCAATACCTACGCTACCGTATGGGTGCATAGCTATTTCATCAGCATGTGATGCAATATAGTATTGTGCTTGGGTATAGTAATAACCCGATGCAATCACTTTTTTGCCAGCTTGTTTAAATGCATCGATAGCATTGGTAATTTGCTTAAGTTTGTTTAAATGCGCTTTAGGCATTTCTTGTAAATCAAGCAGCATCACCGTAATGCGATCGTCTTTAGTCGCTTCGTTTATTACTTCAACAATATCGTCGAGTAATATTTCGCTTGGCGCTTCAGAACCAGAAGTTGCATCACTAATTGCAGCTTCGACCGGATCTATGTATGTTTTTTCTTCAACAATAGGGCCATTTAGGTTAAGCCTAAGAACAGAGCCATTTTCAACTATTATTTTATCGTCGTCACTTGAGAGTGACACTAAGAAAACAATTACCAGTAATAAAAACAGAATGTTGAGTATTAAACGACGAGAAAAGTTAATTCCAGTCCAAATACCTTTAAATACCTTTGCTATCAAAATAGCTCCTTAATTTGGTACAGTTAATACATTAGTTCCATCTTAGCCTAGAATAAAAATAAATTTAACTGCTAAATCGTAACGAAGTGTTTATGAGGTGCTATTAATACATGTTTTTATGGCTTTTTTTAATTAAATGAAGGCACATATTGCTTATTACTTGCCATTAAAGCAGAATTAGCTAATGTATACAGGTTAGACCAGTTAACGGGGCACAGGATGTTAGAACAACAATTACAATTAAAACACACACAATTACGTAACCGCTTAGTGATGGGCTCAATGCATACAGGCCTTGAAGAGGGCTGGCATAACCGCAAACGCTTACGTGCATTTTATGAAGCACGTGCAAAAGGCGGCACTGCAATGTTAATTACGGGCGGATACAGCCCTAATTTACGTGGCAAATTAACACCTATTTCATCTTCATTTAATAGCTATTACGATGTATTCAAACATCGCGCTTACACAGATGCTGTGCATAAACATGGCGGAAAAATTTGTTTGCAATTATTACACGCTGGACGTTATGCGTACCATCCATTCAATCAAGCACCAAGTGCAATAAAAGCACCGATTAATCCTTATAAACCTAAAGCGATGTCGCTTGGCTCGATTAAAAAAACGATTAAAGACTTTGCGCATTCTGCCTATATGGCTGAAAAAGCCGGCTACGATGGCGTTGAAGTTATGGGTTCTGAAGGGTATTTGATTAATGAGTTTATGGCGCCGCACACCAATAAACGTGAAGATGAATTTGGTGGCAGCCTAGAAAATAGAATGCGACTTGCGCTTGAAATAGTGAAAGCTGTAAGAGCAAAAGTATCTGAACAATTCTTAATTATTTTTAGATTGTCGGTCATTGATTTAATTCCAAACGGCTCAACGCCAGAGGAAGTTGTCATTCAAGCTTCCGAGCTTGAAAAAGCGGGCGTTGATATTTTTAACACAGGCATTGGTTGGCACGAAGCGCGTGTACCGACTATTGCGAGTATGGTACCTCCGGGTGCATTTAAAGAAGCATCAAAACGCTTAAAAGACGTGGTGAGCGTGCCAGTTATTGCTGTTAACCGAATTAATACTCCAAAAATTGCTAACGATATTTTAAATGCAGGCGAAGCCGATTTAATTTCGATGGCAAGGCCGCTACTTGCCGATCCAGAGTTTTTTAATAAATATGCGAATAATCAATCCAAGCAAATTAATATTTGTATAGGGTGTAACCAAGGTTGTCTAGATCACGTATTTAAAAATAAACGTGCAACGTGTTTAGTTAATCCACAAGCTGCATTTGAGCTAGATTATCCGTTAGAACAAGCAACCAGAGCTAAAAATGTATTAGTAGTCGGTGCAGGCCCTGCTGGTTTATCGGCAAGTTGTTACTTGGCACAAAAAGGGCATAACGTCACGCTAATTGACCAAAAATCGCAAATGGGTGGCCAATTTAATTTAGCTATGCAAATACCGGGTAAAGAAGACTTTAACCATACACTTACTTACTTTACTAATGAACTCGAACGATTAAAAGTAACTGTAGAGCTTGGCAAAGCTTACGACGATTCAATGCTTAAAAACTATGACGATATTGTATTTGCAACTGGCGTTCGCCCACGTGAAGCATCAATTAAATGTAGTGATAACAAGCGTGTGTTTGCTTATGACGAAGTTATACGCGGCGAAGTAGAGCTTGGTAAATCAATTGCCATTTTAGGTGCCGGTGGTATAGGTTTTGATATGGTTGCGTTTTTAAGCGAGCACAAATCGCAAACTATTAGCGAGTTTAAAACGCAATGGGGTATTGAGTGTGAAGCCCAACCACATAAAGACGAACGCCAATTGTATATGTTAAAACGCAGTGCGGGTCGTTTTGGTAGCGAGCTTGGTAAAACAACGGGTTGGATACATCGCCAAGTTGCTAAGCAGCATGGCGTGAAGCAAATTGCTGATTGCCAATACCAAAGCTTTGATAAAAGCGGACTTACTATTAATGTTGCTGGTGAAACTCAAGTACTGCCAGTAGACACGGTTATTGCCTGTATTGGTCAGGTTTCTAATAACGAAGTGCTAGAAAATTACGCAGATAACGCAAAGGTACATGTTATAGGCGGCGCTAAACTAGCTGCTGCTATTGATGCCAAACGCGCTATTTTTGAAGCACTTCAGGTAGCTAGAAGTATTTAAGCTTTGTAAACAAGTTGAAATAGTTTATTAATTCGTGCGGTCTTTGCTGTTTATAGTCTATAACTTAATAAACATTGAACACACAGGATACGCATGAATAAACTAACCAGCCTTTACGATGCAATATTGAGTAAATTATCATTTTTAGATGGTTTACCTGCATTGCTATTTCGCTTAATTTTAGCCCCGGTTATGATCATTGCAGGTTATAACAAACTTGCTATAAGCGGTGAAGCAGAAGGTTTTTTCGATAACTTTTTAGCATCTCCAGATGTAGTTCAATGGTTTGGTAATAATGAATGGGGTTTAGGATTACCGTTTCCAGACTTACTAGCCTTTTTAGCGGGTTGGAGTGAGTTTTTAGGGGGTTGGTTTTTATTACTTGGCCTTTTAACTCGTTTGGTCAGTATTCCGCTCATGTTCACAATGGTCGTTGCTGCAACATCAGTGCATTGGCATAATGGTTGGTTTGCAATTGCGCCAACTAATCCAGAAACAAGCGCTGCACAAGTACTCAATTGGTTATCAATTCCGGGCGCTAAAGAAAGCCTCGAAAACTCATTAGAAGTACAAGAGCGAATAGAAAAAATTCGTGGCTTAGTTGAAGAACACGGTTTTCCTGATTATCTCTACGAAAAAGGCAAACCCTCTATTTTAAATAATGGTATAGAATTTTCGGCAATATACTTTGCAATGCTCCTTAGCTTATTTTTTATGGGAGGAGGGCGCTTTGTTAGTATTGATTACTGGTTAAAGCGAAATATTTTAAATCAATAGCGCTAAACCTATTAAAAAAAGGCCGCATAAACCCATTTTGTGCGGCTGTTTTACGTTTTAGACTCCCAGTATTTATTTATTAAGGTTTTAAATGTTACTCTAGCGTTTTGAATTTTGAGGAATCGTTATGAACGCTATCGAGCTTTTACTTACCCGCCAATCAGACTCTAAACTAACAGAGCCGGGTCCTACGCCTGAGCAGCTCGACATAATTAAGCAAGCAGCATTACGTGTTCCTGATCATGGTTGTATTGCGCCTTGGCAGTTTATTGTTGCTCAAGGTGATGCACGCGATAAACTAGGTGAAATTTACCATCAAAGTGCGGTAGCAGAGCAACAGGCAGAAAAAGTAATTAATCGTGCTAAAGAGCTTCCCCTTCGTGCGCCTATGATTGTAATAGCAATTGCTAGATATCAAGAACACCCAAAAGTTCCTCGAATAGAACAAGTACAAAGCGCAGGGTGCAGCGTACTTGCGATGCAACAAGCTGCATTCGCTCAAGGATTAGGTGGTGTTTGGCGTACAGGCTACTTTGCACAAAGTGCAGCAGTTAAAAAAGCGCTTAACTTACATGAGCAAGATGAAATAGTAGGGTATTTATATATAGGTACACCAGAAGTCGATTGTAAAAAGTCGCCTCGCCATAAGCCAGAACACTATTTTAGTAATTTGTGAAATAGTATGAACTTTGCGCAATTTACATAGTCATAATTCATTAAGGTTACAAAGAGTATTATTCAAAAGTTAATGGCTTGGCTGTAAGAAGCGCTTGGAAGCACTAAATTTACTAAATCTTCTTCAGTTTGTTTTTTAATCGGTTGTTTTTTGATACATTATGGAAAGTCTTAATAAAAATAACGATAAAGAAGACGAAAACTATGGGAAATTTATTTTTACGTGAAAAAGAGAATTGGCTAGCATGGTCAATTTGGGGAATCATTGGTGCTTTTGTAACACTGTATGTTGCAATGAGCACAAACGCATCACATTTCATAGCCGGTTCAGCAATGGGTATGCTTATGTTGTTAACATGGTGGATGCACCAGTCCAAACGTTTCGACTTCGGGCGTGCATTTAAAGTATGCTGCTACGTTTTATCGCTTAGTGTGCTACCTGCTTTTATGTTTGTTGTAGTACCAAGTGATGATTTAAATCGATTTGATTTAATTTTTCAAGGCGTTACCTTTACTGCACTGAGTATATTGGCTTGTTTAATTTGTTCTTGGATTGCTCGCAGACCAAAACAATATTATTAATGCGTTTCATTTTAGTCCATTAACTAGACTTTCATTAAAGTGAATAGCTTAATAAAATAACAAAGTGGATGTATTTCATCCAATAAATTAATATTTTATATTAATTTATATTTAGCTCTTTACAAGTTACGTATTTAGCCATATTATTCGCGCCGTGCGGAGAGATGGCAGAGTGGTCGAATGCACCGGTCTTGAAAACCGGCATGGGTTTATAGCCCATCTAGGGTTCAAATCCCTATCTCTCCACCATTATTTAAAAAAAACCGCCTTATGGGCGGTTTTTTGCTTTGTGGAGTTTAGTAAGTGACAAAAGCAACAAACCTTTCAACCTCGCAGCAATTAATAAAGCATGTTTTATTATGGACTGTGTTTGGTTACTGCTATCAAAGTGCCATTACTTTATTAGTCAAAATGGCGAGTGACGCACAGCCAGAAAATTCTCTTATTACCGCTTTAGTTTATTGTGTGGGCTTTAATATTTTAGCTGCTCATCTAATTACCAAATACGACAAACATTGGCCGGTAATCGGTTCTATTTTTATTGGTTGTGTAGGACTCCTTGGCGTACCTTATTTACTGTTTGGTGAGTCAGCATTGCTAGCAATTCCTTTACTTGCTGGAATTTTATTCAGTTTACCGCTTTGTAGCTACATTGTTGGCCTAATTAAGGTGAAACTCAGCAAAAACTAGCCCCAAACACGGTTTATTTTGTGATAGCATATATGCGTCTTTTAACTAACAAAACGTGAAAAACACATTATGTCAGATAATTTTACTACAGATGCTGAAAAAGCAAGTTACGGTATTGGCTTACAAATGGGTGAGCAACTTAAGTCTAATCCTTTTGAAGGCTTAAACCTAAATTCAGTATTTGAAGGCATGAAAGATGCGTACGCTGGTAGCGCTTTTCAAGTTGAGATCCCTGAGATCCAAGCTGCATTCGAAAAAATTAACGAAGAGATTCAAGCTCGTCGTGAAGAAGAGTCAAAAGTACTTTCTGCGGAAGGTATTGCATTCTTAGAAGAAAACGCAAAACGTCCTGAAATCACAGTAACTGAGTCTGGTCTTCAATATGAAGTATTAGCAACTGGCGAAGGCGAAAAGCCAACAGCTGAGTCTACAGTACGTGTTGATTACCACGGTACACTAGTAAACGGTACTGTTTTTGATAGCTCATACGAGCGCGGTCAACCTGCTGAATTTCCAGTTGGTGGCGTGATCAAAGGTTGGACTGAAGCATTACAAATGATGCCTGTAGGTACTAAATGGCGTATCTACGTTCCTCATGAGCTAGCTTATGGTGAACGTGGCGCAGGTGCTGCAATCGCACCTTTCTCAACGCTTGTATTTGATGTTGAGTTACACGAAATCCTTTCTTAATTTAAATATTAATTAAGAATTTAAAAAGCCGTGTTCAATTTGAACGCGGCTTTTTTGTGTCTGTAATTTAAGAACTTTATGTATGCTAAAAATAAAAAACCGCATTAATAAAATGCGGTTTTTAAATATATAAAGTAAAGAGGTATTTGTTAGCTATTAAAAATAACCGCGGATACCAAAGCGAAAGTTTCTGCCAGGTAACGGTGCTTTATCTTTAATAAATGAGCTATGTACAAAACCTAACTCGTCGGTAATGTTATCTACATTTATATAAAGTTGTGCATCTACCGCACCTAAATCAAGTTGGTAATTAGCTTGTGCGTCAAATAACGTATAACCATCGGTTTGTGTTTCAAACGCAGTTACATCGTTTTGATCAAAGTAATGAGTACCTGTAAGCGTTAGTTGTAAATCACCTAAATCATATTGCAGCTCCGAGCCTAATTTATTGGCTGGAATACGCGGTAGGTTACCTTCATCATCTTTAAGTTTTGCACGAGTTGAGTCACCAAATACTTTAACCATAGCGCTTGATGTAATTTGATAGTGAGCATCAAATTCAATACCATATAGCTCTGCATCTTTGCTGGTAAACTGATAAACCGCAACGGCATCATCATGTGCACCAATAGCCGATTCTAAACCATCTTCTTCATCGTAAACTAAACCTGTATTTTCTTGGAAGTAGAAGTTTTTAATATCGTTATAGAAAAAGTTAACTGTGTAACCAAAATCACCGCTAAAACGTCTAAAGCTTAAATCTAAGTTAGTTGAAGTTTCTTGCTTAATATTTTCAGGCTCAAAATGCGCTTCATTACCTTCAATGTTGTAACCAAGGCCAAGCTCATACGTACCTGTTGCAATGTGTAAACCATTTGACAAAAGCTCTGCAGAAAGTGGAGCTCGCTCTGAATGAGAAATACTTGTCGCAATACTATGGCCCGGTTTGTACTGCCATATTGCGCCCGCTGATACACTTAAATTAGTAAAGCTTTTACTGTAACCAAGTGTTTCTTCGTCGTGTTCTTCTTCAGCTTCGTCATCGTCGTGATCATGACCATGCTCAACTTCCGAAATTTGGCTTTCTATTTTGTAATCTTCGATACGCGCGCCAAGTTCAACGGTTACATCACCAAATTCACGTTCTTCTAATAAATAAAGTGCATTAGTTGTCGTTACACTTGCTGGTGTAAATGCTTCTTCACCAATTGCATCGTAATCAGAGTCGCTGTAGTGATAGCCAACCATGCCATGCCAATCAGCAAATTTATGTTCTACATTTAAGCGTGCTTCAGTGGTTTTATTGGTAAAAGTTGTACCAATAGCACCGTCTTCAATTTCGCTATGCGAGTAATCGGTATAGCCAACACGTAGGTTAATGGTTTCAATCCAATTGTTATGCAGTGCATAGCTTATTAAACCCTGCCAACGGTCTTGCTCTAAATGTGCATAAACGGCTTCTTCAGCCTCTTCATCTTCATGCTCTTCGTGTTCTTCTTCAGTTTCGCCTTCGTGATCATGTTCGTGGTGATGTTCATGTCCCGGAATCCCGTAATCGGTATCAATGCTACCGTAAGAAAAACCTACCGTTAGGTGCTCTCCAACATAGCTAGTACCAAAGTTAAGCGTTTCGCTATCAATAAAGGTGTTCTCTACTGAATCTTCTTTTTCGACATCGCCATCATCATCGGTGATAGTAAAGTTTGGTGTTTGGTAATCATCGCCGCTGCGTTTTGTACCATCAAAATGAAAGTTAAAACCCTCATTACCGGTTTCAAGTTTTGCAGCAACTGTATTTGCGTTAGATACAGTATCGTGGCTGTATTCAGCTGCACCTGTAAGCTCGTCGATATTGCTAGTAGGAATACGGTTATCAACCACGTTTACAACGCCACCAATTGCACCAGAGCCATAAAGTAGGGTGCTTGGACCGCGTAAGACTTCAATTTGTTCTGCCGCTAGGCTGTCGCTTGATGTCGCGTGGTCTGGACCAATACGCGATGCATCGCTGGCATCTAATCCATTTTGTGTGATTTTAACGCGAGGGCCATCTAAACCGCGAATAATCGGGCTTGATGATACTGGGCCAAAGTAACTTGCATTTACGCCGGGTAAACCTTTAAGAGTTTCGCCAAGTGTTGGTTTAGATTTATTTCTTAATTCATCACCTGAGAGCACGCTTACTGGCGATATCATTTCTAAGCTGTTTTTATGAAGTGCAGAGGCATAAACAACCACTGTTTCAACCGATGTTGGTTTAAGTGACACAGACAGATTGTTTGAAGATTCGGTAACAGCAATACGAGAGTCTATGTAGTTGTCTTTACTAATATGTAATTGGCTGTTTGCATCGATTTCGATAGCAAACTCGCCTAAATCATTACTTTTTACGCTTTGGTTTTTGCCATGAACATGGATAGAGGCATTTTTAATTGGTTGATTTTTATCATCCATTACTTTACCAGTAACAGTTGCAGCCAAAGCTGATTGAGAACATAAAACAGAAAAAATAGCAGAGGAGATTAATGTTAACTTTGTCATGGATATATCGGTTCGTGGTTATTATGTTGTGATATAATATAACACCGCAAAATTAACGAATCAACAATGTTATAGTATAACTTTGTATTTTGCGATGAATAATCTAAAAATGACGATTAAGCCAATACTATAGAAATTCAAATAATAGGTTTGTGAATAGAAAACTTATCCATATGGCCGAATAACTCATAGCGCTAGCTGGTAAATCTATGTATTTAATAGCGGCTATCTATCATTATTGCATCTAGTTTATGCTGCGCTCTTGTCTGGTTTGTTATATCTACAGATTCAATCATTTCGCATTCATCGCGGATCATCTCCGAAATAAGGCTAGGGTAGTGGCGGCAGTCTTCTGGGCGGTCGAGGTAGATGCTGCAGGTATACATGTTTTTAGCGAGAGGATCTTTTTTGGGCGCAATTTCTAAAAATGGGCACACTTGAAGTCTTAAGCCTGTTTTTGGGTCAAACCAAATTTCGTAGTTTTTAACGTATTCATAAATTTCGGGGTTAAAAAGCTCCCATAAATCTATTTCTTCTTTCGTTGCGCTTAAATCGCCGCCGCCATATTTAATACAGCATTTACCACACTGGTTGCATTCTTTCATAATTGGCTAATTTAGTTGGCTGTTAACGAATTTAAGTTAGTTATTAGTGTAGCACCAAATTTATTATTAACGCTCTACTGAATTTACCTATCCTTTAATTTTTGGGTGTTTAAACAATAGTTAGATACAATAACTTGTTAAAACCTCTTGTTACATTTTATATAGTACAGGCTTTATTTAATGGTTTACTCTAATGGTAGCGAAAAATGTTACAAACCCCGCTTGAGCAATTGTGTGATTGTTAAATGTTGCTGAGCGCAGATACCTAAGCAGGGCGTTATTATGAAAGAGGCTGTTACTAAGTTAAAAACAGAATTTAATGCAAAGTTATTGTATTGGAACAATCTTAAAAGTAGCAAAGCTAAAGCGGTAATCATCCTATTATTTACAGTTGTCATTGCACTCAAAGTGTTTACGACCATCTTTACGTTGGATTGGGTTGCAAGTTTATTCAGTGTGTAAGTTTACCAAGTGTAATTGCGATAAAGTTTAACTACGGTGTGTTTAACGCCTACGCGATGTTCATTATTAATGTATTATTACGCTATACACCAAATTAAATAAATCAGTTGTTAAAATACATTTTATAATGACTGTAATGATACATTTTAGCTAAATTGAGTGAATAAATAAGTTTAGCTGCATTAAAGGATAACCAGTGATGATGAACACAAAAGTATATAAAGCGGTACACGACCTTGCAGAAGATTTAATGGCGGCGGCTAATAAAAATAACCGTGAAAAGTTTGAATCGTTATTTGCAGAGTTAAAAGCTATTTGTATTGAAAACGAAAATACCTCAAAAGATCATCCTGTACAATGGGAAACCTTAGCTGATTTTACCGAAGAGTTAGAAGAGGCAATCACGACTTACGAAAAAGCATTAGAAAAGTCGATTGCGATTAATAACAAAGATCACATGTCGTCGGTTTCTTTTTCAATGGCCACATTACAACTTGAGCTTGGCCAAAAAGATGAAGCCATTAAAAACCTTCAAAATGCTAAAGTCAGCGCCAATAAAATTGAAGACAAAGAGCTTAAAGCTGAAATACACGACCTACTAGAGTCGCTTATTGAAGAAGAAGGTTAAATACATAAAAGCATAACTTATCCATATTAAATGTGATTTTTGTGGATTTAGCTTGAGCTTAATAAAGCGCTGATGGTTTATACCCTCAGCGCTTTTTTATGTTCGCTATAAATACTAAACCAAAAGAAAAGGCTTACTATTTAGCTAGCTTATTCATAAAATCGACAATGTACTTTGCAATCTCTACTGGTTTTTCTTCAACACTAAAGTGCCCTGAATCGAGTAAATGCAGTTCAGCGTTCGGTACATCTTTTAAGTATGCTTTAGCGCCTGCGGCTATAAACGCAGGGTCGTTTTTACCCCATACAATTAACGTTGGTGGTTGGTACTTGCGTAAATAAGCTTGCCACTTTGGATAGTCGAGAAGGTTGTTGTAGTAATCTTGTAGTAGCTGTACTTGAATTACTCTATCAGATTTGGTTTGTAAAAAGTGAAGATCGTGCGTCCAGCTATCTGGGCTCATCACTTCTGGGTTACTTTGTACGTCTCGTAAATACTGCTTATTAATAATGGCTTGTTCAGACGTGAACGAATAAATTTTATCACTCTGCGCTTTTGATTTATCCTCATTCGCGGCTTTAAAAAATGCTTGCCTCGGTAGGGTTAGCCCATCTAAATACGCATTACCATTTTGTACAATAAGTGCATCAAGTTTATTAGGGTTATTTAACAACATTCTAAAGCCCACAGGAGCTCCAAAGTCTTGTATATATAGGCTGTATCTCTTTACTTTAAGCGTTGTTAGTAACCCTTCAACGTATTGAGCTAGTAATTCAAACGTATATTTTTGAGTTTCTGGGTTTGGGCGTTCGCTGTATCCTGAACCTAAATAATCGGGTGCAATTACATGATAACGACCTGATAAAAGCGGGATCAATTCTCGGTAGCTGTGTGAAGACGACGGATAGCCATGTAAAAGCACAATGGTTTGCTTATGTTGCATGCCAGCTTCTCGGTAAAATATTTTTTTACCGTTTACATTTGCATATTTGTAGGTGGTTTTTGAAGGCCATACAGCATCAGCGGCGTACACTTTAGCGGTAAGTGTAGATATTGAAACTAATAAAAACACAATAAATGAGACGATGTGAGCAGGTTTTACTTTAAGATTTTTTTGTATATCTGTGGGCATAAGTAAACTCGTTATTTTTGGCAATGACGCTTTATTAATTTACCAGACCCGTTATTTACACAATTGCATTCAGTTAATAATTACAAGTTACTACTAATAAGGACACAGTAACAATACCTGTGTTTTTAAAGCACATTACCAAATATATAGTTGATTAGAGGGTAAGTGGTTTTTTAGCAGCTTTTTGTACTTTAAAAAGAGATTCGTTAATTTACTTTTGTTATAATTGAGTTGTTGGCTTACAACATTTATACAATGTTAAGTGAGTATTTTGGAGGAAGGACGTGCTCGAACAAATAGAACAATGGATTGATGCAACAAATATTAAATATAAAACCCAAAGAATTAGCTGTGAGAAATTTGCCAGTGAGTTTGCAGGGTTTTATCCTGTCGAATTTTTAAAAAATGCCTTTTACGTTATTGTCGATGAAATACCCAAACCTAACTTTCCTTTTTTGCGTGAAATGGGATTAGACGATTTTATTGACATGGATGCCGCAGGTACTACATACAAAAACACTTATTACATGCTTCCTTACGTAGCTGATAATTTAGCTGTGCATTTTCATGAACTTGTTCACGTAGCCCAATGGAGTGAACTTGGCGCCGAGGCTTTTATGTTGCGTTACATAACCGAAATTCAGCAGGTTGGTTATGATGCTGCGCCACTTGAAGTCATGGCGTATGGTCTTGATAAGCACTTTACAAATAATGGCAAGAAAATAAACGTGCCTGAACACGTGGTTCAAGCGTTGTAGTTAATTAACATTTTCAAAGGATTGCATATGACACGCTTTACTGTTTTTTTACTGAGCTTACTTAGTGTAAATGCCTATGCGGCATCGTTTGATGACGATATTGTGGCTGCGTTACTTGAAAGAACAACACATAACGTTACCTATGATGGGTCTTATCGCTCTATTACTTATCCGGGTGGCGATGTGCCCGCTAATGTAGGGGTGTGTACCGATGTAGTTATTCGATCATATCGACTTTTAGGTATTGATTTGCAAAAGCTTGTGCATGAGGACATGTTAAAAAGCTTTGAGCTATATCCCTCTAAGCGTATTTGGGGTTTAACCAAACCGGATAAAAATATAGACCACCGCCGTGTGCCAAACTTACAGGCTTACTTTAAAAATCATGGCCAAGTGCTCGCTAAATCAAGTAACGTGAACGACTATAAAACGGGTGACATTGTAACGTGGATGCTGCCAGGTAATGTGCCGCACATTGGTATGGTTGTGAATGAGTTAGCAAAAGACACAGGGAATCCATTAATCGTTCATAATATTGGTCGAGGACCTGAAAAAAGCGACATGCTTTTCGATTTTAAAATTACGGGGCATTACCGTTTCGTCCCACAAGAATATAAATAACCAGATTATAAGTATGAGTTCTCTCATTTATTGATATTGCAGTATAAATAAAAAGGATTTTGAACGTGAATACAAAAACCGATTCAAAAGAGGCTAACCCAAAAGAGGTTAATCTTAAACAAAGTAAACTCGCTCCCAAAATAGCTAGTTTATTTATGAGTATTGCTTTTTCAGCCATAGGAACGGGTTTGTTTAGTTTGGTTGCAAGCTTACTTGGCAACGTGAATGTAACCGAAAAAACAGTTGGCAGTGTGTGGGTTTTACTGACCACATTTTTTGTTATTTTAAATGTATTTGGTGTCATTATTTGGCATAAACCGAAATGGTTAATTACTGCTATAAATAATGTGCTTAGGTTTGCTAAAGAGCGCAAAACAGCATTTTTTAGCGCCGTGCTAATGTTGATATTAATTATAGCAGGCTATTGTTTTTTTCTTTCCTTACCACAGCCAATTAGTTACAAAGCAACTCACTCTACACCTGCTGTTACCACTTTATCTGATGTTTTAAACCCTGAACCGCTTTATATTGATTTTACTCCCGTTTTAGATGATGTAGAAAACACGGATGCAGTGTCTTACTCTGTGGCCAAGCTTGCGCTTGTTGGCAAAGTGATTCCCACAGGTATAAAAGTCACGCCTGAGCTAATTGGACAGTGGTCTTGGAATAGTGAAAGCCAGCTTAAATTTATCCCAAAACAAGATTGGTCAGCAGGGCAAGAATATAAGGTACGTTTTGATTCATCTATTTTTAAAAGTGATATACATCTAAGCGATAATGAGCATGTATTTAAAACTCCCGATTTTGAACTAACGCTTAGCTCACTCGCTTTTTATCAAGATCCTAACGTTAAAAAAAGTCACAAGGTGATTGCAACATTAAAAGCGACTCACCCAACAGATATAAGCACCATAAAAAATAATTTAAAGCTGACTCAATCGCTTGAGCAAGATGGCAAAAACGAACTAGCACAATACAAATTTGATGTTACTTACGACAAGCATCAACGAGAGATTTACATTACTTCAGAGCAAATACGTATTCAAGATACCGAAAGCTATCTGTATTTTGTTCTTAATAGCGGTGTAAAGCCGGTTATGGGTCCTTCTCAAACAACAGTAGAGATTAAAGACGCCGTGTTGATCCCAAGTGTAAATAGCTTTTTTAGAGTAAATACTGCCAATGTGTTGATGGTAAAAAATACGCAAGGGGAGCCCGAACAAACACTTGTTTTAGACTTCACAGATGATATTTCATCGCAAGATGTGGTTAGTAAAACAGTTGCTTACGTATTACCGACTAAAGATTCAAAAGGTAATTATAAGTACTTCGGTAGTCCACGAGAGGTTACTGATGCAGTGCTTAAGCAATCTCAAAAAGTTAAGTTAAATGCGATTCCTACCGCGCAAGATACCGCTAAGTTACACAGTTTTACGTTTGACGCCCCTCAAAACCAGCAAGTTTATATCGCGATTGATAAGGGATTGAAGTCGACGGGTGAGTTTAGGATGGTGAATAAATACGACACTATTTTAGATACGCCGGCTTATCCGACACAAGTAAATATTATGTCTAAAGGGTCTATATTATCAAAAAATGGCGATCATAAATTGTCATTTTTGACCCGCGGTGTAAACGCACTTCAAGTTAAAGTAGGTAGGGTAGAAGCCAATCAAATTAACCACCTTATAAGTCAAACCAGTGGTGATATTTCTAATCCAGAATTTAATAATTATTACTTTACAGAAGAAAACATAAGTTCAATTTTTACCAGACAAGTTAATTTAAAATCGGAGCACCCTAAAAAAGCGGTCTATTCATCTATTGATTTGAGTAGTAAGTATAATGAGTCAGTTGGTTTAGGCTTATTTTTTATAAATGCTCAAGCGTTAAATACAGAAGATAATTACGTATATGGACCCCAAGAAAAACGACTTATCCTTATTACTGATTTAGGTATTTTGGTAAAAAATAATGCAGATGGATCTCGCGATATATTTGTCCAATCTATTGAAACAGGAAAACCGGTAGCAAAAGCGAAGGTGTCGTTATTGGGTAAAAACGGATTAGTTATTTTAAATGCTAAAACAGATTCTGACGGGCACGCATTTTTCGACAACACAACGTGGTTTACTGATGATCAAACTCCCGTTGCTTTTGTAGTCGAAACTAAAAGTGACATGTCTTTTATTCCTTATAATCGCTATGCTCGAATGGTTAACTACTCTCGGTTTGATACCGGCGGTGTAAGTTCTGGGCTCAGTGGTAGTAATAAAATAGATGCGTTTGTTTTTTCTGACCGTGGAATTTATCGACCAGGCGATAGTGTTAAACTTGCCACGATTGTGAAGCAACAAAACTTTGCAAAACTGGGCGATATACCGCTTGAACTTATAATTACCGATCCTAAAGGGACAACTGTTTATAATAAACGAGTGAGCTTAGATAAGTATGGATTGCTTGATTTTGACTTTAAAACACAAAATAGCGCCAATACCGGAACGTATTATGTATCGGTTCAACTTATTAAAAATAATAATAGCCGCGACCAATTAGGCAGTACTCAGTTTAAAGTTGAAGAGTTTGTACCCGATAGATTGAAAATTAGTAGTCAATTTTCTCAATCATCTGCAAAGGGGTGGGTAAACAGCTCAAAATTTAAAGCATTGGTGAGCCTTCAAAACTTATTTGGTACACCTGCTCAAAATAGACGTGTTACTGCTGATTTACATTTATCTCCAGCTGGTTTTTACTTTAATGAATACAAAGATTATGTGTTTTCTGATCCCCACAGTGAAGGAAAAAATATTAGACACAGTTATGAATCATTAACCGAAACCAAAACTGATGAACAAGGCAAGGCAGAATTTGATATTGACTTAACTCGCTATGAGGCAGGTACTTATCAGTTAAATTTTGCAGTACAAGGGTATGAAGAAGGCGGTGGTAAAAGTGTTCGTGCAAGCAGCTCGGTGCTTGTTTCACCCGTTGAGCAGTTAGTTGGTTATAAAGCCGATGGCGATTTAAGCTACATATCAAAAGAGTCAAAACGTGTTGTAAAATTTATTAATATTAATTCAGAAACTGAGCAAGTAGCTCGTGATGATTTATCGCTAAATTTAATAGAACAACAATATGTATCTACGTTGGTGCAACAAAATAACGGCACTTATAAGTACCAATCGGTTAGAAAAAACAAACAGGTATCAAGCAATCCGTTTTACATTAAACAAGATGGCGCAAACTACGAATTACCCACTGCTGAACCAGGTGATTACTTAATAGAACTCGTTGATGGCAAAGGGAATACCGTTAGTAGGGTATCATTTACGATAACCGGCACGGGTAACTTAGCGGGTAAGCTTGAAAAGAATGCTGAACTGCAAGTTCAATTAAATAAACCGGATTACAAACCGGGCGAAACAATTGAAATAAGTATTGTAGCGCCTTATGTTGGCTCGGGTTTAATTACAATTGAAACTAATAAAGTACACGCTTTTAAATGGTTTGAGAGTAAAACAACAAGTAGCATACAAACCATAACGTTACCTCAAGGGATAGAAGGCAATGCGTATGTTAATGTTTCATTTGTTCGAAGCCTTGAATCGAAAGAAATATTTACAAGCCCATTAAGCTACGCAGTTAAACCATTTGCGATTGATCGTAGTAAACGCGCAATAGATTTTGACGTAAACATACCTGATAAAGTAAAACCAGGTGACGATTTAGTCATTTCATATAGTGCCAAATCACCTTCACGTGTTCTGTTATTTGCTGTAGATGAAGGTATTTTACAAGTGGCGAATTATCGGACGCCAAAGCCGTTAAATCACTTCTTACAAAAACGTGCTTTAGAAGTCAGTACCATGCAAATTGTTGATCTTATTTTACCTGAATTTAAACTAGTGCAAGAGCTTGCAGCTGCGGGTGGTGGTTATGCAGAATCAATGGCAATGAACCGCAAGAGCAAGCAACTTAACCCGTTTTCTCGTAAGGTACAAAAACCAGTCGCATTTTGGTCTGGTATTTTATCGGCTGATGCTAAAACGAAAAAACATACGTTTACTATCCCAGATACTTTTGCAGGTCAGGTACGTGTAATTGCTATTGCCGTAAATGACGAGGGTGTTGGTGTTAAAGAAAGTACAACACTTGTGAAAGGGCCCTTTGTATTAACTCCTAATGTATTAACGACAGCAGCACCAGGCGATGAGTTTAATATTGTACTTGGTATTGCTAATGGCGTTGAGGATTCAGGTAAACAACTGCCAATTACGGTAGAAGCGCTTACTTCAAGCAACATTGAAATAATAAGCGATAAAAAATTAACGCTAAATATTGATGAAAAATCAGAAGACACATTAACGTTTAGAGTGAAAGTGCTTGATAAGCTTGGCGCTGCATCAATTACATTTACTGCGTTATCGGGTGACAATGTTAGCCAACGCACGGCAACGTTAAGTGTGCGCCCTGCGGTTGCATTTGTTAGTAGCTTTGAAAGTGGCTTTAGTGAATCAGGTAAAAAAGAAATAGTGGTTTCGAGACAGCTATATCCTAACTTATCACAAAATAATATTACCGCTTCACAAAGCCCGTTAGCGCTTGTTGATGGTCTTATTAGTTATTTAGATAACTTTCCTCATATGTGTACCGAGCAAGTAGTGAGTAGTGTGTTTCCGGTGCTGAGTTATTTAGAACACCCAAGTTATATGGGCAATGTATCTTATAAACATGAGCGTATAAACAACTTAATAGATACCCTTCGTCAACGTCAGTTACCTGATGGCAGATTTATGTTATGGCCGGGTAATTCTAGTGCATCTATTTATTCTTCTCTTTATGTTATGCATTTTTTATTAGATGCAAAAGAAGCGGGCGTAGCAATACCTTATGATATGTGGAACAGTGGTTTTGAAGGTGTGCGCAGTATAGCGAGCCGATCTTTAGAGACGAATGACAGAAACCGCGCTTATGCTATTTATTTGCTAACACGACAAGGTGAGGTAACAACTAATTACTTATCTGATTTAGAAAAAAGTGTAAATGCGAGTAATAGCAAAGTATGGCAACAAGATATAACGTCCGCGTTTATGGGCGCAACTTATCAGCTATTACGTGCAAGCGATAAAGCGCAAGCACTGATCAATAGCTATAAAATTGGGCAAGATACCCAGCACGATAATTGGGGCGCTTACGACTCACGTTTAGCTCACGACGGACAGTATATTTATTTGTTATCAAAACATTTTCCTGCTCGCTTAAAGCAGTTAACTAAAGATGATTTGTTTAATGTCGTTGACCCTATTTTTAAAGGAGACTACAACACGTTGTCGTCTGCTTGGTCTGTACTTGCTATGACGGCATACTCAAAAGTTGCGTTATCACAAGCCCAGCCTGAAGATGTAAAAATAATGGCAACAACGACAATGGCAG
Source organism: Pseudoalteromonas sp. NSLLW218 (assembly GCF_015864775.1). Lineage (NCBI taxonomy): Bacteria > Pseudomonadati > Pseudomonadota > Gammaproteobacteria > Alteromonadales > Pseudoalteromonadaceae > Pseudoalteromonas > Pseudoalteromonas sp. NSLLW218. The sequence goes on along the minus strand of NZ_JADYWO010000003.1, from coordinate 64,114 downwards.
AAAAAGAGGCATTAGACATAACCTATACACCTTATCCTAAAGCCTCGTTTTTAAATGACGTTAAAACGCTTGATGTATTAGCGCCACCTCGCTCATTTTACATGATGAGCCAAGCTGGTTTTGATACAAACGTGCCACAAAAGTCATTAAGTAATGGTTTAGAAGTTGTCAGAGAATACCAAGACGATAAAGGTAATGTGATAACCACCGCTGTTCAAGGTCAAGAACTAAACGTTGTATTACGAGTGCGTAGTACAACGGGTAAAAATATTTCGGATGTTGCTGTTATTGATTTACTACCTGGTGGGTTTGAAGTACTCAGAGACAGCGTTCGCAATAGTTATAATCGCTGGACCTCTGATTATAAAGATATACGAGAGGATCGCGTTATATTGTATGGCAGCTTTGGCGATAGCATGACTGAGCTTACTTACAAGATTAAGGCTACTACATCTGGCAGCTTTGTAGTGCCATCGGCTTATGCTGAATCTATGTATGATTTAAGTATTAAAGCGCACTCAAAATCGGGTCGTTTTGATGTTACCGCCGCTAAATAAAAAGTTTAGTTTTATAATGAAAACGGCTTTTTTTACAACAGCACTGCTTGCAGTGCTGTTGTATTTGTTTACTCCAAAGCCTGATATTACCCAGCCCAATGCTTACTCAACGGCTTTTTACGATAGCAGTGATAAATTACTTCGTTTAAATTTAGCCGCAGACGATAGATATAGATTATGGACGCCAATAGATAAAATCCCTTTGAGCGTTCAACAAGCTACTTTATTGTATGAAGACCAAGACTTTTATGAGCATATTGGTATCGATTTTATTGCTTTAATAAATGCGTTTTATACTAGCTATATTAAAAGAAGTCACCGAGTCGGTGCGTCAACAATAACAATGCAAGTAGCCCGGTTGCACTTTGGGATGAACACGCATGTTATTTTTGGAAAAGTAGAACAAATACTTCGAGCGTTACAAATTGAGAGACACTACAGTAAAAACCAAATACTCGAGGCGTATTTTAACTTAGCGCCTTATGGATCAAATATTGAAGGTGTTGGTGCAGCCAGTTTAATTTATTTTAAGAAACCAGCTATTGATCTTAATTTACCTGAGTCATTATTACTTAGCTTAATCCCGCAAAACCCAACCAAACGAAATCCCATTAAAAAATCGGCTAAACTGGTATTGCTAGAAACAAGAAAAAAACTGTTTACTCGTTGGCTTGAAACCCACCCAGACGATAAACATTGGCTAGCAGCTATGCAATTACCGATAAAGGTATATGCCTCTTCAGACTTGCCTTTTGAAGCTCCACATTTTATTGACAATTTACAAAGCGAGTACCCGCACCTAAAGCCTGGAGAATATAAAACGTCGATAGGCCTTAATTTACAAAACTTACTTCAGCGCCATGCAAGAAATTACATTAATCGCAGGCATAGAGACGGGCTCAGTAATACGTCTGCTATTTTACTAAATTATAAAACTATGGAAGTAGTTGCTGAATTAGGCTCTGTGGATTTTTTTAATAATGACATTAGCGGTCAAGTAAATGGTGTAAGAGCTAAACGTTCACCAGGTTCAACCCTTAAACCATTTATTTATGCGCTTGCTATAGACGAAGGGTTAATTCATCCATTAACGCTTGTAAAAGATGCCCCCAAACGCTTTGGAGGATATACACCAGAGAATTACGATCAGCAGTTTTTAGGGCCTATATCGGCTACTGAATCGCTAGTGCTGAGCCGTAATGTGCCTGCTGTTAATTTGATGTATCGCTTACAAAAAGTTGGGCTATACGATTTACTCGTTGCAGCCGATGTTAAAAAGCTTCAGCCCAAAGAGTTTTATGGTTTAGCGCTTGCGCTGGGCGGCAGTGAAGTAACGATGCTAGAGCTCGTTAAGTTATACGCTATGTTAGCTAATTTAGGGGTGTATAAGGATGAAGTTATATTAAAAAAAGACGCCACTGTTATTAACCAAAACAACCCAAATAATCAAAACAATCATATCAAGCAACTCATCAGCCCAGAGGCAGCCTACCTGACTTTACAAATGCTAAGTAAAAATAGTGCAGTTGATGAAATTTCATTTCAAAAAGAAAGAAGACAATCATATCCTGTATATTGGAAAACAGGTACTTCATTTGCTTTTCGCGATGCATGGTCAGTAGGTATTGTTGGTCCGTATGTTTTAGCTACATGGGTCGGTAATTTCTCAGGAGAAGGGCACCCATCTTTTATTGGGCGACAAGCAGCCGCGCCTTTATTTTTTGAAATAATACGTTCATTAGATAGTTACGGCTTAATCAAAGGCAATATAAAACCAGGTGGTTTAAATATTACAGAAGTAGATATTTGTTCAACAACAGGTGATTTACCTGATGTGCATTGCCCTAAAACAGAAAAAGGGCTTTTTATTCCAGGTAAGTCGCCAATTAAAGTGTCCGATGTACATCGTGAAATTTATATTGATAAAGTATCGGGATTACGTGCTTGTCAGTATGTTGAATCTACAACTACAAAGGCAGTTTATGAATTTTGGCCATCTGACTTAGTCAGATTATTTAAACAAGCAGGCATTGTTAAACGCCAGCCTCCACCTTATTTAGATTCATGCTTAATTAATGACACGAGTACACGAGGCTCAGCACCGAGTATTACATCCCCGAGTAATTTAATTAGCTACACGATAAGAGCCAGTAAATTGAAGCAAGAAGGCCTGCCTTTTAGCGCAATCACAGATACAGACTCACGTATTTTATATTGGTTTGTAGATAACAGCTTTGTTGGTAAAGTAGAGCGAGATACGCCTTTTTTCTGGCACCCGCAAGTAGGCGAATTTGACGTAAGAGTGGTTGATAATTTAGGGCGTAGCGCATCAGTTTCAATGCGTGTAAAGCTCGTTCAGTGATACGTAAATAAGCTAAAGAGCTAGTTATCGGGTATTAAACAATTAGATTGGCGTTTATAAACTGTATTTAGCGTTTAGACTACTTTAAATTAATACTTACATTGCCATTGGGTTTACAGCAGCACAGGAGTATTTCGCCTTCGCGCACAAACGCAAGTGGCTCTTCGTTATATTCAACACTACCTGACACTAACGTTGCTCTACAGGCGCCGCAGTAACCTTCGCGGCATTGGAATGCAACGTCTATTTTCATGGATTCTAAGCAGTGTAAAAGAGAAGGGCAGCCAGCGGTAAACTCTATACACTGGCTGTTTTCTGCAAGTGTTACACTTGCAGTAGACTTATCACTCATTATAAATCAAAATCACCAAATTCTGATGCATCAACTTGCGAGTCTATTTGACCAACAAGGTATGAGCTTATTTCTGCTTCTTGTGGTGCTACTTGCACGTTATCAGACACTAGCCATGAGTTGATCCATGGGATAGGGTTACTGTTATTTTCAAACTGTGCAGGCAAGCCAATCGCAGTCATACGTGCATTGGTAATGTATTCAACGTACTGACATAAAATATGCTTATTTAAGCCAATCATTGAACCATCTTTAAATAAGTATTCGGCCCACTCTTTTTCTTGCTCCGCTGCGTCAACAAACATTTTAATAGCTTCATCGCGGCACTGGGCAGCAACAATCGCCATTTCTGGGTCGTCTTTACCGTCTTGCATAATGTTTAAAATATGCTGAGTACCCGAAAGGTGAAGTGCTTCATCACGTGCAATTAGCTTGATGATTTTAGCGTTACCTTCCATTAGCTCGCGCTCAGCAAACGCAAACGAACATGCAAAGCTTACGTAAAAGCGAATCGCTTCAAGAATATTTACCGACATCATAGCTAGGTATAGTTTCTTTTTAAGCTCAAACAAATTCACGATAACAGTTTTACCATTAATCTCGTGCTTGCCTTCACCGTATAAATTGTAAAGCGAAACAGAGTTAATTAAGTCATCGTAATATTTAGTTACGGCATCAGCACGTTCGCTAATTTTATCGTTGCTAACAATGTCATCAAAAATAAGTTCAGGGGCTTGTGTTACGTTACGGATAATATGCGTGTATGAGCGGCTGTGAATTGTTTCACTGAACGCCCACGTTTCTATCCATGTTTCAAGCTCTGGTAGTGATACAATTGGAAGTAGAGCCACGTTTGGCGAACGACCTTGTACACTATCAAGTAGTGTTTGGTATTTTAAGTTGCTTAAAAATATATGCTTTTCGTGATCTGGTAATGCTTGAAAGTCTAAACGGTCTTTACTTACATCTACTTCCTCAGGACGCCAAAAGAAAGACAGTTGCTTTTCAATTAACTTTTCAAAAATTGGGTATTTTTGTTGGTCGTAACGAGATACGTTTACAGTTTGGCCAAAAAACATTGGCTCTTGCATTTGATTATTATGGTTTCGGCTAAAAGTAGTATAAGACATGTTTATCACTCAAAAAACTATCAGAAAAAGCGGGCTAAATGCCCGCTTAAAATAAAAATCAGCAGTTATATTTTACACGCGCCGCCTTCACAATCATCATCTTCCACTTCTGGAGTATCTTCTTGTGAATCTGAGGCGCCATCGCGAGTATTGTGGTAATACAAGGTTTTAACACCTAGTTTGTACGCGCTTAATAAGTCTTTTAATAAGACTTGCATAGGTACTTTACCGCCTTCGAACTTGTTTGGATCATAATTTGTATTTGCAGAAATTGTTTGGTCAACAAATTTTTGCATTATACCAACAAGCTGCAAGTAACCATCGTTTGATGGAATGTCCCATAGTAACTCGTACTGATCTTTTAAACGCTCATACTCAGGAACAACTTGTTTTAAAATACCGTCTTTACTTGCTTTAACGCTAATATGTCCACGTGGTGGCTCAATACCGTTAGTTGCATTAGAGATTTGCGACGATGTTTCTGATGGCATTAATGCACTTAGTGTTGAGTTACGCATACCGTGCTCTTTAATATTTGCACGTAGTGTATCCCAGTCAAGATGAAGTGGCTCATCACAAATTTTATCTAAATCACGTTTGTACGTATCTGTTGGCATAATGCCTTGAGAGTACGTTGTTTCGTTAAACTTAGGACATGCGCCACGCTCTTTAGCAAGCTCGTTTGATGCCTTCATTAAGTAATATTGAATAGCTTCAAAGGTTTTATGTGTTAATGCATTTGCGCTACCATCTGAATAACGCTTACCGTTTTTAGCTAGGTAGTAAGCGTAGTTAATCACGCCTATTCCTAGTGTACGACGACCCATAGTTGCATTTTTAGCCGCCGGTACAGGGTAGTCTTGGAAATCAAGTAAGTTATCAAGTGCGCGTACTGCAAGTTCAGCTAGCTCTTCAAGCTCATCAAGTGACTCTATTGCACCTAAGTTAAACGCAGAAAGTGTACAAAGGGCAATTTCGCCTTCTTCGTCATTTACGTTGTTAAGTGGCTTAGTTGGCAATGCAATTTCTAAACATAAGTTAGATTGGCGAATTGGCGCAACTTTAGAAATGAATGGGCTGTGTGTATTACAGTGATCAACATTTTGTAAATAAATACGACCTGTACTTGCACGTTCTTGCGCAAACATAGAGAAAAGCTCAATGGCTTTAATACGTTTTTTACGAATAGACTCGTCTTGTTCGTATTTTACGTAAAGTGCGTCAAACTCAGCTTGGTCTTCAAAAAATGCATCGTAAAGGCCAGGCACATCTGATGGGCTAAATAATGTAATGTAGTCATCTTTAATTAAACGAGAGTACATTAGTTTATTAAACTGTACGCCGTAATCAAGGTGACGAACGCGGTTGTCGTCTACACCACGGTTATTTTTAAGTACAAGTAGGTTCTCTACTTCTAGATGCCAAAGCGGGTAGAACAAAGTTGCAGCGCCGCCGCGTACACCACCTTGCGAACAACTTTTAACGGCTGTTTGAAAGTGCTTATAAAAAGGAATACAACCTGTGTGGTACGCTTCGCCGTTACGAATATGGCTACCTAAAGCACGAATTCGACCAGCGTTAATACCAATACCTGCGCGTTGTGATACGTATTTAACGATTGCAGACGATGTAGCGTTAATTGAATCAAGGCTGTCGCCACATTCAATTAATACACACGAGCTAAACTGGCGAGTAGGCGTACGTACACCTGACATAATTGGCGTTGGTAGAGATATTTTAAATAATGATACCGCGTCGTAAAAACGTTTGATGTAATCAGTACGTGTTTCACGTGGGTAGTCTGAAAATAAGCTTGCTGCTACTAAAATATATAAAAACTGTGCACTTTCGTATATTTCACCCGATACACGGTTTTGAACGAGGTACTTGCCTTCAAGCTGTTTTACAGCTGCGTAGCTAAAGTTAAGATCGCGAGAATGATCAAGGTATGCATCAAGCTCGTCTAATTCTTGCTCTGTGTAATCTACTAATAAGTGAGCATCGTAGCGTTTATCGCCAACCATTTTTGTTACGTGGTCAAATAAACGTGGTGGTTCAAATTGACCATACGCTTTTTTACGTAAATGGAATACAGCTAAACGTGCAGCTAAGTATTGATAATCAGGCGATTCTTTTGAAATCTGATCCGCTGCTGCTTTAATGATGGTTTCGTGGATGTCTTTGGTACGAATACCGTCGTAAAACTGAATGTGCGATTTTAATTCAACTTGCGAAACCGAAACGTTGTTTAAACCTTCGGCGGCCCATTCAATAACGCGATGGATCTTATCCAGATCAAGTGGCTCTTTGCGCCCGTCACGTTTGCTTACAGATAACTGTTGGTTCATTTGCCTGTATTCCTTGGGAATTATGTATTTTGACCAATGCTTTATACCTCGCCGAAGCAAGGTACATACTCATTTATTATAGGTTTCACCGTATTGGCGAATTTAATTGAATAACATTTGGCCACAATATCTGGTGTTGTTCAATTTAGAGATCACAAGATAGTGTGGTCTGAGTTGTTTTGCAAGGGACATAATTGCCCCTATTTGTGGATAACTTTGGGATAACGCATTTGTGTTAGTAGACACTCACCTTCGAACAATCATTTAAGTTGAAATATGCAAAAATCAACTAATGATCTGCTAAATTTACGCATTTTAAAAATAAATTTTGACTGCTTTTTTTATCAGCAAGCTTTGTGTGAAAACTAACACAATCACAATATATAGTGTTTAATAATTAACATGACACTATATATGGTTAAAACCATCAATTGGACTTAGCCAGTTAAAATTGGCTTTCCAAGCTATCGCTTCATCTTTACTTGGGATGTAACCCCAAAGTGCCGTTGCGGTATGCATACCTGCCGCTTTGCCTGCTTGTATGTCGCGCTGTGCATCACCAATGTATAGACAACGGTCTGGTTTTACTTGCATGAGCTTTGCACAATGTAGTAATGGTAAAGGTGATGGCTTAGCTTCAGCTAATGTGTCGCCACTTATTACTACACTGGCATTTTTTAATGCGGGAATAGCTGCCACTAAAGGATCGGTTAAAAAGCCAGGCTTGTTAGTCATGATCCCCCATTTGATCTTTTTCTGATCAAGGCCGATAAGTAACGATTCAACTCCGCTGAAGCAATGCGTGTGTTTTGCTATGTTTGCAGCGTACTCGTTAACTAATTGCTTTATAAGCTCGCTTTGGTGTTGTTTGTCCCATAATTCTTTAAAACCAGCCTCTAATAATGCGCCTGCGCCGTTAGATGCCGCAGGACGGTATATATCACTACTAACAGGTTCTATTTTATTATTAATAAGGACTGCGTTTAAAGCGGCACCTAAATCATCAGCGGTGTCGAGTAGGGTGCCGTCTAAATCAAATAAAAATGCATCGTACTCTATAAGGGGGTGGGGGGCTTGAGAGTTAGCCATTAAGCTAACTTCTCAAAATAAAGTATGTAATTTACGCTAACGTCACTATTAAGCGTATATTGCTTTGATAGTGGGTTATAAGAAAGCCCTGTACTTGCACGAACTTTTAAACCGGCTTGCTCTGCCCATGCAATAAGCTGTGCAGGTTTTATAAACTTTTTATGGTCGTGTGTACCTTCAGGTACCATTTTTAAAAGCTTTTCAGCGCCAACAATCGCGTATAAATATGCTTTAGGTGTTTTGTTAAGGGTTGAAAAAAACACATCCGCGCCTGGTTTGGCAAGTGCGGCTACAGCATGAATAATAGAAGCTGGGTCGGGTACGTGCTCAAGCATTTCCATACAGGTTATTACATCAAAGCGCTCTGGGTTTTGCGAAGCAAACTCTTCTGCAGGTATTTTTATATAATCTACATTTACGCCTGTCTCTAAACTATGCAATTTAGCAACAGTTAAAGGCTCTTGACCCATGTCGATACCGGTTACTTTTGCGCCCATGCGTGCCATGCTTTGGCTTAAAATACCGCCACCACAGCCAACGTCGAGTGTTTCTTTATCGAATAAGCCTTGCGTTTTGTTTGCTATAAAGTCTAGTCGTAACGGGTTAATTTCGTGAAGAGGTTTGAATTCTCCGTCTAGGTCCCACCAACGCTCAGCGATGGCTTCAAATTTTGCTATTTCTGCGTGATCTACATTTTGATGTTCGGTCATAAAATACTTCCTCGTCAATCTGAGGCCATTATATAGGGCTAAATTGATAAATCGCAAAGTTTTGCGCCTGTAAATTAAAATTAATTGTGATAGCATGGCTGTTAGAAATAATAACAATACTCTTAATACCCAATACCGGGTTGTTGAGAGCTGATACTGAAGGAATGTGATATCAAATGACTGATCTCGCCAATGAAATTCTGCCAGTCAATATTGAAGACGAGTTAAAAAACTCCTACTTAGATTACGCAATGAGCGTAATCGTAGGACGTGCATTACCAGACGTACGTGACGGCTTAAAACCTGTTCATCGCCGCGTTTTGTTTGCAATGAACGAGCTTAGTAATGACTGGAACAAGCCTTACAAAAAATCGGCCCGTGTGGTCGGTGACGTAATCGGTAAATACCACCCACACGGCGACAGTGCAGTTTATGACACGATAGTTCGTATGGCTCAGCCATTCTCACTGCGTTATATGCTTGTAGATGGCCAAGGTAACTTCGGTTCGGTTGATGGTGATTCAGCAGCGGCAATGCGTTATACAGAAGTACGTATGGCAAAAATGTCGCATGAGTTATTAGCCGATCTTGAAAAAGAAACGGTTGATTTCGTTCCTAACTACGATGGCACAGAGTTCATCCCTGATGTTTTACCTACGAAAGTTCCTAATTTATTAGTGAATGGTTCGTCGGGTATTGCGGTAGGTATGGCTACAAATATACCACCACATAACTTAACTGAAGTTGTAAATGGGTGTTTGGCACTTATTCAAAATCCTGATTTAACTATTTTAGAGTTAATGGATTATATCCCTGGTCCTGATTTCCCAACGGCTGCAATTATCAACGGTAAGAAGGGCATTGAACAAGCCTACTTAACTGGCCGTGGTAAAGTGTACATGCGTGCACGCGCCGACATCGAAACCGATGAAAAAACAGGTCGTGAAACAATTATCGTTCACGAAATTCCTTATCAAGTTAACAAAGCTCGCTTAATTGAAAAAATTGCTGAGCTAGTTAAAGATAAGAAAATTGAAGGTATTAGCGCGCTACGAGATGAATCTGATAAAGACGGTATGCGTATCGTTATTGAGATTAAACGTGGTGACGTAGGCGAAGTTATTTTAAATAACTTGTATTCACAAACTCAGTTACAAACTGTGTTTGGTATGAATATGGTTGCTTTAATTAATAACCAACCTAAGTGTTTTAATTTAAAAGAAATGCTTGAAGAGTTTATTATTCACCGCCGTGAAGTAGTAACTCGTCGTACCGTGTTTGATTTACGCAAAGCGCGTGACCGTGCTCACACGCTTGAAGGTTTAGCGATTGCGCTTGCAAACATTGACCCAATTATCGAACTTATTCGTAAATCCCCTACACCAGCTGAAGCTAAAATTGCCTTAACAGCACGTCCGTGGGAATTAGGTCATGTACAAGGTATGCTTGAGAAAGCAGGCGAAGATAATGTAGCTCGTCCAGATTGGCTTGCTGCTGATTTAGGTATTCGCGACGGTCAATACTATATTTCTGAGCAACAAGCTCAAGCAATTCTAGATTTGCGTTTACACAAGCTTACTGGTCTTGAACACGAAAAAATCTTAACTGAATATCAATCGTTATTAGAGCTAATTGCTGAACTACTTTATATTTTGGCGACTCCTGAGCGTTTAATGGAAGTTATTCGTGATGAGTTAGTGGAAATTAAAGCGCAGTATGGCGATGAACGTCGTACTGAGATTAATGCAGCGGCTCACGATATCAGCCTTGAAGACTTAATTACTGAAGAAAACGTTGTAGTAACGCTTTCTCACGAAGGGTATGTGAAGTATCAGGCATTGTCTGATTACGAAGCACAGCGTCGTGGTGGTAAAGGTAAGTCAGCAACGAAGATGAAAGATGAAGATTTCATCGAACGTCTTTTAGTTGCAAATACACACGATACGATTTTATGTTTCTCTACAGCGGGTCGTTTATATTGGCTTAAAGTGTATCAGTTACCACTAGCAAGTCGTGCAGCGCGCGGTAAGCCAATTGTTAACTTGTTACCACTTGAAGCAGATGAACGTATTACTGCTATATTGCCAGTACGCGAGTACGCTGAAGATAAATACATCTTTATGGCAACTGCATTCGGTACAGTTAAGAAAACACCATTAACGGCTTACAGTCGTCAACGAGCTAGCGGTATCATTGCTGTTAACTTAAATGATGGCGATAGCTTAATTGGTGTTGATATTACCGATGGTAGCAACGAGATTATGTTGTTCACTGATGCTGGTAAAGTAGTACGCTTTAAAGAAGCTGAAGAAACAACCGTTGTTGATGAAAACGGTAACCCAGTACTTGATGAAGAAGGCAACCCTGAGATTCGTTTCAAAGGTGTTCGCCCAATGGGTCGTACGGCTACAGGTGTTCGTGGTATTAAAATGCCAGACGAGCAACGCGTAGTATCGTTAATTGTACCAAAAACTGACGGTGCTATTTTAACGGTAACTGAAAATGGTTACGGTAAGCGTACACAACTTGAAGATTACCCATCTAAGAGCCGTGCAACACAAGGTGTTGTATCTATCAAGGTGAGTGAACGTAACGGTGCTGTTGTTGGTGCTGTTCAAGTTGACGACAACGACGAAATAATGATTATTTCGAATCGTGGTACCTTAGTACGAACTCGCGTTAATGAAGTTTCTACGGTTGGACGTAACACGCAAGGTGTTATTTTGATCAGAACTATTGACGAAGAGCAAGTAGTTGGTTTACAACGTATAGAAGAGATTGAAGTTACAGAAAGTGACTTAATTGATATTGAAGACGTTGAAACAGTAGATACGGTTATTGATGAAGTAGCGGATGATAATCCTCCTTCAGAATAATTGATATTGAAAAAGCGGCCTTGGCCGCTTTTTTTAATGTTGTTGAAAAAAATTAATAGAGTGTGAAATTATATTCATTCATTAAATTTTAAAGGTTTAGTGGATTGGTATTAAATGTTCATACTTAGTAGTTAAATTACTGGAATGAGGCAAAGGTAATGAGTAAATATAATTTTTGTGCGGGGCCAGCTATGCTTCCGCAAGCGGTTATGAAAAAAGCGCAAAAAGAGTTTCTAGATTGGCAAGACCTAGGTGTGTCTGTGATGGAAATTAGCCATCGTAGTAAAGAGTTTTTAGCGCTTACAGCTAAATGTGAAGCCAGCCTTCGCCGTCTAATGAACATTAGTGATGAATTTGAAGTGCTGTTTATGCATGGTGGTGGTCGTGGTCAGTTTAGTGCAGTGCCATTAAATTTACACCAAGAAGGCAAAATAGCGTTTTATTGCGAGAATGGCGTATGGTCGAAAAGCGCCAGAGATGAAGCGAATAAGTTCACTCAAACGTCTTTTACGGATGTCCGTAATGATGCAGATGGTGAGTTTTCAATTAAAGCCGTTGCTGACTGGGAATTACCAGAAGATGCTGCGTACATCCACTATTGCCCTAATGAGACTGTCGATGGCTTAGAGATTTTTGATGTACCTAGCCACCCAACAGCTCCGATTATTGCTGATATGTCTTCAACTATATTATCGCGTGAGATAGACGTTAATAAATTTGATTTAATTTACGCTGGTGCGCAAAAAAATATCGGTCCATCGGGTATTTCAATTGTTATTGTTCGTAAAACATTACTTGAGCGCGAAGGTTTGCCAAAGCCTGGTATTTTAGATTACGCACTTGAAGCAAAGCAGGGCAGTATGTTTAATACCCCACCTACCTTTGCTTGGTATTTAGCGGCTGAAGTATTTGAATGGCTTGAAAGCAATGGTGGGGTAAAAGCCATGGAAGCACAAAATATTGCTAAAGCAGATTTACTGTATGATTTTATTGATAACTCTGACTTTTATTCAAATATTGTTGCTAAGCATTGTCGTTCACGCATGAATGTCCCATTTTGGTTAAATGATGAAAGCTTAAATAGCAAATTTGTTGCTCAATCAAGCGAGGCCGGTTTACTTGCACTTGAAGGGCACCGAATTGTGGGAGGCATGCGCGCAAGTATCTATAACGCAATGCCACTTGAAGGTGTTCAAGCACTTGTAGACTTTATGGCTGCATTTGCAAAGGAGCACAGCTAATGGAGCAGCTTCGTTTAGAGCCCATTTCACGTGTAAATGGGACTGTTACTCTGCCTGGCTCAAAAAGCTTATCGAACAGAATTTTATTATTAGCAGCACTTGCAAGCGGTACCACCGTTGTAGAGAACTTACTTGATAGTGATGATATTCGTCATATGTTGGGTGCTCTGAAGCTTTTAGGTGTAAATGTAACACTTAATGAAGAACGCACTGTAGCTACTGTAGAGGGTGTTGGTGGTGTGTTTAAAACACCAAGTGAACCATTATTTTTAGGTAATGCAGGTACTGCTTATCGACCTTTAACAGCAGTGCTTGCGGCTGTAAGTGGCGAATATGAGTTAATAGGCGAGCCACGCATGGAAGAGCGTCCAATAGGGCACTTAGTTGATGCTCTACAAACACTTGGTGGCGATGTTACCTATACAAAACATAAAGATTATCCACCACTCAAAATCGTAGGCGGCCAAATCAATGGCGGTGAAGTTGAAATTGATGGCAGTATTTCAAGTCAGTTTTTAACTGCCTTGTTAATGGCAGCACCTTTATTTAACGGCGATACAAATATAACTATTAAGGGTACTTTAGTATCTAAGCCTTATATTGATATTACGTTAGGTGTTATGGCGCGCTTTGGTATTGATGTTGAGCACAGTGACTATGTAACTTTTAACGTTAAAGGTGGTCAACAGTATCAATCAGTCGAGCGAATTATGGTTGAAGGTGATGCTTCATCGGCTTCTTATTTCGTTGCAGCCGCAGCGATTGCCGGTGGCGAGATAGAAATTAAAGGTGTTGGCGCTAAATCGGTTCAAGGAGATATAGGCTTTGCTAAAGTAATGGAGCAGGTTGGCGCTAAAATTGATTGGTATGATGAGCGCTTAGTTGTTCGCAAAGGCGAGCTTAATGGCGTAGATATAGATGCGAATGCAATTCCTGATGCTGCTATGACCCTTGCAACAGTTGCTTTATTTGCTAAAGGTAAAACTGCTATTCGTAATATTTATAACTGGCGCGTTAAAGAAACAGACCGTTTGTACGCAATGGCAACTGAGCTTAGAAAAGTAGGCGCTGAAGTTGTAGAGGGTGAGGATTTTATAGAAATTACTCCACCTGAACATTTTAATGATGTTGCTATAGATACTTACGACGATCACCGTATAGCTATGTGTTTTGCTATGGTTGCCGTAGGCGGAAAGCCAATAACGATTAATGATCCAAAGTGTACTTATAAAACATTCCCTACATTTTTCAATGTTTTAGCATCAGTCAGTGAATAAGCTATTTAGAAGTAATTACAAAAGTTACACACTAATAGCAGATATATTTTAATAACTGACGTATAATGTCGCGGTTTATTTAGGTGTGCATTGCAGGAGGTTTTAAATGCAGGCGTTATTAATGCCCGTGATCACCGTTGATGGCCCAAGTGGTTCAGGTAAAGGAACTGTTTGTCGCTTGTTAGCCGACAAGTTAGGGTGGGATGTATTAGATAGCGGTGCGATTTATCGCGTTTTATCTTTAGCTGCACTTCATCACCAAATTGCATTAGACAATGAAGAAGGGCTTGTCCCTCTTGCTGCAAATTTAGATGTGCAGTTTTTGGTAGATAGCCAGACTAATGCAGGAAAAGTTATTTTAGAAGGCGAAGATGTAACCACTACTATTCGTAACGAAGAAGTAGGCGCTGCAGCGTCAAAGGTTGCAGCATTACCTCGCGTTCGTGAAGCATTATTACGTCGCCAGCGTGCATTTCGTACTGAAAATGGCTTAATCGCCGATGGTCGTGATATGGGCACTGTCGTTTTTCAAGATGCTCCGTTAAAAATATATTTAACAGCAAGTGCAGAAGAGCGTGCTCGTAGACGCTTTGTTGAGTTGAATACGCGCGGTCTTGATGTTACACTAAGTGGTCTATTACAGGACATTCAAGCTCGTGATGAGCGCGATATGAATCGTGCCGTTGCTCCGCTTGTACCTGCAGAAGATGCTATTGAGATCGATACTAGCGAACTTAATGCACAGCAAGTGTTTGATAAGGTAATAACTTTATTAGATATTGCAATCTCTGAAGGTAAGCTTCCTAAACGAAGCTAAAACACATTTTATGCGCCAGCAGGATGCCAGTGCTATTTTAACAACCCCATGCAGCATGGTTGCTTATTGGTATAATATATAGAGACGTATATTCGTATGTCAGAAAATTTTGCGCAGTTATTTGAAGAAAGCTTAAAGGGTTTTGAAGCAGAGCAAGGCTCTATCGTTAAAGGTACAGTAATCTCAATCGAGAACAACATTGTACTTGTAGATGCTGGTCTTAAATCAGAAAGTGCTATCCCTGCTGAGCAGTTCAAAAATGCTGCTGGTGAACTTGAAGTTGCTGTTGGCGACGAAGTAGATGTTGCACTAGATGCAATTGAAGACGGTTTCGGTGAAACTATTCTTTCTCGTGAGAAAGCTAAGCGTCACGAAGCATGGATCCGTCTTGAGAAAGCATGTGAAGAGCAAGAGACTGTTACTGGTGTTATCAACGGTAAAGTTAAAGGCGGTTTCACAGTTGAAGTTGATTCAATCCGTGCTTTCCTACCTGGTTCACTTGTTGATGTTCGTCCAGTACGTGACACAACTCACCTTGAAGGCAAAGAGCTTGAATTTAAAGTAATCAAGCTTGACCAAAAACGTAACAACGTTGTTGTTTCACGTCGTGCAGTTATCGAATCTGAAAACTCACAAGAACGTGAAGAGCTTCTTGCTAACCTTGTTGAAGGCCAAGAAGTTAAAGGTATCGTTAAGAACCTTACTGACTACGGTGCATTCGTTGACCTTGGTGGTGTTGATGGTCTACTACACATTACTGATATGGCTTGGAAGCGTGTTAAGCACCCTTCAGAAATCGTTAATGTTGGCGACGAAATCGCAGTTAAAGTTCTAAAATTCGACAAAGATAAAACTCGTGTATCTCTAGGCCTTAAACAGCTTGGTGAAGATCCATGGGCAGCTATCGCTGGTCGTTACCCAGAAGGTTCTAAACTTTCTGGTCGTGTTACTAACCTTACAGATTACGGCTGTTTCGTGGAAATCGAAGAAGGCGTTGAAGGTTTAGTACACGTTTCTGAAATGGATTGGACTAACAAAAACATCCATCCTTCAAAAGTTGTTAGCTTAGGCGACACTGTTGAAGTTATGGTTTTAGAAATTGACGAAGAACGTCGTCGTATTTCTCTTGGTCTTAAGCAATGTATTGCTAATCCTTGGCAGGAATTTGCTCGTCTACAAAACAAAGGCGATCAAGTTACTGGTAAGATCAAATCAATCACTGACTTCGGTATCTTTATCGGTCTTGACGGTGGTATTGACGGTCTTGTACACCTTTCAGACATTTCTTGGAATACACCTGGCGAAGAAGCTGTACGTGAATTCAAGAAAGGCGACGAAATCACTGCTATCGTATTGCAAGTTGACCCAGAGCGTGAACGTATCTCTCTAGGTGTTAAGCAAATCGAAGCTGACCCATTCAATAACTACCTTGATGCAAACAAAAAAGGTGCTATTGTTAAAGGTAAAGTGACTGAAGTTGATGCGAAAGGCGCAACTGTTGAACTTATCGAAGGCGTTGAAGGTTACATCCGTGTAGCTGATATCGCTCAAGAACGCGTTGAAGATGCAACTACTGTTGTTTCTGTAGGCGACGAGATTGAAGTTAAATACGTTGGTGTTGATCGTAAGAACCGCACTTTAAGCTTATCTGTAAAAGCTCTTTTCGAAGCAGAAGAGAAAGAAGTACTAGAGAAGCTTAAGAAAGAAGAGCCAGTGTTTGAAAACGCAATGGCAGCTGCTTTCGCAAATGCACAAAAAGACTAATATATAATTAGTTTTTAGTTGGAAGGGCATTTTTTGCCCTTCCTATATCTCTTTTTAAGGAAACGCTATGACTAAGTCAGAACTGATAGAAACACTTGCGGAACAACACGCACACGTTCCAGTGAAAGATGTTGAGAATGCTGTAAAAGAAATTCTTGAACAAATGGCCGGCTCATTATCTACTTCAGATCGTATTGAGATCAGAGGTTTTGGTAGTTTCTCTTTGCATTTCCGCGCTCCTCGCACAGGTCGTAATCCTAAGACTGGCGATACAGTTGAGCTTGAAGGAAAGCATGTACCTCATTTTAAACCAGGCAAAGAATTACGCGACCGCGTAAATGAAAGCATTGCCTAGTTAACTTAGTGGAGTAGTTACTTGTTCAAGGTATTAAAAATTATTCTGGTTGCGCTATGCCTCATCAGTGCATTTGTATTAGGGTCACAAAACCCACAGTTAGTACAAATAAATTATATTATAGCCAGTAATACACTACCTTTAGCTGTAATAATAAGTATCTGCTTTTTATTAGGTGTTTTAGTGGGTTGTTTTATTAGCTTTAAATTGTTTTCACAATTAAAGTGGCAAAACTACCGCTTAAAAAAACAATTAGCGCCTGAAAAAGATAAAAAAAAGCTTGCCGCGAATAAAGACACCTAACTATGATTGAGCTTTTGTTTTTACTATTACCTGTTGCCGCCGGTTACGGCTGGATTATGGGTAAAAACAGTGCTAAAAACCAAGCTCATCAACTAAATCGTCAGATCACTTCTGAATACAGCAAAGGCTTAAAGTTTCTACTCGACAGAGAAGAAGACCAAGGCTTAGAGCACTTAATTAATTTGCTTGAAGTTTCAGCTGACTCTGTTGAACACTATTCTACACTTGCTACTATGTTTCGCCGTAGAGGTGAACTAGACCGCGCAATAAAAATCCATGAACTTCTTTTAAAACACCCAAGCTTAAATGAACAACAAGCTGCAACTAGCCGTTTAGAACTTGCCGAAGATTACATAATGGCTGGTCTACTAGATAGTGCAGAAGAGCACTTAGTTTGGTTAGTTAAAGCAGGGCATGTAGAAGCGCTAGATCCTATTATTACTTTATATTCGCAAACCCGTGAATGGGAAAAAGGCATCAACATGTTTGAAGCCCACAGCGAACTATTTTCAAAAGAACAACAATTTAAAGCGATTGCTAATTTTTATTGTGAATCAGCTTTAAGTGACAATACACCCCAACTAATGAGAAAAGCGATTAGCTTAAATTATAAAGCCGTACGTCCGCTTTACGAGTTAGGATTAGTTGCTTACGCGAAAGAAGATTACGTTAAAGCTATTTATTACTGGCGTGAGCTTGTATCACAATTCACTTTGTTTGCGCCGTTGTTTATTGATGAGCTAGCTCACAGCTATAAACAATTAAATTTAACGCATCAATTTCATGAATTAGTCAGTGACTTGTTAGAAAAGGGCGGTGTATTAATTAAAATAAAACATTGCCAAGCATTGCTTGAGCAAGGACACACTAAACAAGCCTTTGAATTTCTAACTGATAGCTTAAAACGTCAACCTACTATTCGTGGTTTCAGTTTTTTACTGCAATTAATGGGTGACCAAAATAAAAATACTAAAGAAGTACTTAATGAAATTGATAAGCTTGTAACCTCTTATATTGCTACAAAACCTGATTTCCAATGTCAGCATTGCGGTTTTACAAGCTACACCATATATTGGAATTGCCCTTCTTGTAAGCATTGGGAAACCATTGTTCCAAGTCGAGGCTTAGACGGATTTTAATAACCCCTTAAATAATATCGGATTTAACTATGATAGTTTTAGCAAATTAAACTGAGAGTTTACTGGGTTGGAATTTTTTGATGTTGTGTCTATATAAATTTCTTTACACCTTCTCTCAAATTACCAGCTAGCACTATTGCATTAAATCTATTTAAACAATTATTTTATATCAATTCGCTTAATTAAGTGGTCTGTTTTGAGGTAAGAAAATTGTGTCGATAACAAGGCAAGAATTTCGTTATTGTATTGTTGTATATCAGAAATTTTTAAGCAGTTAGCGTCAAATTTAGTCCTTCAAATTGATTAAGTATTATTGCGGATTGGTATTATAGCCATACATTAGGATAGTCATGTCTTTCGAACACTCAAAAAAAATTCTTATAGCATTAGATTACGATGACCAAGAGGTTGCTTTAAATTTTGTTAAACAACTTTCTCCTGATACATGTCGTCTTAAAGTAGGCAAAGAGATGTTTACTTATTTTGGACCTACATTCGTTAAAGAGTTAATTGATTTAGGTTTTGATGTTTTTCTAGATTTAAAGTTTCATGACATCCCTAATACAGTAGCTAAAGCTGTTACTGCTGCGGCTAAAATGGGTGTATGGATGGTAAATGTTCATGCTTCTGGTGGTTTTGAAATGATGAGCAAAGCTAAATCGGCTCTAGAACAGTTTGGCGATAAAGCGCCATTACTTATCGCTGTTACTGTATTAACAAGCATGGATGAAACAGAATTAAAGCGCTTAGGCGTTGATAAATCAGCTCAAGAGCAAGTTATATATTTAGCTAAGCTTGCAAAGGAAGCTGGGCTTGATGGCGTTGTGTGTTCTGCACAAGAAGCAAAAGCCTTAAAAACAGAGTTAGGTGAGAGTTTTAAGCTTGTTACGCCAGGTATACGTCCTGAAGGGAGTGATGCGGGTGATCAAAAGCGTATCATGACTCCTAAGCAAGCAATTGATGCAGGAAGTGATTATTTAGTTATAGGTCGACCTATTACTCAGGCGGATAATCCCGTAAAAGTGCTTAGTGATGTTAATAAATCCATAGCGTAATTTAACAAAAAGCAGCAATATAGTGCTAAAACCCCTTACTGCATGTGTATTTTATGTTACATTATTAGTATTAATGATGTAGTAGGGGGTTTGCTTTGAAGTTATTATTAGGTTTCATAATTATTATTGTTGCGGGTTTTTCGGTAAATAAGTACGTCTTTTCTAATAAAGCATATGATGATGTTACATCAGTAACAGATATAATTTCGAACTATCCTATTAATATGTTCGATTTTAAACAAACAATGCGAGATTATGCACACCACCTGTGTTACAAAAATGAGGATACACTGATATCTCAGCATATAACGGTAACTGATTGCATATCTAAGCTTGATGATAAAAAAACAGAATGCGAAAAGAAGGTTTTTCGTTTGGCACCGCTTAACCTAGAGTCAAAGGGTGAAGTGCTTGATTATTCAAGGCAATATACGCAATGTACATTGCCTTATAAGTACATTCTAGGTTAATTACAAACAGATAATATTAGTAATTAAAGCCTATTATTTATGATTAAGATCTTAAGCGAATGGATTTCGCTTCAATATCTATTAACTCTTGTTTGAATAATCCACCAATTGCTTTTTTATAGTTAGCTTTACTAGTAGAAAACATCTTTTTAATCGCTTCAGGTTCGGACTTATCGCCTAATGGAATAACTCCACCTTCGTTTTTAAGTTTTTGCATAATAGTTTCACCAAGGTCACTTACTTTACCCATCCCCGGCTTTTCTAGTACAACATCAATTTTTCCGTCTTCACGTACTTTTTGAATGAACCCTTTAAGCTTTTGACCCACAAATAAGCTTTTAAATACCATATTGTAGAAAACAACACCAAAGTGCGATTCTTCAATTAATACCTTGTAGCCAATATCTGTTTTGCCAGCAACAATTAAATCCACTTCTTGTAAGTGCGTATACTGCGGCTCATCTTTAGATAGAAAGCGATTAAAGTTGTTTGATGCACAAATACGTTGGCTTGCATTATCAAGGTACAAACGAACTAAATATGAGTGACCTTCTTGCATACGTGGTTTTTGTTCGTTAAATGGGGTTAGTACATCTTTTTCAAGACCCCAATCTAAAAACGCACCAATACTATTAATTTCTTTAACGCGAAGCAGGGCATATTCACCTACTTGTGCGTGTGGCTTTTTAGTTGTGGCAGTTGCTAAGTTAGCGTTATCTAAGAAGATAAATACACTAATGCTATCGCCCGCTTCAAGCTCATGTTTAATTTCTTGTTTTGGTAAAAACACTTCACCTAAATCATGACCGTCTAAGTAAGCACCTTCGTTACTCACTTCTTTTACAAATAATGTTTGTGTGGTTCCTAGGTAACTCATAATTATTCCTGCTCAGTCTTTTTTTTACGGCGCATTGGTGTGTCGCCATCAATGTTCATTGGTGCCTTAATAGGTGCTGTTGGCTTTTTAGGTTTGGCTTTGCGTTTAAATACAGGTTTTTTAACAGCGGCGGATTTTTCTTTAGATTTATCCCACGTTGCTTCAGGCTTTTTCTCTTTAATACCTTTAAACTTGGCTTTTAAACCTTCGACACTTGCAAATACAAGCTCATCGTTCAAAAACGATTTAATAGCTAAATAGCTTGCCCAGTCTTTAGGTCCAACAAGCGATAAAGCATTACCTTTAAAACCAGCACGGCCTGTACGGCCAATGCGGTGTACATATTCTTCAGCGTGTTTTGGCAAATCAAAGTTAATAACATGCGTTACACTTAGTAAATCTAAACCACGAGATGCAACATCGGTTGTGATTAATATTTTAAAGTTTTCGCGACTAAATGAATCCATTATATCTAAGCGTTTATTTTGCGTTAAGTCACCTGCAAGCGCTACAGACTTAAAGCCTTTAGCATTTAGCGCCTCACTCAAGCGACTCGTGTCAGAACGCGTTGCCGTGAAAATAATGCACTGCCCAACATCACCTTGATTCAAAAAGTGCTCTAATAGCGCTTCTTTATGATCAAGATGATCGGCAAGGTATAACGTTTGTTTAATATCGCTATGTTGCTCGTTCGCTGCACTTAGCGTAATTTGCTTTGGCTTTTTTAATAGATTACGTGATAGAGCGTCTACTTGCGCATGGTCAAGTGTTGCAGAAAACAATAACGTTTGGCGTAAACGGTGATTAGCTTGCTCGTTAATCATTT
Organism: Pseudoalteromonas sp. NSLLW218; assembly: GCF_015864775.1. Classification (NCBI taxonomy): domain Bacteria; kingdom Pseudomonadati; phylum Pseudomonadota; class Gammaproteobacteria; order Alteromonadales; family Pseudoalteromonadaceae; genus Pseudoalteromonas; species Pseudoalteromonas sp. NSLLW218. The sequence goes on along the minus strand of NZ_JADYWO010000003.1, from coordinate 42,566 downwards.
TCAACTGCTCAGTAAAGCCTAAATCTAATATACGATCGGCTTCATCAAAAATAAGCAGTTCTAGCCCACTCAATTGTAAAGATCGTTTTGTAATGTGATCGGCTAAACGCCCAGGTGTAGCAACTACAAATTGTGGATCATTTCTAAGTGCTTTTATTTGGTCATTAAAGTTCTCGCCGCCAAGTATTTTTACGGCCTTAATGGCTGTGCCTGCAATTAATAAACGCAGCTGAGTAAATACTTGCGTAGCAAGCTCACGCGTAGGAGCAACAATAAGTACACGAGGATCGCGTTTACTGAGTGCTTTTTGTTTCATAACCCTTTGTACAGCAGGTAATAAAAACGCCAAGGTTTTGCCCGACCCTGTTTTCGACTGAGCGAAAATGTCATGCCCTGCAAGTGCGGTAGGCACTGCATGCGCTTGAATATCGGTGGGCTGGGTGATCCCTTGATGTGCTAACTGTGTTTCAAGGCGTGTATCAATCCCAAGATCAGTAAACTGCAATGTGTGTTTCTCCAAAATAAGCAAATTAAGTCTATAAATTTATCAGCGCATTATAGCTTACACAGATAGGTCGCTAACAGTAAAAACCAATCTATAGCGCTATTTTTTGCAATTAAACTAAAAAAGCGTAAAATACGCGCCCCATATGCGCCGGATTTACGATTCGGTAAATGCCAATTGTGGCAACTAAAAGCAAAATAGGAAATAAGATGACGGCAGTTCATAAAAATGATGTGACAAAGGACCACTTTGTAGTGTGTGCAATGTATAAGTTTGTGGCTTTACCTGAGTATGAAGCCCTTAGAAAGCCATTACTTGAGGTAATGGAAGCAAACGAGGTTCGTGGTACTTTACTTATTGCAGCTGAAGGTATTAACGGTACGGTTTCTGCAAAACGTGAAGGCATAGATAATCTATTAGCCTGGCTTGATGAGCAACCTAATTTAAAAAATATCGTAACAAAAGAATCTTACGATGATGAATGCCCGTTTTACCGTACTAAAGTAAAATTAAAAAAAGAAATTGTAACTATGGGGGTTGAAGGTGTAGACCCTCTAAAAGTTGTAGGTAGTTATGTTAAGCCTAATGAATGGAATGCGTTAATATCAGATCCTGACGTTATACTTATTGATACTCGTAATGATTACGAAATAGAAATTGGTACTTTTCAAAACGCAGTCGATCCAAACACTAAAACATTTCGTGAGTTTCCTCAGTGGGCAAAAGAAAACTTAGACCCTGAAAAACATAAAAAAGTGGCTATGTTTTGTACTGGCGGTATTCGCTGTGAAAAATCAACTGCGTATATGAAAGAGCAAGGCTTTGATGAGGTATATCATCTTGAAGGTGGTATTTTAAAATACCTAGAAGAAGTGCCAAAAGAAGAAACAATGTGGGAAGGCGAGTGTTTTGTATTTGATAATCGTGTAGCGGTTGATCACGACTTACAAAAAGGTTCTTATGATCAATGTCACGCCTGTCGTATGCCAATTACAGAAGAAGAAAAATTAAAGCCTGAATACATGGAAGGTGTATCTTGCCATCATTGTATTGAAGAAGTAACGGATGAACAGCGGACACGCTTTGCTGAACGCCAAAAACAGATTGAGCTCGCGCAAGCGCGTGGTGAAGGCCACATTGGTAGCGAAGCACAGGCAGTTTTACAGCAACGTAAAGAGGCTAAAAAAGCGCAAAAGGATGCTCAGCGCGGTAAATAACATTTATTAATGAATACTTTTATTAGCCCAGCTTATGCTGGGCTTTTTAGTTTTAACTGTCACTTGTATTTTTTGTTAGTTTTACCTAAATTGGTATCACCTACGTAAACTCATCCTATTGTTTTGCTAATTTATCGTTCTAACCTATTTATTGATCAAACAGCTGTTAGACTTCGTACGGTAATGAAAATAATAATTAGTTAGGGTGTAACTTTGAAATCTCGAATTTTATTAATCAGTACATTAAGTGCTTTACTATTTGTAACTTTACCAGCATTAAGCGCTAATGTTGTGGTACAAAAAATAACATTAGAGCGTGCTAAGCAACAAGTACAAGCAGTTGGTAATACAGAGGCAATTCATTCAGTTATGTTATACCCAGCTGTGGGTGATAAGGTGACCGCTGTATACTTTAAACCTGGCGATAAAGTAAAAAAAGGCGATATGTTACTAGAGCTCGACTCTCGCAGGCAAAAAGCCGCGCTTGATGAGGCTAAAATTAAACTTGCCGATACGCAAAGAATATTAGAGCGATTACAGCAAAGCCAGGCTAAAGGAGCTGTGCCTAAAAGTGACGTAGACGACGCTAAAACAGTTGTTGAACTTGCAAAAGTTACTTTAACTCAAGCACAAACAGAGCTTGAAGATAGAAAAGTTATTGCACCTTTAAATGGTATTATGGGGCTAACAGATGTTGAGGTTGGCGATAGAATTTCTGAGCTTACTGAAATAGCGAGTATTGATGACACGAGTGACTTGTATATAAATTTTAATGCGCCAGAATCAGCCATATTTATGCTACGCAATAAAAGTAATATAACAGTATTTCCTTGGCAGTCAGAAAGCCCAATTAACGCCCAAATTGCTTATTTAGATTCTCGAATAAATCCTCAAACTCGTACTCTTCGTGTTAAAGCAAAACTTAACAATGCGAATGAGCAGTTTTTGCCGGGTATGAGCTTTAGAGTTCATATTGAAGTATTAGGTGATAATTACGCTGCAATACCAGAAGCTGCGTTACTGTGGGGAGCAACGGGTCCTTACGTATGGACAAGTGTTGATAATAAAGCCACACGCGTTGATGTAAAAATAGAGCAACGCCTTGCAGGTCGATTATTAGTATCGGGCCCATTAAAAGAGGGTGATATTTTAGTTATTGAGGGCGTCCAACGCCTACGAGCTAAGCAAGAACTAAGCTTTAACGCAATTGATTCAGATTCGCAGGAGTAGGTATGAAACAACAACCTATGATGCAAGATTTACCATCAATGGCTATTCGTCGCCCTGTGCTTATAGTTGTACTCAACTTACTAATTATTATTGCCGGGATTGCAGCTATTGCAGGGATTGAGGTCAGGGAACTCCCCGATGTAGATAGGCCGCGTATTACTGTTTCTGCACCATTTCCGGGTGGCTCACCAGAAACTGTAGACACTGAAGTAACCAGTAAACTAGAAGGCGCAGTAGCACGCGTAAGCGGTGTTAAATCAATACGAGCGCAAAGTGAAGAAGGAAATTCACGAATTGTCGTAGAGTTTAGGCCCGGAATTAATTTAGACGATGCAGCAAACGAAACGCGCGAATCGGTGGCACGTGTTCAACGAGATCTCCCCGAAGAAGTCGAGCGAGTATCCATTATTAAAGCCGATAACGATGCAGAAGCCGTTGTATCGTTAACCGTCTCTAGTGATAGTCTATCGCTTGAAGCACTTACTGAACGTGTTGATGTTGATTTAGCCCCGCAGTTTTTAACCATTCCAGGTGTTGCGGATGTACGCTTAAATGGTGATAGGGAACGAGTATTAAGAGTACGAATTGATCCTCTTAAACTAAGCAGCTTCAATTTAACGATTCCAGATGTTGCACAAGTACTTAGCCAAGCTCCGTTTGACGTGCCAGCAGGAAGTTTAAAATCAAACGATCAACAAATTATCGTACGGGCTGATGCTACATCAATAACACCAGAGCAAGTGGGCGACATCATAATTCAAGGTGATACCCGCATTAGCGATATTGCAGCTGTTTACTTTGGTCCCGCTGATCCACGTTCTATGGTAAGACTCAACGGTAAACCTGTTATAGGCATGGAGATAATTCGTCAAGCCCAATCAAATACGATAGAAATATCTGATGAAGTGTTAAAGCTCATCAACAGCATGCAAACGCGTTTTCCTGAAATGGAATTTACCCTTACGTCTGATGATGCACAGTTTATTAGAAGCTCAGTTGATGAAGTTATTTACTCTTTATTACTTACCGTGTTGTTAGTAGTTGTAACGCTTTGGGTTTTTATCGGCTCTTGGCGTGCCACACTTGTACCTGCTTTTGCAATCCCCGTAGCGTTAATTGGCTCATTAGCACTGATTTGGGCACTTGGTTTTTCAATTAACATTTTAACTTTACTAGCCCTTGTACTTGCCACCGGTTTAATTGTAGATGATGCCATTGTAGTTAGTGAAAATATTCAGCGACAACGAGGATTAGGTTTAGGCAGACGTGCAGCTGCGGTAATAGGAACACGAGAAGTGTTTTTTGCGGTAATAGCAACAACTGCAGTACTTGCAGCTGTATTTATACCTATTGCATTTTTACCTTCAACCGCTGGGCGGCTGTTTAGAGAGTTTGGAGGTGTACTTGCAGGCGCCGTTATTATTTCAAGCTTTGTAGCTTTATCATTAGTACCAGCGCTAACTTCAAAGCTAAAACTAAAACAGGGTGGCTTCCATCCATTTGCTAAAGTAGGTCATTGGCTTGGTGGTATTTATACAAAATCAATTCACAAAGTGCTAGACCATGCGTGGGTTACATTTATAGCCTGTGTATTGGTAGCGGCTGGCTCAGGCGCTTTATATACAAGTTTAGATAGCGAATTACTACCAACAGAAGATCGTGGAAAAATACGTATATTTGCACGAGGTCCTGACGGTGTAGGGTTAAACTTTATGGATAGACAAGCCATAAAAATGGAAGATATTTTATTACCTTTTATTGATAGCGGCGAAATAGAATCAATTTATACGGTAGTTGGCCAATGGGATCCAAATATAGTATTTATCACTGTGCCATTAAAGCATTGGGATGAAAGAAATTTTACTCAACAAGAAATAATCAATAAAATTCGTCAGCCCTTGGGTGATATTCCCGGTGCACCAGCATTTCCAGGCGGTGCAAATAGTTTAAATTTACGTGGTCAAGGTGGCGGTGTTGAAATAGCCTTACTAGGTCAAGATTACCTACAAATATTTAAAGCTGCGCAGCAGTTTTCAGCGGCACTTGAAAAAGCAGTACCTGAAGTTGCCCCTGTTCGTATTTCCTATCAGCCATCGCAACCACAGCTTAGAGTTAATATAGACAGACGGCGTGCGCAAGAACTGGGTGTAGCGCTGAGCGACATAGCAATTACACTGAGAGCGGCTATTAACGGAGATGATGTTGAAGATTTAAACATAGGCGATCAATCCGTTCCTATAATGTTGCAAGCTCAAAATCAAACCATAAACGATCCGAGCGATTTAGCTAATTTATATATTAGAGCTGGCAATAACAGCTTAGTGCCATTAAGTAGTGTTGCTTATATCTCTGAAGAAGGTGTAGCAGCTGAACTTGAGCGACATGCACAGCGCCGCTCTATTGAGCTCAGTATGGAATTGCCCGAAGGATTAACTATCGCCTCTTTAGTAGATCAAATTAAGCAGGTGTCTGAGCAATCATTAGCGCCTGGTATTGCACTTGCGTTTAAAGGTGAAGCACTGACCTATGAGGAAACATCTAACGAAGTGCTTGTAACCTACGTATTGGCTTTTTTAATTGTATTTTTAGTTCTTGCTGCCCAGTTCGAAAATGTAAATAGTGCTGTCGTGGTTATGATAACCGTACCATTTGGTATTACATCTGCAATTTTAGCGCTTTATTTAACGGGGACATCGTTAAATATATACTCTCAAATCGGCTTAGTTATGCTGATTGGCTTAATCGCTAAAAACGCTATATTACTGGTTGAATTTGCCGACCAATTACGCGACCAAGGTTTATCTGTTAGAAAAGCTGTTGAGCAAGCTGCACTAGTACGTTTAAGACCCATTACAATGACTCTTATATCGACCTTGTTAGGTGCGTTACCATTAATTATGTCTACCGGTGCGGGCGCTGAAGCACGAAATGCAATTGGTTGGGTGGTGTTTGGTGGCCTAGCGCTCGCCGTATTATTTACCCTTTACCTTACACCTGTTATTTACTTAGGTTTAGCTCGCTTTACGACCCCTCGAGGCGATGAATCTAAAGAGCTCGAACAAGAGCTAGAAAAGCTAAATTAAAGTGTAATTAAAGCTAGACTCACTACTCTTTTAGCTTAAAACAGTAGTGGGTCTTAGTTATATCTTGATTGGCTATATTTGTTTGTTAAGATAGCCACCTAAGCATATACATGCCTTACTGTGTGGTCACAAGGAATCCCCTATGCAAGCCGAACAAGTTGAAATCGCACAATTTTTAGCACAACATCCTCCTTTTGATGACTTACCTCAAAAAGCGCTTAATGAGCTAGCTCAACAAGTTGAAGTTGCTTACTTTAGAGCAAAAACAGATATTTTGAGTTTTGGACAAGATATATCTGATTTGTATGTAATTAGAAGTGGTTCTGTAGAAATGTATCGCCGTAATGGCGAGCTTTATAACCGTTTGGCTACCGCAGGTATATTTGGTCAAATGGGTTTATTGATGAACCGTAAGGTACGTTTTCCTGCAACAGCTCTTGAAGATACATTAGTATACTGCATAAATGTTGAGCTATTTAATCGTTACTGTGATGAGTTTGATGCGTTTGCTGATTACTTTGAAACAGATGGTAACGTGCGTTTACATCAAGCTATTGTTGAACAAGCTGATGGCAATGACCTTACAACTGCGAAAGTGAAATCATTAATCCACCGAGATGTAGTAACCGTAGATGCAACCTCTACAATACAAGATATCGCTAAATTAATGACCGAAGAGGCGGTTTCGTCAGTTTTGGTAACAGACGTAAATAAGCCTATAAACGATGATCCTGAGGAAGATGATGGACAAGTCGTTGGCATAATAACCGATAGGGATTTACGCTCAAAAGTAGTGGCTAAAGGCCTTGCCTTTAACACACAAGCAAAAGATATTATGTCGACTAACTTAGTGCTCTTAGACGCTAATGACTATATTTTTGAAGCAGTACTTGCCATGCTTAGAGATAATTTACATCACTTGCCTGTAGTACAAAAAAAGCGCCCTATAGGGGTTATCTCTCTCTCTGACATTTTACGTTATGAATCGCAAAGTAGCTTATTGCTTGTGCGCGGTATACTTGCTCAACAAACAATTGAGGATTTGGCACATTATGCGCGCCAGTTGCCCAACGTATTTGTTCGTATGGTCAACGAAGATGCAAACTCTCACATGGTTGGCACCGCCATGGCCGTTATCGGTCGTACATTTAAACAAAGATTGCTTGTATTAGCTGAAGAAAAGTTTGGTCCACCTCCCGTTCCTTATTGTTTTATTGCCTTGGGCTCAATGGCTCGAGATGAGCAACTTATTGTAACGGATCAAGATAACGCGCTAATTTTAGATGACAGTTATGACGACGAAAAACATAACGAATATTTTCAAAATATCTCAGACTTTGTTTGTGATGGCTTAGCACAATGTGGCTATACGTATTGTGATGGAGAAATAATGGCGTCGTTCAAAAAGTGGCGTAAAACCCGCTCACAGTGGTTTGATCAATTTGCAGATTGGATAGCTCAGCCAAAACCACAAGCTTTACTTAATAGCTCTATATTTTTTGATTTAGACGGAGTATGGGGTAAAACCAAGTGGGCTAATGAACTTAAAATATTTATAGCAAAACAAAGTAAAGTAAATCGTGTATTTTTGGCTAACATGGCAGCAAATGCCAGAAATAGAACACCACCGCTTGGCTTTTTCAAAGGCTTTGTTATGGAACATAATGGCCAACATAAGCGCTCAATGAACTTAAAACGACGAGGTACTGCACCACTTTCGGATGTTATTCGCGTGCACGCACTAGCTATTGGTTCGCGTAAACAAAACTCGTTTGAGCGTTTAGAAGATATTATTGAAGCAAAACTTTTACCGCAGGGTAAAGCGCAAGATTTACGTGATGCACTAGAGTATATAGCCATGATGCGAATTCGCCATCAAGCGTGGCAAATAGAGAAGGGCGAAGAGCCAGATAATAACTTAGATCCACATTTACTGTCTCCCTTTGAACAGCGAAACTTAAAAGAAGCATTTGCTATTTTAGAAAAAGCACAAAGCTATTTAAAGTTTAGCTACACAGCAAACTCTGGTGTGAAGTAGCCTATGAATCCGCGTAATTATAAAGCAGTTGATTGGCAAGCTAGATATAACGAGCTTGCCAACAGCACCGAAAATAAACTCTTAAAACATTTTTATGCTGGTGCTTATAATCAAGACAAAGCCGCAGTAAAAGATGTGCCCTTTGTAGCAATGGACTTTGAAACCACTGGTTTAAATAGCCAAAACGACGATATAGTGAGTGTCGGATTAGTGCCGTTTAGTTTAAAGCGTATCTATTGTAAACACAGCAGGCATTGGGTTGTACAACCTAGACGTAACCTGCATGAAGAGTCTATTTTAATCCATGGGATAACCCATTCTGAGGTAGATGACGCCCCTGACTTTAATCAAATCATTGAACCTTTACTTGAAGCGCTAAGTGGTAAAGTTGTCGTGGTGCATTACGCTGCTATAGAACGCCATTTTTTAAATAATGCGTTACTACTACGGCTTAAAGAAGGTATTGAGTTTGCACTTGTTGATACAATGGAAATAGAAAAAAGAGCACTAAAAGCAAGGCAAGGTTTATTAGGTCGAGTATTTAATACAAAACTTGGCTCGCTCAGATTAACAGATTGTCGTGCGCGTTATTCTCTACCTGCGTATCAAAACCATAATGCGTTAACAGATGCACTTGCTACAGCTGAGCTTTTACAAGCGCAACTGAGTCATCATTACCGTGTAGATACTCCAATCTCAGAATTATGGGGGTAATACTAATACGTAATAATGCTTTAATCATATTGAAGGTTAAACCTGACGTTAGCTACGTTAAAATTTATCATTTAGAGCAACTAAATAACGAATTTTTGCCTTACTATTGAGACGTTTTTTCTGCCACAAAACAGATCATTTTATTTAGCGAATTGATATAACCTTAAATAGTTAAACAAAAAAGCGCCGCAATTATTGCGGCGCTTTCGTTACTAATTAAAGTATTGCTACTTAAGGTATTACTTAACTGGGCGAGGCTCAGTTCGTAAACCTAAAACTAAGCTTAAACACATAAACAATAATACAATAGTGAATGGCAAGCCTGTAGAAACGGCACCTGCCTGTAGTGCTTCAATTGCTTGTGTCCCACCAATCCAAAGTAGAGCTGCTGCAATAGCGCCTTCTACCGATGCCCAAAATATACGTTGTGGAACTGGTGCATCAATTTTACCGCCAGCAGTAATTGAATCAATTACTAGTGAACCAGAGTCAGATGATGTAATAAAAAACACGAGCACTAATACAATCGCAATAAACGATAAAATATTAGATAAAGGTAATTCATCAAGCATCTGGAACATAGCTAAAGGAACTTCAGTTAAACCATTAGTACCTAGTGCGCCAACACCGTTAACTACTTGATCAATCGCAATACCGCCGTAAATCGACATCCATAAAACAGTAACTAGCGTAGGGATAAGTAACACCGCAATTAAGAATTCACGAATTGTGCGACCACGTGATACACGCGCGATAAACATACCTACAAACGGTGACCAGGAAATCCACCAAGCCCAGTAAAACACAGTCCAACCATGCATCCATGTTTCATCTTCGCGGCCATGTGGGTTACTCAATGGAATTATATTTTCAACGTAACCCATAATAGTTGTTGGTACGTTACCCATTGCTACAGCAAAGCCAACTAGGCAAACAAACAATAGCAATGAGAAAGCAATTAGCATGTTTACATTACTGAGTAATTTTACACCACCGTCAATACCACGAACTACAGAAACAATCGCTAAAAGTGTTACACCCACAATAACCAAAATTTGAGAGCCAATTCCACCCTCAAGACCAAATACATGGTTAATACCTGCAGAAGCTTGCTGCGCACCTAAACCTAAAGACGTTGCAAGGCCAAATAATGTAGCAAGTACAGCTAAGATATCAATGATATGACCAGGCCAACCCCACGCTTTGTCGCCTAATATAGGATAAAAAATAGAACGAATTGAAAGAGGTAAACCTTTGTTGTACGTAAAAAATGCAAGAGATAAACCAACAACAGCGTAAATAGCCCAAGGATGAAGACCCCAATGGAACATAGTCGCGCCCATTGCTAATTTTGCAGCCTCTGGTGTATTAGCGGCTACGTTAAGTGGTGTTTCGTACCAACCAGTAAAGTAAGCAACCGGTTCAGCAACGCCCCAAAACATAAGGCCGATACCCATACCTGCAGCAAATAACATAGCAAGCCATGAAATTCGAGAGTGAGAAGGTTTAGCATCATCACCACCAAGGCGAATATTCCCGTAAGGAGAAACAATAAGTGCTAAACAAAAGAGTACAAAGAAGTTGGCAGCCCACATAAATAGGGCATCAAAATTATTAATAATATCGGTCTTGATACTATCAAGCGCTGTTTTTGCAGTTTGTGGGTCGGTAACAAGTATGGCGATTAAAAAGATGACAATCAGGCCCGCACTAGTTCCAAAAACAGGGTTGTGTATATCAAACCCCCACTTTTGTACGTTGTCCTGACCTACGGTGTAGTCCGTATTGTCAATACTATATTTGTCATGATTTTCCTTCATGCAATACCTCTTTAGTTGTCCTAACAAGCCAAAATAAATTCGGCGTCATATCGAATTACATTAGCCTTTAAATATTAAGTAAAAAGTAATACCGTAATTATTTGAAGACTAACTAATTTGAAGAGTGATCATACAGCTAGTAGTGTATGAGTTAAATATTAAATGTAAATGAATTTGTATTTAAAACGCTGTTTATATAGCCAAATTAATGATTCTTCTATTTAAGAGCTAAAAAATTCTAAATTCAGTGAACGTTAAAAATTAGTTTGCTATTAAAAGTATTAATTTACTTAGTTAAGTAAAAAAAGATCACTTTTAAGTAACTTATTTAATGCTTAAATACTAGGGATTATTGACCTTTTAGGATTGAAATTCGTTCAATTTGGGAACGATTTAATCGCTTTTAGGTTTCTAACCTAGTGGGTTCGGTAACTGCTTATGCGTTATTGTGCATGCTTAGATGCACCTAAGAAAAAATTAAAATACAAGCAGCAAAGAGCAAATTCCCCTTTAGGGTTATTATAAATTTATAAGCCGATAAGCATCTTTAATCAAGTTGTAATATGAATATGATTTAACACAACACTAGGCTATATTTTATAAATAGATAGGCAAAGGATTAATACTATTATGCGTGAATGCGTTACAAACAATACCAATCAAAACGAACTTGTTAAACGCTTTTGCAGCGTTAGAGGCGAAAGCCTAGCTATTATAGAACCTCTCACTGTAGAGGATTGCCAATTACAAGCTATGGCAGATGCCAGTCCAAGCAAATGGCATTTAGCACACACAACATGGTTTTTTGAAACGTTTTTACTTAGTGTTTATTGTAAGCAGTACATTGTGTTTAACTCTCACTATAGAATGCTTTTTAATTCCTACTACAATGGGATTGGAGAGCAATTTAAACGAGCCAACCGAGGTAGTTTATCCAGACCTAGTTTAGATGAAGTTCTAGCTTACAGAAAGCATGTTGATAGCTGTGTAATTGAATTGCTTAATACTGAAGTTAACCCACAAATTAAAGATATTATTGATCTTGGTTTAAACCACGAGCAACAGCACCAAGAGCTAATGCTTATGGACATCAAATATAACTTTTCAGTAAACCCATTATTTCCACAATATCAAACATCATTTTTAAATAGCCAAAACAAATCAGCAGATATTAAGCCCCTTAACTTTATCAATTTTGAACAAGCCATTATTAATATTGGCACAAATGCCGACGATGAATTTGCATATGATAACGAGTGTCCCAAACACCAAGTATTAATTCATCCATTCAGCTTTGCTAGCAGGTTGGTCACTAATGGTGAATATTTAGACTTTATAAATGCCGGTGGGTATAGCAATCCACAGTACTGGTTAAGCGACGGCTGGGCAAATATACAAAATAATAGTTTAACGCAACCTTTGTATTGGCATTGCATAAATAACGAGTGGTTTGAGTTTACACACTATGGATTGCAGCCTCTTAATTTAAGTGCACCAATCTGCCATGTTAGTTATTTTGAGGCCAGCGCCTATGCTAATTTTGTAAAGGCTCGCTTGCCTACAGAGTTTGAGTGGGAATATGCAGCTAAAAATACAGCTTCAACAGAGATTAATAATAACGACCTAACACCTCAGCAAGCAAAGACTGATACTGAAATAAACCAGTTAACTGATGCGTGTTGGCAATGGACGAACAGTGCATATTTACCATACCCTGGTTTTAAGCCTATTGATGGAGTAGCAGGGGAGTACAATGGTAAGTTTATGAATAACCAAATGGTGCTACGTGGCGGGTGTGTGTTTACCCCTCAAAACCATTTACGACAAACATATCGTAATTTTTATTACCCGCATCAAGCGTGGATGTGCAGCGGGATAAGACTAGCTAAGGATATAGTATGAGCCAAGTAACAGCGATTAAGCAAAGTAACATAACCGACACTGAATTTCTAAACGACGTGATAAGCGGATTAACTCAACAACAAAAAACGCTTCCGTGTAAATATTTTTATGATGATAAAGGTGCTGCATTATTTGAGCAAATAACAACATTACAAGAGTATTACGTAACACGAACTGAGCTTTCTATATTAGAGCAACATTCGCAGTCGATTGCTCAAATGCTACCTGAAAACCTCTCTATTATAGAGCCTGGCTGTGGCTCGGGTAAAAAGGTTGCCTATTTATTAGCGCATATGGCAAACGTAAAAACCTTTGTACCGTTTGAAATCTCTGAAGAGATGCTCAGTTATTCACTTGCTCATTTGTCACCGTTATTTCCAGATTTGGCAATTTCGCCATTATTAGGAGACTTTACACATAGTCAAATGGTTAAACAGCTAACCAAAGATACAGCTTTAGATAGTCAAACAAATCTGGTGTACTTTCCGGGGTCTACTCTTGGTAATTTTGCACCTGTAAAAGCAATTGAAATTATGAATAATTTCCATCGCTTATGTGGTGTAAATGGCTATGTGCTAATTGGCATTGATTTAGTAAAAGAGCGCCAAGTGTTACTTGATGCATATAACGATAAATTAGGTATAACCGCCGCGTTTAATAAAAACTTACTACAACGTATTAATAACGAGTTAAATGGCACATTTAACTTAGACAATTTTAGCCACGAGTCACGCTTTAACGAGCAACATAGCCGTATCGAAATGCATTTAGTAAGTAATTGCACTCAAAGCGTGATTATAAATGATCAGCAAATAGACTTTATAGCAGGTGAAAGCATTCATACGGAAAACTCTCACAAGTACACGCTTGAGTCGTTTAAGCAGCTTGCAGCGCAGGCTAATTTAAAGTTAGAGCAAACATGGCAAGACGATAGTAACTATTTTGCCTTGTGCTTATTAAGACCGCTTTAAACGTTACTTAAGTTTAGGGCGTGTTGATCTTTGATAGTTGAATTTGCAGCAATATGTTTGGTTTTTAGGCAAGGCAGAGCCTATGAAGTGTGGTTATTCCACATAAATAGGCAATAACGCAGCATAAATGCCAAACATGTGCTGCCCTTCGGGTTCTGCCTAGGGGCGATAAACTCTTTGTTGCTCGATTTTTACTTAGCCCACTAGGTTACAAACCTCACGCCGCGATTTAATCGCCCCTAGATTGAACAAATTTCAATTCGCAAAGATCAACACGCCCTAGTAAATGACAACTTGGGCATTGTTAAACTCATAGTTTAGCAATGCACCATTATTTGATTGTTGTATAAGCGCAGCTTTATTTAAACCATGCAGTCTAAATAGCAGAGGGGCAATAACAGATACCGCAGAGCCCGTTGCTCTGTCCTCATTTACGCCAAACTGGGGTGCAAAATATCTAAAACGCGCTATGGCATTTTTCTTGTCTTTATTTTTTATACTAAGGGTAATTACTGCATTTTTGTGGAGTTTACTCAAAGCTTTAAAATCAACGTGTAAGTTTTTTAAATCGTCTTTTTCAACTTCTTCATTAAATAGCACGACGGTATAACCGTTTTTATCACCGGTACTGTAGGCTGTTTTTATTGCTGAGGAAAACACACTTTTTAACTCACCCGCAGCTAATTCGCTTTTTTTAGGCTCTATACTTTTTAGTAACAACTGGGCGCGTTGTTTTTTTACTCTTATAGCAAAACGCTCATTACTCATTGAAGTAAATACTTTAGGGCAATAACCTAAATAACCTATTAAAAAATTAGCGGCCGCTAAAGTGCCATGTCCGCAGCGTTTAATTTCACTTGTTTGGTTAAACCAGCGAATATTGCAATGGCGTTTAGTTATCTCATTTTGATTTAAAAATACGGTCGCAGGGTGAATTGATTGTGATGCAATATATTGCATTGTTTTTGTTGTTAACCCATTTTTATAAATAACAATTAAAGCGCTCGAGCCTTTTAAGTTATTTGCAGGGCTATAAAAAACAGATTCGGTGGAAGTGAATTCTATAAAGCGAAGCGCAAGCCATTTAGGCTTACGCTTCGCTAAACAAAGAGTATTAACCTTTGCTTGCATATGCGTCGTTATGAACGCCCGCAGCACGACCTGATGGATCGGCATTGTTTTGAAACGATGCGTCCCATGCCAGTGCTTCAGGAGTCGAACACGCTACCGACTTACCATGTGGTACACATTTAGCGGATGCATCACCAGGGAAATGTTCTTCAAAAATTGCACGATAGTAATATGCTTCTTTTGAGTCTGGTGTATTAATAGGGTATTTAAATTTCGCATTTGCAAGCTCTTGATCGCTTACTTGCTCATTTACAAACTCTTTTAACGTATCAATCCAGCTGTAGCCTACACCGTCTGAAAACTGCTCTTTTTGACGCCATAAAACTTCATCAGGTAAGTAACCTTCAAAGCCTTCACGTAAAATATGTTTTTCAATTTTTCCATCTTTACACATTTTAGCTTCAGGGTTGATACGCATAGCTACATCAACAAATTCTTTATCAAGGAACGGTACACGTGCTTCTACGCCCCATGCCGCCATTGATTTATTAGCACGTAAGCAGTCAAACATATGCAGTTTTGATACTTTACGGTTTAGCTCTTCATGAAACTCTTGTGCGTTAGGGGCTTTATGGAAGTATAAGTAGCCACCAAATAGCTCATCAGCACCTTCGCCAGATAACACCATTTTAATGCCCATCGCTTTAATTTGGCGAGCCATTAAGTACATAGGTGTAGAGGCACGAATCGTTGTTACATCGTACGTTTCAATGTGGTAAATCACTTCACGCAGTGCATCAATACCTTCTTGAATGGTAAAAATAATAGGGTGGTGAATAGTCCCAATCATGTCAGCTACTTTTTGTGCAGCCGCTAAATCAGGTGAGCCTTCAAGGCCAACTGAAAAAGAATGAAGTTTAGGCCACCATGCATCGCTTTCGTCGTTATCTTCAATACGTTTGGCAGCAAAGCGCTGGGTAATAGCAGAGATAACGGATGAGTCTAAACCACCAGAAAGTAATACGCCGTAAGGCACGTCACACATTAGCTGGCGTTTAACGGCCGCTTCTAATGCATCTTTAACGTCTTGGGCTTCTGCGCTATTATCTTTAACTGCATCAAATGTTTCCCAATCACGTTTGTAATAAGGCGTCATTTTACCATCTTTGCTGTACAGGTAATGCCCTGGAGGAAATTCTTCAATGTGCTTACAAATTGGAGAAAGTGCTTTTAGCTCAGAAGCAACGTAAAAGTTACCGTGCTCGTCGTGACCAGTGTAAAGCGGGATAATACCAATATGATCACGGCCAATTAAGTAAGCGTCATTTTCTTCGTCGTATAAACAAAATGCAAAAATGCCATTTAGGTCATCTAAAAAGTCAGGCCCTTTTTGTTTATAAAGCGCTAAAATAACTTCACAGTCTGATTGAGTTTGAAAAGTAAAATCAACGTCTAGCTCTGCTGCAAGTTCTTTATGATTATAAATCTCGCCATTAACCGCTAAAATATTTGTTTTTTCAGGATTGTATAAAGGCTGTGCACCGCTTGATACACCAACAATAGCTAAACGCTCATGCACTAAAATAGCTTTCTCAGATGCATATACACCAGACCAATCTGGGCCACGGTGTCTAAGCAGTTTTGACATTTCAATTGCTTGGGTACGCAATTGAGTGGGATCAGATTTAATATCTAATACCCCAAAAATTGAACACATAGTAACTCCTCATTCCTATTATGTGTGCAGCAAAGCCAATTTGCTGTGCTGCGAAACCTTGTTTTATCAGAAAAAATTACTCAAGTCACATAGCTTTTACAATTAATTAAGAATAATTTATGCACCAAGTTATATGTAACCGCACCAAATTGGTTAATGAGTGGTACCTGCTGCCATTTTTACGTCGCTATTATTGTTCAAAGCTTGCGCAACCATAACTTTTAGCGCGTTAATAACAGTGTTTTCACTCATGCTTGGTGCGCCATTGTGGTGCACAGCTTGGCTTGGTAAATAAGGAATATGCACAAAGCCACCTTTCATTACAGCGCAGTGATCATTTATGTAATGCATAAGGCCATACATAACGTGATTACACACATACGTACCTGCCGTATTCGAAATGGCAGCAGGTATATTGCTGTTGTGCAATGCTTGTAACATGCGCTTTATTGGTAAGTTTGTGAAATAGGCATCAGGGCCATTTTTTTCTATTGGTGTATCGATAGGCTGCTTGCCTGCATTGTCTTTAATGCGTGCATCGTCAACGTTTATTGCAATACGCTCAATTGAAATTTCACTGCGTCCACCGGCTTGACCTATACACAAAACAACCGCTGGATTGTGCGACTCAATGGCGTTTATAAGCTGACTGATAGACGTATTAAATTCACAGGCAAGTTCTAGTGTGCATATTTTGTGTTTCATGATGATAGTTTCATCAAGTTTTTGCACTGCTTGCCAAGAAGGATTGATAGTTTCGCTACCAAAAGGAGCAAAACCGGTTATTAATACACACGGCATAGTAGAAGTTGATTTAGTCATTAAACACCAAGCTATACATTAAAATAATAATAACGGCGAGTAAGTTAGCTGCCGTCGGAATTTGAACCTTTATTACATGGTACCTATTTTTTAAATCTAGGGCGTGTTGATTCTAGAATGTTTTTATAGGTTATTTTTAAGTGCAAGGCTCAATTGATGTAGATGCCCGTCAAGTTTCTGCTTCGCTTTTGCTGCTTCTTCAAACGTTACATATTTAAACTCAATATTATCTAAAGGTCTAAATTGCGCAAATTGATGTAAGTCGGCTTCAATAACAGTCCCTAAAAGCGGATAGCCCCCTGTGGTTTGGCCATCATTAAGTAGCACAATAGGCTCACCATTTGGTGGTAGTTGAATACTCCCAGGACTCACCCCTAGTGATGGCAAAGAGTGCGAATGCACCAAGCTATTCTTAGTATGCTCAAGCCTAACGCCCATTCGGTTGCTGTTACTACTAATTTTAAATGCGGTAGATACAAAGTTGCTTAGTAAAGGCTCGCCTAATAAATTAGCATGGGGGCTTGGGTGTAATCGTATAAGTTTACGCTTAGGAGGTGCAATTGCACCTACTTTTATAAACTTTCCATAATAAGGAGTAATAGGTATTTCATCACCAGTGGCGAGAGCTCTACCTTGAATACCACCAAAACACGCATTTAAATCTGTAGATTTAGAGCCCATAATTTCAGTACTTCGTATACCGTGTTTCACCGCCAAATAAGCTCTCAAGCCTGCTCTACCAGTAGCAAAGCTCAGTACTTGTTTGTTTTTTACTGCGTATGTCCAACCAGGGTGAATTGCTTGTCCGTCAAGGGTTGCTTGCAAATCGGCACCATGAAGCGCAATTACTGTGTCGCACCTAAATTCCAGCTCGCACAAACCAACGGTTATTTCTAAAACAGCATCATTGTCGTTATTGTTAAGTAATCTGTTAGCAATTATTTGCGCATACGGGTCTAAGCTGCCCGCTTTGCTTACACCCAAATGGCGGTAGCCTTCACGGCCAAAATCTTGAATTGTAAGTAATACACCACTTTTAAGTACTTTAATCATGAGTTGCTCCTTTATTAACTAGTGGAACAAATTCAAGCGTATCACCTGGTTGAATTAAGCAAGGTTGTTCAGAGGTCGAATCAAACAAAGCTGTATCTGTATGGCCTATTATGTGCCAACCACCTGGGGTATCAGCGGGGTAAATTCCGGTTTGAGAAGCACCTATCGCAACAGAACCTTTAGGGACCCTAGTACGTGGTTCATCACGCCTTGGTGTATGTAATTGCTCATCTAAGCCGTGTAGGTAAGCAAAACCGGGCTGAAAGCCTAAAAATAAAACGTGGTATTTGGTTTTACTATGAATATTAATAACCTCATCAGCGCTTAAATTATGATAATTAGCCACGTAATTAATATCCTCACCCTTGTAGGTGGTTTCGATTAAGTGATGCAGCCCTTTAAAAGTACTACTTTTAATATCACTCCAAAGTGTAGGTAGCACTTGTAACCATTTATTTAAGTGTTTATCTGATTTTAAATAAAGAGTGAGCGAGTTCATGGCCGGCACCAAATCGGTAAATTCATTAGTGCTTTTACAGTGGCTGGTTAAAGCCCAAATTTTCTTTTGAATAGAGAGTCTATCTGTAGCGTCTAAATGCGATGCATCAAGCAGTAAACTACTGTTTGTTAATGCATAAATATGGGGAGCTGGCTTCATTAAATAAACCTATTTGTACAACATAATTTAAACGTAACACAGTTTTATTAATTTATTTACACCATTGCGACTAAGTAGTTATGTTTAGTGTTTATTTTCCCAGCTTACTTTAAGAGTATTTTTATATTCAATTAATTGTATTTAACTTATTGAGGACCAAAACTTATTACACTTCGTACTAAATAAGTAATTAGGTTGAAATGAAAATTAAGATAAGGAGGTCTTAATTAGCACGCACTTGTTTAAGAGGTACTTTATGAAACACCAGCATTTATTATATTTATCTGGCGCTGCTATTATATTTAGCGCAGGCAGCTTTGCTTTATCTATGGAAAAGGTAGAACATAGCAATGTAGAAGCCACCATGCATGTAGAAACCATCGTACTTGGTTCTGGTTGTTTTTGGGGAGCCGAAAAACGCTACGAAGCACTTAATGGCGTTATTGATGCTGAGTCGGGTTATGCAGACGGCCATGGGTTTAAAGCAACGTACAGAAATATCACCGATCAGTCTCGTCGTTTTGACGAGAATAATTATGCTGAGGTTGTACAGGTTATGTATAACAGCAATATAATTTCAGCAGAAGATCTCTTAAAAAACTATTTTGAAAGTCACGATCCAACTCAAAAAGATCGCCAAGGCAACGACATAGGTACGCAATATCGTTCAATTGTATTAACGACTTCTGATGCACAAGCTAAAGTAGCTGAGCAAGTTAAATCGCAATATCAGCAGCTTTTAACTGATGCAAGCTACGGAAAAATCGAAACGGTTATTAAACCGCTTGAAGGTTTTGTATCGGCAGAAGAATATCATCAAAATTATCTAGAAAAGAACCCTAATGGCTATTGCCCCGATCACTCTACAGGCGTAGTTTTTAATAAAACACCCGTAGAAAAAGCTGACAACAGTGATCTACTCGCAGGTAAGCAAATAGTAGTCTTAGATTCACGAGAATACTGTCCGTACTGTGAAAAATTTAAAAAAGCAGTCGCAAATGATTATAAAGGCACCATACCTATGACATTTCGACATGCTGACCAACTTGATGATTTAACCATTAAGTCAGCCACATGGGCAACGCCGACTATTTTGTTCTTAGAAAACGGAGTAGAGGTATATGGCCGTCAAGGGTACGCAACGCCTGAAGAGTTTTATAAAGCATTAGGTGCATTCAAATTAGGTAACAGTGATGCTTATAAAGTTGCATTCGATGCACGAACAGATAGGCCCTATTGCAAAGAATACAAAGAGTTTAAAAATACACCCGATGGCACATTTGTTGATAAATTAAGTGGAGAGCCTCTATTTGATACAAGCGATAGGTTTAACTCAGGTACTGGTTGGTTGTCATTTACTCATCCAGTAAAAAACAACGTAACACAGCATGACGATAGCAGCTGGGGCATGACACGTATTGAGCTTCGCTCTAAAAGTACAGGTATACACTTAGGGCATTTATTTCCAGGTGAAGGCCCAAGAGGGCGTGATCGCTACTGTATTAATGCAACCGTTCTTGATTTTGTACCAAGAGATAAAAGCTAAATAGCTAAATAAAAAGCCTGGCTTAAAGCCAGGCTTTTTGCATAAAACAAAATAGTTTTATCATAATCCCCGTAAATTTGTTAAAGTTTGATTGGCTTAAATCGGGCAGCAATATATTCTTTAGGTTATTAATGAATCTATTATCAAAAATAGCTAAGCAGTCAATTTATCTACCTTTTATTTTTCTGTTCTTAATGACCAACGCTAAATCAGCCACTCATTATGTAGTGGGTGTTGAAAATATAGAATACCTTCCGTACTTTGACGGTAGTGGGACTGATAACAGTGACTATTATGGCTTTAGTCAAAAATTACTTACCTTGTTTGCTCAACAGCACGATTTCAAATTTGAGTTCTACACATTACCAATTAATCGCCTCTATAAAGAATTTATTGACCACCATCATGTTGATTTTAAATACCCAGATAATCCTCAATGGAAACCAAGTTATAAAGCTTCCTTTGGTGATTTAAATGAAATTATTTATTCGCAGCCAATCGTTGTGACTAAAACGGGTATTGCGAGTTTAAATAAAAATATCACTATTGATGAATGCGTTAGTTTTGCAACGGTGAGAGGGTTTACGCCTCAAAGCTTTAAACCATTAATGAACAACGAAAACGTTGAGTTAATTGAAACCGCTAATGTAAGGGAATTGATAGAGATGCTTTTAAAAGAGCGAGTAGAGTGCATTTACATATCTAACGATGTATTAAATTATAATATCGTTAAATACTTTAAATTAACCCGACCCGTTTATTTTCAAAACGAACTACCGGTAGATTTACAAGCCTTTTTATTATCGTCGATTGACTACCCTGACGTGATTAAGAAATTTGATACATTCTTGCTTTCACATAAAGTGCAAATACAGGAACTGAAAAAAGAATATCAAATAAAAAATTAACTAAAAAAGCCCCGTAAGTTATAACTTACGGGGCTTTTTAAAGGTTATCAACCTGTATATAACATATATTATGTATGTGCTTAACAATAAAAACAGTTCAAGCTAAGTCACCACCTAACTTGAACCATTTTTCACACTGACAACATCTTCACACACAATATAAAGATTCTGTTTGCTACGCTTAAGTAGCTTTGTTTTACATATCATGTGGTTTGAGCCAAGAATAAAAACAGTTCAAGCTAAGTCACCACCTAACTTGAACCATTTTTCACACTGACAACATCTTCACACACAATATAAAGATTCTGTTTGCTACACTTAAGTAGCTTTGTATTACATATCGTGTGGTTTGAGCCAAGAATAAAAACAGTTCAAGCTAAGTCACCACCTAACTTGAACTGCCTTTCACACTGACAACATCTTCACACATAATATAAAGATTCTGTTTGCTACGCTTAAGTAGCTTTGTTTTACATATCATGTGGTTTGAGCCAAGAATAAAAACAGTTCAAGCTAAGTCACCACCTAACTTGAACCGCTTTTCACACTGACAACATCTTCACACACAATATAAAGATTTTTTACTGCTACTTATGAGTTACTAAAACTCAAAAGGTTGCATTTGTTACTCTTAAAAACAATTTAATGTAAGTTATTTTGAGTTGATGGAGTAACTTTAATATTTAACTTTATTTTCGACAAACGATAAAAACGAAACCAATGAGTGAAAAAAATTAAACTATAGACTTTAGTCTAATGCGTGGTGTTAAGTTTATGTATTTAAATAAAAATATTATTCAAAAATTTAAATTAGATTTAAGCGAACCATTAATACAACCCGTAATTAGGTGTATTAATAAACCCGCCTAACAAAGGGTTATTCTTGGATTTTTCTAAATGTGCTTACAACCCACTTTGCAAATAAATCAAGCGGGTGATTAGGGGTACTTGATTCGTGCTGCACTAAATAGTATTTATCTTTAGTTGTTAAAGGCTGTTCAAATAATTTATAAAGCCATTGCTCATCTAACCAACTTTGGCTAATTGGCAGTGGAATAAGTGCAATCCCCATACCTTGCTGCGCTGCACGGGCTACACCAAACATGCTATCTATTTGAATAATCTGCGAGGGAGAAAAGTCATCAATACCCGCTTTTTCAGCCCATTGGTGCCATGCCCAAGGACGAGCTTTGTGGAGGATCAGCGGAACTTGGTTAAGCGCTTGACGATGATCGTCCCTCCATTGATCAAGTAATTTCTTATTACATGCAGGAATATATTCAAGGTTAAACAACTCTGTCGCTAATCCTTCAGTAGGTTTACCAGAGGACAATACAATAGATAAATCGCTATGACGCGTTAACTCTTTGCGTGTTTTAAGCGTGTCCATTTGCAGGTTTATATTAGGGTGCTCTGACGTCCACTCACTTAATTTAGGCATGAGTAGTTCGCTGGCAAAAAATTCAGGTAGCGTAATCGTCAAATTTGTATTTTGCTGCATCTGACTAAACTCATTAATAGTGCTCTCTAACATTGTGATGATAGGAGACACCGCATCAAAAAAGTTTTTACCCGCTGTGGTTAAGCTAATTGAACGCGTTTTACGTTGAAAAAGCTCAATACCAAGTTGTTCTTCAAGTTGTTTTATTTGATGGCTTACCGCAGAAGGCGTTAAGTACAGCTCATTAGCTGCATGCTTAAAACTTAGGCTTCTTGCGGCAAAGCAAAAAGAGCGAAGGCCACGAATAGGAGTTTGCATGTTTTCCAGAATTATTTAATTTATTGAGACGCCTTACTTAGGCAAAATTTGAACCAACTATTTAATGTATAAATATCAGTAGGTTAAAAATAAATTCAACGCTAGTTCACAAAAAAGGTGCAGACTATCCACAAAATAGTGCAAAGAATCTAAGCGCTTACATTTAATTTATATTTGTATTATAGATAAAATTTACTACAGATGTATGAATGACGGTAAAAATAATGGCAAAAGATAAAAAAAATCCCTCGTGAGAGGGATTTTGGGTAACTCAGCGCCATTGGCACTGGGAATGAGGTCGGTACAGGGTAAAGCGTTATTTTAAGTTAACTTATTAAAAGTTACTAAAAAACCATTTCTGGTACTTCACCGTCAACAAGTAATTTACCTGCTGTTTTACTAATGATTTCATCAACAGATACGCCCGGAGCGCGTTCTAATAGATGAAATGCGCCGTCTTTAACTTCTAATACGGCTAAATCTGTTACTATTTTTTTAACGCAATTAACGCCAGTAAGCGGTAAAGAGCAGGCCTCTAATAGTTTAGAGTCACCATGCTTACTTGCATGGGTCATAGTAACAATAATATTTTTCGCGCCAGCGACTAAATCCATCGCGCCACCCATGCCTTTAATCAGCTTTTTAGGGATCATCCACGATGCGATGTTGCCGTTCTGGTCAACTTCAAATGCACCCAGAACGGTTAAGTCTACATGACCACCCCGTATCATGGCAAAACTATCTGCACTATTAAATATGGCTGCACCTTTAGCTGCTGTCACGGTTTCTTTACCCGCGTTAATCATATCTGCATCTAGCTCTGCTTTAGTAGGGTACGGGCCCATGCCTAAAAGGCCATTTTCGGACTGTAACATAACTTCAATATCATCCGGTACATAGTTTGCGACGAG
Source organism: Pseudoalteromonas sp. NSLLW218 (assembly GCF_015864775.1). Lineage (NCBI taxonomy): Bacteria > Pseudomonadati > Pseudomonadota > Gammaproteobacteria > Alteromonadales > Pseudoalteromonadaceae > Pseudoalteromonas > Pseudoalteromonas sp. NSLLW218. Next base: position 18,641 of record NZ_JADYWO010000003.1, on the reverse strand, counting down.
TGTCGGAATTCCTATGCCCAAATTTACGTAGTAACCGTCTTGTAGTTCTTGTGCAACGCGCATTGCAACTTGTTCACGTGATAATGCCATAATTATGCTCCTGCTTAATCTCGTGTTGTTACACGTTCAATGCGTTTTTCAAAGCTGCCTTTAATAACGCGATTTACAAAAATACCTGGGGTATGAATTTGGCTTGGTTCAAGCTCACCCGGCTCTACAATTTCTTCTACTTCGGCAACGGTAATTTTGCCAGCTGTTGCAGCCATTGGATTAAAGTTCATGGCGGTATGTCTAAACACTAAATTACCAAAGCGATCGGCTTTCCATGCTTTTACTATGGCAAATTCACCTGTTATAGACTCTTCTAAAATGTACGGGCGACCATTAAATTCTTTTACGTCTTTGCCTTCAGCAACTGGAGTGCCGTAACCGGTGGCGGTGTAAAACGCAGGTATACCCGCGCCACCAGCACGCATTTTTTCAGCAAGTGTACCTTGTGGTGTAAGCTCTACATCAATTTCGCCACTTAATAACTGCTGCTCGAATAGGGCGTTTTCACCAACGTACGAGGCAACTACTTTTTTGATTTGTTTGTCTTGTAATAAAATACCTAAACCAAAGTCATCAACACCACAGTTATTAGATACCACGGTTAAGTCTTTTGTTTGCATGTGCTTAATTTGTTTAATTAAGCCCTCAGGAATACCACATAAACCAAAACCACCGGCAATAATGGTATCGCCATCTTTTAATCCTTCCATTGCAGCTTCGTAGCTATAAACTACCTTATCAAAACCGGCCATGAGTCTCTCCTCAATGTGTGCTATTTGTTGTTAACTATCCTGAATCATCATTTTATAAGATAGCTATTTAGTGTGCAGTGCCACAGATACTTTACTCACAGGTTGCTTACCAAGTGCTTTGGTGATCTCCCAACCAGCGTCACTCAACCTTTGTAAATCAATTCCGTGTTCAATGCCAAGCCCTTGCAGTAAGTAAACTACATCTTCGGTGGCAACATTTCCTGACGCCCCCTTAGCATAAGGACAGCCACCAAGGCCTGCAACTGCCGCGTCAACCGTTGCTATACCTAGGCTTAAAGCTGCGTAAATATTTGTGAGCGCTTGGCCGTAAGTATCATGAAAATGCACAGCCAACTTAGTTTTGTCAATGTGCGTTAAAAGTAACTCTATTAATTGCGTTACTTTTTTAGCGGTGCCAATACCTATGGTATCGCCAAGGCTTACTTCGTAACACCCTAAATCTAATAGCTTTTGCGATACACTTAATACTGCCTGTGGGTTGATCTCACCCTCATAGGGGCAACCTAGCACACAGCTTACATAACCACGTACGCGGATGTTATTAGCTTTAGCAAACGCCATTACCTCGCTAAAGCGTTCAATACTTTGCTCTATTGAGCAGTTTATGTTTTTTTGACAAAACGACTCACTTGCAGCGGTAAATATAGCAAATTCTTTAATGCCGACAACGTGCGCTGCTTGTGCACCTTTTAAGTTAGGTGTAAGAGCGCTTAAATTTACATCGGGCAAATTAAGGGCTGATATTACATCCGCTGAGTCTGCCATTTGCGGCACCCATTTAGGAGAAACAAACGCGCCAGCTTCAATATCTTTTAATCCTGCAGCACTTAGGGCGTTAATAAGCGCTACTTTATCAGCTGTGCTTACTGTTTTTTCGTTTTGTAGACCGTCTCGCGCACCAACTTCAACAATACGTACTTTACTTGGAAAGGCATTCATTATGCACCTTCCTCAGTCATATCTTCTACTATCGCAAGCAGGGCACCATGGGTTACTAATTCGCCTTCACCAAAACAATAACTTTTTAAAATGCCGTCATGCGGTGCGTTAAGCGTGTATTCCATTTTCATGGCTTCAATAATAACAACCGCATCGCCTTTGGAAATTGTGCTACCAATGTCGATAAGATGTTTTACTACTGTGCCATTGAGCGGGGCGGCAAGTGGCAGAGCTTCGCTTTCGTGCGAACTAATATAATGTTTATCAACTAGTTCAAGCTTAGTTTGCAGTGCTTTATTCATCACCGTTACACTATTACCTACCGTATTATTATCTACCGTAGTTACGTGTGAGCTGTGTTTTTCGCCATTAATAAATACACTGCAAAGATTGTTATTTAATGTGCCTTGTAGGTTAAATACGTGCTCGTTATGCGTAATACTATAACCCGCTTTCGTTTTTATAGCGCTTAGCTGTAAATCGGCAAAAGGGACTTTAATTGCTTGCGGAGCATTGAGTGTAAAACCGCTTAGTTGTTGCCAAGGGCTAGCACTGTTTTGCGCATTTTGGGTGCTAGTTAACGATTCTAAATAGGCAAAAGCACCAATAAGCTGACTTGCTTGCAATAACGATTCATCAACCGCAACTAACGAATCACCTTGCTCTGCAATAAAGTGTGTACTTGGCGCACCTTTTTTAAACGCAGGGTGGCTTGCTAAGTTATGTAAAAAGCCAATGTTAGTGCTAAAACCCGCTAAATGAAATTGTTCAAGGGCGTGTTGTAAGCGGCTCAATGCTTGTTCGCGATTATCATCGTGCACAATAAGTTTTGCAATCATCGGGTCGTAAAACGGACTGATTTCGTCGCCTTGAGCAATGCCTGTATCAATGCGCACAAATTCGCTGTCAAGCGGTGTGTGTAACGCTTCAATAGTGCCCGAACATGGTATAAAGTCGTTAGCTGGATCTTCTGCGTATATACGCGCTTCAAAGCTATGACCCTGCAATTGAATATCACTTTGTTCCAGCAGTAGTGTTTGCCCGCCTGCAATATTAATTTGCCAATTGACTAAATCTACACCGGTTACCATTTCGGTTACAGGGTGTTCTACTTGAAGGCGCGTGTTCATTTCCATAAAGAAAAATTCATCGCCACACAGTAAAAACTCAACAGTACCTGCACCACGGTAATTTATAGCCAAAGCACAACGTACAGCCGCTTCGCCCATTTCTTTGCGTAGCTCGTCAGATAAACCCGGAGCAGGGGCCTCTTCAATTACTTTTTGATGACGACGTTGCAAAGAACAATCACGATCGCCTAAATAAACACAGTTACCGTAATTGTCTGCAAAGACTTGCACTTCAACATGGCGAGGCTGGTTTACATAGCGCTCAAGCAATACTAAATCGTTACCAAAACCGGCAATCGCTTCACGTTGTGCGCCCTCAAGTGCACTCATAAATTGTTTGGCGTTTTGTACAACGCGCATACCTTTACCACCGCCACCAAAGGCGGCTTTAATTAGTACAGGGTAGCCAATTTTTTCAGCTTCACTTTGTAAAAAGGCAGGATCTTGTTTTTCACCGTAATAACCAGGCACTAGCGGCACGTTAGCAGCTGCCATTATTTCTTTAGCGCGGGTTTTAGACCCCATAGCTTCAATGCTACTTGCTGATGGTCCTACAAAAGCAATGTTATTAGCTTCGCAGGCTTTAGCAAATTCGCTGTTTTCAGATAAAAAACCATACCCTGGATGAATACAATCAGCGCCGCAGTCTTTGGCAACTTGCAAAATTTTGTCTGCTACCAAATACGAATCTTTACTTGGCGCGGCACCTATATGGTAAGCCTCGTCAGCCATTTTTACGTGCTGGGCATGTTTGTCTGCATCAGAATAAACCGCGACCGTGGTTAAGCCCATTTGTTTTGCGCTGCGCATTACTCGGCACGCAATTTCTCCGCGATTGGCAATCAGTATTTTTTGTAATCGTTGTGTGTTCATAATCAATCCTACAGTTGCCAAGCGGGTGGGCGTTTATCAAAAAAAGCAGTTAGCCCTTCTTGACCTTCTTCAGATACGCGAATTTTTGCAATACGCTCTGCGGTAAGCTCAATGAGTTCATCGGTTATTGGTTTATTTGCTACATCGTTAATTAATGCTTTTGCGGCTTTTACTGCTACAGGTCCGTTATCAATTAGTGTTTGCAGCATATTATCGACCGCACAGTCTAAATTACCGGTTACTTGATGAATTAAACCAAGTTGTTTAGCAGTATGGGCATCAAACACTTCAGCCGTTAAAAAGTACCTACGAGCAGCACGTTCACCAATCGCTTTAATGACATATGGGCTAATAACCGCAGGAATAAGGCCCAACTTTACTTCACTTAAACAAAATTGCGCATCGTCTTTACTAAGGGCTATGTCGCAACAGGCAATTAAGCCCAGTGCACCACCAAAAGCAGCACCTTGCACAGCGCAAATTGTTGGATGCGGCGAGCTTGCCAATACCTGCATTAATTTAGCTAATTGCATTGAATCAGCTAGGTTATCGGCGTAGTTGTTATCCGCCATCGATTTCATCCAGGCTAAATCGGCACCGGCTGAAAAATGCTTGCCCTCAGTTTTTAAAACTAAAGCACGAATATCAAGCGTATTTGCATGTTCGATACACTGAATCAGCTCGTGTATTACTTCGCTATTAAATGCGTTTCTTTTTTCTGGGCGGCTTAACACAAGTACAGCCACATTAGATTTTGTTATTTGTAGTGTTACTGACATTTTGCGCTCCGTTTACATCCTAAATACGCCAAATTTCGAATCACGTTTTGGTGCGTTGTTTGCAGCCGTTAACGCGAGCCCTAATACATTACGCGTGTCGGCAGGATCTATAATGCCGTCATCCCACAAGCGTGCGCTGGCGTAATACGGATGACCTTGTTCTTCGTACTGATCAATAATTGGCTTTTTAAAGTCACTTATTTCTTGCTCGCTCATGCTTTGACCTTTGCGTGCTAAACCATCTTGTTTAACTTGTGCCATTACACCCGCTGCTTGCTCGCCGCCCATAACCGAAATACGGGCATTAGGCCACATCCACATCATGGTTGGTTCAAATGCACGGCCACACATTCCGTAGTTACCTGCGCCGTAAGAGCCGCCAATAAGTACTGTAAATTTAGGCACATCAGCACACGAAACAGCCATCACCATTTTAGCACCGTGCTTTGCAATGCCTTCGGCTTCATATTTTTTACCCACCATAAAGCCGGTAATATTTTGTAAAAACACTAAAGGAATATTGCGCTGAGCACACAGCTGAATAAAGTGCGCGCCTTTTTGCGCCGACTCACTAAATAAAATACCGTTATTAGCCACTATGCCAACCGGATTGCCATAAATGCTGGCAAAACCGGTAACTAACGTTTCACCAAAATAGCGTTTAAATTCATCAAATGATGAGTCATCTACAGTGCGCGCTATTACTTCTCGTACATCAAATGGCTTTTTAAGGTCGGTACCTACAATGCCGTAAAGTTCGTTAATATCGTAACGCGGTGGTTTTACATCTTCTAGCTCTTGTTTAAGTAATGGCGCATTAGGGCGTGTGTAGTTAATGCGCTCAATACATTGGCGCGCAATAGACAGGGCATGAGCATCGTTTTCAGCGTAGTGATCGGCAACACCCGACACTTTACAGTGCACATCGGCGCCGCCTAGTTCTTCGGCTGTTACTTCCTCGCCGGTGGCTGCCTTTACAAGCGGCGGACCTGCTAAAAATATAGTGCCTTGATCTTTTACAATAATGCTTTCATCGGCCATTGCAGGTACGTACGCACCACCTGCGGTACACAGCCCCATTACCACGGCAATTTGTGAAATACCTTTACCCGACATACGGGCTTGATTGTAAAAAATACGACCAAAATGCAGCTTATCCGGAAATACATCATCTTGCTCTGGCAGGTTTGCACCGCCCGAATCCACAAGATAAATACACGGTAAGTGGCAGCGCTCTGCGATGTCTTGTGCACGTAAATGCTTTTTAACAGTAAGCGGAAAATACGTACCGCCTTTAACCGTGGCATCGTTTGCAATAATCATACATTCAATGCCTTTTACACGGCCAATACCAGCTACAACACCGGCGCACGGTATTGCTTGCTCGTAAACACCAAAGGCAGCAAATTGTGAAATTTCTAAAAACGGTGAGCCTTCGTCAATTAACGTACTTATACGATCGCGTACAAATAATTTACCACGGCCTTCGTGGCGCTCCTTTAATGCAGCGCCTCCGCCTTGGCTAATTGTTGCTACCTTACTGCGTAAATCGTCCACCAGCGCCGACATGTTTTTATGGTTTTGTACAAACGTTGGGTCGTGGGGGTTTACGCTCGATTTTAAAATCGTCATGGTTTAATCCTTAACGGCTTTCAGTGAAAAGTTCGCGACCAATAAGCATGCGGCGTATTTCAGATGTACCTGCACCAATTTCGTATAATTTAGCGTCACGCAGCAAGCGGCCTGTGGCGTATTCATTTATGTAGCCATTGCCACCTAAAATTTGAATCGCATCAAGCGCCATTTTAGTTGCAAGCTCTGCGGCGTATAAAATAGCACCGGCTGCATCTTTACGGGTGGTTTCGCCACGGTCACAAGAACGAGCTACCGTGTATACGTATGAGCGCGCAGCATTCATTTGTGTATACATGTCGGCTACTTTGCCTTGAATTAACTGAAATTGACCAATAGGGGTGTCAAACTGTTTACGCTCATGAATGTACGGAACTACTATGTCCATACACGCTTGCATTATGCCAAGCGGGCCTGCTGCAAGTACTACGCGTTCGTAATCAAGGCCACTCATAAGTACTTTAACGCCTTCGTTTAAGTTACCTAAAATGTTTTCCTCTGGCACTTCACAGTTTTCAAATACAAGTTCACAGGTGTTTGAGCCACGCATGCCCAGTTTGTCGAGCTTTTGCGCCGTTGAAAAACCAGGGAAGTTGCTCTCAACAATAAACGCGGTAATGCCTTTAGCGCCGGCATCTAAATCTGTTTTAGCATAAATAACGAGTGTGTGTGCGTCAGGGCCATTGGTGATCCACATTTTATTGCCGTTTAAAATGTACTTATCGCCTTTTTTTTCGGCTTTGAGTTTCATCGATACAACGTCAGAGCCCGCATTAGGCTCGCTCATTGCTAGGGCGCCAATATGTTCACCACTAATAAGCTTTGGTAAGTATTTTTCTTTTTGAGCTTGTGTGCCGTTACGGTTGATTTGATTAACACACAGGTTTGAATGCGCGCCATAGCTTAGGCCAATAGAGGCACTTGCACGGCTAATTTCTTCCATGGCAATAACATGTTCTAAGTAACCTAACCCTGCGCCGCCTAGCTCTTCAGATACGGTCATACCCAGTACGCCCATTTCGCCCATTTGTGTCCAAAGTTGATTTGGAAAAGCGTTATCTAAATCAGTTTTTTCAGCAAGCGGGGCAATTTCCTGACTCGCAAAACTGTTTACATGGTCGCGGATCATATCGGCGGTTTCGCCTAGGCCAAAGTTCATTTCTTTATATAGTGAAATAGTGCTCATGATTCATTCCTGTGTGGGGATGTGTGTTGTCAGTGTCTTGTTATTTTTAAAATAAACTTACTCGTCTATTTTGTTTAGCGTGTCTCTGCAGCGGCGCTCGGCTGTCACCAACTCCATAAGAACAACTTTAATGTCGTCCATTTGTTGAGATAGGTCGGATTTTTTTTCTGAAATAAGGTCAAGCATCGTAACCAGCTGCTTTGCGCTTGATTTATCTGCGTCGTACAGTTCAAACAAACGACCCGTTTCGGCCAATGTAAAGCCCAATCGTTTACCACGTAATATTAGTTTTAAACGCACTTTGTCGCGTTTTGAATAAATACGGGTTTGACCATTACGTTCTGGAGTTATTAGTCCTTGGTCTTCGTAAAAACGAATAGAGCGGGTAGTAATGTCAAACTCTTTAGCGAGTTCGCTAATGCTAAATGTTTGTTCATTACTGGCCGGTATATTGGCTGAGCTTGCAAAGTTTGTTTGATTATCTGGTTTCATAGTTGTATTTACCTCATTCGAATAACTCCAATATAAGTGAAGTTTACGTAAAGGTAAAGCTTGGTGTGATTTGAAACTATTTACAAAGGAGTGTTGGTGTGAAATTTTAATTTATACTACTAATATTCAATGACTTAACTTTGCTTTCTCAGTGTTGACCTACTACTGGAAAATAAAGCTTACACTTTTAAAACTAAAAATTAAGCTGTTTTTAGTTGACGTTGGCGTAAACGTTAGTATTGTGTATGAGTATTAAATAATAAATGAATACTAAATTAATAGAGCAAATATACTAACAACTATTTGCATTAAATTACAACGGAGTTAGTCATGACTTTAGAATCAGTGGTAATTGTAGCAGCAAAACGTACCCCAATGGGTGGTTTTATGGGAGCGTTAAGTGATGCGCAGTCTACCGAGCTTGGCGCAACCGCCATTGCCAGCGCACTTGCACAAACTGGTTTAGCTAATAACGCAATAGACGAAGTAATTATGGGCTGTGTATTACCAGCAGGCCTTGGACAAGCGCCTGCTCGCCAAGCAATGTTAAAAGCAGGCCTTGCACTTAGTACGGGTGCTACAACAATTAACAAAGTATGTGGCTCTGGTTTAAAAGCAGCCATGCTTGCAAATGATTTAATTAAAGCGGGCTCTATTCAATCTGCTATTGCCGGTGGCATGGAAAGCATGACAAACGCACCATACTTTATTCCAAAAGCACGTGGTGGAATGCGAATGGGTCATGGCGAAATAAAAGATCACATGATGAGCGACGGCCTTGAAGACGCCTACGATAACAAAGCAATGGGCTGTTTTGCACAAGACACCGCCGACGAGTACGGCATTGGCCGCGAGCAAATGGATGCGTTTGCACTGGGCTCATTAAGTAAAGCAAAAGCCGCTATAAAAAACGGTAGCTTCGATAACGAAGTTGCACCCCATACTATGCAAACACGTAAAGGTGACGTAACAGTATCGATTGATGAGCAACCAGGTAACGCCCGTCCAGAAAAAATCCCAAGCTTACGTGCAGCCTTTAAAAAAGATGGAACCATTACAGCGGCTAATTCATCGTCAATTTCAGACGGTGGCGCGGCGCTTATATTAATGAGCGAATCAAAAGCAAAAGAGCAGGGCTTAACACCGCTTTGTAAAATTGTAGCGCACAGTACACATTCTCAAAAACCAAGTGAATTTACAGTTGCGCCAGTAGGAGCTATGAACAGCGTGCTTGAAAAAGCAGGTTGGTCTGTAAACGATGTTGACCTTTGGGAAATTAACGAAGCATTTGCCATGGTAACCATGCTGGCTATTAACGAGTTAAAACTTGATGAAAGCAAAGTAAACGTTAATGGCGGTGCATGTGCACTTGGCCACCCAATTGGTGCAAGTGGCGCGCGTATTTTAGTAACGCTTATTCATGCTCTTAAAAACCGAGGCCTTAAAAAAGGCATTGCGTCTTTATGTATTGGTGGTGGTGAAGCGGTTGCTATGGCTGTAGAAGCTTACTAAATAGGTATTTAACAGCAACATGAAGAGTTAAACGAATACCTAAATTAATAACTATAAAAGCGCTGCACTAATAATACTAATAAAGCGGCGCTACCAATTTCAAAAGAGAACACACAACTCACACACTAGGATTTAATCATGCACCAAGTTCCACTACTTATTAATGGCAAATTTATTCAATCAGCGTCAAAAGAGCTTATCGATGTTATAAACCCAGCAACTCAAGAAGTACTTGCACAAGTGCCATGTACCACAGAGTCAGAAATGGACGCGGCAATTGCCTCAGCCTCAGAGACGTTTAAAACATGGAAAGACGTACCCATTACTGAACGTGCTCGCATTATGATGAAGTACGCTGCGCTATTAAAAGAACACCATGATGAGCTTGCTACCATTATTTGCCATGAATTGGGTAAAACATTTGAAGATGCAAAAGGCGATGTTTGGCGTGGTATTGAAGTAGTAGAACAAGCCGCTAACGCACCATCATTAATGATGGGTGAAACAATGGAAAACGTAGCGCGCAAAATCGATACGTATTCTTACATGCAGCCACTTGGCGTGTGTGCAGGTGTTACCCCGTTTAACTTCCCTGCAATGATCCCACTTTGGATGTTCCCGCTGGCTATTGTGTGTGGTAACACCTTTATTTTAAAACCGTCTGAACAAGATCCACTTACACCAATGCGTTTAGCAGAGCTATTTATTGAAGCCGGCGCACCAAAAGGCGTATTACAAGTTGTACACGGTACAAAACCACAAGTAGATCGCTTACTAGAAGACAAAGCAGTACGCGCTATTTCGTTTGTTGGCTCATGTGGCGTAGGTGCTTATATTTATTCTAAAGGCACACAAAATCTTAAACGTGTGCAAGCGTGTGTTGGTGCTAAAAACCACATGGTTATTATGCCTGATGCAAGTAAATCGCACGTTGTAAACAACCTAGTAGGCGCATCAGTCGGTGCTGCTGGCCAGCGTTGTATGGGTATTTCGGTTGCTGTATTTGTCGGTCAGGCAAGTGAATGGGTAGACGAAATTAAAGCAGGCTTTGAAAATGTACGCCCAGGCGTGTGGGATGATGCAAATGCTGCATACGGACCGCAAACATCAAAAGCAGCAAAAGCACGTATTTTATCACTTATTGCCGGTGGTAAAGAGCAAGGTGCTACTTGTCTAATTGATGGTTCTGACTTTACGGTTGAAGGCTTTGAGCAAGGTAACTGGGTTGGTCCAACGTTATTTACTGATGTTACAAAAGAGATGGATTTATACAAAGAAGAAATATTTGGCCCAGTACTGGCGTGTATGTTTGTAGACACGCTTGATGAAGCAATCGCACTTATTAACGACAGCCCTTACGGTAATGGCACCTCATTATTTACGTCAAGCGGCGCAGTGGCTCGTAAATTCCAACACGAAATTGAAGTAGGCCAAGTAGGTATTAATGTGCCAATTCCGGTGCCACTTCCGTTCTTTTCGTTCACTGGATGGAAAGGCTCGTTTTACGGCGATACACACACGTACGGTAAACAAGGTATTCGTTTTTACACAGAAACTAAAACGATTACCTCACGTTGGTTTGAAGACGACATTGCGTCGGGTCCAAACATGAGTATTAACTTAAAGTAATCATGATTAAAACGAATAACTAATAATAAAAAAGATGGGCGCGAAGGCTACTTCACACACAACACACACATAAGTCTTCGCTGCTCGTCACTAACTATCCCCTTAATGGGAAAGCGACACGCAACAAACACACAACAACAAACACACAACTAAAGAGGTCTCTACCATGGACTTTAACTTATCAGAAGATCAACAAGCCTTTGCGCAAACTGCAAGACAATTTGCCGAGTCGGAACTTACACCCTATGCGGCAAAATGGGATCGCGAACATATTTTTCCTAAAGACACGATTAAAGCAGCAGGCGAGCTTGGTTTTTGTGGTTTATACACGCCAGAGGAAGCTGGCGGCCTTGGCTTATCACGTTTAGATTCGAGCATTATTTTTGAACAGCTTGCTATGGGCTGTACCGCAACAACGGCCATGTTAACCATTCATAATATGGCCACGTGGATGGTAGCAAGTTTTGGTACCGATGCCGTTAAAGACAAATACGTAGAGCAATTAGTAATGGGCGAGCTACTTGCCTCTTACTGTTTAACAGAGCCAGGCTCTGGCTCAGACGCCGCATCACTTAAAACAAAAGCCGTGCTTGAGGGTGATGAGTACGTTATTAACGGCTCAAAAATGTTTATATCGGGCGCTGGCGAAACCGAAGTATTAGTTGTAATGGCACGTACAGGCGGCGAAGGTGCTGCTGGTATTTCGGCATTTGTAGTCCCGGCCGACGCAAAAGGTGTTGAATACGGCAAAGCAGAAGAAAAAATGGGTTGGAACGCACAACCTACACGCCTAATTAGCTTTGAAGATGTGCGCATTCCTGCGCATAACTTATTAGGGGCAGAGGGCGAAGGCTTTAAATTTGCGATGCAAGGCCTTGATGGCGGTCGAATTAACATTGCCACATGTTCAATTGGTACAGCGCAAGCAGCGCTTAATACCGCCCGCGAATACTTAAAAGAGCGCACTCAATTTGGTAAACCATTGGCTGCGTTTCAAGCACTGCAATTTAAAATTGCCGATATGAACACCGAACTGGTAGCCGCGCGCCAAATGGTTAGGCTTGCTGCGTTTAAACTTGATAATAACGATGTTGAAAAAACAACTTACTGCGCCATGGCTAAACGCTTTGCTACTGATGTTGGCTTTACCGTGTGTAACGACGCACTGCAAATTCATGGCGGTTACGGTTACATAAAAGAATACCCGCTTGAACGTCATGTACGTGACGTACGAGTTCATCAAATTTTAGAAGGCACTAACGAAATCATGCGTGTAATTATTGCGCGCCGTATTTTAGCGCAGTCAGCAAGCGACGTTTTATAAGGAGCAATTTATGTCAGAATCTAATCCGAGTATTGAACTAACAACCGAAGGTCATGTTGCAATTTTAACTATGTCTAATCCGCCAGCAAACACGTGGACAAAAGACACCTTAGTTGATTTAAAAAATACCGTTAACGCGCTTAATAACAATAAAAATATTTATGCATTAGTACTAACTGGCGAAGGCGAGAAGTTTTTTAGCGCGGGTGCCGACCTAAACGTATTTGCATGTGGCGATAAAGGCGTAGCTGCTGATATGTCGCGTGTATTTGGTGAAGCATTTGAAGCGCTTACTAATTTTAGAGGCGTGTCGGTTGCTGCCATTAACGGTTACGCAATGGGCGGCGGGCTAGAGGTGGCGCTTGGGTGCGATATACGTATTGCGGAAGAGCAAGCACAAATGGCATTGCCTGAAGCTAAAGTAGGGTTATTACCCTGTGCGGGTGGTACACAAAATTTAGCATGGCTTGTAGGCGAAGGCTGGGCAAAACGCATGATTTTATGCGGCGAGCGCTTGAAAGCCGATAAAGCCCTACAAATTGGCTTAGTAGAAGAAGTAGTACCACACGGTGAAAGCTTTGCAGCGGCATTAAAGCTTGCCAACCAAGTGGCCGATCAAAGCCCCACCTCAGTTGCAGCATGTAAAACATTGATTCAAAAAGGGCGTCATCAACCGATGGCAAGTGTATTGCCTCTTGAGCGTGAATTGTTTGTTGGATTGTTTGATACACAAGATCAACAAGAAGGCGTAAATGCCTTTTTAGAAAAACGCCGCGCTAACTGGGTAAACGGCTAATGAGTGCTTTAACAGTATTAAATAACGCCGATGAGCCCGTAGTATTTGAAACCGCAACCGCAGAAAATGGCAGTTTAATTGGGCTTATTACACTCAACGCGCCAAAAGCCTTAAATGCACTTAATTTTGAGATGATCAAGTTACTTGAACCGCAGCTGCGAGCTTGGCAAGACGATGATGCTATTGCAATGGTGTTGTTAAAAGGCGCAGGCGATAAAGCATTTTGTGCTGGTGGCGATGTTGTCAGCCTTCATCATGCGATGGAGCAAGGTAAACCAACAAGCCTAGTTGAAGAGTTTTTTACACTAGAGTACAAACTTGATTACCTTATTCATACCTTTGATAAACCAATCCTTGTTTGGGGTAACGGCATAGTAATGGGCGGCGGTTTAGGGTTAATGGCCGGTGCTAGCCACCGCGTTGTAACCGAAACATCACGCATTGCCATGCCAGAGCAAACCATAGGTTTATACCCTGATGTAGGCGGCAGTTACTTTTTACATAAAATGCCACAAAGTGTGGGGCTATTTTTAGGGCTAACGTCGGCATCAATTAACTGCGACGACGCGCGTTTTGTATCGCTTGCAGATCACTTTATCGATAGTAATAAATATGATGCCATGCTTGCGCAAATTTTAACTGCAAAGTGGGGCAAAACTGCGAGCTTAAATCATGATCGATTAACCGATTTGCTCACCGATTTAGACAACCAGTCGGCGCGTATGCCTAAAGGCAATATAAAAGCTAACCTAAAAACGATTCAAAAACTGGGTGAGTTTAAAACCTTGCAAGAGCAGGTTAATTATATTTTAGGGCTAACCACTGATGACAAGTGGTTACAACGCGCTCAAAAATCACTTAAACACGGATGCCCATTAAGTTGTGCACTCGTTAGTGAGCAATTAAAAACCAGCAAAGGCAAAAGCTTATTAGCGTGTTTTAAAATGGAGCTAGGTATGTCGGTTCGTGCTGGCGAAGTAGGTGAGTTTCAAGAAGGTGTAAGGGCGTTATTAATAGATAAAGACGGCGCGCCTAATTGGCAGTACAAAACACTAAGTGATGTACCACAAACAATAATCGACAGTTTTTTTGCTAACCGCTTTGGCGAAAAACACCCTCTCAATGGCTTAGACACGCCAATACACAAATAAAGGAAAGACGATGACTAAACTAAATATTGGTTTTATCGGCTTAGGTAATATGGGCGGCCCAATGGCGGCTAACTTAATTAAAGCTGGGCATACTGTTAGTGTGTTCGATTTAAACCAGTCGGTCGTAAATAAGCTTGCAAGTAAAGGCGCAAAAGCAGCAGTTGATGCAAAGCAGTGCGCAACTAATGCTGACGTACTTATTAGTATGTTACCTGCGGGCAAACATGTTAAATCGCTTTATTTAGGTAATAACGACGACAGCGGTTTAATTAACGTGCTGAGCAAAAATACATTAGTAATTGATTGCTCAACAATAGATGCAGAATCAGCACGTATTGTAGGCAGTACACTTGGCGAGCAGGGCATTAGCTTTGTAGATGCACCGGTATCGGGTGGCGTTGCAGGCGCAACTGCTGGCACTCTTACCTTTATTGTAGGTGGCGAAAAAGCAGCGTTCGATAAAGCAAATACAGTGCTTAGTGATATGGGTAAAAACATATTTCATGCAGGCGATATTGGCGCAGGGCAAGTAGCAAAAATATGTAATAACATGCTACTCAGTATTTTAATGGCAGGCACCAGCGAAGCACTGCAAATGGGTATAAATAACGGCCTCGATCCTAAAGTACTTAGCGACATAATGACCGCAAGTTCGGGCCGTAACTGGACGCTTGAACTTTACAACCCTTGCCCAGGTGTAATGGATACCGCACCGGCTAGTAACGATTACAAACCAGGCTTTATGGTTGATTTAATGGCTAAAGACCTAGGCCTTGCCATGGAAGCCGCGCAGCAAAGTAATTCATCAACCCCAATGGGTTCAATGGCTAAAAATTTATACACTATGCTACAGCACCAAGGTGCGGGTAGTGATGACTTTAGTGCCATTTTTAAACTGTTTTCTAAGTAGGAGCAACGCGTGGAAATTAAAAGTAACACGGTAGTAATAACCGGTGGCGCACAAGGTTTAGGCTTTGCAATGGCGCAAAAGTTTGCACTTATGGGCGCTAACATTGCTTTAATAGATATGGCACAAGACTTATTAAACACCGCATGCGAGCAACTCATGCAATTAACACAGCTTGAAGGTGTATCTGGCACTATTAAAGGTTATGCCGCAAACGTAACAAATGAGAGCGAAGTAGAAAACGTATTTAATACCATTAACAGCAATTTTGGCCACATTGGTGTGCTTATAAACAACGCCGGTATTTTACGCGACGGCATGTTTATAAAAGCTAAAGACGGTAAAGTCGTAAAAAAAATGTCTCTTGAGCAATTTCAATCAGTGATTGATGTAAACCTGACCGGTGTGTTTTTAGCTGGGCGGGAAGCCGCAAGCCACATGATTGAATCAGGTAAAGGCGGCGTTATAGTTAATATGTCGAGCGTAGCGCGCGCAGGTAACATAGGCCAAACAAATTACGCGGCATCAAAAGCAGGCGTAGTGGCACTTACCACCACATGGGCTAAAGAACTTGGTCGATTTGGTATACGCGTAGGCGCTATTGCACCAGGTGTTATAAGCACCGCCATGACCGACGCCATGAAGCCCGAAGCCAAACAACGTATGCTTGCAGTAACGCCAGTAGGGCGCTTAGGCGAAAGCGACGAAATTGCCCATACTGCACAATACATAATCGAAAACGACTTTTTTACCGGTCGCGTGGTGGAAATAGACGGCGGAATTCGTTTGTAAAACAAGCGGGATTAAGATTGATTTAAAAAGCATGGCGCTTGTGGGCTGTGCTTTTTTATTTTAAATCGGGGAGATTTATAAACTTGAAAAAGGGCTGATAACACCATTGGCACCTTGCTGCAATGCATGAGTATAAATTTGTGTGGTTTTAACATCAGAATGGCCAAGCTGAGCTTGAACAGTTCTTATATCGGCGCCATTTTGCAGTAGATGAGTAGCAAAAGAGTGCCTTAATGTATGAGGTGTTATTATTTTTGTTAACCCTGATTTTTGGACGGCTTTTTTAACCTCTTTTCTAATACAAGAGTGATGAAAATGATGTCGCCTTATTTCACCACTTTAAGGATCTGAACTTAACATATGAGAAGGAAATAAATACTGCCATGCTAGTGTTTTTGCGGCTGAAGGATATTTTTTTGTTAAGGCATATGGCATCCACGCGCCGGCATATTTAGTGTTATTTAAATCAAGCTTTAGGTAGTCATCAACGTTTAAAATTTGAGTTCTCAGCATAGGGACCAGCTCTGTAGCGAGCGTTACAATACGATGTTTATTTCCTTTGCCATTCCATACTTGAATACATTTATAATCAAAATCAATATCTTTCACCCTTAATTGCACCGCTTCCATTACTCTTAAACCACTTCCATACATAAGTGCTGCAATTAAATAATAGCGCTTATTTAAATGAGCCATCAACATTTTAACTTCCTCTGGGGTCATCACGACAGGGAGCTTTGCTTGTTTTTTACTACGGGCAAAATTTAAATTTAATGAAAGTTCGTTTTTTATTATATGTTTGTATAAAAATGACAATGAATTGAGTGCAGTGGCTTGCGTACGTGGTGCAACGTTTTGCTTTAACACTAAATGTTCTAAGTAGCACTCGACTTCATTGTCTCCCATTGAGGCGGGATGGCGTTTATTATGAAAATGGATATAAGATGCAATCCATCTTAGGTAGGTATCTACGGTGCGTAATGAATACTGACGTACCAACATATAATCGGCTATATAATTTAAAAATGGGGAACGTGTTTTCATACTATTACCAATAATGGCGCTGTTTTTATATACAGTATAGTTGTGATGCACACATATTCAAGGAAATGAGCGGCGAGCGCATTTTGTCTTTTATTGAGAGTTTGAATGCTAATAAAAATTATATATAGCAATGTGTTAAGTTATTTGGTAAAAATGATTTATAAAATACATGAGCGTATCGTTGGCAGATATATGCGCGATGAGCGCACTATAAAATTGTTATACAACTCTAAGGATATGTGTTTATGTCAACTGAATATGATGGAAAAAGAATTTATAAGTACATGAGTGCAAGCCAAGCTATTTATGAAATTCGTGGTGATAAAATTCATGAATATATGAGAGCGTCACAACCTGTATATCAAATCAAAGGTAATCGTATTCATAAGTATATGAGTGCGTCTCAAGCTGAGTTTGAGATTAAAGGTAATAAAATTCATAAGTTCATGAGTGCATCTCAAGCAATTTACGAAATTAAATAAGTTGTATAACAAGTTGCTCAAACGGAAAAATAACAGTTGGCCATCGCTTCGCGATTATAGCCAACCATTATTTACCGCTTAGCAAAGCGTTAGCGGTATAAGTATGGAGCCTAAACTCATTTGGTTTTTTCTATTTGCGTTCTCAATCATAGGTATGATTTTTGCCACAAATAGAGCAAGCAAAAACGTGGTAGATGATTTCGAGATAGTAATTAAAACCATTCCATGGTGGCAGAGATTAATTTATGGTTTGCTTGATGTTTATCCTTTTCATTTGCTAAATCCAAGAGGTAAAAAGTGGCAAACGATAGTCTTTTTTCTACTTATACCTGCTTTCATAGGCGGGTATCATTTAGGTCAAATGGTCGTAAAATAGTATGTTACTTAGAAAAACCACTAACAAGCAAAGTCAGAAACGGACGCGCTAACGCGCGCCGCTGCTTTGGGCGTTAGGCTTTTTTCATACTTTGGAGATAATAAAGTGTCTGGAAATGTAGTTGACCACAAAGAATTACCTGAAAATTTTCCTACACACTCCCATGATGGAGAATTTTGGGAAAAATTAGGTAGAACGATTGCTACTTTCGGTTTCTTGGAAGATACCCTAGCTAAAGCTATATTTGCGTTTACCGCCACAACCGAGTACAAAACAGAAGATATCGATAAAGTATTCTCAGAATGGATTCCTAAGTTAGAGCGTTCCCTATCAGATCCTCTTGGAGGTTTAATTGATACTTATGGTAAAGCTGTTCGTTCTCATTCTAACGGTACAATTGATAACTTTGATTTACTAATCGAGGATATTAAAAAAGCTTCAAAACTACGTAACGTTTTATGCCATGGGTCGTGGGGAAGCCCTGACTCAAACGGAGCTTCAATACCTTTCTTTATTAATAAACAAAAAGAAAAATTTGAAACTCCAATAAATATCAATTTTTTAATTCAGGTACAAAAACACACCTGTGACCTTATTTGTTCTGTTATCAATACAGTAACTCACATGGGATGGCAATTTCCTGGTTCAAATGGTCCAGGGAAAGTGATTTTAAAATAGGCTAGTGTAATCAAAGCCTAACAAGTGACTATGGTGTCAATTCCTAATTTCAAACCATTTTAGGATCCCACATGACACCATCCCTCACCATAGAA